>NZ_JBFREP010000008.1:0-280818 GCF_052114365.1 Agrobacterium sp. MCAB5
GCAGCCGCGTGAGAGCGGCGACCGGAGCAGCCGCGTGAGAGCGGCGACCGGATGTGAGGTTGTATAGGCCCGAGAACCGGGCCGGTAATTGCTATGGGCTCAGACCGTGGATCCGCCTACGAAGGAGAAATTCGATGCCACTCGAATGAACAATTGACAAAAATCCTGATGTGAACGGATACGAACCCGTCGTCTTAGATTGCTGGGGGATCTTCACGCACGATTCTCAAGTCATTTCCGAGACTTGATGTAGCGCTGGACTTGCTCCGCTCTAATCGCGAGGGTTTGCGCCGGCAGCCATAGGTCATGAAGATTTCCACGATAGCCGAGCCCGACCTATTCTCGCTTCTAACACGATCGAAGTTAAAGGCTGCGAGCGATGCGGCGTCCGGTCGGCCTGCGGACTTTCGCATACTCCTGATCGACAAACTATTTCTCGCAGTAATCGCCTCATTATTCCTTTACGCAGGCGACCAATAGGAGGCCGACTTAAAGCCGCGCTCGACCATCAGCGCTGCTAGCAGATTCGGCTAGGCTCCGATTTAAAGGGCGAGTAAAAAAGCCGAGTGGGAGTGTAACAACGTCAATCGCCCTCTTCGGTAACCTTTTCTGGCGAAAAATATGAAATTGGTCTTCGGAACATGAAGTTGCATCTTGAGTATTGCACCCGGGGAACCTACACAAGCTGTGCCTGCGCAACTCATAGAATCACAAGTATAACGCGTTTGCACAGCCGACTGCAGTTTCCCATCCGCGAGGCCGAAATTGGACAGTACAAATGCCCACAGCGCAGACGCCTCAGCCCTGGGGTTTCTCTATCAGGCCCAATACGCTCTCCTGAGGCTTTGGAGCGAGACAAGCTTCGAAGCAGTGATCTATCTCGAGACGCTCGACGACGTCGTTCTCGAGGCTAATGGGCAAACGATCCTTGAGCAGCTCAAGCATTCGCTATCGGCGAAACCGGACGCGATAACCGTGGCTAGCGTCAACGTGTGGAAGACATTGAAGGCCTGGATCGACGTGCTCCCCAGTTTGGACCTGTCCAACACGTTGCTGCACCTTGTCACGGTGGCGGAAATCTCGCCGACCTCTCCACTCAAGGTTCTTCTCGATGAGACCGAAGACCGGGACGGGCTTTTGGCCGCTTTGCAAGACGAGGCTAAACGCGTTATTCAGGAAAGGGCGGAAGCTGAAGCGAAGGGCATCAAGCCGCTTCCGCATGCGAAGCGGGCGTCTGGTTGCGAGGCATTCCTGAATCTCACTGAAGATCTGCAGGCCGAGATCCTTTCCAGGGTCCGGATAAAGCCCGGCCAACAGAACATACGGCACATTGAGGACGAGCTCGCGAAAAGCCTGACGTCTGTGCTCGCGAAAAATCAGCCTCACGTGGCGGCGATGATGGTGGAATGGTGGAGCCGCCAGATCATCCATGCGCACTGTGGGAAGCGCGACAAGGCTATCCATCGCTTCGAACTGGTGAAGCGACACATGGAGATTGTCGCCGATATCGAGCACGACAACCTCGTGGACCATTTTGCCGCAGAACTTCCCCCCGAAACCTATCGCTCACATCCCATGGTCGAGGGCCAGATAAGTCTAGTGGGCGGGACCGGAGCCTGGCTTCAGAGGGCCGTCACTAACGAATGGCGGGCTCGCGAATCACGGTCGCGATGGTCCACCGAGAACCCATCCTGGCGAGAGAAGATCTCCAAGTACGACGACAGGCTTACTGAGGAGTGGTCCTACAAGCACGTTGACATGTGCGAAGAATGCGGTGGACAATCCGATGAAGTGAAAGAGGCGAAGGGACGCGAACTGCTAAGCTGGAGCTTTTACGATGCTCCGGACAAGATAGAGTCCATCGCGTCGAGTGTCACCACGCCAAGCTACATCCGGGGCACGTACCATGTCCTTTCGGTTGACGGACGAGTGGGATGGCATCCTGACTATTCCGCGCGTCTGGGATTCAAAAAATGAACATCGCCTATGACCTCTTCGCGGAGACGAACCCCGCCTTCGTCACGTTCGGTCTCGTCGGGTTTTGCCGGAAGTACGTTGCAGCCTCCGGAAGATCGCCCGACCTTGCCCTGGCGTACCTCGCCCTGCCCATCGCACTGTCCGACGATCTGGAAACCTCATTTGAGGAGACGGCCGCCACCACCGGCCTCCTGTCATGGCTCAACCGCTATCCCGATGTACGTCTGGATATTGGCAGCCGGCTCGACGCCTCGAAGGACATTGTCTCCGCCGCGGTGCGGTTCGGAATTGGCACAAGAGCGCTGTCGCTCGTCGCGGGAGGCACGATCGGGCTCGGCGCACGGAGCCTATCGCCAGCACCGGTCGCCAATCTTCCAGAGAACCCAAAACGAACAGTCAAGCGGGCGGAACGCCTTGGCACCTGGATGGGCAAGGCGGGATCGGCAGGAACAATTTTCTCAGCATTCGGAGTGACGCCGTGAACCGTTGGAACGTTCGTGAAATTGCATTCTACGGCACGGGTGGCAGGCGTAGGACGCTCGAATTCGACATCGACAAAGTCAACGTGATTACGGGAGCCTCGGGCACGGGGAAGTCAGCGATCATCGACGCAATCGACTACTGCCTCGGCTCTAAGGACTGCAAGCTACCCTTCTTCGTGCGCAACCACGCCGAGGCGGTCGCCGTTCACTGGTCGCAAGGCGACAGCGACCTCATCATCGGCAGAAAGATCCCGAAGGCCGGAAGCGGCACCAGCCAGATGTATGTCAAGACAGGCCGGAACTTAGAGCTTCCGGAGACGTCGGAAGGGCTTGAGGGGCCAACCAACCGCGAAACTGCGCGTGCGATGATCGAAAAAACGTTCGGTATTCACGATACGGACGACCCTACCGCCGCTGCCAAGGGCGAGAAAGGCCGCGCGACCATCCGTGACGTGCCGCCCTACCTCTTTTTGTCGGGAGACGTGATCACCAGCCGAGAGACCTTACTGCATGATTTGAACAGGCCAGAAAAGGCACGGGACATCAAGGCGACGATCCCCTATTTCCTGGGTGCGGTCGATCAGGCGAGCGTTCTTGCCGCTCGGACGCTCAGGCAGCTCGAAGCCGCCCTGACAAAGATCGAACGGGAGGCCAGAGCGCAGGAGCGGAGCCAGAGTCTTTTGACGCATCGCTCGATGGCACTGCTGACTCAGGCGCAAGGCGTCGGCCTGGTCGCCGAACTTCCTTCGCCCGATACATCCGACGAAATTCTCCTTGGTCAACTCGCCAGCGTCGCGGATAGCGGAATTGCCTCTTCCGACACGAGGGACTCCGAGCCTCGCGCGGTTCTGGAGGAGGAGCGGCGCGGGCTTGTTTCCGAATTGCAAACGCTCCGCGGAAAGCGGCAGACGCTCAGGCGAACCATTCGCGAGGCGAGTGGGTATGAAACGGCCGTATCCGGGCAATCGCACAAGCTGAGGCTTGTCGACCATCTCAAGCTTGACGACGGACGCTGCCCCGTGTGTGATGCACAGAATAGCGCCGGCCAAGCGATGGCCGAGCAGATCCGCAATTCCTTAAGCATCGTTGCGAACGAAGTTCTTGCAGTCGACGAGATGCGACCTCGTCTCGACGATCATTCGGGACACATCGAGAATTTAATCGGATCCAAATACAACCGCCTGAGAGAGGTCGAGGCGCAACTAAGCGGGCTCGTTCGGGTGGAGGAGGATTCAGTGCAGACGGGGTCGCTGCTTCAGGAGAGGGCTCGGGTAGTAGGTCGCATCGATCAGTTCCTAGAGACAACGGTGAAAGACTTCCAGACGGCTTCGATCGATTCGGCGTCGCTGGTATCTAGGATCGAGGACCTTAGGGACCAGGTCGATCCGCAGGCGCGCAGGGAGCGTCTTCGCGACGCAGAAAATATGGTCAGCGCCTTCGCGACCGAAATGCTAGCTGATCTTCCCACCGAGGTGCCGGCGACGGGCTCACGCGTCGTGTTCTCGTCCACCCCCAACCTTTCGCTGGTCGAGCCGTCTCGTCGGGCGGTCCTTGCGATGGCCGAAATCGGTTCCGACCAAAACTACCTGGCGATCCATCTCGCCCTCTCCTTTTCGCTTCAGAAGCTTTTCGAAACCATCAAGGCGCCCGTCCCCGGCCTTTTAGTCATCGACCAGATCAGTCGTCCCTACTATCCCAAGGGGGGAGACGAGAAGAAGCTGCAGGAGATGGAAAAGGACGACGATCAGGTCGCGATGCAGCAGATCGTCCGGTTTCTGTTTGACGAGACTGCACGTCAGACGGGGCTTCAGGTCATCCTCATCGAACACGCCTACATCGAGGAAGATCCGGAATACGTCGCCGCCGTGAAGGGCCGATGGACGAAGGCGTCGGGAGTAAAACTCATTCCGTCCGACTGGCCTCTCCGGAACTAATCGGATTCGGCTTTCGGCGATATCGGGACCAGTGGTCCCAACTTCTCGATCCGAACATCCGATTGGTGGCCAGATGGTATCCAGCACGGGGACGGTCCCTTCCCGGTGCAGTTCATGCGGGAGCCGTTTCGAATCCTCGTTCGCGTGAGCGCCGGATCATTTCCTAATCTTCAGGCAGAACCGCTATTAAACGACGGCAGGCTGCTCACCCGGAATCCGGTATTCCGTCTCCCTGACCGAAATATTCAGGTGCTAGTGAAACAGCCACCTCAAAAAGAACTGCGGAAACCAGGAGCGATTGGCTGAAGAGTAGACAGTCGTCTCAACCGCACGACGACGGCCTGATCGGAGAATCCGAACTTTCGGTCACCAAGTTGCAGGCATTCAACTTAGATTGGGCTATCGAATTCCACTGCTCGGAGACCAGTCCCTGGCTTTACGCTACAATTGTTGCGTCGAATGTCGCCATAATCGCCTCGATGAGCGTGGCAATCGACGAGACCACCGGTCCTTCGACCATAAGGCCGCATTCAAGATTTGCCATTTTTGATCGCGAGAGAAAGTTTGCGGAGCCGACGTAAGCGTCGCTGCCGTCGGCAAGGACGATCTTCGAATGAAAGGTTTCGTCGGTGCTGCCGCCGCCGTAGATCAATATCTGCGTCGCCGATGCACGCAGGGCCGCCTCGTCCACGCCATATTTCGTGAGCTGCTCCGCCGATTGGAGGATTAGGACCCGCTCCCGCGCCGGCGTGCTCGAAAACATGTCAAGCACCCACGCGCAACCTACTGCATCGATGTAGGGAGTCATAACGACCAAGCGATGCTGCGCCTTGCGAGCGAGATGTCTGAAGGCGTCCGCCGTCTCCGTCATGGCAAGGAGCTTGGCGGCCGGCGTTGAAGCTAGCACGGCTTCAATCCGACTAGGCGAAGGCGGCATCGTCACGACGAAGCGGGCTCGACCTTCCTGCGCGAGGGATGACGCCTTCATTGATCGAGCTCCGGATCGAAGTAGCCGACGATATCCGGAGAACTGGCGAGTTCCCACTCAGGCGCCGGGCCCCCCTTAAGCACGGATCGCGACAGCAACAGATTGGAGGACCCGCAAGACACTTCGCTGACCATGATGCATGCCGGACAGGCCCCGCCCCTGCTGTCGCAAAGACTTCCCGAACCGCAGCGAAGCATCCGCGGGTCGATCGATCTCCGCAGGAAGTCCATCGCGTGGTTCCGCCACATGGCGGAAATGTTGCCGAGATCCGGCGTCATCCCTTTCCGGAAGATCGTGAAGGCCATGTCCGCCGGGAAGACGTACTCGCCGATGCCGTCGCGGTCGAGGCCCGAGGCATCCGCGAGTGAATGGATGAGTTGGTGCGAGAACGAGTGCAAAAGCATGTAGACGAACGGCGCAAGCGTCCGCGGCACGCCCTGCCTCTCCTTGTCCTTGTAGTCGTCGAGAAACTGTCCGAAGTCTTCATACCGTTCTAGATACGCCTGAGAAATGCCGACGTCGTCTGGAGGCATGTCGATGACGACGTTCCGCTTCAGCCATCTACGAATACGCTTTTCGTCGAGTTTGACATAAAGCGCCTCGTTCTTTTGCTGAGTCACGTAGATCGGCCGCTGATGGTTTTTCATCTCGTCGAATGCGACCAGCCGGACCGGCATGGGTACGATCCTGTTATTGTGTTCCCTCTGATATACCGGCGTTGGGGAGACCCGAGTAAATCCAAAGCTGTATTCACAAATCGGAAGTCCTCTAATGAGGACCATCTGGCCGACGCCTGTTTTGTTGAGGACGCCCTGCACATCGTTACGGTATCTCGCCAGTTCCGCTGCGACGCCGGCGTTTTCGAAAAGAGGGAGGTCGGGATTGGTGACGTCCACCGCTGTGTAGCGGGGGCCGCGCATTCCTGCCTTTATGTGTTCTTCGACGAAAGCCGCGTGCTCGACCGTCAGGCGGATAGGATCGAACTTCCTCGCCCAATTCTCTCGCAGGCCGACCTTGTTGGCGATGGCGACGCTGGACAACTCGCCGCGGCTAATTAGGCCGTCGGTAAACCACTTTTCGCGAAGACCATCCATGTCCGACTTCAAGCCGGCCGCGTCCTGCCCTTTTTCCTGCCTCTTTCGATACAGGTTTCGAGTCGCGATGTAGTCGTCCCACTCGTCCGATCTGCTCGCCCCCGCCACCGTGTTTTCGATCTCGGCATCCGACGGTTCCCGATAGGGGATCGAATGGATCTCTGCCAACCTGCGTAGGAGATCCTCTTGGCGGCCCCGGCTCATCAGCTCGACGACAGTCGCTTCGCGGAGTTCGATGAAGCTCGCACGCTGCGGATAGAACGCGCTGCTGGCGCGGTAGGAGACCGGCAGCATGTCGACCTCAAGGTACTCAAACTTTCGTCCACCCTTCTGCTGATCAAGCTTCAACTTCAGCAAGACGTGCGGTTCTGCCTTCTTCAACTCACGCGTGGTCTCGCACTCTTCGCATTGGAATCGCCATTCGCTAAAGACAGGCGGTTGGTTCTTGAGCTTGAACGTCGTCCACCCGCATGCGCAATTCTGAATAGGCTTCACGTCCTGCTTATTATCATCGAAGACGTAGTTGAAGGCGCTCAAAGGTTCGATGGTTCCGTACCAGTGCGCATACACGACGTCGACCTGCGACCATCGGGCATCGTGATCCTTGCATTTTTCCGGAAGGCCACGCTTCGCCTGTTCTGCGACGCTCTTGAATTCTCGCAGCGTCTTGCACACGCCGCACTGGTAGAGAAGCGGATAAGGCACGTATCCGACGACGGTCGGCTGGTTCATGGCGAATCTGGTCGGATCGATTGTCACGTCGCCAGTGCGGTGATCGTAGAACGGATCATCGAGTATGAACTCGTCGGGTGCGTCTGGACATCCGTCGCGCGCCCTATCCCGCCAACTCTGAGCGAATTCCTTGATCCCTTCGAAGATCGTCTGAGTTACGTTCGCTGGCAGAGGGTTCGCAAACTCCTTGACGATTGGAACCGCCTTACAGATACCCTTGCCACCTTCCCAAGTCATCAGCACGCCGGGTGCATAGGCCGTCGCGATCTGCGAACGCGAGCGGACCATCTTGGGCGGCGTCGCTCTGTTGGCGTCGCCCTCGTCGCCGAGGGAACCCTGTCGACCGTATCCGCGCCCTTCGAACTTGCGTGTCCCGAAAGCCATTCTTAACCCTCCCCGCGATCATCGGCGTCTGTCTCAGCACTGTCGCCACGTTGGCGACGGATCGCCTTCATCACCTTCGCCACGTCGGCCATGTCCACGTTTAGCGAGCCGCCTCTGGCAGCGCGATGGAAGTCGGCTGCTGTTATGACTCCTGCCTCGTCGACGTCGCGCAGCGAGGTCATTGGCTTGCGCAGTCTTGCCGCCTGCTCCCAGTATTTCTGCAGCCTAAACTCAATGTCGAGGCCCCGCAGGCTGGTGCCGAGCTCCTGTGCGGCCCGGTCGGTCGAGGCATGGTAGAAGTTGCGATACGGGGGGCTACCGAAGCCTTCGGCGCCGCGTCCGTTCGCTCCCATCGCCTCGAGCATGAAGCCGCCGAGGTCGTTGGCAAAAGCCAACAAATCTGCCCTGGCTCGATAGCCAAGGGTCGTGGTGAACTCGTTGGATCGGATGTTGAACTTCCTGTCGTCGGGAAGTCCGACGAATTCTTCCGCATCCTTCAGCATGGCCCATGTCTGGACATACGACGCTGTGACGCGGTCGATCGCGGTCTCGGCCCATCGCTCCACCGCAGGCGGCGAGATCATCCTCTCGAGGAAACGATGGAAGATGTCGTGCGTCTCGATGACGTACCGGTCTCTTCTGCTCTGTGGCGTCGGTAGCAACATGACGAAGCCGACATGCGAGCGTCCGACGCGGCTCGACGCCTGGATGTACTCCGCGATGTCGGATGGCAGACCCGCGAAGAACATGCTGTTGAAACGGTCTACGTCGACGCCGTGACTGATGGCGGACGTCGCGACGATACTGCGGAGGGTCTCGCCGACCTTCGGATAGCCGTCGGGTCCGAACGGCGTCTCAGCCTCCTTCATCACGCTCTGGATTTCCTGCATGTCCACACCGCCCGAGATCAAACGACTGATGAACTTGGTATGCGGCAGGCTCGCCGTCCGATGCTTGTCGGCCACTGCCGAGTGCAGCGCGTCGATGATCTGGTCGCCGCCCTTCTTGTTGGTGACGTAGGCGAGCGCGATACGATGGAGATCGATCAGCGCCATGACGTCGCCGGTCCTGCCGTCGGAAAGGACGCGGTCGATGGCAGCCCGCCGCCAGTCTCCACCCTCGTCGCCGGATACGGCCGAGCGGAGTTCTGCAACTGCCTCCGCCGACGTCGAGGCGTCGAGCAGCGCAGACCAGAGGTGCGAGATAACCGTATGGAAGGAGCTGAGCACTCCGACAGTCGTCACCGTATGGGTGGCATCGTTCGTCATCAAGGAGACGTAGAGGCGCATCCAAGGAGCGGTCGCCTCCGGAGCGAGAGACGGCTCCAACGCCGCCGCACGTAGCACCCTGGCTGCGTTATCCTTTGGTGGCCTTGCAGGCTCCGAGAAGAACGAATGGTAGATGTCCGGTCCCGGATAAGGGAAGCGAAGCGGCTTTCGCTGGTAGAGCACCTTGAGCTGCCTGTCCGGATTGCTGATGGTCGCTGTCGCCGCGATGATCTTGGGAAGCCGAGGCGTCAAAGCGCCGGTCGAGTCCCTGTAACGGCTGACACCAAGCGCTGCTCCCGATATCCCGTCGATAGTCTTGAATGTTTTCTCAAGGAGGGTATCGAAAAGTCCGCTGAAGGTCCCGAGGCTATCTTCGAGAAGATGCGCTTCGTCTTGGATGATCACGGAGGGGAAGGGATCGAAGAATACCTTCTCGCCTCCGGCATAGGACGGGAACACGCCTGCAGCGCCCTCGGTCTTTGGTCCCGCCTGCAGCTCCTCGAGCTTACGCGGATTACGGAGATTGCCAGCAGGGTCGACCCAACGAGCCATGCCGAACATGCCGAGTATCTCGGTGATGGTCGACGTGCTCTGTCCCAGCATTGCAAGCTTGTCGATAGTGCCGAGCAAGATCGCAGGTGCGCGCTGGTAGATGGTATCGTCGGTCAGAAGGAAGGGAAGCGGCGCGAATCCGCCATGAGCCTTGTTCCACTCACACTTGGCATTGAAGCAGATGATCGCGGCGCGCTCCCTGGTCGCCCCATGCGCCTTGTATCGGCGCAGTCCAGTAAGTTCGCCGCAGCATGGGCAACGTGGCACCTTGTTGTAGGCCGCGACGACCTCGCGGTACCGGTTCGCAACCTTATCACTATCGGCGTCGAGCAAGCGATCATCCGGATGGTCGGCCAGCGTCGGCAGATCGGGCTGCATCGCCGAGTATCTGTTTGGAGTGTTGGACGAACCAACCCAGAAGCCTATCTCGATAGGCCACCCGCCGACCTTCTTCTCACGCCGGACGATCTCCGCCCAAACGGTTAGACGAAGCAGCCTTTGAGCCTGTTGCAGTGTGAGGAGGCGCAAGGGATAGCGGATCATAGCGGTGATGCCGCGGTCCTTCCCGCGCAGGCGGTCTAGAAAGATCGCGAACACGAGCGCACCGTAGAACGCCTCGGACTTGCCGCCGCCCGTCGGGAAATACAGGAGGCTCGCGGCTTGCTCGTCGCGCTCCACCTCGAATTCGTGGGCGTATTCCTCCATTCGCGAAGCGAAGGTTGGAATATGGGCGAGTATGAAGGCGAGCTGGAAGAGACGCCATTTCCGTTCCGGATCTTTCGGATCCCGTCTGGCAAAGGTTTCGTTGGTCATCAACCACGCATTCCAAGGCGTGGCCTTTCGGCGAAGCCTGACATGCTCGGATGGCGCCGAGGTTGCAATGGCCAGCGCAGCCCCACGAGAGTCGACGAGTATCCTGATGCCGCGCTCAATGAGCTTCGCCTCGTAGCGCTGACCCGCGACATCTTCTTCAAAACGCTTCCGCTCGCGGACCATCTCGCCGGGTGGAAGATTGGCGACCACCTTGTCGCTGAGCTCCGCCACCTGCCTGTCGATCCATTTGAGGTAGTCACGAGGAAGATCCAGCAGCGCCGAGACATCATGGTCTTTCGCGAGTACGCTGAAACGGCACTCGACGTCCACTTGGCGAGGAACAATCCGAGGCTGGGTGAAGCGCGGCGCCCACGTAGTCGAGATCTCCATAACGGCGTCGGCGTCCGTAGCGACGATGCCGCAGTTTAGCCCGATCGCCGGATAGGAAAGAAAGTCGCGGAACCGGTATGACGGCTCCACGCGGTCTAACTGCACGGGCCGATGGTCGGCCTTGGCGACGCGGACAGTTAGCTTGGTTCCGAACAGAGCATTGCATTTGACGGCGGCTTCGCGCGGGGTGAGTTCCCTGCAGGAATTGTCGAGACTCACCCGTATCGATACCCTCGATGGGTCCATGAAATCGCGCTGTCGCTCGACCTTGATCTCAACACCGGTGAAGTCCGGCAGCATCGAGGCGTCCACCGGCTCCTGCTTCAAAGCTTCGATGAAGGCGTTCCAGCTCGCTTCGCTTTGGGCGTCGGCTGGGCGGACGGTGCGGTTTCGCCAAGCCCACCTGCCCTCGTCACTTTTGAGCCAATCGGCAAGCTGCGTCGTAATCGCTAGGCGCATAGTTGCCGAATAGTCGATGCACGACTTCTTTAGCTCATCTCCGGAGAGCGGCGCCGGCCATTCGAAGACCGGCAGCTTGAGGTCCAGCCTCTTCCACTTCCCAGGGATCGGCGCCGGCGAAACGTGCTGGGTCGGGATCGACCGTCCCTCGGTGATCAACTTGCCGATATCTGGGGACGCTGTCGTCTCTCCACTCTCCTCGCTACCCTCGGCTTCGGGAACTTCGACCTCCTCCTTGGCGAAGCTTGTCACCTCATCGCCGCGCAGCGTGATGCCGAACTCGCCGTAGACACTGCGACGAAGCTGATCCTGGATTGCGCGCCTGCGCCGATAGAATTCGTCCTTTTGGCCGTGATCCATCGTGCTCCAGTCGGGCCGTATCAGGTTTCCGCTCGCGTACAGTTCCTCGCGGCGTTCCTTGATCTTCTCGTCAATGGCGGACTTCGTTTCTTTCGAAAGCTTGAAATCGATCTCGATGCCATACCGGTCGCTGGATATCTCCCCCCAGGTCGGCAGCACCCGGACGTAGACGGAGAACCGCGGCGCGGCAGTCAGGACGGACCCGGCGTCGGCGGAGACGTTGAAGTCCATACCGATTGCAGCGATCTTGATATCGGAGGTCTCGTCCTCGTTCGTGCGAGACATGCGCGGCAGAAGCTGCCCAGAAAATACTCCACGTCTTGGTGACTTGCCGTGGACATATCTGCCCGCGTCGTCGGTGCCGCTCGCCCGCTGAGTAATCATGTTTACGAGCGCATCGCAGACGGCCTCCTTCAGCTCGACGTCGATTTTCCCAAGTTCTTCGCCTGACTTTCGTTGGATCATGACCTGAACCTCCTGAGAGACCTGACTGGGGAAACGTGCTCTTCCGCGAGACGCTGGAGACGTTTGATTTCGGAAGCGCGCTTCGCGGTGTCTGCAAAGGCCGCGGCGGCGTGCGGATCGGTCAGGATGTTCCTATAGGAGTCGTGGAACGCCATACCCGCGCGCATTCTGCTATTGCGCTGCGCCTTCACTCCTAAGTGCCAGAAGCGGTTGGCGAGGCCCTCGCCGATGCCCAGAGCAGAGGTGAACTTGAGAAACATTGCGTGGTGTTGGGGCGCCTGCGTCACGACCTCGTGCAAAGGCGCCCTCAACTGCTTGTCCAGATGGACCCAATAGCGGACGCGCTGCATCTCGAGGTCCGAGTCGCCGATATTTTCGATCAGAGTTCTCATCCTGTCGCTGTCGTTCGATCCCGGCAGCTTGCGGAAGCGTCGGACAACATCCTCGTGATACTCGCGGATCGCCTCGGTGGCGTTTGCGGTGATACTCAGCAGCAGTCGGGCACGATCGATAAAGCTTGCGCTGATCACGCAGAGTTCGTCGCCCTGCTTCACGTCCTGCGCTTCGACCTGCTTGAATGCCTCGAGTGATCGCGACCGGTCGTACTGTACCAATCCGGTCCCAAGCCTGGCGATTATCCTCTGCCCGCTTGCCATCGTCAGTTCAAGAAGCTCGAGGCCGCCCCTGCCTGCGGGACCGGCCAGATCGATCACCGTCTCTGAAGGAAACTGGAGCTCGGGCGGCAGCGGCGGTGTCTCGGTTATCTTGATCTGATAGTTTCCTAGACTGCCCAACTCGTCCGCCGACGACTTCGCGTATTTCCTAAGCCGAGACGCTATTTCTTGCTCTTCAATTTCTCCGGCTAACCTGGCAGCGTCTCGAGAAGAGAACTGTAGAGTGTCGCCGTCCGCAAGGATGAATACCTGGCTCGGGAGCCAAGTTCTGGCAAAGAACGTAAGCACACCGTCGCGCGCCGAGGCAACGGCGAAAATCTTTTTGAACTTATTGCGGTCGGCCGTTGGCCGGGCCGCGATGTCGGTGAGACCGCCCGGACCCGAGAATACAATCATATCGTTGTCGAGCCGTCCCTTGAGCTCCGGGATCCGCCTGGAAAGATCGGCCGTCGCGAACTCGGCAAGCGCCTGCGTCCGGAACACGAAGAGCGTCTTTGACGAGGCGTTCAATATGCTGCGGACGATCGCTTCGAGGAGACTAGACATGGGCGTCGAGCGGGTAAGCCGCGAAATGATATCCTGGGCTTCACGCAGGAGCGCCACGAGCTCGGAGCCACCGATCTGGCTTGCCGGGACAGACGGATCGCTGAGAAACTGGACGGCGTCGGCGATCGTATAACTCGACATGAGGTCGGCCGCGGCCGCCTGCCCTTGCTCAGTGCTTACAAAGTTGCTGAGCGAGGCGAGCGAACCGGGAAGCGAGGCATTCCGACGAAGTTTGAAGATGACGTCCTGTACAGCGGCGGCGCCCTGAGCGTCGTGCGCGCGCTGTGCCTTGCGCGCGATCGTTCGCAATTCTTCGGCCACCTTGGTCCCAGGACCATTGAACCCTTTGACCGCAACTTCCCCGCATCCAGACCAAACGACGTTCTCTTCGCCGCCGGCGAGAAGGGAAGACGACATGGCCGTAATTGTCTTCGACCTAGCCGGGGGCACCGGCCGGTTTCGCACGGGCACGTTTTCATTGAAGACTTCGAAGCGCGCCTTGTCAAACGTCCAGGGGTCTTCCGTTACCACCAGCACGCCGGTCTTCGGATGGGCCTTTCGGATTGCCTTGAACGTGGCGGCAGCGGCGCTCGTCCAATCTTCGCCCAGCCTGTTCCGCGCGGTCCGCGTTAGATCGACGATCACCAGATCAAGCCCGCTTCGAACCTTTCGTAGCGAAGCGGCTGGATCATCGTCCTTTCTCAACCCGTAGAGAAAGTAGGTCGCCTTACTTCCATCGTCGGCATGGCCCTTGATCGTATTGTGAACCTTGAGGTCAGTCTTCGAGCTCGTCCGCCACAGGAGCGTGCCCGAGGAATGCGCCTTGCCGTCGCATGCGCCGTGAGGAAGTATCTCGTCCAAAGTCGGATGCTCGAACTCGGGATAGATCCGTCCGTCGCGCGCTTTGCCAGTCAATGTCCGCACGCGGCTCAGCGTGTGATGATAGTCCTTGAGCGCGGAAGATTCGTCCTGCCCAGCGGCCGAATGCCGTGAGAAGTGCGCCATATGGGTGCGGCAGAGGTAGTCGCGCTCGATTTGAACGTCTCTGGCAGCCTCATGCGTCGTGCGGGCATAGGGATAGAGGAGAGCCCTGAAGCCGTTTGGGCGTTCGAAAGACGGGTGCGAAACGCCGCCGACCTTGATTGAGACCGGCGGGGCTACGGCGACGTCTGCGAGCGCCAGCAGGGATGCCAACGCTGAAAGGCAGATGTCGCGCGCGGGCCACGTCATCACCACCTCGGCCTCGCCGCTGTTCATCGCTCCGATAGCCTCGCGAAGGAGCTTGTTGTAGACATCCGCCAGAGGTCGCGTGTCTGCTCCGATCGGCTTCAGCGGAATCTCTGACAGCGCCGACATCCAAGTGTTGGCGTTTCGCGCGCCTTCCTGTTCCGGGGCGAGAACCTCGGTTGCCGATGTGGTCCCTGACGCCAGCCTTGCCTTTTGAGCTGCCACCAATTCCGAACGTCGCTTGAGCTGATCCTCCTGCTGTTTTCGCCGGTCCGAAAGTTCGGTGCCTGGTGCACTACGGAAATTCGGTCGCGGTCCCGCCATCAGGATGCCTCCGCCAATTTGTTATAGTCGGCCATCGCGTAGGCGATCACCGCGGCCTTCTCCGGATCCTTCGTCTTGCGGAGAGCCTTGCGAAAGACTTTCGGCGGCGGCAGGTCCAGCTCACGCAAAAGCTGGACGGAAACGGTCGCCGTGCCGGACACCGCACGGTAGCGCTCATCGACGGCTCTGGTGTTCAGCAGTTTGGCCAGTAGCGCGACCTCCTCGGCGTCGGGGCCGTAAACGACGATCGTATGGTTTTCGGAGACGAATCCTTTCCACGGTGCGACCGCATCCTGGTCGACGGTCGCGGCAATGATGCGTCTCGGCTGGCTGTTGTTGGAAGTGCGCTGGAGGATGATGGCCGGCGTCGATACGATCGCCTGACTGCCCTCCGGAACGCGCACGAAATCGACGCCGTCACCGGTGCGGTTAGCCGGAACGCACGGCTTTCCGGGTCGGACGTTCTTTGCCCAAAACAATGGGAACGCGTTGGTTTCGTCTCCCTTGCAAAACTTCGCCTGCTCCCGGTTCCAAACGAAGTAGCCGGCCTTCGCGACGACGCCGTAGTCTGCGATCGTCGCCCCGCCGCGCTCGCGGTTTGAATCGGACGGCGCGAGCCAAGGCGATGAGACCTCGTCCGAAAGGACCCCCGTTGGAACGGGGCGCGCAATGCCCTTCGCCGTAAACTCCGGGAAATTCACCGGTAAGATCGTGCGATGCATGGCGCCTTTCCGCACGAGCAGGACGCTGATATCCTGCTGAACGTCGGCGAAGACGTCCTCGCGATTGGTCACCGTCCCAAGTGCTAAAATCTGGCCCTGGCTGGCTATGAACGATCGCATCTTGTTATAGAGCGGCCCGCCCCTGAAACTCGACGGAACGACCAAGGCAACCAGCCCGCCCGGTTTGGCCACGCGCAGGCAAAGCTCGGTGAACACGGCGTATTTGTTAATGTGTCCTGAGTGCGCGACCTTCTTCCAGCGGTCGTCTTTGAGGTCGGCCGGAGTAATTCGGCCATAGGGCGGGTTCGCTATCACCAGATCGTAGGACGCGTGAGTGGTGGTATGGAGGCTGTCGTGGGTCTCCACCATCCGTCGTCCGCGGAATCCGCCGAGCTGTTCGGAGATCAGGTGCTCGGATATTTCGGCAAGGCAATGGTCAATCTCGACGCCGTTGAGTCGATAGGCGATGTCGAGCGGCTTTGCACCGGCGTCGCGCATTCTCGCCGCGATGATCGAAAGGAAGGCCGCTCCGCCCGCCGCGGGATCGAGCACATCGTGTCGTCTGAGGTCGAATCCATGTTCTACCGCAAGATCGATGACGGCTTCTGCCAGGTAGGGCGGCGTGAAATATGCAGCCTGGGCCCGACGCGCTTCCTGCGTCATCATCAAGGTATAGAGGGTGCCAATCCAGTAGTTGCGCTCGTTGACCGGAAGGGCAGCCAGCTTGCTCCTCAACAATTCGACCGGCGGCGCGTCATAGGGCGCCAGATCCATGCACACCGCCCCGAGATCCGAACCGTCGGGAAGCTCTTTCAAAAGCGTGCGCGCAGCCACACGGGTCACCATCAGCATCGACAGCTCGCTCAGCCCCCTTCCACTCAAATCCTCAACCTCAGTCCCCCCAAGACAAAGATTCCACGCAAGCGTGCAACCCGAGACTCAACCAGCGATTTCGAATTACTCTCGCAGAGTTCCGCTAAATGTACACGCTGAATCATGGTATATTCTCGTATGCACAGCGGAATTACGGCTGAGTGCCCGTGTTGGGGACGCCGGAAATCTACGGCTTCGGAGATTTTCCCGTGCGAACTGTAAATGGGTACCCTTGCGCCCATTTTGCTAAATTTACGCGGTCACTTTCCGGCTAGGTTTCCTGGCTACACTAAAGATATGGTGCTAAAATCAAGGGAATTTTATATAACGCCCCACGCCCGAAACCTCCCCCTCCCCGTCATCTCCCTGAGGCCGAGTTCCAAAACGATCCGCCGCGCCGCCTGCGGCGTCACCTCCAGCGTCTTGGCCACCATTTTCGCCGACACCAACGGTTTTGCCATCACCAGCTCGATCAGTTCAGGCAGTTTTGAAGACGTCCGGCGGCCGTCCAGCTTCCGCTCCAATAGGGTGCGGGCCAGCGCCAGCCGGTCATGCTCTTTCATGCCGATCTCGGCGGACGCCAACATCCCATTGGCGATGGCGATCAGCCGGGTTTCCCGGTTGCGATGGCGGCGCCGATCAACCGGAATGGTTTTGAGGCCGAGATTGATGGCGGCTAGATGAGCCCCGGTGGTGATGCCGGCTTGACGCAGGATTGAAGCGGACAACAGCCGGCCGAGCCAGGGCGCGTGCTGTAGCACGGAAAGCTCGTTCCAGGCATCGAGGGCGACGATCGCTTGCAGCACGGCCGGCAGGCCTTGCACCTGCCGCAATACGCCGCGCCATTCGTCGAGCCGGGCATCCTCGTCCCAGTCGAGATCATAGATCATCGGATCTTTGTTTTGGTCGCCCCCACGCCCGGGCCGCCTTGCGTTCGCAATCGCCGCTTCCGACCGGGCAAGCACCGCATCGATCGCGGCATAGTCGACGCCAGGGAGATTTTCGACGTCATCRCCATCGTCCCCCTCCCCTTCTGGATCCGACGCGTCCGCGCGCCGAATGCCGTCGGCCGTCTCTCCCTCGTCTGCGCTGGCCGACGCGATGTCCAACGCGATGTCCGACGTTTGTCGCAAAGTTCGGATACCCTCTGCAGACAACGCCCAATCCGGCGACTGTGCGGCGATGCGCCGACGGGTGCGCAAAACATCGCGGGCGATTGTCAGCTCGTGGGTGGGTGTGCGAATATCTTTTGTGGCGTCGTGGAGGACAAGGTCTTCTAAGTGGACGAGTTCGCCGTCGATCCACAGCGAGGCGCAGGCGTCGGTGAAATGAGAGCGCTCGATCCATCCTTGCCCCACACGCGATCGGGCAACGCGTTCGTCGAGACGCGCCAATTCGACACCCGCCTGAAAAGCCGGCTCCATCAAGGCAGTCATGCTGATTTTCGTGAGATCGTAAGACATTGAAATCATGGTAAATGATTTGTTAAACGAACTCTATCTAAATATTACAGTTCGCCACATGGTATGATTGTGAGTTGCTGCTCTAACCATCGATAATATTCAAGTATCGATAGTGATGCGTACAAGTCGCTTGTACCTACGCTAATGGCATGGTAACCTGCGTTCGCAAGCCAAAAGATGGAGTTTCTGATGCCGCAGACCAGCTACAAGATCAGCGAAGCCCGCAAGCATTTCGCGGAAGTGCTCGAACGCGCCAGCCAGGGCGAGGAAATCGTCATCATGCGCGGTAGCCAGGTTTATGCCCGTATCGGACCAGCTGACGGCGGCAAACGCCCGTTCGGCCTGCTGCGTCAGCGCGATCTGCCGGACAATCTGTTCGACGACATCGACACAGAACAGGCCGCGATCGATGCCGGCGAATGGAGCGATGATGTCGGCATCTTCCAGGGCAAGCCAGAAGACGGCGGCAAACCGCAATGAAGGTGCTGCTCGACAGCCACGCGGTCTACTGGTGGACGATCGGTAGCGATCGCCTCTCAGACACAGCGCGATCAATCATCGAGGACAAGGCCAATGCGATCCTTGTGAGCGCCGTAACTTTTTACGAGCTCGACAACAAGATGCGGCTGAAAAAGCTCGATCTGAAACCGCAGGAATTGCGCGCCGCGGTGACGGCCAGCGGGCTGCAGACACTTGCCATCAGCGATCTGCATGCAGAACTGGCGGCCGCCTTCGACTGGGAGCACCGGGATCCGTGGGACAGGATTTTGGCGGCCCAGGCCCGGCTCGAGCATTGCGCCTTCGTCTCGACGGATGTGGTGTTCGACGCAGTGCTGCACGAACGTGTCTGGTAAGGAGCTCTGAAGATGAAAATTCTGAGGCTGGCTGCCGAGGGGCGTTCCAATATCCGCTCCGATGTGACCTCCAGCCACGATGGTCTCTATGGCGAACATGGCCTGCCAAAATGAGGGCTGTGAATTGCCACGCGCAGCAATCCGAGACGGCCGAGAAAGAGGATTCTTATGGATGACCGTGTGAGATTTGCCCTCGAAAAACTGCTCAATGTCGCGCAGGATGATAGCGGCCAAGGTCGCCGCGTTGCCAACTTCATCCTCGCCTGGTGGAACGCCGAGGTGCATGGCGGCTTCGATTTGACCGATCTCGCCAATGTCGATCCACATATCGCAAAGGACATGGCAACGATTTTCACCTTTCTGGCGCGCTCGGAGGTACTGGTCTATCCGACCGACTATCGCAACGAAATCGAAAACGTCATCGGGCGCTGGCGGCCGCAGGCCAATGGTTAATACGCGCGGCGACAAAGGAATTGTTAGGATCGATGACAGTGTGCTGGCCCGTGCCGGAGAACTGGATGCGCTCGACGCCATCTTGCCATTCGATCGCAGAGACCAGCTCGCCGAGCTTCTCACCGACGACGACGTCGCGACGCTCAAGCACCTCGCCAGCGAAGGCATGGGCGACAACACCATGCGGGCCCTTGCATCCGACCTTGCCTATCTCGAGGCTTGGTGTTCTCTGGCAGCTGGCACTCCCCTCCCCTGGCCGGCGCCCGAGAGTCTTCTTCTAAAATTCGTTGCCCACCATCTGTGGGACCCAGTCGAGCGGGGAACCAACGCCGATCACGGCATGCCCGAGGACGTCGCGATCGCTCTCCGCCTCAAGGGCTTGCTGAGAAGCACCGGCCCGCATGCGCCGGCGACCGTTCGCCGCCGGTTGACGAGCTGGTCGATCCTGACGCGCTGGCGCGGGCTGACCGGATCGTTTTCGGCGCCGTCGCTAAAAAGCGCACTCCGCATGGCGGTTCGCGCCAGCAATCGACCGCGGCAGAGAAAGAGCAAGAAGGCTGTCACCGCTGATATCCTTGCCAAACTGCTTGCGGCTTGCGCGGGCGATCGGCTGGTCGACCTGCGTGACCGGGCGCTGCTGCTGATGGCTTTCGCATCCGGCGGCAGACGCCGTTCCGAGGTCGCGGGACTACGTGTTGAGGACCTTGTCGAAGAGGAACCGGTCCGCACCAATCCCACCGACGAGCACTCCCCTCTCCTCCCCTGCCTGACAATCCATCTCGGCCGCACCAAAACCACGACGTCAGACGATGATGAACATGTTGTGCTGATCGGCCGACCGGTGGCCGCGCTTAAGCATTGGCTTGAAGAGGCGAAAATCGAAGCGGGACCCGTCTTTCGGCGGATCGACCAGTGGGGCAATCTCGATCGGCGGGCAATGACGCCGCAATCCGTCAATCTCATCCTGAAAACGCGCATCAAGCAGGCCGGGCTGGACCCGGCGCAGTTTTCTGCACACGGACTTCGCTCTGGGTATCTGACCGAGGCGGCGAACCGCGGTATCCCCTTGCCGGAGGCGATGCAGCAGTCCCTGCACAAGTCGGTCACTCAAGCTTCGGGATACTACAACAATACCGAACGCAAAATGGGACGCGCTGCACGGTTGGTACTGTGACGGAGGAACTGGGCGTGGCGCCCGCATGAGCGGCAGCCCGCCATGGCCGATCCCCACCCGCATATGCCGAGAAAACCGTAAGCAGTGCTTATGCAATGACCCTGTTTCGGCCTAGGGCTTTAGCCTGATAGAGATTTTCGTCTGCTGCCTTCAGGCAGTCCGATGGATCAAAGCCCTTCCGGCAATAACACGCACCTATGCTGGTGGAGATCCGCACCTGGGTGCCAGAAGGTGTTTTCAAGACGATACCGGCGATTTCCTCCCGAACCTCCTCGCAACGACCGCGCATTTGTTCGAATGCCAGATCGCTCTGAAAAAGTCCAAATTCTTCACCGCCAAGACGTCCTGCGAAATCTGAATCGCTCTGGTAGCGGGCGAGGACAAGTCCGGCGCAGCGAAGGGCTTCATCTCCGATCGCGTGACCATACCGGTCGTTGATCGACTTGAAGTAGTCCAGGTCCAGAAACAGCAGGGCTCCCGTCCCACCTCGTTGACTTATCAAAGCCAGATCTTCGATAAATGCGCTTCTTGTGAGAACACCGGTCAGGCCGTCGCTGCGAGACTGAATACGGAGCGCTTCATAAGCATCGGCCAATTTGTTCAGAGCTTCTTTCGTCGCTGCCTCTGCCCGCCGCACTTTTTCCGACTGGGTGAAATGCAGTGCCGACGCCGGGATCGATATGACCAGCGGACATAATATGGTCATCAGCAGGCCCGCGCCCGCAACTTGACCGCCCAGCAACGGCACAATGCTGAACGAGATCGTCAGCGAGGCCAACACCGATAGCAGTCCGGTGACAATCGATTTTTCTACAATACGACGCATAAATATCACCGTGAGAAATATGGAATTCTATGAACCTCATGAATCTAAAGAGGGCTGAAACACTTCAGTAAAAGTCGACCTATGTGCCCAATATCTGGAAAATTGGCCTCTAACATTCAGGAGGGCGGGACCCTGCCGGATGGTGGCTTGCGGGTGTCACGTAACACGAGCTTCAGATTGTGGTCACAGAGATCGTTTAGGTCCTTCGGCAACTCGGTCAGGACGAGAATTTGAAGGTGAACACGGAGCATTGATGATGAGTGAACAAACGATCGAGACATCCCATGGACGGATCGCAGTCTTCGACACAGCCGGCAGTGAAATCCCCCTCCTCATGATCCACGCCAATTCGGTCTGCAAGGAAACATTCCATTTCCAGATCGAGGCGCTGGCCGGAAAACGCCGGGTCATAGCCGTCGACCTACCGGGCCATGGTCTGTCTTCCGACGCCAACGATCCGCTGCGCACGTACAACTTCAACGGATACGCCGGTGCAATCTGCGAAGTGATTGAAGCACTCGGCCTCGATCGTTTCGCCATACTCGGCCACTCTCTCGGCGGCCACGTCGCCCTGGAACTTATGAGGCTCCTGCCGGAAAATGCCGCGGGCACGATGATCTTCGGCACACCGCCAATCCCTCCGGGCCCTGAAGGGGCAGCGCTCGGCTTTCTTCCCAATCCGGAATTCGCCTACACGGGAAAACAGACTCTGAGTGAAGCGGAAATCGACATGGTCATTGAACTCGCGCTTGGATCGGACGCCGTCCATGACACGTTCTGGAAAACCGCTGTCAGACGAACAGACGGGCGCTCCCGCGAGTTGATGATCGATGCAGCCCTTTCCGGAAAACATTCCGATCAGCGCACCCTTGTCGAAACTTCTCATGTTCCGCTGGCCATCGTCAACGGCGCCGACGACCCCGTGATCAATCTCGATTACATCGACAGCCTGACTTTCGCGAACCTCTGGAACCGTGGAGCGGTTCGTGTCGAAAATGCCGGACACGGGCTCCACTGGCAAAAGCACAAGGAGTTCAACGTCCTGCTGGATAACTTCTTCACCGGGGTTGCCTAAGACGGAAACAGGGCCGAATATCACCATGTCATCCCGCCTGCCGATCGTTCCCGGCATTGGCGCGCATCAACGCCATCAGCAACGGGCCGAGGGAAAACTCACCCTTCTCCGCCCGTTGCGTCAGATCACGGAGGTAACCCCCGGCTGAGTTGATCTGGCCCCCCCGCTCCAGAATGCAGGCCATGACAGCGGCCGCATTCTCGGGTCCAAGGGTTTCGCAGGCGCTGCGCAATTTCCTGGTTTGAAGGCGAGACATCTCGCATACATGGAACATGCCAAGGCGTGTCTTCCTCGAACATGCGCTGCATATCGAAGCACAAGTGAACCCGGCGACTGTCGTTCATCATTTCCTCCCTCGCGGAGAGCGGTTCCCAGCGGTGGAACCTAGTCCGATACCGCGCAAGTGTCTGGAATAGGCGGCAGACGTTGCGTCATCGCAAACTGGCGTCTGATAGGGAGCCCTCATCAACCTTTTGTTGGGCCTGCGAGAGCTTACCTGCTCTAGGCCTGCATGGAATCACCGACTCACACGCTGCTAAAAAGATGCTCTGCTGTGTAATGAAGTGCGAGAATGCGCCGATTGGCAGAAATTGCCTTGTTATCGACTCTTTTTATTCAGACCTCTTTCCAAGAGCAGTCGAGCCAAAAAGCCTTATTTTACTGTGATTTGCATGTTGGATACACTTTACGTAGCCCCTAGACGCCAGAAGCGTTAATAGTCTGTTAACCTTAAATCCCTTGCCGAGCTGCAAAAATCGGGTCAGATAGTTCATCTGCGGACTTGGGGCATTGAATGGCCTGTCTGCGCATGTGAGATCGGACAGGCGAGAAGATGACGAATACCGCAAAGGCCACAGCGAACCCCATATCCCCCTTACGGTCCAAGATCCGTGAGCATGCCGCTTCCCTTTCGACCAAGCTGCAGGAACATCATTCAAATATTTTCCCGCCTCACGCTCGCAAGGGCATCAGGGCATTCACACCGTCGGAAGCTGCGAAATTGTTGGGCGTTGCCGAAGGCTACCTGCGAACTGTTGCGGTCGAGCTGGAAAAAAAAGCTTCTGAGGACGGCGAACCAGAGTTCCGGCCTGTGGTTGCCGGTGGACGGCGGATGTATTCTGTCCAAGAAATCTCCGCAATCCGCAACTATCTCGACCGTCCTGCGCGCGCCAGCGGCCGGTACCTACCCCATCGTCGGCAAGGAGAAAAGCTTCAGATCCTCTCCGTCATGAATTTCAAAGGTGGGTCTGGCAAGACCACGACCGCTGCCCACTTGGCACAATACCTCGCGTTGCGTGGCTACCGCGTTCTCGCAATCGACCTGGACCCGCAAGCGAGCCTTTCAGCGCTGTTCGGAAATCAGCCGGAAATGGATGTCGGCCCCAATGAGACGATCTATGGCGCCATACGCTACGATGACGAGCGTCGGCCGATCCATGAGATCATCCGAGGAACCTATATCCCGGACCTCCATGTTATCCCGGGCAACCTGGAACTAATGGAGTTTGAACACGACACGCCAAAGGCCCTTCTTCAGCGCAAACCTGATGACATCTTGTTCTTTGCTCGCCTCCAGGCCGCAATTCAGGAAGTCGCCGACGCATACGACGTTGTCGTGATTGACTGCCCTCCCCAGCTCGGATTTCTAACCCTCTCGGCGCTCACAGCCGCGACATCCGTTTTGATCACGATTCATCCGCAGATGCTGGATGTCATGTCCATGAATCAGTTCCTCTCGATGATGAGCGCGCTGCTTGATGAGATCGCGGAGGCTGGTGCTGAAGATCGCAACAACTGGATGCGCTATCTTATCACCCGCTTTGAGCCCACTGATGGGCCTCAGAACCAGATGGTTGCCTTTTTGCGCTCGATGTTCGGCGAGGATGTACTTGTCAATCCGATGCTGAAAAGCACGGCCATTTCGGATGCCGGAATTACAAATCAAACACTCTTCGAGGTCGAGCGAACTCAGTTCACTCGCTCGACTTACGATCGGGCACTGGAATCAATGAATAACGTCAATGCAGAAATCGAGTCGTTGATCAACGCGACCTGGGGTAGATCATGAGCCGTAAAAACCTCCTTTCCTCCCTTCACGGTGAGGGAAAACAAGAAGCAACCGCACCGCCGCCGCATTCTAGGCCGTTTCTGGATGCGGGCAAATCGAAACCCATGGCTGCCGTCACAAGAACGCTCGGCGATTTGAACGATCGAAGCAGACGCGCCAATGAAATCGAGCGGAAACTTGCCGAGGGACAGACAGTCATTGACCTCGAACCGGAGCTCGTCGAGCCCTCCTTCGTGCAGGACCGCATACCCGGCGCAATAGAGGGGCTGCTTTCCTCGATCAAGGAGCAAGGGCAGCAGGTTCCCATTCTCGTCCGACCGCATCCGGACAAACCCGGACGCTATCAAGTGGCCTTTGGCCATCGGCGTCTTCGCGCGGTCACGGAGCTCGGACTCCCCGTGAAGGCCGTTGTGCGTGACCTCACCGACGAGCAGTTAGTGATCGCGCAAGGGCAAGAAAACAACGAACGTGAAGATTTGTCCTTTATTGAGAAGGCCCGCTTCGCGTCACGTCTCAAAGACCGGTTCTCACGGGAGGTCATCATGTCCTCCGTGTCACTTGATAAGAGCACGCTTTCCATCATGCTTCAGATGGTGGACGTCCTTCCCTCGGAATTGATCGAAGCCATCGGTGCAGCTCCAGGCGTTGGCCGCCCAAGCTGGCAGCAGCTTGCCGAGCTGGTGGTGAAGTCGGACTCGCCATCCGATGTCGTCGCATTCGCACGCTCATTGGAAGCATTGCCGTCGGAAGAACGTTTCAAACAGACGCTTTCCTATCTGAAGCCAAAACCGCTGGAGCGCGGCCTTCCAGCCGTCATGTCGACGCCTGGAGGTGCACGCTTAGCGCAGATCAAGAACAATAAATCGAAGCTTGAAATTGTGATCGACAAGAGGGCGACGCCTGACTTCGCCTCTTTCGTGCTCGAACTACTGCCGGCGCTCTACGAGGAGCATCACGCTAGAAACGACAAAAAGGATACGTAACCCGCAAAAGAAAAGAGCCCCCAAAACGTCGCCGTTCCGGAAGCCCTATTCTGTTCTCTAAGCAAGCTCAGAATCGCATTTTCGGGAATCATCGTCAAGAGTCTTTGGCATCGTTTTGATGAGCAATTTTCTGTTGCCTCCAGATAGGTAAAGAACGATGCAACCGAATAACGTAACGACGCCCTTTGGGCGGCGGGGGATATCCCTTGCTCTCCTCCGGCGACAGCACTCAGCTTCCGAAAGAAAGCCAGGTAAGTCCGTCGATAAGTGGCGGATCTTCCGCGATGTATCTGCCGCGAAGAACCTGCTTGGTATTCAGTCCAATAGCCTCGTCGTGCTCGATGCGCTCTTGAGTTTCTATCCGGGAAACGAACTTCGCAACGACGCCGAGTTGATCGTGTTCCCATCCAACTTGCAGCTTTCCCTCCGAGCGCACGGCATGCCGAGCTCCACACTCCGGAGGCATATCGCGGTTCTCGTGGAGGCCGGGCTTGTCATACGCAGAGATAGCGCCAACGGGAAACGTTACGCCCGAAGGGACTCAGCCGGAGAAATCGAAAGCGCGTTCGGCTTCGACATTTCTCCTCTTCTGGCTCGATCCGAAGAAATCGCGCTTCTCGCTCAACAGGTCGTGAGCGAACGGGCTGCTCTGCGTAGGGCCAAAGAGAACCTCACAATATGCCGACGAGATGTCCGAAAGCTCATCACTGCGGCACTCATGGAAGGCGCCGACGGCGACTGGCAGTCGTTTGAACTCACCTATGCCGTCCTCGTAAGCCGCATTCCTCGCAATCCCACGGCCGGAAGCCTCCGGGAAATTCTTCTCGACATGACGCTGCTCAAAGAGGCGGTCCTTAACCAGCTAGAAATCCATCAAGAAATGCAAATTCCTAGCACCAATGCCGCCCAGAATGAGCAGCACATACAGAATTCATATCCCGAATCTATAATTGAACTTGAACAGGGCTTTCGAAAGGAAACGGGTGAGAAACCAAATGAAGGCGCCCAACCAAAAGAACCATTGAAGATGTTTCCGTTAGGTCTTGTACTAAGAGCGTGCCCCCAGATCCTCGATTATGGAGCGGGCGGCGTCATCGGATGCTGGAGAGACTTAATGTCTGCGGCAATCGTTGTTCGATCAATGCTGGGGGTCACCCCGTCTGCATATCAGGACGCTACCGACGTTATGGGACCGGAAAACGCGGCCATAGCGATGGCGTACATTCTCGAACGTGCCGGCATGATCAACTCCCCCGGAGGTTACCTTCGCGACCTGACCCGCCGCGCCGCAGTAGGGAAATTCTCGCTCGGACCGATGATCATGTCCCTTTTGAGGGGAAATGGCCAGGGTGGATTAAGTGCGGCCTGAGGCGTTTGCAGCTGCAAACTGATACAGGGGCTTCAGAAAATTCGGTTTTTTAAACAATGTTCAATACGCGCCGCATTAACTCAGCCTCGTGCCCTATAAGCTCAAAAGAAACTCAGGCAATCCGAGGGAGGCTGACCCGATAATATCGTACAGCGGCTATGTGATCGCATAGAACGTTCTCGCTATTCGCTTCCTTAAAGGTTTTGAGAAGGCCGTTTCGTTGCTTCAACGTGAGCGAACAGGTTCGCGGGGAAAGTGACCATCCAATCGACCAACTGTTCCGCCTGCAGGTTTCTGGGGCTGATAGTGTCGAGAATGACGACACGGCCGGGCGGCGGCATCTCAGACCGGCAGTCGGAAGTTGTGTCCTTCCTTTTCCAAGCCGCTCATAGGCGGCACATGCGCTGTCCCTAGCGGCTGAAACGGTTGTTGCTATCTGTCGAAATCAGTTTCTGCCAACTCGGGTCGAGTTTCGCAGCCGAGGAGGTGAGGGCCGAGCGCTATGGTGCCGCCCGGGCCTAGCCCATCGCTAGCCGCCATTGTTAAACCACCGGCGGTGAAATCTCACATGAAGGCGTTTGCAAACTTTTCTATCGCCAAAATTTGATGGATCACCCGCGTTAGCGCACATCCTCAGCGTACGGGCTTGCAGAGCTTGAGCTTGAGCTTGAGCTTGAGCTTGAGCGAAGGACGCCAAGCGCGCCGGATTGTGCAGATAGAATTGGCTCAGGATATCGAGTTAGCATTTCGCCGGCGTGCCGAACGGTCGCTCCCAGAAAGCTCAAAACGGAGTTTGCAGCTGCAAACTCAGTTAACTCCCTGAAATTGCTTCATTTACGCGATTGCCGTGAATGGGCGGCAGGCCGATAGTGCAGTCAAGAACACTGGTGCCCTCGGAAGAAATGGCAATCGCGTCGCGCTGTTGCCCCGAACAGATATCGGGCACGTGGTTTATCCGGCCAAAATCCAACCATCGATGGCGTCTGTTTATCGTGATGAGCCAGCCGGTTTAGCGGTGTCAGGATCGAACCCAGCGATCGCGTGAAATCCTTGCGGCGAAGACCCTTGCCGTCTCCCGTCTGGCGGTGTCCTTGAGGGTCCTCTGTCCAAGATCTTCATATGCCTTGCCGAGCAGCGCCGGTTAAAAACCGACGGTCAACGCCGCGACAATCCGGGCAGGGGTGCCGTCCTTGCTAGGCTCGGCGAGATCCTTGCGGGCTCCGACGATCATGTCGCTCCCTGTCGTGGTCGCCGCCTGCCCATGCAAGTTAGGTCCGAACCAAGTACATCAGCAAGCAGAACTGGGTGCTGTTGATGCCAAGTCTGTCCTGCGAGCGGATGAGAATCGTCGCGATGGCCGAAAACCCATGGCTCTTCACTTTCTTGCCCCAGCTTTTGTCAAAGCGGCTTGGAGCAGGCGCGTTGCCGGCTCAGCCGTCGGCTTAAAGATTACAACGAAATGATTGTGTGCGAAAACATGGCTCTTGAACGAATGGGCAATGTTGGAATTGTCGTCCAAGACCTCGAGGCGGCGATTGATTCCCTCGCGAACTCGGCCTCAACTTCAAAAGGCGGGCGGTGGTCGATGGAGAATGAGCCGGATGCATCACTGGACGTTGCGGTCAGCATGTCGAGATTGCCGTGATGCGCGCACCTGATGGCCACAGCCAGCTCCAGCTCTCCCGCTTCCTCGCGCCTGATATCGTTGGTGATCACCGGAATGCCCGATAAACGCGTTGGGTTTACCTCTGCGTCATGTTCGCTGCTGAACATATCGGCGACCTGCACGAGGGACTGCCTAGGGGCGGCGCGCATACGGTAGACGTGCGTTACAAAACGAGGGTGACGTCGACGCGCGCAGCGAACGCAGCAACCTGCCGCATCTCCCGAATGTCCGAGTAGACCGGAACATTACTAATTTCGATCAGATCAGTCTCGACGACACGATCCCCAAAGAGCAACAGCGCCTGCTGCGGATCACAACGTTTCGACGTCCAGATCAGGCCATGCGCGTCGGGACGGCTTTGATGAATAGCCAAGGCCCACTGAGCTGTGATGTGATAGTCAGCGGCGGTCGTATCGATAAGGTCCGCTCTGCTGACGCCCCACTTGGCCAGATCAGGGGCGAAAAGAGGAACCAGAACGAGATCGCGGTTCAGCTCAATAACCGAATGAGCGAGCGGCTTGATATTGTCGACGCCAACGGTCTTGTTCGGCTCATCAATCGGCACATCGTGAAAGATCGTCTCATGAACGGCACATTCGTAGTCCGTTGCTAGATACTGTGTGGCGACAGCATCGCTTCCTAGGAACAGCGGGGCAAAGCGGCTCGGACGGCCTTTGCCGGGATTGAAAGAGCAGCTCCCAAAACGCTGATCGTGGACCCGGTGGAATCTAGTCCCGGCCTTGAGCACATAAGAGTTCGAGGCCGGGAAGGGGGATGGAGGCGCATCGATCATCCAGAGATATGCTCCACCTCACGGTCCGCCGCGGAGATCGCGGCATCGCCTTCTTTCAACACGTCGACAGGGCGTTTGCCGGCAAGCCATCCGTTGGGAGAGGTGAACCAGAATGCCAGCTGCCAGCCGGACTTTTTCCCACCCAGCAGGGAGAGCACCTTGGCGATACTTTCAATGGGCTGCCCCTCCTCGAACTGAAAGGCAGGAAAATACTCGACGCCGCCATGCTTGATCGAAAATACCTTTCCCTTCACCTTCCATCGCGAGGCCGTCATGCTCTTGTTTTTAGAGCCATGTCCGGCAACATCCGCCAGATCTTTGCTGGTAAAGCTCGGCCATTCCGCGAAAAACCGTGCTCTTGCCTTGGCATTGCTGTCGTAGAGCAATCTCTCAACCTCCGCATTCGGAGACGTGCGCATATAGACCGTCACCAGTGCGTCTATGGCGTCATCGGTCAGTTTGCTCTGGCGGGCTTCCACGATTGCCGGAACATGCTCGACGATGTCGCGAATCGTCTCTCGTACAGCCCGATTTGGGCTGTCGACCAGCAAGACCATCATGTCATTGACATCGGTTTCAGGCGTGGAGTGCATGGCGCTCGCCATCGCTCTGCGGAGTTTCACGCCCATGGAAGACGCACGCGGTTTCGCTGTCGGCTTACGCTTCTCTATTTGCGCATCGGCATCCGATGTTTTCTCATCAGAAGCCGGCTCCATCTCGAGCTGTAGCGCATCAGCAAATTCAGCGCCGTCGTAGATGCGAAGACCATTTGTGACAGACATCCCGATACCTTTTGAATATTTTGGATATTAACTTGCATCATAACCTATATCACCGGGAGATTATTTTCAAGTGCGGCCTCTTGTGCCGGCAATTGGCAAGCACTGAGAATCCATGGCCTCCGAAAGGCTGAAGCCCTTGTGAGAAGCCACGGAAAGAGAAACGATCATATTATGAGAGGCCGTTGAAGTATCCGTCTCCAGTGTGGATACGCTGATACGGGCAATCTGCAAACTTTTCTTGTCGTGCCTAGCTATGTCGTCGGCAGATAGAGGGTGCAAGCGTTGCTCGGATCTCTACCGATGGCGACGCGCCGCGGATGTAAAATGGGGCTTGCTCCGGTAAAGGCGAACTGGTGTCTTGTCAGGCTAATCCGATGCACCAAGCGTACTTGTCACTTCATTTAGACCCAATGCACTCGATAACTTCGTACTCTTGGACAAACGCACCCAGTCCCTGATTCAGTAGCGCAAGAATGCTCGCCTGATTGACGGGGACCGTCACTACCTTCTCCAGGTTCATCACTGGCCACTCCATTTCCGGATCGGATGTCACATCGTCACGCATCTCAAGCACGGTGCGCTGAGCCTCTTCCCGACTGTCGAAGAAAGTATCCGGAATACCGGTCGGCTTCCAACGTTCCTCCGTTGGAACACCAGCATTCGAGTATGTGTAAAAAGTAAAAACGATATCCTCTGCCAACGGTTTCTCCCGGAGCGTTAGCGGCGGTGCGCCCCCGCCATTGCCGTGCTCATTGACCCCTTGTGATCGGGGAGTTCGAAAACCGTGTATCCACAGCCCTGTAGCCTTTAGCTCGTGAGAACCTGGACATACGCCAACAGGCTCCCCGACCCATAAGGTCAAGGAGGTAGCCTTTTTGGTAGGCTCAACCTTCGGATACAGGGGTTTCGACGCCCCGAAACAGCGCGTACTGCTTCGCGGCGGAGCCTATGACATAGCACTGAATTTGTCGCGAAATTTTTACACGCAGCGGCGAGTACCAATTCAAACCGGTGTCCGGGAGAGCTATGTAAAGCCAAGGCCGCCATGCAGCGAAGTGGTCGCTTAAGAAGTTGAGGAGCTCCGGTCGCTCGCATTGGGGCCGCAAAATGCGTCACCATGCGAGTATGATCGCTTTGCTTGGTCTCCAAACGTCACCTGGATTGTTACCCCTATGCAGCGCTGCGGCAGGGAAATACCGATCGCCCGGAGTCTGCCTATTCGTCCGCGTCCCTTTCGTGCCGTCGCCCTCCGGCGACCGCCAGGATCTATCGCCGCTAGCTCATAGATTGCCTTGCCCCTCGGGTGCCGCTTGCGAGCCGGCGGCGGCAAGGGAAGCTTCGCCGCGGCGGGCAGGCGGCACTTGAGACGCCCGAGTTCTCCGCAAATCCCGCCGCGCCCTTGCCTCCGCGCGCTCTTCGCGGCCGCCAGATAGGGTCCCCCAAATGCGGGGGAATACAACCCAATGTAAAAGAGGGCGGCTGAACAAGGCCGGAAAATCAATGGAAGAGAACGAAATTAGAGAGCTACGCAGCCGGGTGCCATGCTCGGCGGTGCTGGAAAAGGCTGGCTTCGCGATCGATCAGAAGGAAAGCACCAGCCGGGCAGTAAAGTATCGCCGTGACAGGGAAATCATCATCATGATTCATGACGGCTACGGTTGGTTCGATCCACTCTCGGAAGCGAAAGGCGACGTGTTCTCGCTTATCAGTCATCTTGATGGCGTCGGCTTCCTTAAAGCACGCTATCGCGTTGCGGACCTTATCGGATATATCCCGCGCGTACCGGAATGGAGGGAGCCGGATCGCGCCCGCAAATCGGACCTCAACATTGCCGAACGATGGAACCGCAAGCGCAGACCGTGGCCGGGCTCGGAGACGTGGCACTATCTTTCCAGGGCAAGATCACTGCCCGGACAGATAATTCGTACCGCGGTATCGCAGAACCTTCTTCGGGAAGGGCCTTATGGAAGTATGTGGGCAGCCCATACGAATGATATGGGGTTCGTCACGGGTTGGGAGGAGCGTGGTCCGGAATGGCGAGGATTTGCAACCGGCGGAGCCAAGGACCTGTTTCGGCTCGGCCTGCCGGCCGCGTGCCGGCTTTGCGTTACCGAAGCTGCTATCGACGCCATGAGCCTTGCCGCTTTCGAGGGCATGCGTGAAGGCACGCTTTACCTGAGTACAGGTGGCGGGTGGGCCCCGGCGACCGATGCCGCACTCCGCGCCCTTTCTGCGACTCGCGGCGCCCTGCTTGTCGCTGCGACTGACCGCAACGCGCAAGGCAATACATTCGCCAGTCGTCTTCGCACACTGGCCGAAGAGGCAGGCTGCGGTTGGCAGCGATTATTGCCGCCCGCCGATGACTGGAATGAGGCTTTACAGGAAAGGGAGACAGGAAAGCGAAAAGGACGGGAGGCACGCCGGCCGCGTCAATGCACGCATCGGCCAGCTTAACCTAGCGCTTACCCGACCGTAACAAGAAGCAGGCCGAGGCCCGATTGAGCTGTTCCGAACGCCACACGGTCTGGCATGACCAAGAACTTCCACCATAGGCTGTGCCAATGGCAGCGCGACAAACGCAAAGACTAAGGCCGACCGGCCGACGGCGGGGACGATTGCAGAGGAGGACGACTATGACCGGAACGATGGTCCTGAAGGTACATCCGTGAAAGGGAAAGAGGAAGGAAAGGGGGAAAGGCCTGCCGCATGCCCGCCGGTCGCGTCAAGGGTGAAGCTTCGCCCGGCTGTGCCGGCCCTTGACCCGCCCGGACGGAGAGGCGGCCTGAGGGGAGGGGTCAGGAAGGGCTGAAGAGACGATGGCGACCACGAGGATCCGCCGCGCTCCTGCCCGGACGAGGCTGAAGGAGCCCGATCATGACCCTTTCTCCCATCCGTAAAGTCTTTGAAGGCGTCGCCGATCGGCGGCAGATGTTCCGCATGTTCGACCGCCACGCGCAACGCCCGAGCCGATGGCAGGGCGACGACAGCGCCCTTTACTGCGGCGAATGGTTCGAAATCGATGAACGCGAGCACAACTACATGTTCGAGATCCTGCCACCGCTCTGGATGCGCGGCGACATGTTCGCTATGCGCGAATTTCTGACGGGATCGGTTACCAGCATCATCTTCTCTCTGTCGATCGACGGGCGCCTCCGGCACTTCCACGGTTATTGCGACCTCGCCGACAAGGGCTCGCCCGAGCGCATGCGCAACGCCATCAACGAGCGCGAAACCCGTCCGGTTCGGGCGATGACGCGCGAGGAACGGCTGGAGCACATCTGGTCGAGCACGGCGGATGACTATCGCGGCTACGCCGGAGAGCGCTGGCCTACTGGTGATCGTGGCAAGCGGACGGTGCTCCTCTATGGCGGCAAGGAAGGCACGTTTCTGAAACGGCTCGATCTGCTCACCGACGCCGAGATTTCCGCGAAACTGCCTGTGCATCTGCGCTATCTGCCCGACGCGTTTGCAGCGTGAGAGGGGCGGGCGATGTTCACCTTTTCCGTGACGGATGTCCGCATCGTCATGATGCGCGGTCGGATCGACGCCTACCGCAATGGCGGTTTCCGCAATCCCCACTACGGGCTTTATCCCGGTCGTGATGAACAGCCGGGTGTCTGGCTGGTTGGCGACGAGGGCGTGTACATCATGTCCAACGGCACGCTCGCCGAAGCACAGCGTCCATGCGTCGTTTATGCCGAAGAGTGCGATCCGAAAACCAACCCCGACTGGTGGCACTACAAGCGCCGGCATTTCGGGGGCGATGACGGGATAGAGTTTCTCGACGCCTTCACGCTCGTCAAGCTGATCACGGCAAGTCCCGGCTGCACCCATCTGCAGATCACCATGGGCGACACGTCCATGTCCATCACGCCGATCCGCCGCTGACACCGGCCTCACGGCCAAGCTTCCATCCATGTTGCCATCATCTCGCTTGCCGGCACTCCCGGCGGGGCGATGGCGCTCATTTTCTTTTCAAGGAGAACAGTCCATGTCCAACGATCCCTTCACCCTCGACATGTTCGGCAGCAGCGCGCTGTCATCGGGACTCGGTCTCGGCGTTACGGGCTTTGGCAGTTTTGCGCCGGAGCCGGCCAACGACGACGATCCTGATCCCACTCCGCCTGCACCCGCACCGGCGCTCCCCGTTTCCCGAAAGCCGGTTGCGTGCACACAGGGCGACCGCAGGAACTTCTACCTCGATGATGGGGAGGATCGTGGCCTTGCCGCCAACTGGAAGGAGAGGGCGCGGATGAATGTCGCCGCCATTCTGACCGCCAACGAGATCGAGCGAAACGACGTCCCCGTCGCGCGCGAGCATCAGCAGCGGCTGATCCGGTTTACCGGATTTGGTGCGTCGGAACTGGCCAACGGCATGTTCCGTCGCCCGGGCGCGGCCGAATTTCGTGAGGGCTGGGACGATCTCGGCTCAAGGCTCGAGAGCGCCGTATCCGAAACCGATTATGCCTCACTGGCGCGCTGCACCCAGTATGCACATTTTACACCCGAGTTCATCATCCGGGCGATCTGGGCCGGATTGCAGCGCATGGGCTGGCGCGGCGGCCGTGTGCTGGAGCCAGGCATCGGTACGGGCCTGTTTCCGGCGCTGATGCCGGCAGTCTTTCGGGACAGGAGCTATGTCACYGGCATCGAACTCGATCCGGTCACCGCGCGGATAGTTCGTCTGCTTCAGCCAAAGGCTCGGATCATCGCAGGTGATTTTGCGCACACGGACCTGTCGCCGATCTACGATCTGGCCATCGGTAACCCGCCTTTCTCGGACAGAACCGTGCGCTCGGACCGGCATTATCGCTCGCTAGGACTGCGCCTGCACGATTACTTCATCGCAAGGTCCATTGATCTGCTGAAGCCCGGCGCCCTTGCCGCCTTCGTCACCAGCTCCGGCACAATGGACAAGGCCGATGCAACGGCGCGCGAACATATTGCCAGATCGGCCGATCTTGTTGCCGCCATCCGCCTGCCCGAGGGCAGTTTCCGGCGAGACGCCGGCACGGACGTCGTCGTCGATCTGCTGTTTTTCCGCAAGCGCAAGGCAGGCGAACCGGAGGGCGACCAGACCTGGCTCGATGTCGATGAGGTCCGTGCTGCAACGGAAGACGAAGGCGCGATCCGCGTCAATCGCTGGTTTGCCCGTCATCCTGACTTCGTGCTCGGCGACCACGTGCTTACCTCCGGCCCTTTCGGCGAAACATACACATGCCGTCCCCGTTCCGACGTCGATCTCGAAACCGCGCTGAATGCCGCCATCTCCCTCTTCCCGGAAGATCTATATGACGGCGTACCGACAGAAATCGACATCGATCTGGAAGATGAACTCGGGGACATCGTCGATCTGCGCCCGGAAAGTTCGAAGGTCCGTGAAGGCAGCTTCTTCATCGACACCAGACACGGCCTGATGCAGATGATTGATGGCTCGCCTGTCGCGATCGCCGTGCGGAAAGGGCGGTCAGGCGAAGGCCTTTTGGAAAAGCATGTCCGCATCATCACCAAGCTAATCCCGATCCGCGATGCGGTGCGCGCGGTTCTGAAGGCGCAGGAACAGGACCGGCCATGGCGCGACAGCCAGGTGCGTTTGCGCATTGCCTGGTCGAGCTTCGTGCGCGACTTCGGACCGATCAACCATACGACAGTGTCGATATCGGAGGATGCCGAGACCGGCGAGGTGAAGGAAACCCATCGGCGCCCCAACCTTACACCCTTTCTGGATGACCCCGATTGCTGGCTGGTCGCGTCGATCGAGGACTACGATCTCGAAACCGATACCGCCCGTCCCGGTCCGATCTTTACCGAACGGGTGATCTCACCGCCTGCCGCACCCGTTATCACCAGTGCTGCCGATGCCCTGGCCGTGGTGCTCAACGAACGCGGCCGTGTCGATATCGATCATATCGCCGAATTGCTGCATCGTGACACGGACACCGTGATCGCCGATCTTGGCGATACCATCTTCCACGATCCCGCCGATGGCTCTTGGCAGACGTCGGACGCCTATCTCTCCGGCCCGGTTCGCACCAGGCTCGCTGTGGCTGAAGCGGCCGCTGCACTCGATCCCGTCTTTCAGCGCAATGTCCGGGCATTGCAAGAGGTACAGCCGACCGATCTTCGTCCCTCGGATATCACCGCCCGCCTCGGCGCGCCGTGGATCCCGGCCTCTGACATCGTCGCCTTTGTTCGCGAGATGATGGGTGCCGAGATCCGCATCCATCATCTGCCGGAACTGGGCTCCTGGACGGTCGAGGCGCGGCAGCTCGGCTATAGCGGGGCAGGGACCTCCGAATGGGGCACCAGCCGCCGTCATGCCGGCGAACTGCTCTCCGACGCCCTGAACAGCCGCGTGCCGCAGATCTTCGACACCATCAGGGACACCGATGGCGAGCGCCGGGTGCTGAATGTCGTCGATACCGAAGCTGCCCGCGACAAGCTGCAGAAGATCAAGCAGTCATTCCAGGAGTGGGTGTGGACCGACCCGGACCGGGCCGACCGGCTCGCGCGCGATTACAACGATCGCTTCAACAACATCGCGCCGCGCGCGTTCGATGGCTCCCACCTTCAGCTGCCAGGCGCGTCGAGCGCCTTCACTTTGTACGGCCACCAGAAGCGCGGCATCTGGCGGATCATCTCGGCGGGTTCGACCTATCTCGCCCATGCGGTCGGCGCCGGCAAGACCATGACTTTTGCCGCGGCCATCATGGAGCAGAAGCGGCTCGGCCTGATCGCCAAGGCGATGCTGGTCGTTCCCGGCCATTGCCTGGCGCAGGCGGCACGCGAGTTTCTCGCCCTTTATCCCGCCGCCAACATTCTCATTGCCGACGAAACGAACTTCACCAAAGAAAAACGCGCCCGGTTCCTCAGCCGAGCAGCGACGGCGGTCTGGGATGCGATCATCATCACGCACTCGGCATTCAGGTTCATCGGCGTGCCCTCGGCTTTCGAACAACAGATGATCCAGGATGAATTACAGCTATATGAGGACCTTTTGGCGAAGGTGGAAAGCGATGACCGGGTGTCGCGCAAGCGGCTGGAGCGCCTGAAGGAGGGATTGCAGGAACGGCTCGAAGCGCTTTCTACCCGAAAGGACGACCTGCTGACGATCTCGGAAATCGGCGTCGACCAGATCGTCGTCGATGAGGCGCAGGAGTTTCGCAAGCTGTCCTTCGCCACCAACATGAGCACCTTGAAGGGCATCGATCCCAACGGTTCGCAGAAGGCATGGGACCTTTATGTGAAGTCCCGCTATATCGAGACGAAGAATCCGGGCCGCGCGCTGGTCCTCGCCTCCGGCACGCCGATCACCAATACGCTCGGCGAGATGTTCTCGATCCAGCGGCTGCTGGGCCACGAGGCCCTGCGCGAGCGCGGGCTGCACGAGTTCGACGCCTGGGCGTCGAACTTCGGTGACGAGAAGACGGAACTGGAGCTTCAGCCGTCGGGCAAATACAAGCCGGTCAGCCGCTTCTCGTCCTTCGTCAATGTGCCGGAACTGATCGCCATGTTTCGCGCCTTTGCCGACGTGGTGATGCCGCAGGACCTCAAGGCATACGTCAAGGTGCCGGAGATCGCCACGGGCAAGCGGCAGATCCTCACGGCCGCACCGACGCCGGCGTTCAGGACCTACCAGAGGATCCTCGAAACCCGCATCAAGGCGATAGAGGAGCGTGACCGGCCACCTGAACCGGGAGACGACATTCTGCTGTCGGTCATCACAGACGGCCGCCATGCGGCGATCGACCTTCGTCTGGTGATGCCTGGCATGGATGACGAGCCGGACAACAAGCTCAATCTTCTCGTACGCAATGCCTACCGGATCTGGAAAGAAACGTCGCAAAACGAGTATATTCGTTCGGATGGCAAGCGCTATGAGTTGGCGGGTGCCGCGCAGATGATCTTCTCCGATCTTGGCACGATCAACGTCGAGAAGAGCAGGGGGTTCTCCGCCTATCGCTGGATCCGCGACGAGCTGATCCGCATGGGCGTCCCGGCGTCCGAGATCGCCTTCATGCAGGACTTCAAAAAAACCGAGGCCAAGCAGCGGCTGTTCGGCGATGTGCGGGCCGGAAATGTTCGCTTCCTGATTGGTTCGTCGGAGACGATGGGCACGGGCGTGAACGCTCAAGCGCGTCTGAAAGCACTCCACCATCTGGATGTGCCATGGCTGCCCTCGCAGATCGAACAACGGGAGGGCCGCATCGTCCGTCAGGGCAACCAGCACGACGAGGTAGAGATCTACGCCTATGCCACGCAAGGCTCGCTCGATGCCACCATGTGGCAAAACAACGAACGCAAGGCCCGTTTTATTGCAGCAGCCTTGTCCGGCGACACGTCGATCCGCCGGTTGGAGGATTTGAACGAAGGGCAGGCCAATCAGTTCGCGATGGCAAAGGCGATTGCCAGTGGTGATGAGCGCCTGATGCAGAAGGCGGGGCTGGAAGCCGACATCGCCCGGCTCGAACGATTGCGTTCCGCCCATGACGATGATCTCTTCGCCGTGCGCCGGCAGATCCGCGACGCCGAGCGCGAGATCGAAACCGCCAAACGGCGCATTGGTGAAATCGGCCAGGACATCGAGCGGCTGGTGCCGACCGCAGGCGATGCCTTTGCGATTGACGTCACGGGCGAGACATATACAGAGCGCAAGGAGGCGGGGAGGGCGCTGATGAAGGAAATCCTCAGCCTCGTTCAGCTTCAGTGCCAGGGCGAAACCGTCATCGCGTCCATTGGCGGCTTCGATCTCGTCTATGATGGCGAAACGTTCGGGCGTGGCGACAACTACCACTACCAGACCCTGCTTCAGCGCACCGGCGCAGACTACGAGATCGAGTTGCCGGTGACCGTCACGCCGCTTGGTGCCATCTCGCGGCTCGAACACGCGCTCGATGGGTTCGAGGAGGAGCGGGAGCGCTACCGCCTGCGGCTGGAAGAGTATCGCCGGAGGCTGGCCTCCTACCAGTCACGGCAGGGTGGCTCCTTTGCATTCGCGGATGAACTGGCAGAAAAACGCCAAGCGTTGCGGGAGGTAGAGGACGCGCTTGCAAAATCGGCCCGCGATGATGGTGAGGCGGAGGACCTCGCCGCGTAAGGAATCATCTTTCATGATCAACAAACCGATGTGGCGACCGGCGCGCGGGGGAGCGTAGCCGGCTGCGACACGGTCCATCGATGTGGTGGCTGCAGAAGCTTCCCAAATGCCATGTTTCCGCTAAAAAGCGTGTCATGATTAAATCCGAGCTTGTTGATTTCGTTGCCGCGAAAAATCCATACCTCCATCGTCGGGATGCGGAGAATGCCGTCGATGCGGTTCTCGATGAAATCACTGGGGCGCTTGAACGGGGAGACCGCGTCGAGATCCGCGGTTTCGGCACCTTTGTCGTGCGGCATCGTCCGGCGCGCTCAGGTCGCAATCCCCTCAACGGCAACGCCGTATTCGTCGAGGAAAAATGGGTGCCGTTTTTCCGTGCCGGCAAGGAGATCAAAGATCGTCTGAACACGCCGGAAAATCCGCATGGCAAGGAGTAATCGTTGATCGAATATTCGAAACACGGGTTCTGCGAGGCCCTTCCCGAGGACGTTCGTGAGACGGTCGAGATGATGGCGCTGGAATTTCTGCCCGAAACCTGGCCCGTCCGGTTTGTCGCGCTGCTCTCGATGCTGGAGGACATAACAGGCAAGGTCGAAGAGGCTCATCGCCCTTATGTGGTCAACAACTGGGTGGTAACCGTCAGCGGCCTGCTCGAACACCTGCCACGTGATCTGGCGTCGCTGGAGTGCCTTGCCCTGATGCGTCACAGTGTGCTTGACCGTTTCCGGCAACGCGCCGTTCAACAGTCGCCGGACGTGGAGCGGCAGAACGAATTCCTGCGGCGCGAATATCCGCAATGGTCGATCGCCGAAGATCTGATCCGCGATTATGAAATGTGGGCAGCGAAGCAATCGCAGATAAAGCCCAACTAGCACGGAGAAAAATATGCCGACAGGCAAGGTCAAGTGGTTCAATGCCACCAAACGGTTTGGCTTCATTGCGCCCGATGATGGAGGTCCGGACATCTTTCTCCATCTGAGCAGCATCACCGACCCTGCGTGTCCCACACTTCAGCCCGGTCTGCGGCTTCACTATGTTGTCGAGGAAAAGGGCGGCAAGGTCACGGCGAAAGACGTGCGCCCCGCGCCGCTTGAAAAGGCTGTGCACCACGCTCCTGTGACACCGCCTCAAGGCGAGGAGGCATTCAGCGATGCGTTTGAGCGGGAATGGGGCCTACGGCGGGGATAACGCCATCCGCGGCAAACCGAAAACGCTTTTCGCGGCGATACGCATCGGCATTTAAAACGGTCAGTTCAGGCGATATGGCTTTTCGCCTGCAGTTCTCTTGTCGGCGGCTACAAGAGAGCGAAGACAGGTGCGGCCACGAGGAGCGAGAGCAGGAAGGCCGCTGTGACAAGCCTGACGATCCTCATGCGGCGTGTCCGTTTGCCGGTCCAGTCATATGTCATCCATGTACCTTACGCAGTCCGTCGGTAGCCGTACCTATACCCGGCCTTCGTGCATATGAAGCCTGTTTCGTTTCCGGCCACGACATTGCAGGGCGATTATACCCTGCTTCAGGACGTTTGCCTTGATAAGGCATGGACACGTCCTTTCGTATGCATTTGTTGTTCGTCGCCAAAGGGCCAACGCACCGGCATTTCCTGTCACAGGGAGGTTCCGGTACGCCGTGCGCGGACAGAGGATATGGTCAGGCGTTGACGACGGCAGCAATGTCCTGAAGATGCCGAAGATCGCGCGGCACCTTGGGCACCAGCAGATCTTTTTCGATCTCCATGACGATTGAGCGAACCGTGTCTGTCCTGTTCATGCCGCTGGCCGCCATGACCCACCGGACGTCTTCATCGGTCCTGACGGAAATCTTGAACGACAGGCGCCGGTTGGGGATGCGGATTTTCGGCGTTATGCGCTTGCTGCTCGCGGCCTTCGACGTTTGCCATGCTTCGAAGCTGCGGCGCAAGGCATTGGTTTTTGGTTCGTTTTGGCGAAGTCGCTGAAGATAGAATGCAAACAGCGTTTTCCTGAAGCGCGTGGTCGCAGCAGGATCGATGCGATAGGCGGCAGCATCGAGGATCTCGACCTCGGGCGCGGGAATGCTGACTTCCAGTGCGACCTCAGCGACCTCCCGTGCGCGCCGGATGGCCGGCGTGGACTGCGCGGGGATTGCGACAACGGCGTCGCATTCATCGCAGACTGCAGCCAGTATGCCCTTTACCGTGCCCGATCCGTCGTCGAACGGCACATCACGGTAGGCAAATGTCGTCGCGACCAGCTTTCCGCAGTGCGGGCAAATGGCTTTGCTGGTATCGCCTGGTTGGTAGAGCTTCATGAAAGCCTCACTGATGCACGCTGATGAATACGGTGTTCGGGTCGACGAAGTAGAATTTGATGTACCAGCCATCACGTCGAATGACGTGGACCTGAATAGAAGCAGCCTGATGATGCGCCGATGACGAATGGTCTTGGCCCTGGCTGCGCTTGAGAACGTCGCAGACCGTAGAAGCGGAAACCTGACCGGTCAGCAGCAGGTTTTTTGTATCGACGTTCGAGCGTTCGGCCTCATGCAGGTACGTCCCCTTCAAAAGGGCGGTTATCACTTTTCTCTTCGCGTCGTTAAACCCGAGCGTCACCATATATACGAAGTTCCTCGTAAAATATCAAGCGCCGTCCGATAGAAGGCATTGGCCTGATAACATGGCGACGCGTTGTTCGTCAGCGTTTTTGTAGTCCTGCGCCCAGCACCGTGGCAACGGTTGTCTTCACGGATGAAGCAATCCCGAAATGGAGCCTTCTTTGCTCGCAAATCCTGCGATCGAGCGCCGGTTAGTGTGCTCGCAAAGCGGAGAAGAAAGAAAATGGGGAAGAAGCGAACCGTTCGCAGATCGGCCGTCTCGCCGCCGCTGTCGCTCAACCGCTCCCTCCTCAACCCTGCCCGTCGTTCTCGCAAGGCTTCGCCCCGCTCGCCCTGACGGGCAGGGCCGCTCGGGCGCAGTTGCGCCGGTCCGTCCGCTCCGCGGTCCGGGAAGTGTCTTCGGAAAAAACTGAAGACAGGAAGGGGTGGCGACCGCCGCTCCGAAACCCGGAAGGAGCAAATCCCATGCAGATCCTCAAACTCGATCCCCGTGCGCTGAAGAACAATCCCGACGACGCACGCCGCTCGAAATCGTCACCGCAAGCCGATGCGCTGCTGCTGGCAACGGTCAAGGCCGTTGGCATCATCCAGCCGCCGATCGTCGCGCCGGAAACCGACGGCGGAAACGGCTACATCATTCAGGCCGGGCATCGGCGTGTCGCCCAGGCGATTGCCGCGGGCCTGGAGGAGATCGACGTGATCGTCCGTGAGGCGGCCAACGACAACGGCGCCATGCGCTCCATGGTCGAGAACATCGCCCGTGAACCGCTCAATCCTATCGATCAGTGGCGGGGCATCGAACGGCTCGTTGCCCTTGGCTGGACCGAGGAAGCGATTGGCGTGGCGCTCGCCCTGCCGGTCCGCCAGATCCGCAAACTCAGGCTTCTGGCCAACGTTCTGCCGGCCATGCTCGACCATATGGCGCTTGGCGACATGCCGAACGAGCAGCAGCTGCGCACCATCGCCGCCGCATCGATCGAGGAACAGAGGCAAGTCTGGAAGGCCAACAAGCCGAAGAAGACCGAGCGCGCCGACTGGTACAACATCTCGCGTGCGCTTTCGAAGACGCGGATGTTCGCGAAGGATGCGAGTTTCGGCGATGACCTCGCTCAGGCCTACGGCATCGAATGGGTCGAGGATCTGTTCGCACCGGCCGATCAAGACAGCCGCTACACGACCAATGTCGAGGCCTTCCTCGGCGCCCAGCAGGAATGGATGACCAGCAACCTCCCCAGGAAGGGCGCGATCGTCGAGGTCAACAACTGGGGCCAGCCGGACCTGCCAAAGAAGGCCGAGCGCATCTACGGCAAGCCGTCGAAGTCCGACCATGTCGCCATGTATCTCGACCGTGACGGAAAGGTGCAATCGGTTGCCTTCCGCATGCCCGAAGACAAAAAGAAGGGCAAGAGTGGCGCTTCCGCCGGTAACGATGCGGCAGGAACAGTCGATGATCCGGTCATCGACGCACCGAAGCCGCGCCCGGACGTCACCCAGAAGGGTCAGGACATGATCGGCGATTTCCGCACCGATGCCCTGCACGAGGCACTCGGCCGCGCGCCGATCGAGGACGACATGCTGATGGCGCTGCTCGTCCTTGCCTTCGCCGGCCTCAACGTCCGCGTCGACTCCGGCGCAAGCGACAGCGTGTACGGGCCGAAGCGCTTCCGGCGTCATGCCGCGCAACTGCTGTCCGAAGATGGCAAGCTTACCTTTGACATGGAGACGGTGCGTGTTGCCGCCCGCTCGATGCTGGTCGACGTGCTGTCGTGCCGACGCGGCATGTCGAACAGTGGTGTGGTGTCGCGCATCGCCGGAGACGCCATCGGCGCCGACAGCTTCCTGCCAAACATGGGTTCGGAAGATTTTCTGTTGTGCCTGTCGCGGCAGGCGCTCGAGGCGGCTGCGAAGGAGGCGAACGTGCTTCCGCGCCAGAAAGTTCGGGAGACCCGTGCGGCTCTCGTCGATCATTTCAGCCAGGAACGCTTCATCCACGCTTCCGCGCTCTTTGCTCCCGACCGGCAGGACGTCGTCGATCTGATCAAACACGGCGAGGCTATGGACGATGAGGAAGAGGCCGAAACCGAGACGGGGGACGTCGAGGAGGAGCAGATCGAGGAAGAGGGTGCCGATCCCTCCGAGGGTGAGGACGATCTTCCCGGTACGCCCGATCATGGTTCCGAGACCGGCGAGCAGGTCGAGGATCACGACGCTTACGGGATCGCAGCGGAATAGCCGCTTCCATTTTTCTCCGAATGAATTTCCGCCGCTGATGGCCTCCATCGGCGGCGGTTTCGTTTCCAACACCCCTCAAGATCCAGGGAGAATTCGCATGACTGCACATCTCGCATTTCTGGCGCCGATCGGCTCCATCCTCAAATGGTCCGACGGCGCGCCTCGTCCGCCCGAACGGCAGCGAAAAAAACTGTCCGCCTGGAAGGCCAGCAACAGCTCCGGCCGGCTGATCCGCAAGCAGGACGAGCGCGCCGCCGGAAGCATCGTCCTGCCGGTAAACGTCACGCTGCACGAAGGCGATTTTGGCGGCGGCGGTGTCATCACCATTCGTATCCACCGCACGTTCTCGCTGGAAACCAGCCTGACCTTCAGCATTGTCGAGCGTCCCACTATCGGCAGTTGCCGCGTCTTCGACCGGGCGGGCGACAATGCCGAACTCGTCCATCTCGCAGCGAACCGCGAGGCCGCGGAGGATTGGCTGTCGCGGCACGGTTACCCTTCCGCTGTTCTGGAGGACGTGACGGCGGACGAAATCGCCGCTGATATCGTCGAAGGGAGGGTCGCAGCATGACGGACCTCACTCCTGAGACGGCCGCTCCGTCCACCCCTGACGGTTCAGGGGTGGAATTTGGAATAAGTGCAGACGGCCTGACCGTGGCGCGCATCGGAGACCTTGTCTTCGCCATGGTGTCAGAGCGCGACGGTCAATATTTTCTCGTCTCCGCCTGGCGCGTCACGCGACCATTCGCCGATCTCACACGCAACGACTTCTATTCTCATCACGGCAGGATCGGAGATGAGCCGGCGTTTCATGCGCGGATGCTCGAACAGGTCGAGCATATCCGCGAACTGGCTGGGCTTTCCCGAAGGACGGCGCGGATCCACTGCAATACTCCCTGGGGTCCCTCCCAAGGCGCCACCATCTATGCCGAAGGTGTGGTTTCTCACACCACGGCAGGACATGGAGGCTTCAAGCTCTCCGGAAACCGAAATGCGCAAGTCCATCCGATGGTGCGGTCGCAGGACGGTTGGTACGAGGAGGATTCCGCCTGGGCGGCGGTCGCGGTCGCCTTTCCCGAACTGTTCACCGGGTTCGAGCAGCGTTGCGCGGCACGGACGCTCAAGGATTGGGAGCCAGACGCATGGGAGGTGATCTTCGGACGGGTCCTTGCACCCGGTGAATCCCACACAAAGGATCGACGCGCCTTCGAGCAGCAACATGYCAACGACTGGATCGTGACCTCCGCGCTTCGCTCGGACCATCACCCCGGCATGACGGAGGTCATCGCCACGCGTGGTGGCAGGCGCGATCACGGCATCGAGGAGCGGCGCTTTCTGGTGCCGTCGGCGGACTATAAGGCGGGCTGCTTCGGCTTCGTCATCGACGAGACGCGACACGCGGTTTACGAAGGCCCATCGAGCTTCGCGTCATGGACGGGGAGGGATGCGGCATGACCTCGCTCGACCATCATGTGGCATTGCGGCGCATGGAAGATGCCTGCCGGCAGACGCGGCACCAGATCGACATGATCGAGCGTCAGATCATCCGCAAGATGACCGCGCTGATACCGTCTCTTGGCCGGCGAAGATCCGCGTATCGGCGGGGCAGGCCGCCTGAGCGGCAAGCGTTCTTCAATCGCTATCGGACCAATCTTGCCGCCATCACCGCCGAGCGCCAGCCGGAAATCGATGCACTTTCGCGGAAGCTCGCGCGGCAGGAGGCGGCAATCGCATCATTGCGTGCCCGTGCACCTCTGCCCGGCAGTGTTGGTCAAACGGGGGTGCGAGCCGACGGTGATGTCCGGCGCTTGTGATGACTGCGCAAGCCGCGGCAAGGCAGGGGGGTCGGTTGGGCCTGGCGCAGGCATTGCCTGATTTCCTCTCCTCTTCGGCATCCTGGATCTGTCCCCATGGCCGTTCCGTCCTTCGGTTTCGTGGCGGTCTGAACCGGCGCCCGTTCGGTTCAAGGCCGCTGTCGCGCCGCGGGGCGGCCAGTCATGCCGCTCTCGACAAAGCAGGCATGCGGGCTTCGCAAGGGCTTGGGCAGCCCGCTTGACCGCATGCCTGCTTCGCTCGATCTGGCCCGCCCGGACCCTGAACCGCCCGGTTTGCGCCGGTTCCTTTCGACCGCACCGAAGGACGGAACGGCCAAGGGGGCCGACGCTTCGGCGAAGAGACAAGGAAAACACCATGGCAAAGTCCACCACCCAGTCCCGTCAAGCCGCCCGCCCATCCGCCCGCGTCGTGCCGCTGCGCAAAGGCGCCACCCTCGAAATGGTCCGCCTCACATGCCCCGACGAAACCCAGGCGCTCCGGATTGCCGAAAGTTTCGGGACCGCCATCCTCGACAGCGACGGCATCCGTGACATGCACGAGCGCCTGATCGTCGAGACCGCCACCGCACTTTCCGAGGGGCTTGGCGAACGGGCAATGCAGATCCATCTTCAGCGCATCGTCGGCGCCTATGTCGGATCGGCCCATGGCGCCGGCCAGTTCTACTCCCGCGCCGTCACCGAGGCGCGTGACGCCACCGCCAAAAGTGCTGCGGACGCCCGCGACGAGGATCTCGACGGTCCGGTCGGCTATGACAGCGCCGCCCAGCGCAAGCGTGAATTTGCAGCTGACATGGGCATCCAGGCGCATGCGCTGAGAATGGCGGCCGTCGGCGCAGTCGCTGCCTATGAGCAGGTCGTCGGCGAAACCTGGAAGCCCTTCGATCGCCCGGTCGAAAATCCCGGCCAGACGCTCGATCGCAAGGCGGCCGCAGCCCAGCTCTCAGCCTTCGAGTAATAGACCTCACGGCGGGGCTGCGGCCCATAGGCGCTAACTTAAGGCTTTGATCAAAGAGTCGGTTGTGATTCAACATTGCGATGAATCACAGCTTTTCTCTGAACGATTGGTCCAAATTGCTACCGCTCTTCGGAGGAGCCGATAGCCTCGACGCTTCGGCTCGCGCTTCTGGCGCGCTGGTACGGCGTCGCGCGGTCCGGGATGGCGCAACTTTGCTAAGGCTTGGGCTTGGTTATGGACCCGGTGGATTGTCATTGAGGGAAGCGGCCGCTTGGGCCGGCGTCCAGGGTATCTCAACCCTTTCCGATGTTGCTCTGTTGAAGCGACTTCGTGGTGCTGCTGACTGGTTTGCTAGTTTGGCTGGACAAGCGTTAGCTCGACGTTCTGGCCTGTCGGGCAAGGGTGTGCGACCACTGAGGCTGGTAGATGGCACAGCTATCAATGGCCCTGGCAACTACGGCAAGGACTGGCGATTGCATGTCGCTTATGACCCGGTGGCACAATGTTTCACAGCGATTGAACTCACTGATGGGCGGGAGGCTGAAAAGCTTGACCGCTTCAAGGCGGATGACGGTGAAATACGTATTGCCGATCGAGGCTTCGGTTCTCGGCCGGACTGTATCGCAGCGATTTCGGAAGGGCCGGGGGACTACGTTGTGCGTGTGCATTGGCGTGGATTACGTTGGCAAGATAATTTTGGCGGCCGCTTCGATATTCTCGACTTTCTTCGTGGCCTCGAAGACGAGGAAATTGGCGAAACCAAGATTATGATCGGTAGAGGCAAAGGCCGCTCACTGAAATCCCCGGTTCCGGCTCGCTTGATCGCCGTGCGGTTGCCACCTGAGAAAGTGGAAGTCGGTCGTACTCGTATCCAGCGCGATAATCGCCGAAAAGGGCGAAGCGTTCAGCCCGGTACTCTGGAGGCGGCCAGCCATATATTACTCCTGACTTCCTTGACTGAAGCAGAGTATCCCGCAAAAGAAATTGCCGCGCTCTATCGCCTGCGCTGGCAGGTCGAGCTTGCTTTCAAACGGATGAAAAGCCTGTTTGATCTTGATAAGCTGCGGGCAAAAGATCCGCGCCTAGCGAAGGCCTGGATCTTCGCGAATCTGCTGACCGTACTGCTTGTAGAAGACATAACCCGGCAATTGCCGGACTCTTCCCCCTGAGGGGACAGCAGGAAACAAACGGCATCCCTGCTTGTGGCGAAACGTCAAACTTGTTGTTGGCGCTTTGCGAGCCGCCATCATCGGAAAACTCAATCATAACTTCAATGCGCGCGCCTGGGCCATCATGTGGCCACGCATCACCGAGCCTCCGCGGAAAAGGTTACCGCAAATGGCTCGGTGGTTAAGTTAGCGCCTATGGGCTGCGGCCCCGCCAATCCTTCACGCAGACGAAGTATCCTGTTCTCGTCAGCTCCGCATGCTTATATGGCAGGGGATCGATGACGAAAGGACACGCATGGAAGACGCTTCAGCCCCCAAGACTAAACCGTGGTCGAAGTCACAGGGACCCGTGTTGGCCAACGCCTCCGATTTGCGAAAGGCCGCAGCGATCAACGCGCTTCTTTCAACCCCGGCGCCGGTTCTTCCTGCGAAAGAGGGTGATCCCATCCTTCCGTTCGTCATTGGCATATTTGAAACGTTCCGCGCCTCTCTGCAACCGGATGTGCCGGCAGTGCACCTGCGCCGGGCGATTGCCGCCTATGCGCGCTCGAAGAACTACCTGCTGGCGAGCGCTCAGCCGGACGCCATGCGTCATGATGCAACAGGTACACCGGTCACTCCGGTCGAGGAAGCGGATCGCCTGTCGGCGCAGCTGCGCGTCGAGGAAATCCGCCGGGAGAGACAGGCGTTGGCAGAACCTGCGCGGACCGAAGAGGTTGCAACCGGTCCAACCCCGGAACAGTGATTTCAAAGTCGGGGAAACTTTCCGTTCTATCATGCGCATATCAGAATACGGTCTTGCAACGGATGTAGCCAGAGCGTCATTCTGCAACCCTCACAGGCGCAAGGAGGCAGGTAATTGAGTGATGCAGGGAAAGCCCCGAACGCGATCGACGTTGAAGTCGGTGCCCGTATCAAGCTGAAGCGGAAGCTTATAGGTATGTCCCAGCAGTCATTGGCGGGCAAGCTTGGCGTAACCTTCCAGCAGGTCCAGAAATACGAGAAGGGTGCCAATCGCGTTGGCGCCAGCCGCCTCAGCCAGATCGCGACAGCGCTGGATGTTCCGATGTCCTATTTCTTCGACGGAAACCAGGGTGAGCGGCAAGACGACGATAATCCACATATCTCGCGCGAGACCGATGAGGTTGCGCTGTTCCTGTCTTCGACAGAAGGCTTCAATCTCAACCGTGCTTTCATCCAGATCCCCTCCGCTGCCGTGCGGCAGAAAGTTGTCCTGCTGGTGAAGTCCGTCGCCCGCGCCGAAGAAGAGGCGCAATAATCGATCTCATCGCGACCCGTCCCGCCTCCGGTCCTGCCGGGGTGAGGGTTTCGCGCAAGGGCTTGCGCCCTCCTTCACGTTCGTTGCGGCGCGTTCCGCGTGCGCTCATCCCTGACCTCCCCGGCTTTTTGACCGCCGTGACGGGGTCGCGATGGTCGCGACCTCCGAAAACGGAGGTTCAAAGAAATGAAGAGCAAAGAGCAGGGCGAACGCGCCGATCTCTATTCGCGCATTACGGACAAAATTGTCGCTGACCTGGAGAAAGGCGTGCGTCCATGGATGAAGCCGTGGACTGCCGCAAACACGACCGGACGGATCAGCCGACCGCTGCGCCACAATGGCGAACCCTATAGTGGTCTGAACGTACTCCTGTTGTGGTCGGAGAGTGTAGCGCAAGGTTATGTCTCGCCGACCTGGATGACGTTCAAGCAGGCCTTGCAGCTGAACGGCGCTGTTCGCAAGGGAGAGACCGGGACGACGGTCATTTATGCCAGCCGCTTCACCAAATCCGAATCCGATGGCCAGGGCGGGGAGGTTGAGCGCGATATTCCGTTCCTCAAGGCATATACGGTCTTCAACGTTGCTCAGATCGACGGTTTGCCGGATAGCTACTACGCGCCGCCATCCAAGCCGGCGGATCCGGTCGAACGCCTCGAGAGTGCGGACCGCTTTTTCCGCAACACGGGCTCGGTCGTTCGCCGCGGCGGCAGTCAGGCCTATTACGCACCGGTCACCGATCATATCCAGATGCCGCCCTTCGAGGCGTTTCGGGATGCGGGAAGCCACGCGGCCGTGGAAGGTCATGAGCATATCCATTGGACTGCGGCGGCCGACCGTGTCGGTCGCGATCTTTCGCGCTACGCCAAGGATCGCACCGATCGCGCGAGGGAAGAGCTGATTGCCGAGCTCGGCAGCTGCTTCTTGTGTGCCGACCTTGCGATCGTTCCGGAACTCGAGCCCCGTCCTGATCATGCGAGTTACCTTGCATCCTGGCTAGGTCTGCTGGCCAATGATAAGCGGGCGATTTTTCAGGCGTCGGCGCACGCGCAACGCGCTGTCAATTATCTCCATAGCCTGCAGCCTGCCGCAACCGACCAGAGGGAGGCTGCGTGATGGATAGCCATTATCCTTCCCGGTTGCTGATCCTTGCCTGCTCGGCGACGAAACGTGACGGCCCCGCATATATAACGGCGATCGAACGATATGACGTGGCTCTAAGGCAGGCCCTCCGTGCAGTCGATCCTCGAAGGGAGAAGGCGCATGCTGCCTTTCTCTCCGCCCGTCTCGGTTTCCGGCCGCAGACATGACGATCGAGAGGTAAGATGCCCGTATGACGGCAGCAATGGCAACCGCAATGTAGCGCGGCGATCGCGGAACACACTAGCGGCGACCGACGTCTCGTGCGCGCGTCAAGCCCTCCGGCGAACATTCCGGACCGCACATCGCATCGCTCACCGTACTTCAAAAAATCGGCTTTTGCGATGTCGCGCTCGTCGGAGGGCAGCTCTATCTCGACGTCATGTGGCACTTTGTCGATCTGTTTCGAAAAGGAGCTACATCGACGGCGATGCCCGGATCACGGAGATCAGTGGATCCATCGGCTTCATGCGGCGCGATCTGCACTGCTGGCTTGTCGGCCAGAAAGGGGAGGCGGGCTGCGCGTGAGCGCGGCCAAACGAAGTTGGCGACAGAATCAGGCGCCAATGGCGGTCTACTGGAAAGCCGTTGCCGTGTATGCCGGGCACCCCTATCGGATCGCGCGTCTGACAAGAGCCCGGTGCGAGCGGTCGGACGTGTCCCGTTCCGTGGCGGAAGTCGGCTATCGGGCCACCGGACCTCACACCCCGCGTTCTGATCGGAGGTGAAACGGACAAGGCCGTCTTGCCCCCTTTGGCGAGCTGCTGCCGGCAGAAATCCGGCGCAGGCGCTGGCACGGGACAGGAATGGGGGAGAGCGGACAGTGCGTCGGTGACGTCACCGGTCCAGTCGCGTCAAACGCCAGAGCGAGAGGAGGCGGGAAATCCGACGTCCCGGTAAAATGCGTCGCCAGACGGAAGCGCCAGCATGCGGCCGATCCCGAAAGTCCGTGCCAACGAAAGCGTCTGTTCGAAGCGGGGCCGCCAAAATCCAGCACCCTGCCAGGTTCCTCCGCCCTGGACACCGCTGCACTCACGCAGACCTCGATGGGACTGATGTGACCGCAAGACGCCTGCGGCTCGACCGGCTGACCGCAACGGCCGGCCCTGACTATTTTCCGCCGCCCGGCAGGCCGGGCTTTGCATCGCGAAGCAAAATAGCCCGGTCCGGCCGCCCTCTACTGCGTTCCGGCCCCTGAAGGGGTGCGGTGCCGATCGCTCCCGGTCCTTACACCGTCATCGAGGCAGCGATGGGCGCAGCCCGATCACACGAAAGGAACCAAGTCATGGCAGTCATCGGCGAATTCTCCACCAACGGCAACTCCATCGTCGGCAACGTTCGCACTCTTACGGTCGCAATGAAGGCACGCCTCAATCCCATCGAGCGCGTGTCCCGCGACGCCCCGGACTTCCGCGTCACCTCCGGCGCTGCCGAAGTGGGAGCTGGCTGGAACTCGGTCTCGGCCAACGGCGAGCCCTACATCTCCCTCAAGCTCGACGATCCGAGTTTCAACGCCCCGATCAGCGCCGCTCTGTGGCCGGCCGAAAAGGAAGGCGACTACGTCCTCGTCTGGTCCCGCCCGAACCGCGAGGCCGCATGACCGGGATCCCCGAATGGCCCCGCCCCAGGGCGGGGTCGTTCACCCAAAAACAACAAAGCCGGCTCGGGCAGTGCGCACGGATCCGGCTTTGCCTTTGTCATGAGGATAGCTCAGGCGTTGAGTGCGTCCTTCACGGCCTTGCCTGGCGTGAACGCCAGCTTCTTCGCAGCCGCAATCTTGATCGTCGCGCCGGTCGCCGGGTTGCGGCCTTCGCGCTCCGGCGTTTCCTTGAGCTTGAATTTGCCGAAGCTCGGAATGGACGTCTCTGCGCCGGTCAGCGCCGCCTCGGTGATCTGCCGGAAGACGCTCTCCACAATCGCCTTGGCCTGCGCCTTGCTCAGGTTCTGTTCGGATGCGATCTTTTCCGCAATTTCATTGGTCGTGGTCATAATATAATGGCTCCTCGTGTTTCACCCCATCCGGTATGAGGTTGAAGATGCGGCGACGATAGGGGCGATATCTCCGCATCCGCCCGAAAAGACGCGAAAACCACAGGAAATATGCGGTCTCCAGCCGTTTCTGACATCTAACGCTCGATCCCGCCGTGCCCGGCGGCACAATGCCGGCGAACACGTCCGGTCTCTCCCAATACGATGAAGATGCAAGCGGGCATCGAACCCGCCTGCATCTTGCCGGTGCCATACGGAGAGGTGGGGGTCTGCTCAGAACGTCCAATTGTGCCGTTCGGAAATGACGGCCTCAAGGACGCATGGTTCCCCCAATTTTCAGCCCCGTCCCGCCGGTCCGGGTCAGAAAATCGGCTCCCCCATACGCCGGCTCCGCCGGTCGCTGCGCGATCCTTGACCCCGCCATCCCCTCACGCCGCTGGTCCTCGTCTTTCACAAACGTCAAGGAGATGACGATGACCTATGCCCTTGAAATCCAGGTTGCCGAGCTGCGCGCCGAGCTTGCCAACGCAGTCGACCGCAGCGAGCGTCGCCAGATCCAGGCCGAGCTCGAACTCGCTCAGGCCGAACTGGCCGCCGCGCTTGCCGAACAGGACGGCAGCCATTCCTCGGAGCCTCCGTTCTGACGGAGGCTTTTGCCGCTGTTCCTGGCCCAGCACGCCGGATCGACCGGCGGCCAAGACCCGAAGCTTCGCTTCGGCTGTGAGCACATCGAACGTCGCAGCCTGCTCTCGTCCGAAAAGATCTGGGAGGTTGTCGCGTCCTTCCTTTCGATCCCCTGTCATCGGCATCGGGGATGTTGCAGCCCGGTCGTCGCACCGCAACCTGCCGCCTCGGGCAGGTCCTTTGCATTCGCTACCGCCCTTTCAGGTGCAGCACTCCTTTCCGGGCCGCGGCCTATCCCCGCAATGACACGTTATCGAAAGGAGTAAACATCATGCGCCAACTCTCCCAATTCCTCACATCCACCGGGCGACGGCTCCGCGCACTCGGCCACGTCGCCGGCCACCTCTTCCGCAAAGGAAAGCTCGGCCTCAAGCTCGCGATCAAGATCCCGTTTTTCGTCGAGATCGAGATCGCCTTCGAGACCGATTGGGGTTGGGGCCGATAAGACGCCTGTCGAGGCCCACGCGAGCGGGCCTCGTTCCGCCTGCCGCCCAGCCGGGCGGTAGCCGCGTGTCCGCTTCTGGCGAACGAGATCGAGAAACAGCTGCACGGCGTCCTCTTCACGCTGGAAGATATGCGCCTTTGACTGGCCGTGCGCACCGATGCGTCCCCAGCGGCGGGTCAGCCGGGTTTCTCCAAACAAGGTCTCCGAAATATCCATGGCATAGTAACGCGCCATGTTCATCGAGGCGTCCGTGCGTTCGATATAAAGCTGATAGGGCTGCGTGATCATGCCGGGAGGATCGTCGATCACGGAGCGCAGGTCCAACGAGAGATTTGAATCGGTTATGCCCGACCGATTCATTTGCGTGATGTGTTGGTAATCGCCGAAGAGATGATCGGGCGAGCCGGCTTTGCCGGACGGCTCTACTCGCGCCCCGGAGCGCTCACGGAGCCCGCAAGCGTTCTCCGCGCTGTCGCGTGACGATCCTCTCGCGGTGTGGCACCGCCGGCGCGGCATCGCAACCGTTGCGGCGCGGAGATGGTGCAAGACCGGCTGGCCGCCGGAAATGGTCACGCCCGCTGTCGCGGGCGTGGTTCTCTCTATCTCTATGACGCCGCATTCTACGATCCCCTTCTCCCGCCTCAAGGACATCGCGGTTCCCCCAATTTTGTCGCCGGCCGCTGATGCGCCCGCCGGCAAAATCGGCTCCCCCGCTCGCCGCCGCTGGCGGTCGCGTTCCGCGATCCTTGACCCGCTCGGCGGCGCTCTGTGGCTCCCTTTCGTCACAGAAACGAAAGGATACGATCATGACAAGAGTTTACGGCGGCTGCGTGGAGCCGGGTGGTTTCGACCTTGATGACGATCTCGAAATTATCGCATGCCCCGAATGCGGCGGGGAAGCATTCGAGCGCTACTGGGAGGCCTGCGAAGCCGGTTCGATAAACCAGTATCATACGATCAGATGCACCGAATGCGGTCACGAAGAGGGTGATCTTCCCGACTATGGCGACGACCATGATTTCGACTTCGCCCTCGATGAGGAGCTTGACGAGATCATCGCTAATTTGGGCTATTGACCTCGCATCGAGGGGCTTCCGCTCTCACCGGGCGGGCGCCCCTTTTTTCATGATCGCTCGCCATGCCCCCCGCTCTCGGTTCCCAGGAAAGCACGGCTTCAGTGGCGGACAGGAAAGGACCGGCTGGTCGCCGGAAAACGGACGCGGCCCCTGATCGTGGCCGCGGGCGATCTTCTCTCTCTGACCTCCCATTGTGCACCCGACACTCCGGCGTCAAGGACAGCGCGGCCCCTCCAATTTTCAGCCGCCGCCTTTGGCGTCGTCAGAAAATCGGTTCCTCCGCTCGCCGCCGCGGGCGGTCGCGTGCCGCGATCCCTGACCCCTCGCGGCTATCGTGCGGCCTCCTTCCGTCAGAAAACGAAAGGAGACTTCTTATGACACAGCGCAAGATTAAATACATCGACGGCGCAAGCCCGGAATACTGGCGGCAGCGGACCGAGGGGTTCCGTCTCATTCACGAAGCAGAACGAGCACTGGTCCGTGTCAAAAACGCTCCGCTGTACCTCGCCGGCAACTGGGACGAAGACTACGGCGACTACGAACCGCTCGAAAATCTCGGACCCTACGACGACATGGATGAGGCGATCCGAGCCATTGAGGCCAATGAGACGGCCGTCGACATTCTCGTTGCCCAGTGCCGGACCCATTTTGGCGACTGGCCTGTCGCAGCCGTCATCCGAGAACTGGGTGCCTGACTGAATTGCAGACGAGAGGCGCTGCTCGCCTCTCGTCTTTTCCGCATGGTCCGGACCGCTTGCCGGCATCGAGCCTGCGTGCGGTCTTGAGGGGAGAGACTTGCCGCCTCTCCCCTCAAACACCCCTCTCCCTGTGGTGCGGGGCAAGCCCCGCCCGGCCTCTCGGACCGGTAGACGGACGCTGCCGCGACTTCCCCAAACAATACGGAGCGGATGATCGTCCTGCGCTGCGCCCTCATGCTTCGGGCATCCGCTCCAGCCGATCATCCGCTCCTGCGGTGTGCTCACCGCCCTGTCGTTCGCATGTCATCGATGTCCGCTCCCTGCGGTCACGGGCATCCCGACTGCTCGCGACGGCGGCTCGCTTCAGCATATCTCACCACCATGTGTGACCCACGCGCTATTCCTCCTCCGCGGATCACAGGCGTACACCTGTGATCGCTGTTGCATCGTCTGACGACTCGCAACAGCATTGGCGGGTCGGGCACGTGGGTCACACATGGTGGTGAGATATGGCAGGATAGGCTAATGGTATACCATTAGCCGTTTCGCCCGGGGGGCGATCGTCGCCAGAGCGACCGACGATCTCCGTGATCTTCGTTTTTTTGGGGGCTGGGCACGGACAACGGCGGCGAGCGAGCGATGTATGTCCGGAAGGGGAGGCGGTCGGGCTCGTTTTGAGGGTCTAGGAGAGCTTCCGTCCGGCGAGAGATACACCGGGATTTCAGCGATCAGACGATTACGCTACTCGAATGAGCGGACCGGTGTATCGGCTAACGGGCATATCGGTGTCTAGGCGTACGCATGAACGCGTGGTGCTCCGACTGAGTGTATCGGTAGATCGGTGAATGAGTGGATCGGTGTTTGTGCCATTGGGTGACATGGCGGATCAGCAAAGGTGCAGATCGGCGAATTTGCCCCACACCGACTAGGTGAAGCGGTGAATGGATGAATGGGTGAAGCAGTGGATGCGTGAACAGGCGGATGTGTGCATCTCCGATTGAGTGCATCGGTAGATCCGTGAGTGAGCGCATCGGTGTCTATGCCATGCGGTGAATCTGCGGATCAGCAAAGAAGCAACGCGGTGAAACGGTGCGTCGCCGATTGGGTGAATAGATGCCTTCGCCAAAAGGGTGTTATGTCATTGTGCGAACCCGCGAATTCGCTCGTAGGCAAATAGGTGAATGCGCGAAGTCGTTTCGATTCAACAGCCCTAAATATCCCGGTCGGAGTAGTCGGGCGGCACGCTACCTATAGCGCACTGAAGCAGGTGCTATAGAGAAGCCCTGCTTCCGGAATACGGGACCTGCTGGATTCCAGTATGTGTCCCAATCTCTTTCCGTGAAATCGTTCTCAGGCTTCGCGGACTTATTGCGCAAAGCGCTCCACAGCCGCGAAGGCCTTCGCGAAACTTGGCCGGAGCCATACACCATGTCGCCCATGAGCTTTTCGTAGTTTGCGGCGAATTCTGTATGCGTGGACATTATGTCCAACGTTTTGAGTGTCTCAGCGGGAGGATCTGACTTGTAGTCGGGATATTTGTCCGCCCGGTCGCTTTTTGACTCGGTCGCCATCGTGTCCAATGCAATCGCAACCGCTGCACCGAGGTCATACTTACCGTCCATGCGTGAAATGTCATAGACATGACGGACCAGCGTATGGTCGAGCGGCTCATGCCCGGCAAAGGCAAAACGAGCCCGACGCGGCGACCGGAAGAGAGGATGCCTCGATCGGATTGCTTTGGGTGTCGGCCCACCAAACCCGACTTCCCATCTTGAGCGCTTTGCCTATGACTGCTACAAACTTGCATCGAAGTGCAAGTTTGATCACATAACCTCAAGGCGTTATCGATGACATTTCTCTCTTGTGGCAAAGCGCCGGGTGTCGGTTCTGAGCCGATATCTGCAAGTCTTTCCGGCAAAATAGCAAGACGGGTTTCCCACTGACAAGCCACCGATCCCTACTGACGAAGGAATGGTACCGGGTGCCGGTCAGCATAGATTGCCCGCACTGCGGTACGGAGACGCGGACCGCAGGCATCGTGGCCGGCCCATCCAGCTTGGTGAGCATTGCAGGGTTATCGGCAGACAGTGATGTCAATCAAGCGTGGACGCGGTTTGGTGCGTTCGCATTCGTCGAGTCGCTTGGCGGTCGCACCGAAAATATCGCACGCTTCCTCCTTGGTCGTTTCCATAACACGTTCTCCTTCAGGAACGATCGGTTGGTTCAGGTCTGCGAGCACTGCGAGGAATGTCTCGCGCCAAAAATTATCCGCTCGGGCGTCATGAACGGCTTTGTGCGCCTCGGACAACGGCGGCTGCTGGTCAACGAACGTTTGCTGCTGTTCTCGTCTGCGGTGGCGCTCACGGAATTTGCTGGCGGAACCGCCATCGAGGAATGCGACGTTCCTCTTCCAGACTACGCGATGATACTCACCTGCGACACGGAAACCCAAGACGGCGAAACGGGTACCGTCGAATTGTGGCATAGCATCGCGCGCAACGACTATGCGATCATCGCCAAAAGCCACGATGGACATGAGCTGTTTCGCGATGGCCTCAATGATGACCTCAACGAGGTAACCGCGACCATTGGAACGCTCGGGCTGGTCCTGACCCAACTGCATCTGGCGCAGCCGTCGTCGCCCTATTGTGAGCTCGCCCGGGACCTCTTTCTCGAAGCCCTCGAACATGCCGGATATCAGCAGGAAACTTAGGAGGTGAGCCATGCAAATCATGAAGGCGCTGACCTGCCCAATGGCCGTTGCAATTCCCTTGGCCGCGTGTGCGCAGCTTGAACAACCGCCCCGGACGCTGCTGCCAGTGCCGTATGCCTATCTCAGCTTGACCACTTGCCGGCACTATCCCAGCAATATCGTCGAGTGCCAACTGGATTACGGTACGCATTTCGGGCGCCATCGTCTCGGGCCGGTGCAGCAGATCACACGTGAACTCGCGACGAACCTTGATGATTCTCGCTATCAGATTTCCACTTGCTGGCCGGTGTCGAGAATCCAACGGGAACTGCCGAATTTCACATGCCGAATCTATAACGGGCCCTCAGGAGCGGATGCAGGTTCAGTGCTGGTCAAAGGGGGAACCGCTGTTCGTCTGGCTCGAATCCTGGGTGATCGGGATCAAATCGCGTATCGCTGGAAGCCGGATCGCTGGGCGCGATTACAGCATTGATTCCGTTAGATATTTATCAGCGGGCCAATGACCTCCGGGATAAAATTTGTGCTCCAGTCGTATTTTTCAGTTGATTTCTGGCGCGGATTGCAGTCCATAACTTGTATTGAAGTGCAAGTTATGGACTGGTTCGAATGGATGACAGCCTGCTTTCTTCTGTGGATAGACCGCGACTCAGAGCGTCACGAAGAGCAGTCTGGCCTGCGGTGACGTCTATGTTCCTGGCCACAAGTTTTGCCGCAACGTCCGCCGGGAGCGAGCCGCTTAAGATCGGCGAGAACCATGAGCGTACCGATTGGTCGTTCCGCTTCGCGGGTAAAACCTCAAGTGAGCCCGGCGCGCTGCCAACACCGGCCGTGGAAGCCGACCAACAGCCACCGCCAAGCATCGATCTCACCAGTTTCAACGAGCGTTTTTCGGGGCAGGCCAATAACAACGCAATCCCCCAAGATCTGTTATTCATTTCCGAAGCAACGGTCGGATCGGATGATAGGGTTCCAGAGCTACCGGGAGAAGCGGCCCGCAGCGTACGTACACGGCGCGACCGCGCCGTGTTCTCGCCCATCAGTGTCTTCTCGTCTGACGCGGGCACTGTCGATCCAGTCTTCGGACCCGGCACCCCTGCCGATCGGACAGTGACGCAAGCCCGTGCCGACTTGCTTTTCGGCGTGCCTGAGGACTACGCAGCCCTTGCAGTAGAAATCGCCGCTGAGGAAGAGGTCGATCCAAATTGGGTGCTCTCGATCATGCGCGCGGAAAACGCGCGTTTCAATCCGGGCCTCGTTAGTTCGGCTGGCGCCGTCGGCCTGATGCAGGTGATGCCAAAGATTGGCGATGCTTTCGGCGCCAACGACCTTACTGATCCCGAACAGAATATTCGCGCGGGCACGCGTTTCCTGCGCCTGCTCATCGACAAGTACAGGAACCCGGTGCTGATCGCCTCCGCATACAATGCCGGAGAACCACGCGTCGATGCGCATCAATCCCTGCCACTGATCCGCGAAACCGCGGACTATGTGACGCGTGTCGTCGGCTACTACACCGGCAAGCCGGCAAGCTCCCAGCCCCCGATGCCTGGTCCAGCATCTGGCTTTCAATCCAATCAGCACCGCCGCTCAGGCCCGACCGACCGGGCAAGGTCCCCGATGCTTGTCTTCTCAGCTGCAAGCCCGCTCGCGTCGGACAGCCGCCTCCCACAACCGCTGGACGCGGCGCAACTCGGCGGTCCGGTCAAAATCGTCAAGGATGAGGTACTTCAATGAACATGATTGTCATGGCAATTCTCGTTGGCAGCGTGAGCTGCCGTTCCCTGGTCCAGCGCAAGGGGGCCGGCCATGCGGCGATGGTGTTGCTCGCCGCCTCGGTGCTGTTCGTCAGTCAATACGAGCCAGCTGCCGCTCAAAGCCTTGATGCCCTGGAGAATGCTGCCGACAGGCTGGTACAGTTCTTTACCGGCCCCTTTGGTCGCTCGGTTGGAGCGATTGCCTTCATTGGCATGTTCCTCGCTGCGGCCTTCGGCTTCTGGTCCTGGGGCGCGCTTCTGCGGGTCGGTGGGAGCCTCGCCGGCATGTTTGCTGCCGCTGAGCTTGTAGACTTCCTGGCTGGCGCCGGATCTTGATCATGACGAACTCTGCCAACAAGACTTCAGGCGGGGACGACCATATCGAATCCTATCCGGTCATCCTTGCGCTCACGCGGCCGCCGACGGTGATGGGGATCCCTTACACGTACTTCCTGGCGGAGTGCTTCGTCTCGCTCATGGTGTTCATGGTGCTCGGCTCCATCCTGTGGTTCCCCGTGTCGTTCGTGGTCCTGCACGGCATTCTTTATGTGCTGACGGTCAAACTCGACCTCTGGTTCTTCGACATCCTCGGCCGCCTCAGCATGTGCGGCGTCAATCCCCTCGGCCGCAGACTGGGCGGGGGCATCCGGACCTACGGAGCTTGACCGATGAGCACGATGGCAAGATCGCTGAAGGGAAGCTTGTCGAAGGGTTGGGAGATCTTTGCCGATCGCAATATCTCGACCCATGTTCCATTCTATGTTCCGATCGAAAACGGGATCATCAGGCTGAAGAACGATTGCCTGGTATCGACCCTGCGCCTCACAGGCTTCTCGTTCGAAACGGCCGACATCGAAACGATCAACATGCTGCAGCGGCAGCGTAACTCGGCTTTTCGCGCCATTTCCTCGATCGGCAATTTTGCGCTCTACACCCATGTTGTCAGGCGAAAGGTGGCACCGTCATTGCCAGCAACCTTCACCGACCCCTTCATCCGGCGTCTGGATGATGTCTATCAGGCAAGCATCTCAATGAACGAGATGTTCGTCAACGACACCTACATCTCGCTCGTCGTGCGCCCGCTGTTCAAACAAGGCTCCGCGCTTTCCCGTATCATAGGCATCGGCGGTGATGTGGTGCGCAAGGAACAGTTTCGCTCAATGCGTGACAAACTGGTCGAGGCGACAAAAGCACTGGAAAAATCGCTCATCGCTTACGGTCCCAAAGTCCTGCGCGACGTGCAGCGCGTCCAGGTTGACCTTGGCAACGGCAAAGCAATCTTTCGTGACTTCTCCGAAAGCATGGAGGTCGATGGGCGTACCCCAGGATCCTGGTTCTCGGAACAATGCGAATTCTTCTATACGCTGTTGAATGGCGGTCGTGTCCGGCCAGTCCGGCTCGGCAACCTTCCAATCGATGCGATGCTGCCGGCGCGTCGCACATCAATCGGCAACCGGACGATCCATCTTCAGGGCGATACGCAGGGCGATGACCGCTACGCCGCAATGGTGTCTTTGAAGGAATATCCGCCCGAGACGGGCGCCGGCATGCTCGACTACATTCTCAAGCTCCCCTTTGAGATGGTGCTCACCCAGTCCATGTCCTTCATTGACGACATGGCCGCGAGAAGCCGCATCGAGCGGCTCGACCGGCAACTGTCGAAGGCCGACGAGGGCGGTTCCAGCGTTCAGGCCAGTCTTGATATTGCGCGTGATGAACTGGCGAGGAAACGCGTTGCCTTCGCCGAGCATCATCTCACCGTCATGCCGGTGGCGAAATCGGCGGCCCAGCTGGACGATGCGGTTGCCTTGATCGGCAACGAGCTTGGAGCGTTCGGTGCTTCCTATGTCCGCGAGGATCTGAACGCGGAGCCAGCCTATTGGGCACAGCTTCCTGGAAATCAGGCCTATATCGCCCGTCGGGCCGTGATCTCGACCCTCAATTGTGCGGGCCTGAGCAGCTTCCACGCCTATCCCTATGGCAAGCCGGACGGCAATCATTGGGGACCGGCGATCACCATTTTCGAGACAACGTCAGGCACACCGTTCTTCTTCAATTTCCATCAGGGCGATGTCGGGCACACGACGGTATTCGGACCGACCGGCTCCGGCAAAACCGTCATCATGGCATTCCTGATCCTGCAGGCCTACCGTGTCAGCCCGCGTCTGAAAACCATCGTCTTCGACAAGGACCGCGGTCTTGACATCATGGTTCGCGCGGCGGGCGGTACCTACATGACGCTCGAACCTGGCGAGCCATCCGGTTGGAACCCCCTGCTCCTCGACGACACCGAAGAGAACCGCGTTTTCCTCTATCGGCTTTTAAGCTTCATGCTGAGGCCGTCGAAGGAAGGCGAAAGCCTGACGCCCCAGGAAGAGACTATAATCCGCACCGCGATCAAGTCAGTCCTCAAGACGAAGGACCGATCCTATCGCCGCCTGTCGTCACTTCGCGCCCTGCTTGCCGGAAGCGAGCGGACCGAGGGAAGCCTGATTGCACGGCTCGACAAGTGGGTCGACCACGGACCTTATGCCTGGCTCTTCGATAATGCCGATGACAATCTCGACATCTCCCGGCCAATGATCGGCTTCGATATGACGTCGATCCTCGACGATCCGCCCGTGCGCACAGCAGCACTCCTCTACATGTTCCACCGGCTGGATGAGGTTTACGACGGCAAGGCGCCAATCATCAACCTTATGGACGAAGCCTGGAAGCTGCTCGATGACGACGAGTTCAAGCGCACCATGAAGGACTATTTCAAGACCATCAGAAAGCGAAATGGTCTCGTCATCTTCGGCACGCAGTCAGCCGACGACGTGGTGCAATCCAGTGTCAGCCGGACGATCATCGAGCAGACGTCGACCAACATCTTCTTCGCCAATCCGAAGGCCGACGAAAACTCTTACATGGACCATTTCGGCCTCTCCAGGGCCGAGTTCGACTGGGTCAAGAACGGTGATCCGGCCTCGCGCTTCATGCTGATCAAGCACGCGAAGAGCAGTGTGATCGCGCGTGTCGACATGTCTCACATGCCGGAGTTCATCAAGGTCCTGTCGGGCCGTGAGGAGACAGTCCGGGAGGTTGAGATGTTGCTCGACGAATATGGCGACGATCCAAAGAACTGGCTGTCGAAATTCTGCGACTGGGAGGGGGATGCGTCCGATGACCAACGCAAGACGTCCTGAACTGACAACCATCAGCGCCATCGTCATGTCCACCCTGTTCACGCCGGCGCCAGGCTTTGCGCAGGTGCCGGTGATCGACAACGCCCGCCGCAACATCCAGCAGGCGACGGAGAACTGGTACAAGACCTATCAGGCGGATACGCGGGCGTTGAAAGGTGCGTCGGGCGGAACGACGGACAGCGTTGCGCCCGGACAAGGCTCCGGCGCGCCGGCGGATTGCTCGGCCGAGGGCATGGCCGGTGACACTTTGCCGGCCGGCCCGTCGAAGCGTACGCATAGCCAGCAGGAAGTCGCTCGTATGGTGGCGGACGAAGCAATCCGCCAGGGAGTCGATCCCAATTTTGCGCTGGCGATCGCCGAGCAGGAGTCACGCTTCCGCCAATCGGCGCGTTCGCCCGTTGGCGCGACCGGCGTCATGCAACTGATGCCGGGGACCGCGGCGGGACTTGGAGTCAATCCTTACGACCTGCGCGACAACATCCGCGGCGGTGTCAAATACATCAAGCAACTGCAGGGAATGTTCGGCAATCGCTATGACCTGGTCGCAGCAGGATACAATGCCGGGCCTTATCGCCAATCGTTGCAGAACGGTCGGATACCCAACATTCCCGAGACCCAGGACTACGTCAAAAAGGTCTCGGCCTACTACAGCCGGAACAAGGCCGAGAACGGCGACCGGACCCCGTCGGGCGATGATGTCGAAACGGAAACCGTCAGTGACACCAGCGGATGCGGGGAGCAGCTGAAAAAGGCGGTCGACCGTAACACCGAGGCGCAGGTTGAACGAGGTTCAGTCTGGAACGAGCTCCTGGGAAAATCGCTGGCGGCAAACCAGCAGTATCTCCAGCGTCTGCAAGCCGGGCTGCAGTCTTCTTCGGCAGCCTTGCGCGGCTCAGGAGGYGGCAACGCCAGGGACCATGACGGTTCCCTCGTGATGGCTGAAGTCCAGTGCCCATCGACCATCATCGACACCGGCAGCACCCGATGCTTTGCCGTGCCGTCGACCGCCACCACAGATCAGATTCAGCGTTGGCTCGAGGACCTTCAGGAGCAGGCACGCGCCAGTGGCGATGTCGCGACCTTCTCGGTGCTGGAGGATCCGGCGCTCGGGTTGGTCACAGTCGTCGACGCTCGACCCACCGCAAACTGAACAGGCAAAGAGAGAGGAAAGGCAGATGAGAAAATTCGTTATTACCGCAGCACTCGGCATCACCACAGTGTCGCACGCCTTTGCGCAGGTGCCGGTCAAGGACAAGGAAAATATCGCGATAAGCGAGGAGATTGAAAAGCTTTCGAAGCAGATCCAGGGCGACACGTCCATCGTCAAGGACAACACGATAAAGACGCTTCAGGCGATCACTGGCGACCGGTCGCAGGACGCCAGCCAGTTTGCCAAGCTTGCGACCGGCAATGGTTTCAGCATGGGCCAGGCGCCGGATTTCGACAGCATCCTGTCCGGAAACGAAGCGTTGTTCGGTGGCATTAGCGGTGAATTCCAGAACACTGCCGCCAAGCTGATCAATGGACTCAATCTGGTGAAGATGGTCGTCGATACCGTCAAGGGAGGCGAGCTGTCAGGCGCCAACCAGGCCTATTCGCAGGGCATCAATGCGCTGACGACTTTGACGGCACTCACCGATGCAATGAACAGCGCCACCAAGGATCGGCAGAATGCCTTCATGCAGGCGACGGAGCAGATCGGCACGGCGCAGGACCTGAAGGGCGCACTCGAACAGAACACGCAGATGGTGCTACAGGGCAACCAGACTGCCAATGAGGCCGTCGGCTCACTCAACAATCAGGTGATGTTGCTGAACCAGCAGTATAAGGCGGCCCTCGCCACCTCATCCCAGAACCTCAAGACCTTCGCAACACTTCCCGACAGCGTGATGCGCTCGGGCGGCGGTGGCGCAGACGGGGCTTCGGTTCGCGATCAGCTGCAGGCATTCGAGGAGCAGAACCATTGAGGTTCGACCCGTTGCTGATCCTGGCCGTCGCCACCTTGTCGGGATGCGGGGGCAAGTTCGAACAGTTGGCCAGATGCTCAGCTGACGAGAACCCCGTCCCGGCGCTCGGCTACGAGGCGGGGCAACAACCAGCGCCGTCGCAACAGGCCCTTGCGGATATCGTCAGGAGCGATTGCGGTCCGATGCGACCCGTCAATTTCTTCCAGGGGGAGTAATGGATCCGGTCAGCTACGCGGTTAATTTTTATGGCGACGCACTCGGATACTTCGACAGGATCAACGAAGCGTCCCTCGAGAAAGCATGGGGACTGTTCGCCGAGAATGGCGATCTGGTTTCATCCATCCTTGCGCTGTTTCTTATCCTCTATTTCCTCTGGGGTGCGCTCGGTCTGTCGAGCGTCTCCTTGCAGGACATGGCTATCACGGCCTCGAAACTCGCGCTTGCCTATGCGCTGGTGATGTCCTGGGCCACCTTCTACGACAACATCGGTCAATTCATTTTGACGTCACCTCAGGATCTGGGTGCTGCCATTTCGTCCGCCATGGGCGGGCAATCCGCTGGCTCCGATCTTGCCAGCCAAGTCGCCAGCATGTCGCGCAAGGTCTACGACTTCGCCATGCAGCTCTTCAATTCCTACGAATCCGGATGGCTGCCAAACGTCACAGGGGCCGTGGTGGTCTTCATCGTACTGGTCTTCGGCCTGCTGCCGATGCTGCTGATCCTGACTGGCGTGACGCTGTTCGCGAAAATGATCACCGCCGTCATGCTTGCGATCGGTCCGATCGCCATTCTCTCCTATTTCTTCGGCATCACGCGTTTCGTCTTCGATGCGTGGGTGAGGGGCATCGCCTATGGCATGTTCATGCTGCTTTTCACCTATGTCATGGCCGGGCTGTCTTTCGGGTTTCTCATTGGCATGATGGACACGATCAACGGCGACATGGCGACCAGGGAAAATGCGCTGGCGATCGTGCTGGCCATGGTGCTCTATCTGGCGCTGATCTCCTATTTCATTTTCCAGGTTCCTGATTTTGCAAGGACGTTCGCTTACGGCATCGCGCCTTCAGTACCGGACGGCGGTGGTGTCAACACGACGTATGGAGCGGCTCGCGCTGGCCTCTCCGCGGGCGGTTCGAGAAGCGGACAGGCGGCAGCGATGGCTCTTGGCATACTTGCCGGGCCAAAAGGCGCGGTCACCGCGGCTGCGCTCGCCGGCCGCGGCGGGATTGCAGGCGCTGGTGCGCTCGGCCGGATGCTGACCATGCGTCGGCGCAGCGGCGAGTGAGGCGAAACATGCGCTGGTCGAATTCAGAATTTCCATGCGCAAGCCGCTTCTGCCGATGACGCGGCTTAAAGAGATTAACCACGATTATGTTTTGGGGATAGACCTTGGCATTGTTCAGAAGGCAATTGCAATCCGCGCCGGCCGACCAGGTTGCCGGTCCGCAGGACATTTACGACCAACACCTTTCCTGGGGTGAGAAGAATCGCTCCCTTCGCAACCTGATCGGTCTGATCCTGCTTGTGTTCGCGGTAGCCGGCTGGGCCGTCGCGGCTGTACTCTCATTTTCAGTTGCTCAACTCTTTCCCTTGGTACGTACCGAGGTTGTCCCGCTGATCGTGGACAAAAACACCGGCTACATGGAGACGGTAACCACGCTCGAAAAGGATCGCTCGAGCGTATCGGAAAACCAGGCTGTCCGAGCCGCCTTTGCGGGCAACTATGTGATCCGCCGCGAAACCTACGATCCTCGCTATCTGTCGGACAATTTCGACACGATTGCGCTGTGGTCGGAACCCGGCTCGCAAGCCTTCAAGGACTACGAGGCCTGGATGAACCCCTCCAATCCGAGAGGGCCGGTCAAGATGCTCGGTGCAACCGGCGAAATCCGCCCGGAAATCCTCTCGGTCAATCCCCTCAATCCATCGACCATGGCTGTTCGCTTCGAGACAAGAGAACGTCGCCGTGGTGGCGATGTCGTCACCCGCTGGTCGGCGACCATACGCTACCGGCAGATCAACCTGCCCGCCAGCAACCGGGTCCGTCTCTACAATCCTCTCGGCTTTGTCGTGACCGAATATGCAAGGGTTCCCGAGACCATGCCGTCAGGGATCACGCCATGATGAGGCGGAGCGTTGCAATGTCTCTGTTCATGCTGCTGGGCCCGCTGGTTGCGCATGCCGAGCTCGTTGCCAGGCCGGGTCGGCTCGATCCGAGAATCCGGTCGCTTCCCTATTCGGCCGAGCAGGTCTTCCTCGTGACGGGCACCTACGGGCTGGTGACGACGATCCTCTTCGGTCCGGACGAGGATATAACGCAGGTCGTTGCCGGCGATACCGTCTCCTGGCAGATACTTACCTCGGCTGACCGCCGCTCGCTCACTCTGAAACCGATGGAGAAGGATGCGGCCACCAATCTTTCGGTGGTCACGACGAAGCGGACCTATTCCTTCGACCTGCGCGTCAACGATACCAAGGCGATGCAGAACCAGACCTTCAAATTGCGGTTCACCTATCCTGAGGATGCCGGACTGAAAGGAACGACGGAGCTCTGGAAGCAGGCACAGGAAGCCCAGCGCAATCCCAACATCAAGAACATCCGTCGCGACAAGGTCAATTACGACTACGGCTTCAAGGGAAGCGACGGAGCCAAGCCGCTCTGGGTCTTTGACGATGGATTGAAGACCTTCATGAAATTCACCGGCGACGTTCCGGCGATCTTCATCGTTGACGGCAAGCGGCGCGAAAGCCTCGTGAACTACCGCCGCGAGGCCGACTACATCGTCATCGACAAGGTCTCGCGGCAGTGGACACTGCGCTTTGGTACTGAGGCCGAGACCTGCCTCTTCAATCTCCGGACTGCCCCTGCCGATATTCCTGCGCCGATCGAGGGCGCGGTATCGCCGAAGCGAATTGGCAGCGGAACATTCAGCCAGCAATCGCAATCAAGATAGGAGGGGCACCATGTCGGATCCCAATTACCAATCCATCGACACCGACACGTCCATTGGCGGACAGGTGAGGCGCGGTGGCATAGGCCTCATGCGCCCGTTTGCCGTCGTTGCCGCTATTGCCGGCCTTGGTGTGGTTCTCTATTTCCTTCTGACGGGCGGCGAAGAAGAGCCACCGATTGACACGACACCCCGTGAGGAATTCCGGCCCGTCCAGACACCAAGAAATGAAGGCTTCAGAACACCGTTACCGCCGCCGCTGCCCACGGTCGAGGTCCCGGAAGCACCTCCGCCACCACCGGCCCCGCGCGTGCCGGCTGCAGCCCCAATCGTGCCCCCTGCCGAGATCGATTGCTCCCGAGGCAAGAATCCCGACAACCCGAAATGCATCGAGCTGGAGCGGGAGGCCAAACTGCTCGAGCGCATCCGCTCATCCGCGATGGTCTTTGATCAATCTGACCAGACCAGGAGGGCTGCGGCGTCGTCCGGTGAACCAGCGGGCCTGTTCGGGGCGAACGGCAACGCTGGTGCATCAAACGCCACGAACGGAGATGTCGGCGGTGCTGTCGATGGCGACCGTGCCTTCGTGAAGTCGATCGGCGGACAGGGTGTGGAGGTATCGGTCGCCACCGAGAACCGTCGTACCGATGCCTGGATTCCGCAGGGCACGATGATCCGAGGAACGCTGGAGACAGCCATCAGTTCCGACCTCGCCGGCATGGTGAAGGGAATTGTGCGTGAGGATGTCTATTCCTTCGACGGCCGACGGATTCTCATTCCGGCCGGCTCCTCGCTGATTGGCGATTACAAGTCCGGCGTCCAGAGGGGGCAGGAACGGATCCTGATTGTCTGGACGCGGATGATCCGCGGCGACGGGGTCTCAGTGCAGCTTGGCTCTTATGGCACAGACCGTCTTGGGCGATCGGGTATGACCGGTGTCGTAGACAGAAAGAACTGGGAGCGGTTCGGGCCGCCGGCTTTGATGACGCTGATCGGCGGCGCGACGCAGTACATCGCGCAACTCGGCCAGCGCGACGATCGCGACATTACCATCGTCAACGACAATGGCAGCGTCACCCGCATTCCGCAGGACAATGGCGAGACATCTCAGGACCGCGCCCGCGCGATTGCCGCGGAGACCATCGCCTCGGGCATCCAGCAAATGGCAGCGACGGCGTTTGAGGATTCCCGCAACATCCGCCCAACCATCTACATTCCCCAAGGCTCGGATATCACCGTCTTCGTAACACGCGACCTCGATTTTGCCGGCCTCTATCCCGACCCGGTACGCGAAGAGTTCGAACGACTGCGCAAGGTGCGATACGGCAAATGAATGCGCGCCCCCAGATTTCCGCCGAACAGCACTTTCTGACCGAGGCGCTCGAGCCGATCCGCCCTTTCCTCGACGATCCCGCTGTCGTCGAAATCTCCTGCCAGCGCAGTAACGAAGTCTGGCTGGAAAAGATTGGTCATCTCCAGATGGTGCGCCACGACATCGCCGGACTGGATCAGGATGTCATCCGCCACATGGCGTCTCGCGCTGCCTCCTTCACAAAGCAGACCATCAACGCCGAAAATCCACTTCTGTCGGCGACACTGACGGGTGGCGAGCGCGTTCAGTTTGTCTTGAGCCCGACCTCGGCAACCGGACACGCGTTGTCGATCCGCAAGCAGTTCATCCGACGGTTCGACCTCAACGACTATGAGAAGGCGGGCGCCTTCCGCTTCACCAAGGTAACCGGCGACGACTACATCGATGATGTCGATGTTGAACTCTCGCTACTATTGCGGACAGGAAAGGCGCGGGCGTTCCTGGAACTGGCGGCGGCCAACCATCGCAGCATGCTGATATCGGGCGGCACATCCACCGGGAAAACAACATTCCTTAACACCATGCTGACGGCAATCCCGAACCACGAGCGCTTCATCCTCATGCAGGACACGGCCGAACTGGAGCCACGCCAAGAAAACGTTGTTTCGTTGCTGGTCTCGAAGGGGGGGCAAGGGGAGGCGCGGGTGACGATGGGCGACCTGTTGGCCACGGCGCTTCGCCTCCGGCCCGACCGTATTTTCATGGGTGAGCTGCGCGGCGACGAGGCGTTCGACTTTCTGAACGCCATCAACACCGGTCACCCCGGTTCGATGTCGACGATCCACGCCAACTCGCCGCACCATGCCTTCAATAGACTGTCGACGCTGGTGCTCAACAGCAATGTCCGCATGGAGCGCGACGACATCATCCGCTACATCCGCTCGATCATCCCGATCGTGGTTCAGTTGAAGAAGAGCGATGCCGCCGGCGGTCGCGGCGTCAGCGAGATCTATTTTGCCGACGAGGTTGATGAACATGGCCAGCGTATACACGGACGGAGAGAATGATCGCCCGAAATGGTCGGGTCTTCAAAAGCTGTCTTTTTTCACACTGCCCGTCGCGCTTTTGGGCGTCGTGGTGGTTTGGCTTGCCTTCTTCACCTTGATCTATGACGCCTATATCGTTTCCTTTGGTTCGCCATCGTATTTCGACTATGTGAGCCAAGTGCGCATCGCTGACGGCGCCCGCTACACCTGGTCGATCATCCATACCCGCAATACGGTCGGATTGTCGCTTCTGGCATTCACGCTTGCATCACCGTTCCTGTTCTTCCTGATATGCATATGGATGCTGAAGGGAGGCAGGGCGCTCTCGCGCAAGATCCTTTATCTCCTGCATGTCCGCTCAATGTTCAGTCTGATTGCGCTTACCGCGATGATATTTGCTGCCGCCTGGGCCGGCGCTTTTATTTATGGCTTTGCCTTTTATCTCGTTGCCACGAAGGCTGGCGAACATGCCGATATCGCCAGTTACTACGGTAGCCATCTTGCGGCCATGTATCAGGCACCGTTCGGGACGACCGATGCAGCCGGTGGGTACCAGCGGCCATCCCGTCAGACGGTTCAGGCCACGCTGGCGGGGCTTGCCGCGGCCGGCGCGCTTGTGGGGTTTCCGATCGGTGCAGCAATCCAGAAGCGCCAGCGGATGATCATGGGTAAGGCCCGCCTTGCGACTCTCAAGGATGCGGCTGACTTTCGCCTGCGCGACAAGCAAGGGATCGTGCTCGGGCTCAAGCAAGGGCTGCTTTTGCGCAATGACGGCGACCAGCATGTGATGTTGATCGGCTCCCCCGGACAGGGAAAGTCGCGCGGCTTCGTCATCCCCTCTATGATGAGTTTCGAAGGTTCTCAGGTCGTGCTCGACATGAGCGGTGAACTGTTCGAGGAGACTTCCGGCTATCTGAAGGACAAGGGCTTTGAGACTTTCCTGCTGGCGCCGGGATCGAAGTTCACCGATGGTTACAACCCTCTCGACCTAATAAGCACGGATCCTCACCAGCGCATCACAGACCTCCAGAAGTTGACGCAGATGCTGTTGCCGGAGCGACTGCGCTCGGATTCCTCAGACTTCTGGGAGGAGAGTGCCCGAATCCTGCTCACCGCCATGCTTGGCTTCGTGCTCGAATGCCCTGACACCCGCAAGTCGCTGAGCGAACTCTACCGTATTCTGAACTCGATGTCCGACGAACGGACGGCAATCGTCCAGCTGCTGGAGAACTATGAGACGATCCTCTCCGACCAGACCCGTATGCAGCTCACCAAGTTTGCCGGTCGTCATGAAAAGCTGGGCGAGGGTATCGCGGCCGAAATCGTCGCCAAACTCAATTTCCTGCAGAACCCGCTGGTGGAGGCGCTCACCTCGATCACGACGATCCCGATCGACATGATCAGAAAGCGGAAGATGGTGATCTATATCCAGGCCGACTGGAATGCCATCCAGATCTATGAGCGGCTGATCTCGATGTTCATTCAGCAAATGGCCGACAAGCTGGTCCAGATGGGGTCGTTGCCCAATGGCGAGCACGAAGTCATGATGATGCTTGACGAGTTCGGCAATGGCGGCCGCATCGACACGGTGCTGACGCTCGCCCCCCTGATACGAAAAAATGGCGTGCGTTTTGTCTTTATTCTTCAGGACGGGGCCCAGCTGGAGCGATTGTATCAGCGGTCCGGACAGAAGATCCTGATGGGGGCATCGACGATCAAGGTCTTCATGAACTTCCAGAACCAGGACGATGCGATGGCGGTCTCGCTCGCGGCGGGGAAAACGACGGAATGGATTGAGCAGTCGTCCTATTCCCATCGCCACGGCCGCCGTCAACGGTCGATCTCGAAGGTCCCGGTCTCTGTCGATCTCCTGCCGGTCAACACGCTGATGATGATGAAACCGGAAGAGGCTATCCTGCAGGTCACCGGCATGCCGGTGATGCGGATCATGAAACTGGACGCTGGTGGCGAACGGATGTTCGCGAAAGTGCGCAAGTTCAAGATGGTGCCGAAGCCCTGTCTGAAGCCCGTAGAGTGGACGATCGCAGACAGTGACCGTTTCGAATTCCCCATCCCCGTCGCTCCGGATGCAGCCTCTCCGAGCGATCGGCCAGGTGCCGAACCCGGAGTTGACATCGACCTTGCTGCGATCGAGCGCGTCCGCAAGCCTCATGACCTGCGCTTCATCGTCAAGGAAGGCGTTCGTCACGTTTATATTTCCTCCCTCGATGAACTGCGTCGCCGGCTGGACCTCGATGAGACCCGCGCAGCAGGTGTGGCCGAAGGAGACCATGGCGATGAGCATCGGCAGCCGGCGCGCGGGCCCGCCCATGGTGCGGCCAGCCGGAAAGAGAAGCGCGGTGAGGCAAAAGACCTCCACGCCAAACCTGCAGATGACATCAATCTCGATATCGATGAAGAGAAGCTCGGCCGAAGTGTCTACTCCGGATCTCCGACGAGCGGGAATAATCGTCAGGATGGCGCACCCGTCTCAGCAGGTGCCGCCCGTGATCGGTCATCCGATTCGCCCGTTCTCCAGCGCCAGGAAGTAAGACAGGCATTCGGAGACGACCTTCAGGCCTTGAATGAAGTCATCTTCAGGCAGGCTGCGGAAAATGTAGTTGAGCCGGAAGAGTTGAATGCGGACGTCGAGCTCCTGATAGACACGCTCTCCGGCAAGCTAACCGAGGACAGTTCGAGAGCCTGGCTACGCGAGTTCGCAGACACTGCCCGCGATCCTTTGCGCGAAGATAATGGGGAGTCCAACAAAGAGCCGGATGGCGCGTAGTGGGCTGACCTCGAGCGAATCGAAGTTCACAGGGCTCGACCAGGACAGGTTGCGGTGCCCGAGCATCAGGAGAACAACAGCATGGCAAAAATAGAACACCTTTCGAGCCTGCATATTGCCGGTGAGCGTAGCCTCGAACGGATCGTTGCCGCCGCCAAAGCCGAACCTGGTCTCTGGCTGATGGTGAAGGAACGCGAAATGGAGCTGAGAACGATCCGCGCCGAGCTTCAGCGTCTCGGTTCTGACGAGAGCGAGATCGATCATCTGTTTCCGAAAAGGCTAAAGCCAACACTGTCGCACCTCGCGGACGAGCTCGTAGCGCACATGTTCGGACGCTGCCCTCCAGACATGCTGGCGCCGGTTCAGGATGCCCTGCTCGCTGCGGCGGCGCGAGAGCTGGGTGAGCCTTCACAGTGGTGACAAATTCGTTTCATTCTGACACCGACCGTTTGTTCGCGGCCAGACTGTGGTCGCGGTTCGAGGAGCTAACGAATGAATTCGTGTCATACAAGCTTGGACATTGCTTTGAAGAAATATTTGCGCGTCAGCGAAGACTATCACCTACAATGTGGTTGCGGGCTCAAATCCTGCCCAGACAACCACAATATGGTAATCCGTTGTGCATCTTACTTCCGCAAGTCGTTGATCCGGCAGTCAGCTGGCTGAGAATGAACCGAGATCGGTGATGACTTCGCCCCTGACCGGAGGCCAGTCTCCAGCTTCCAAATTGGATTGAATAGACGGGCGGCGTGAGGTTAATTCCCGACTGAGCCGAAATTGTATGGGAACCCGACGTGACAACACAGGATATCGACTTTACACCTTCGCCGCAGCAAAGTTCGGATATGAAGAGCTGCAGCGTGAGAACGAGCCAAGACATCTTGTTTCCTGTCCGGGAAATGCAGGATCGGCTTTTCCGTATAGAGGATGATTTACTCTACGCTTGCATCACATATGGCGACGGCCTAGCGAGCAGGCCAGTTGAAGGCTTCACTTGGACGAAAGGGATGGGCTATGCCTTTCTCACATTTTTTGTGCAGCGAGCGCTTCACGTCTATCGATTTCCCTTCTTTCCTGACAGGGTTTTTGAGCATTCTCCATCTAAGGACAAAGAGAAAGTTATCGTCGAGATAGTTAAAACACTGACGCCTCAAAGGATTGACGCTATCAGCGACGAACTTTTGCGACTTTACGAGCACACCCAGTCATTACTACGGGACAAAAGTATCCATATCGTTCACCTAAAACGAATGGTGCGCGAGATTCGTGATCATCCCACCGCTGGTGAAAGCTATGCCCAGACCATCATGCGGCTGAAGCGAGCAGCCCAGGCAGCTGGCAAAGAAACGATTGCGTTTGAACTTGATGTTATCAACTCGTGGGGGGATGACGGGGGTTACCCACATTATCCGATAATGATCCAGCGAATTATACCTACTGCTGATATTCTGTACTTCAGCAATATGATTGCGAGCCGTGAAGTCGGCACCTATGCAGACAGGTTCGCAGTGGAGCCGGGAGAGTGGGTCGTCCTTAATAGATCTCCTACCGGCCTCGTTGACTTCGCGGTAAACGACATTGTCTTCGACGAAACCGTCTATCAAGAAATTCCTGGGTGGAGGTCAAAAACCTACGAAACGTTCCTAGAAAACCATAGCCCATTCCCATTCCGGAAAGCCGCGAGAATTAACGAACGATGGGTTCATGGCTCCTCGGGATGGCGCCTGACCGCTAAGGGCCGATGGCGACTCTTTCTTTATAGCCTGTTCGGTAAGTGAAGCGTTCACACGGCGCGCTAAGCGTAGCTTGGCAGGTCATCCGTTCAAGTTCTTGTTGAATTCTAACGCTTCAAATGTGCCGGACCTGCTCGACCACCCAATCTTGCAGGCGCTTGGCTGTGGCCTGCGCATTTGCCTCCGCGAGATGCTCGGGAAAGAGGCTGAAAATCGGCCCGAGACGCTTCATGCGGGGAACGGTTTTGTCCTTGGCTTCGCGATATTCTTCGGTTTCCATGCCGAAGGCCTCAACGATCAATGTTGCCGGCCTATGGTCCTTGTAGGTTGCTTCCAGGACGAAATCCGGCCGGCAGGGCCCAAGCGGTGTCTCTGACGCGAAGAGCGGTTTGGTAATCTTGACGCGGAGATCAGGAATACTTTCGAAAAGGGATCCCTGAAGCCAGAACAGGAGATGAGAGACATCTCTTTCGAAACCGGATTCCACCGGAAACAGCGTGTCACCATTGTAGACCGGCTGGGCATAGGCCTGAACAGCTCGCACTGGCCCCGCGTCATCGTCGCCGAAGTCCACGTTCAGCAGGCTGAGGAACGGGCCTCGACGTGACGGGTCGCCGCGCAGCGGTTGTCGCACCTTTCCGAGCACGTCGATTGGTCGCGAGGATGATGCCGGCATGATCGCCTGAGCGGACACAGCTTTGGCAAACAGCAGCATGAAGCCAGTCCGACGAAGCGTACCGGGCCAATCCGGACGTGAGGTTTCGAGCAGGCGTTGCCAGCGGCTGTCGGGCTCCCAGTAATCGGCGGCCCACGTCGAGAGCAGCGCGTTGAGAGACCATGTTCTCAAGACCCGAAGGCCCCTCGCGGCGGCACGCAGTCTCGAGAGCTGATTTCGAAGTGCCAGATCGGGATCATCCTGCAATGGTGGGATTACGTTCATCCCGGCGTCGTCGAGCAGCCGCCACAGGATGCCACCGAGTCTGGACGGTCTGTCGTTTCGCTCAGTCAACCGGTTGATGTCACGGTCAGCGACGTCGGCGAGACGGTCGGGAATCGCGGGCAATGCATCGATGTAGCTTCGATCGGATTTTCGAACCGGTCGAATGTAGTAACTGCGATCAATGAGCGCCGGCTTGGCGTCCTTATCGACGTGGAACGGGCAGGTGCTTGTATGATTTGGCCGCTCCATATGTCGGAGAGGGTCCTCGTCCTTGGACGACAATCGTCGCAACGTATAGGTATGCTCCTGCCGTATCGGGGCAAGTAGTGGTTGGACCCGACCTGTGAGACAATCACACTCGATCCAGCCGTTCATCACCTTGGCTTGCCGGATAACAGCGAGGGCGACCGCCTTCTCTGCGTTGGAAGCGGCGTCGCCATACCAGGCGCGCAGCGCTGCGGCCTCTTCCCCGGAAAGGTCGGCCAGTACATGAGCGGAACTGTTCCTGACCACTATACGCATATCGTCTTCGAACCGGTACGGTACGTCCGGTAACACGCTCCAGTCTGCAGGCCAGGTCCACTTGCACGGTCGGACCTTGGCGGTGTAGGTGTAGGGACCGCAACGAGTTCGCGAACTGCCCAATACAAAATTTGGCCAACAATTGGTTTACGCCTGATCGCTTTGGTTTGCGGTCGATATCGGGGGACGGATGAACAGGAGAGTTCCAGGGAGGCAGCGAGCTCGCCGTGACAGGGAGTTGGGCCGTCGTTTTGTTGGCATTCACCTCTGTCATAGCAGGGCTGTATTCGCGGCCAGGGATGGTGTCCGATGCCTCGTGTGAAGCGTGAAAACCCGGTCGAGCCCATCGACATCTCAACACTGGACTCACTGTCGTTCCAGGAGAGGCTAGCCATTGGCCTGGAGCGTCTGAAAGCCGAGCGCAAATTGACGAACAGGGTACTGGCCGAGCAGCTTGGCGTACATGAAGCATACATATCGCAGGTGACCCGTGCCATGCGTGACGTCAAACTCTCGACCCTCGACAAGATGCAGCGAGAATGGAATGTCGTTATCGAGGATTTGCTCAGGATCACCGAAGCCGACCTCCATCGGATAGCGGTCTGGAAAGCCCGCCGCAAAAAGCAGAAATCCGCCGCGACAGACTCGTGATGCCAAGTTCGCCACAGCGGTAACAGGCCAGCGCTATTGGTTCAGGTTGAACCAGAACCTTTCTTTCACCCCTTCGTCGTTTGGAATATCGAAATAGTAAGGATCCGCGCGGCGCGGGCGCGGAGTGGCGATCTGCTGGATGCAGCTTTCGCCATCTCGGCCGAAATGCCGATTGATCGTCAAACCTGTTGACCTGGTATTGCCATCGTGCTGGCCCGAAGCCCGGCAGACATTGACTGTTTCGATGCATTGGTCGGGTTCTCCCCGCCAATGGTTGTCGCCGCCTCGCGACGAGTAACCGGCCGTGGTGCCAGGTGGGCAATCTTTGTAGGTTTCACGGCCAGGCTTTCCCGCCTTCGCCTCATGGCAGATGGGCCAGGAGAAGCCGGGTCTGGACATGGCTGCGATGAGTTTGCGCATTGGTGGAACGCAATAGGGGACACCATGCCAGTTTGGGTTTTTCGATGCGGCGCACAGCAGAACCTGGCATCCCCATTCAGCGTCTTCTGCCTTTGCAGGCACCGTCGACAGCGCGCCAATCAAACTTGCGGCCAAGAACATGATCGCTTTCACTATCCGTCTCCTTTGTGTGCACTACTGGATTTGCGCCCATGTGCCGTCGATTTTGGCAAACGACAGGACGCCTGGTTGCGTTGTTCCCGCAAACGAGCCACTGGTCGTGGTGATGATGCCGGTACAGGTGACACCGGGCACGGCCTGGCGGGGTTTGCATTCAGAAATCCGGATCGTACGACCTGATTTGGCGATCGCGGCACTCGCCTCCTGGTTATTGGGAACATCAACCGTCAGCCTCTGTTGCGCCTCCTCTTTCAGGCGTGTGATTTCCAGCCTTAGTTCCACTGTCTGACCAATCCACACCGTTTCATTGATCGCATAGCCACCACCGGTTCCCACGAGGAGGCCGATTGCAGCAGCGACAGCGGCGTCATTGCGAGAGCTACGCACGGGCGGCCTCAATATCCTTCGATACCAAGGCGCTTCAGGATCGCGATCGGGTTGGTTTCGCACTCCAATTTCCAATCACGATGCTTGGCGCAGGCATAGGCGTATTGGCTAAGGTCGGCCGAGGACAGGTCTGCAAGCCTGTTGCCAACCGCCTTCCACTGCTGCACTTCTGCTGGGTCGCAGCCCCCACCACCCGCACCGCAAAAGTCCGGATCGCGCCGTTCGATTTGTGTTTGCGTGGCGCCGTCCTGCGCTCCGGCGACGATCGGAGAAACCGCGAGCAAGATTGCGAAAATAGCCGAAGTTTCGAAAGGGCTTTTCATTTAGCCTCCTTGCGCTTGCGTGAGAGACAGCGCGGTGTCGGGAGTGACCGGAAGGGGCAGGGGAAGGCTCTTTTCGGCCGCTGGCGTGCGGCCGCCGGACCTCTCACCAGGTACTGGGAATACGTTGTAGAGCCAGGGCGGCGATAAGTCCGGCGACGACCAGATGCCAAAGCCGAGCCCTCTCGCCTTTCTCTCCAGATCGAAATAGGCGAGGACCTGGGGCTCGTCGGGATAGTTGAAGGCGTAGCCGATCCCCTCTGCAATCGCCGTCGCCGCCAGGTTGGTCTCGCCCACAAAACAATGGGCGATCAGGTTCTTGTTGCTGTCGCGACCGATCGGCGCACAATTAACGTTCTGGCCGAGCGTCCGAAGGACCATCCAAGCGCGCGAGACCTGCCCGACCGGCCATGTCACACCTTCAGTCGTTGCGCTTTGCGCCAGCCGGGGGGCTTCATATCCAGCAAGACGGACGAGCTGACGGGTCTTGATGAATTCGAATGTAGTGCCATCGACGACCTGAACCCTGCCGTACAATTGACGCGGAACGTCGCTGGGGAAAGCCTGCCCCAGTGATCCTGTGGGGGCGAGGGCGAGCAATATCATCGAGATGACAGAGACCTTCATCGCGAAACCCCGGCTTGTTGCATCAGGACGGTGACCGGGTGCGGCATGTCAGGATAAGCCCAAAGCCCTGCACGGGCAGTGCGCGCGCTTTCCTCAGCGACCCTGTAGCCAGGAACAATGAGTTGGCCGGTGCTATCGACTGCGGCAAATCCCCATCCTTGCGCGATAAGATAGGTCGCAAAATCATAACTGTGTTGGCCTGCCGTTGTCTGACACGCGACAACCACATTGTTCTCGTTGATCATCTGAATGTTGGTGCAGACGGGCTTTGCGTCTTTGACCAGGGCCTGCATCATGATCACGTTCAGTTCTCCACAGTCGCGCGAAGTCCCTTGAGATACGGTAACGGTAGTCCCGCGCAGACATGCCTGTAGACCAAAGAGCCGATACCGCCGGCCGCCTGAGACCCAGCTATCGCCGGTCTCGAACTGCGCGTGTGTCGGGAAGGGTACAAATGCGGAAGATTGAGCAAGCTCCGCGTCTTTCGTGACAGGAGGGTCAGCCTGCGATACCGGAACGGGAGAGGCTGGTGCCCGAGGAAGTTGCATCTGCGAGAATTCGTTACCAGCAAGCATCGGCAGTATGACAATTCCTGCGTAGAAGCCGGAAGCTGTGATCGTGGATATAAGCATCAAGGTTCCGGTCCGCATCAGTGCATTGTCGGATTGGCGCGGTAGCGCTCACCGTAGGGATGGAAGAAATGGGCGCTGGCCCAGATACCGGCTTTATTCGCCCGTGCGACGTTTTCCATTTGCGCATATTCCGGAAAGGCCGGTTGGCCAGCACTGTCACGGAAGGCGAAGGCCACGCCCTTGCTGATCAGCACTTCAGAAAGCGATCGCGCGGTATCTCTGTCCATGAAAAAGCATTCCGCATATCGTACCGTCGGATGGCCGGGGCTCCGCCCAAGCTCATGGCAAGGGAGCGCGTTTCCAGCAACTTCCTGTATCTCTGCGATGGTCGCAGTCATCGCGGCAAGCGAGATCATGGCACAGGTCGAAATAATTCCCGAATAATCGAGCGGCTCGGTTGAAAGGCAGCCCTGAACTCCTGCGAGTTTGATAATAGTTCCATCCGCTGCGAGAAACCCATTGCCGCTCAGCGCAGCTTTCGGGGTGACACTCTGGAGATCGAGTCGTGTCGCAATCGAGGACGTATCGAGTGGTATCGGCAATGCGGGGACCAGGTCACGCCCCTGTAAGTAGGCCTGCTGGTAGTAGCTGACGAACTCTTCAGCCGTGTCGGCCCTAACCGACGCGGGCACCGAGACCAGAGCACCCAAAAGGCTGCAAATGAGGTGGCGAGAAGATCGCCATGCGCCATTCTTCATGTTCTCATCCGTCACCTGTTGACTTTTTTGAACATGCACGAAATTGTACTGTAGTGCAAGTATGGAAAAGCTGCAAAGATTGAGATATGGTTGTTCAGGTACTCATTTTGCCTGTGGGGACAAGAAGATGGCGATGTATCAAAGGGCGCTCGTGGCCTTCACACTTCCATTCCGTGCCGTGTGGTTGATGTTCCAGATCGCGTGCTTTTTGCTGGTGTCAGCCGCATGCATTTTGGTCGCAGCCTTCGTCGGTTACTGGATTGTGTTGACGTTCTCATATGCTCTTCTGCCGCTAGAAATGACGGACAATCTTTGGCAATGGGCTGCCGATCTCTATGCCCGATCCGCATGGTTCAAGGCCGCGACAATTACCTCCTTCCTGCTGCTCGTCCTGCCAATCCTTCGCTTCTGGCCGGGGAGGGATCCAATTTCCGAGGCTACACGTGAGCGCGCAATGATGCGGCTCAATGAGGGGTTAATCGCAGCCCGACAGCAGGAGGAAGCACGGGCAAAGCTTCGTGGTCGGTAAAAGAATGCGCTTCCCTCGTGTCATATGGGGGCGAAGACAATTTGCTGAACCCGATGGGTTTCGATCTTCCGCTGGCGAACGCGTGAGCGGGCTCGATTGATCGCAACTTCGGCTTCGGTCCAAAGAGTGAGAAATTTTATGACAGTCAAACCTCTCTCGCTCGCCATTTCGACCTTCAAAGGTGGGGCCGGAAAGTCGACGCTGAACGTCAATCTTGCTGCGGAGTTTGCGCAGCAGGGGCACAGGACTCTGCTGATCGATTGCGACGAGCAGGAATCGTCGACGCGCTGGTACAATGTCTCCATGAAGCGGGGACTGTTGCCGACCGACGGGACATTGTTGCATCTGCGCGTAGCGCCCGGTGACAGGTTTCGTGAGCGCCTCGACAAGGCTCCCGAAGCGGACATCCGGATTTACGATGTCGGCGGTTATGTGCATCAGCGCGCGATCGAGGTCTATCACGAGTGCGACGCAATTCTCATTCCGGTCATTCCCGAGCCGACAGCTGCGACATCAGCCATCAAAGTGGCAACCATTTTGACGGAGATAAGCCGGAAGCGGGATCGTGAGCCGATCCCATACGCGGCAATCTGGAACTACGTAGACATGATTGCCCTCAAGCACAATCGATCCCTTCCCGAGGTTCACGCCATCCTGGCGAGCGGCCGGATTCCGATGGTCGAGACAGTCGTCCGCAAGAGCAATCATTTCAGCGATGTCGGGGCCGGTTATGGTTCCCTCTACTCCAAGCTTGCAGGCATTGCAGACAATCCGTCGTTGACGCCGTCGGCCAAGCGGCGGGCGTCAGAAAGCGTGCTCGACGCAATCGATCTGGTGAAGAGGATCAACAACGAGTTCATCGGGCTACTGCAGGCGGAGGCCGCCTAAACGATGTCGAGGGAAAGAACGCCTGCCGGAAACATTCTCGCCCTTGCCCGATCCCGTGAAGAGCAGGCCAGGGATGTGGAGGAGGCCGCGACCTCGTATATGCCAACGACCATCGATCTCGACACACTCATGCCCGATGGCGATCCGCAACGACAGGAAACGGCACCCTCTGAGACAGATGTTCCCAAGACCCCCGCGCCAGCCAGGCAAGAACGCAAGGATCGATCAGCGGCGCCGGTGCGGGCCAAAGCGGCTGACGTATCCGGGAAACGAAAACGGATATCGCTTTATCTCGATGACGACGTGTTGACGAAGATTTTCAGGGTTTCGTTGGAGCAACATGAGCAACTGTCGTCGGCGACGCACAGGCTCATCCTGGAGGCGCTGAAGGCGAGAGGGCTATAGATCACATGCGACACCCCCCCATCATGTTCCGTCTGCCTGATCACATCCTGAGCAATGTCGACGCACTTGCCGGACGGCTCGATATCTCCATCAACATCATCGCCAAGCTGATCGTCACCAGGGAGATCATGCATGTTCCAGCGATGCTCGAAGAGCACGACCGGCAAATGGCAAATATGCATCAGTTTCTCCGCGAACTTGCCTTTCGCAACGAGGCCGTTCTCGCACAAGAGATCGGGCACGCCGAGGGTATCAAGTTGATCGCACAGAAGCTGGACGAGGTCATAGGGGCCATCGACGCCATCCGCGACGCCGCCTTTGTCCGGCCGTCATCGTACATTGTCGAGCTCATCAGGAAACACGATGAACGAGGTCTCCAGAAATCGCTCAAAGTCTAGACCGGAAGGTCGGCGACTGCCGAGCTACCTTGATTTGATCGAAGACGATCTGCGCCGACGCGGTGGTGGTGGCAGCGGAAAACGACCGTCAGTCGGCCTAGGCAAGCGACCCTCGGTCAAGAATGCTGGCGCTGCCTCGGCGATCAGTCGGGCCGCTGGCAACAATGCGGTGGTGGTAAAGGTCCTCTCCTATGGTGCCGGGGCTGGTTCCGCCGGAAACGTGCTTGCCTACCAGAGCAAGGAAGAAAAGGCGCTCGATCAGGACGACCGCGAAGTCTCGGATCTGAACGAAGCGGCGCGTTCATGGGAGAGGGATTTTGGCAATCGGAAGGGCAGCAGCGACGTATTGCGTCTGACCTACGAGCTTGAAAAAGCCGGTCGGGAAGAAATAGCCCGAGCTCTTGGCTCCCTCGCTGCTGACGGTTTTCACCAACTTGGTGACACTGGCCGGACATACGCGTTCAGTGTGAGCGACGGTGTGAACGGGCAGACAAGATTGCATTTCGCCCTGGTGATCGCCCACGAAAAGAAGGACAGGTCTGATCGAAGCAGTAGCAATCGCATCCCGGGCGAGCTGGATGCGGCCCATGCAATCGACTCACGCCTGGATCAAGCTTTGAGGAACGAGGGGATCACACCGATCTCGCGATACCCGGCCGAGTTTTCGTCGGGCCCGAAAGGGCTGACTGCTACGCTGCACGCCATGCAACGCAGGGGCGCGGAGGTAACACTTTCGACGACCACGCATGTCGAGGAGCGTCCTGGTAAGAGCGGGCGATATCTGCACGGCACTGAGCGGCGCGAAACAACCACTGCGGATCACAAACAGCTGACGGCGGAAGCGAAAGTCGTCGGTGCGCTTATGCAGACCCGCCAGCCTCGGGATTTCATGCACCTGTTGCTCTCAGGACCGGCAAATGTCGATCGCGATCAACTCATTCTTGCCGGCCGTGATTTCCTGAGGGAGCAATTTGCTGGACACCGCTATGCCTATGCCGTCCATAATCGCAACGATCTCGACAAGCATCCACACCTGCATGTGATCGTCGCGCTGCGAAATTCCAATGGGAAGATGCTCAATCCGAACATTCGCGACTTTACCGAATGGCGACTTCGCTTCGCCGATAAAGCACGTGAACGGGGCATCCCGATTGATCGTCAGAAGCGCCTTGAGCGGGCCGGGCCGCCGCCCGTCAAACGGTGGGAATGGGAAATGTTTCGGCGAATGGGAGCCACGGCGCCGAGTAACGTCGTCGACAAAGTCCTGGCCAAGGTTCGAGATACGCCAACTGCCCCCAGATTGCAGGATGCACGAAAGCGGCTCGATCAGAGCCGCCACTCGGTCGGACTTGTTCTCAAGATGTTGGATGAGATCGCGAAGGACCGGTCTGCTCCGAGCACTGCGCGCGAGCTTAGCCAGGACATGGCGATTGGGCTCCAACGTGAATACCGGCGGCTTGAGACAGCCGTCCAGGCCGGCCGTGACCCTACCAGAGAGAAAGGAGATGAGCACATGTTGCGATCAACACCGATTAACGCTGCCCAAGCGAAGGCCGCGAAAGAAACGCTCGCAAACTCTGCGATCAATCTTGCTGCGAAGATTGCCGACCCATCCGATCGGTTGATCTTCGAACAGGCGACGAAGATCATTGGGAAGGTCGTTGGGCTCCAGCTTGACTCACGTGTGGCCAGAAACCGCGATCGTGGTGATGGGGGCCAAGACAAAACCAGCCTGAACGGTTTGGCAACGAAGTCGGCGGCTGGTCGTGATCACGTTGCGGAGCAGGGCATTGTCAACAAAAGCTCAAACAACCGTTCAAGCGATCAGTCGCGTATTGCCAGGTCCAATGCCGAGCACGACAGGACGGAAGCCGATGGCGCGGATCGCGAGCGCCAGAAGGCCCAACAACGTAGTCGCGAGTCGCAAAAGTCGATAAAGCTTCGCCCGCCTCGCGACCGCAGCCGCTGAGGCGACAATCCGTTTTCTATTCTGCGTTTAGGCTGACCGGCGACGGCTCAGCCCGATAACCCGTTGAATCTCGGTGTGAAGCCGTTGAATGTCCACAATTTCAGACGGAGAAAGATATTGCTGTTCCCTTTCTATCAAGGGCGGAATGGTTCGATCCGCTGGAAGACCAGAATATTGCAGAGCCGCAATATCTGCATCGTTTGCCGCCAGCAGACCAGCCGCCGTGCTGTTGACAAATATGGCTTCCTGCTTGTCGACACCATACCATTCAACGGCTTGTAAGATCATCCCGGAGATCAAACCATCGGTCTTTCGTCGCTCCTTTCCTGTCTGGGCAGCGACTCTACTTTCTTGCGGAGAAAGACCCCATGTCATCCAGAAATCCGGCGCCGCCTCCCGGGTCCGCAGTAATTCGTCGAGTCGTCCGGTGAGGGCCGCAAATTCTGCTATGCCGTGGGAGCCGACGTCCATTCCTCTTGCATCCGAGATAAACCCAAACCTTATGCCGGTTACGCGCAGATGCTGAAGCATTTGGACGAATTCGTTGCTGATGTCTCCCAGCATGAAATCCCTCGGCGGGCTTTGCCGTGTCAACAGGGTCCCATCTCTCTCGAAAATGACGAGGCCCGTAGAGCCGATTTTCCGGAATGTGTTGCCATTGTAGTTCATTCGCTAACGATCAAAGCTGGAAGCCAGCCTTGCCTTATTGAAACCTCGATACCTTGTGCGGCTCCCTCCAGTCCTGGTTGGTTGCCGCAGTCTCCGATTCAAGCGGTTATGAATGCCGGCAATTCGCCCTGCCTGGAAAATGAACGGCCTGCATACAAAGGTCCTGCCACTTTCAAGTTCAGCCGCATTTGCGCGCGAACGCGCTGGGAGACCTCGAAGACTCCGCAGCAAACTGGAAACCTTCCGTAGCCGTCGGCTCGACCGAGCTCATCGAACTCTGCACCGGCGCGTTTGTACAATCTCCGCATGTGCGGTTCATAGTTCGAGATCAGAGTATCGATGCCGTTGTCGAGGGCCACTTCGCACAGTGCAAGGAGGAGCAGGCAGAAGGCGCGGTCTGGGCGCATATCGGGAAAGTCGCGCGCTACGGTCTCCTCGTCGATACACATGCGCGTTCCCTCCCATATGCCGGGCGCGACAAGATCACAGGCATTGGGGAATGTTTCGCGGAAGACGTCGTAGAGAAGCGTGGGGCCTGTCGTCGGCATAAGACGAACCGAGCCGTAGAGCTTCGCCCGATCGTCATCGCACCAGAGGAGATAGCTGGGCTGAAGATCGTCGTAGCAATCCCGTTCGTAAGGGCCTGACACTGATACATCCCAGCCGAGGTGGTCAGCAAAGACCCTCTTTCTCAGCCGGAATGATTGATAGAGAAGCTCAAGATGTTTGTGATATTCGTGAGCCTGAACAAGAATGTACATGTTTGCCTCCATCGTTCGATAGAAAGCACCATGAGGATTGCACAAGGGCCGATAAATACCCCGGATTGGTACCCTCAGCTGTGGGTATTGCCAAATGGATTGATCAGCCGTAGCTGCATTGCCCGCGCAATCGTAAAGGTGATTGAGCCACCCCCGAGCTTGTGTCGAGCCGATTTAATGTAGGCTCGAATGGTATGCTCGGAGAGATTCAAAATGACAGCAATATCTACGCTGTCTTTGCCCAGGGCGGTCCAATGCAGGCATTCGATTTCACGACTGGATAGCTGCGGTATTGGGTCGTGCTCGCCGTGAAGTTCGAAGATGGCCTTGTGATGGATAAGAAAGGCCAGCTCCTTCCATTCGCTCCGGAATTGTTCAACGATTGCGTTCCATTCGTCAGCAGACTTGTGCGAATTCAGGGAGAAGAGCGCACGGCGCTTTTTGTCGACGATCGGAATGGAGTAGCCGTTGGCGCCAACATCGTTTTCCCTGGCGTCATGCAAAAAGTCACGGGCCGCTAATGAAAACTCGACCTCGCGCCAATCGAAGGGCAGTTGCCGGAGGAGACCTTCGCGCAGAATGGGATCGACTTTCGCGTATCCTCGTAGAAGGTAACGAGCAACCCATGCGTCGCGGTATGTCGTGCGTACATATGGAGTATCGACCACGTCCGCTACCGTCAGCGCAAGGTGGTAAGTTGAAAAGTCGATATCGTAAGCCACTTCCAGGACGCGCAGCGCATCGTAAACACTCGGGGCATTCTGAACCGCATGAACAATATCTTGAAATTCATCCCGTACTCGTAAAATCTCCATTCAAAACTCCACCATAACGTGTGTTGCGGCCAAAATGACAGTGCGGCCAAGGGGCATAGCGAGCTGATATCAACACGTTATGGTATAACATATCGCATAATGTATGTTATGGAACTTTAGTAGGGGAGCTTCGCCTGACGTGCTGTAAAAACGGAACCTAGCGTGACCCAAAGTTTATGAATTTCCGAGGTTTACACAGTTCGCCATAGATTGCTCAGTTCGTTGTTTTTTCGAGGGTCTCGACCAAAGAACGACAGCTCGGATAGTCTTGTTCATAGTACGCTCCCCACATGGGACGAGTTATCGGCTTGCCCTCCAACGGAAGGCAAGCCGATCGAGAAACATCGGATTGGAGTTCATCGGTCACTAAACTGAGGCGATATCCACCGATTTTGTCAGACCCCAGTTCGAATGGACAATGCGCCATTGACCATCAATCAGGCGATAGACTTCCGTGCAATTCCAGGCACGCAGAGGTTTTTCGCCCTCGGCTCCGTCTGAGACAAATGTATTGAGGTTGTAGCTCAACACGGCAAGATCGCCCACCTCACTGACGATAACGTCAGGATTGAGATATTCATTCCGAATAATATGAGGGTTCTTGTAAAGCTTTTGGATATGGGCAATCGCAGCTTCACGACCCACAAGGAGCTTCTCTACGAGAGGATCGAAATAGACGAGGTCTTCGTGCCAGCTTTCAAAGTAGCCACTGGTGTCGCCTATGCTCCAACGCTCGTTGGCCGAACGCTCCAGCTCAAGAAGCGTCTCTCCGATTTTTTTCACATCAATCGACATTTTTTATCCTTCAAAATAACCATTCACATGGCTATTAACAGCCATGACATCGCACAAAAAGGCAGATTTCCGCGAATTCCTGATAGAATTCGGACATGTGGTGATTTCAGTATGCCCGGAAAGGTTATGTAAAAATGGCTTCCACTAGCCGGAGGAAGGTTGATGTCGAACATCTCGGCTATCACCCCTCGGGATCATATCGGTACGACCTTGAAGTCTTCGCAGTAGCTGACCTCAAGGGAAGAACACCGAGGGAGGCCATGCAGTTTACTTACAGCTATGAATTTTACATGCTGATTTGTGTCACCGAAGGCCGGTGTGTTCAGATTGTGGATTTCGAACCGGTATCCTGCTCCGCCGGAACCTTCCTTGCACTGCGGCCAGGACAAGCGCATAACTTCGGTAGCGACGAGGGCTGGAACGGATGGATTATCCTGTTTCGCCCCGAGTTCCTTTTGCCCGCGCTTTCCATATCCAACGACCTCCGGCCGGTCTTTGATCTTGATCGCTTGCCAGCGAGCCTTACGCTGGACGCCTCTGAGCTAAACCGTGCATCAGACGCCATTGTTCGGATGCGCGACGACTCGCTAATCGAATCACGATCAGTACTTTCCCCACTGGACGGGAATGCCAGCACAGAAAAACTTGCAGCGGACGTCAATGCGTTGCTGCGTTATGAATTCTATGCCTTTGTGACGTGGCTTGCTGTCATACATGGCAGGCGACCGGGCCAGGACCACCAGAATGCGGGGGCGCTCCAACGCTTCAATCGCTTTCAGAATCTTGTCGAGCAGCAGTTTTCCGAAAAGAGTCAAGTCAGTGATTATGCCAGGCAACTTGGGTGCACGGAGAAAAGCCTGACGCGAGCTACGAAAATAGCAGTTGGCATGAGTGCAAAGGCATTTCTTTCCAGGCGCCTAACTCTCGAAGCCAAGCGCTTGTTAGCACATACCGATTTAGCGGTCGGTGTGATTGCGGAAAAGCTGGGATTTCAGGAGGCCACCCACTTCAGCAAGTTCTTTAAGCGTGAAACAAACTGCAACCCGAAGGAATTTCGTCTCCGGACTTTGTCCTTAATGCCTGCTGCTACGCCACACGTTGGGATCATGAGGGATGGATGAACGTCATGCCGACGTGCCACATCGCAGACGCGTGCACGAGGCTGAGCTGCTTGCGCCAAGATGCTCAGCTTCACCTCCAACGGCCAGCGTCGTCTGCGTTCGATGCCTGAAATAATGTCCATGCGAGCCATGCCAACCTCTAAGATCCCGATCTAATCTCAGCATTAATGCTGGTACTAACGCCAGATCATCGCCTGGATGGCTCATTTCGAGAAATGACTTGGCCGGGCACACACGACAATGGTTGCTTGAATTTAAACGCGAATAAAAGGCTTGAGGCACCGGGTGAGTGATTATCAAGCACTTCTCAAATAACTTGGACATGTCAGATGCACCAGTTCGGTCACGCCGTAGGGCGTGACCGAAGCAAGAAAGCTTATCCGTGAAGAGATTCCCACATCGCCTTGTCACGCTCTGCAGTCCATACGCGGGGTGTGTCGATACCACGTGCTTCATCATAAGCGCGCGCAACGTTGAACGGGAGGCAATGTTCGTAGATCGCATATTTGGCGAACTTTTCATCGCAGGCCGCCCGGCACGCATCCCACGCCTCTTTCAGGCTACCGCCACGCGCAGCGACTTGGGCAACAGGTTTATAAGTACTTTCAAGGAAGTCTGTCGTACTGGCGATTGCCTTCGCAACCATATCATGGCCAACGAGAGCGTCACCGCGGCCCGGTACAATTGCTTTCGGACTGTATTTAGCAATTTCCTGAAGGGTGCGGGGCCAGTCCGTAAAGTGTGCGTCACCGCAGTAACATGCAGAGTGATATTCGACGATATCACCGGTGAACATCACCTCTTCATCCGGAACCCAGATGACTGAGTCGCCGGCGGTGTGCGAGCGACCTAGATGCATGATCTCGACCTTGCGCTTGCCGAGATACACGGTCATCTTACCTGAAAAGGTTGTGGTGGGCCAGGTTAGACCAGGAATTTCCTCGTGGCCTTCAAACAGGCGCGGGAAGCGCCCGAATTCAGAATCCCAGTCCTCCTTGCCGCGTTCTTCCACCTGCGAACGGGCTATATCCGACATAATGATTTCTGTGTCACCGAATGCCGACGCCCCGAGAACTCGCACAGCGTGATAATGGGTGAGTACGACATGCTTGATAGGTTTATCTGTCACGGACCGAATGCACTCAACGACTTTCCTGGCAAGGCGTGGCGTAGCCTGTGCCTCGATCACCATCACGCTGTCATCGCCAATGATCACCCCTGAATTCGGGTCACCCTCTGCGGTGAACGCGTAAAGATCTCTGCCAATCTCGCTGAAAGTGACTTTCTTCTCGGTGAGATCGCCCTGCGATGCGAACTTCTTTTCCATTGGTGTTTCTCCTGCATTGTTCTCGATTTTGGCTACTTGATCTAGCCGTCGACCAACCCATTAACTGGTCAGAAGACGCCCTCTGAGTGCCGTTGGTGACAATCCCGGGGGCAAGTAGATGAAGAGGGAAGCATCCCAACGCAAAAATTCATGTCCAATTCTTGCTCAGACGGGACGCCTCTATAACGACGGAACGAAGTCGTATTTGACAAACGAGTTCGCGTATAACAAACATACCGTCAAATTCTGGGAGGTCAAGCTCTCGCCTTGGAAGCAATCATTGGAGGCTAAAATGCCGGCTCTTTTGTACGACTATTGGCGCTCATCGTCGGCCTATCGGGTTCGAATCGGGCTCAATCTTGCGGAGATTCCGTTCAAGACAAAAACTGTCAATCTCTTGGAGGGCGAGCAAAGAGAAGAGCAATATTTGTCGCTCAATCCTCAAGGTTTCGTGCCGACGCTTGACCTTGATGGGCGGATCTTCACGCAATCGCTGGCAATCCTGGAGTATCTCCATGACACGAAAGCAGCCAACCTGCTTCCCGATGGCGCCATGGAGCGTGCCCGTGTGCGTGCTCTTGCTTACGCAATCTCGATGGACCTCCATCCGATCTGCAACGTCTCTGTCGCGAAGTACGCGGTAGATGCTTCAGACGGTCAGATTACAACCCAGGCATGGATGCAGCACTTCATTCAGCGCGGCCTTACGGCGTTTGAAAGCATGCTGGATACTCCGGAAACGGGCGCGTTTTGCCACGGCGATCAAATCTCACTCGCTGACATTTGTTTGATCCCTCAGGCTTATAATGCGCAACGATGGGATGTTGATCTAGAAGCGTGGCCACGAACGGCCGGTCTATATAAATCCCTCGCGCAAATTCCTGCTGTCGCTTCCGCTCACCCAGATCAATTTAAATCGTAATCTTTGATCACTCAGGCGGGCATGTCGACGCGGTGAAAGTACGTTTCGACAACCTGTGTTGGAAGCATCATCATGAAGGCTATATCGATTGGAGAGGGCATCAAGAGATTTACTAATTCCCAAGGCGATCGTCTAAGCGGCGAGATACTGCCCGGGGGCACTGACTAAAGCCGGGCAGTATCTATCGTTGAAGAATATGGCGGGATTATCTAGACCGCACCTGACAAGGCCCCTCGCCCGCCAACTCAGGATCGTTCTTCCAGAACGGTATTCCTGGATTGTCACTCGATACCCAGCATTCCGCCGGCGCGAGAGGAAGATTAATCGCCGAGGCGGTTTCAGGTCCATAATGAAGCGTCGTCGTGCCCCCCGCCAGTGACGCTGCCTGAGGACCGGTGGGAAAGCATGGATCAAGACCGAGCGGCGGCCCGCATTTGTCTGAAGGCGTTTGCGTTGTTATAACCAGCCGAAGCTTGCTGCCCGCGGGAATAGCGGCAAAACGTGCCGACACGGCGAAGTCATATTTGTTTACTTCGCCCGGCTTAACCGGCTTATTAACGGCATAAGCGCCATAGGGCCGAACAGGCAGACCCTTGGTATCGAACCACGATCGGTCAGGGTCGTTTTCGGATAAGCTGCCGAGCACTGTACCTGATGATATCCTCGTAGCGGCCCCATCAGCGTCGACCACCTCCAGAGTTGCGATCAGTTCCAGGTTTTTTGTGTTCGATGAAGCAAAGAGAGATGCGCTGATCGGGCCGGCTAGTGTGGCGCCATCCACGAAAGCCGGGGAATCAAACTGGAGTATGCTGCCGGCGCCTGGCTGTGCCCAAGTGATTCCGTCGCGGCTCGGCGTCGCCGGAACGTCTTTAGACAATGTCCTGTCGGCTGAGAGATAGTACGAGGTGTAGGTGCTGACCGGTGGATAGGCGCCTGTGTTGAACCAGCGGTTCGAGATCATTTCATGCGCGTGGATCGGTGCATTCGTGTCTGCCATTCCGGTCTTGGCGCCCTTCAGCCAAGTGTCGTACCATTCAAGCGTAATGCGATCATCTTCGTTCTCGCAATGCCCACCTTGCCCCATAACGATCTGATACCGGCCTGACGGAAGCTTGCTTTTCGCCATCTGACCGAAAACCGGGAGCTTTTGACTGGCATTCTGCAGATAGGCGTAGAGCTCCAAAGAACTCTGCGCGTAAATATCGCCTTCGTTGCTCCAAAGCAGGACCGGAACACCAGTATCGGCGACTTTCTGTACAAGGTTTCCAACAGTGCGCAATTGCCAGTACGTGCCATCATAGGCTCGAGAGCCTCCGGTCGTTACCTCCTCAAGGAAAGTGACGCCTGTAGGTGCGGTTTTGCCGCCCATTGCGCTTCCGATAACACGTTGAAAATTCAACGTCTGCGACGGAATCCCACCAGCGAAATACGGCTCACGATATAGTTCTGCTCCCATACAATAGGGCGCTATCGCTCTAACCGGCGAGTTTGCACCAAGCTCCGCGACGGTCAGAACCTGGTTGATACCGGCGTAAGATCCACCATGTAACCCGACAACCCCATTTGAATTCTCGAGCCGTGACGCAGCCCATGCAACAAGTTCTGCTCCGTCTTTTGCTTCCCGTTGATCGAAAAATCCGAATTCACCGCCAGATGAAGTGGTGCCGCGAACATAGGCGGTGGCGAAAATATAGCCCCGCTTTACAAAGTAGTCGCCTGCGGTCGGCTTCGTATTCAGATAAGGCGTTTGCGTAAGAAGGACAGGAAATGGCCCTTTCGCCCGTTCGCCCGTGTTGAGGTCGGTCGGGTAAGAGACATCGACCTTCAGGACAGTGCCGTCGTTCATGCGAACCGATGTCTGTGTCTCGACCTTCGCGCCGAAAATTGCTTCTCCAGGCGTCCACGTTCCGCCGGGCCAAGGCGTTGCGGACGCGTGCGGCGTATGCTCTTGTGCCCAGGACGCAGATGCATTGAGGCATACGCATCCTATGAACAAGGCGGCGGCGCCCATCACCTTCGCTGCAGCCGTTACGCGATTAGGTGATCTCACGATTCCATGTCTCCCGACCATGCTGACTTCCTCTCCTGTTGTCATTTCTTTCGAACCACCGCCGTCAGGGCAGCAGATCTTGGGGTTGGACCTAGAAGCGGGCGACGCCAGTGACTGCCTTACAGAGCTGCTCAAAAACGCACCATATTTCCCGGCCAAAGGACCATCGCCGCAGTAAGGAAACAGGATGAATGACCTCCCGCTTACGGGCGTGTTCTCGCTTGCGGACCTAGAGGAAGAGGTACCGCGATATCCGTTTATCGTCAATACATTCGGTATTAGCAAATTTAAGGCTATGCCCGCCCGCTATGTCGTTTCGCCACTAGTCGTAGAAGTGTGGCGCGCAGTCGAAGTTTGCGAGGTTGCACTCGTCATGACCGAAAAAGACACGGGCCTTGCTGTTTTCAACAATGCGCTTCAACCTTCTATTCGAGGAAAACCACGCATCCTGATTCCGCATTCCCCAGCCAGGTGGCTCTGACGCTTCGAAATTTCCCAGGAACACGCACTGATCCGACGTGAAAAAGATCGGCCCTGAATTCGTCAGATCCAGCAAAAGTCCCATGAGACCGTTTGCGTGCCCGGGCAGCAAATGAAACGTCACCCCTTTGAAAACCTCGACGGTTGAACCGGTCAACGGCTGCCAGTTGTGTTCGAACGACAGATAATCAGGAAGATAATTGCCGTAATCCTCCTTTGTCGCGACCGCGTAGAATGCCTGGCGCAATTCGTCTTCATGGACATAAATCGGAATGCTTGTGCCAGTGAAGTACTGAAGGCCGCCGGCATGATCCAGATGGAGGTGGCTAAGGACGATCGCTTTGACGTCTTTGATGCTGTTCCCTGTCGATTCAATCGCCCGATCCAAACGATGCTCATCCGTATACTCGATCCAAGGGAAGCCGTCAGCAAAGTCCGGCCCCCAAGCAACGGCAGGATCAGGTGCAGACCCGCAGTCATAAAGTACCAGGCCAGCGTCAGGATGTGCGATCAGCATCGCAAACATCAACATGCGGCGGCGCTCGTGCGTGGGGAAAGGGTCAGACACGGTCGAACTATTTCGCCCGCGTAGAAACCATCCAACATCGCCTTGTGTTGCTCCCAGACGCAAAATCCAGACCTTGATGTTCTGGTGAGATGACCTCTCCATCGAATTCTCCTCCTCCGATCGCGTGCAATCGTTCCTCGTTGTGAGGCTATATGCAAATCTCTTCGTTCCTCAACAACTTTCGTTCAGCCTCCCAAATTCTCGTGGTCCACTCGAGAATCATGCTGTTTTCTGTTTGAGCGCTACGGCCCTCCCGGTTTCCAGAATTTTGGGGACTCGGTATAAAAATACCGCACAATCAATAAGTTACTCGCGATACCTCTCATAGAATTAACACTCACTGCACAGTGAAAACTTCCAATTTGTTTGTCTATTGCTAATCAATTCGTCATGAGGTATTGGTCAAACTCGCCCGCTGCAGCAGCGGGAAGGAGGACGCCAGCTTGGAGGAGCAACGGTGAATGGAGGAGAGCTGCCGTTTGAACGTTTGTTCAAATGGCTGCGAATAGCGAGGTATCTCGTCACGCCAATGATCTCCACACATACCGCGCCTCAAAATTCGGCGATGAAACACTGCTTTTTTGAAGTGGAGGAGAACAATGACAATGAAAAACAGTCTCTTTAATGCGGCGCTTTTGACGAGCGCATTGGCAGCGGCGACGGCATCTGCGCAAGAAATCAAACTCGGGTTCAATGGTGACCTTTCGGCATCACCGTCGGCACAGAGCGGACAGGCGGGTGTGCAAGGCATCCAGGCCGCTATCGAGGATATCAATGCTGCGGGAGGCGTGCTGGGCCAAAAGCTCACACTTGTGATCCGAGACGACTTGTCTCAACCGCCAAAATCTATCCAAAACATGAGTGATCTTATCGACAGCGAAGAGGTCGTCGCTGTTTTTGGACCCACAAACTCCGGTAATGCCCTCGCTTGGAAACACATTCCAAACCAGCGAAAGAATCCGTCGCTCGGTTGTGTGGGTTCGGCAACGGATATCACCAAAGCGATGCCTGGAGCCGACAATTACATGTATCGCGTCTCGATGGTCGATCGGGCGCAGATCGCGGGCATGGTTGCCTATGCGAAGAACCGGCCTAGCACCAAAAATGTCGGCTTCCTTGCTGAAACAACTGGCTACGGCCAAGGCGGTCTCAAAGACCTGACTGCTCTCGCTGAAGCGAAGGGTCTAATCCCGGTAGCGACGGAGAAATTCGGCGTGAACGATACCGATATGACATCCCAGCTCAGCAAGATGAAGGCTGCGGGCGTCGATACAGTCCTCGTCTGGGCGCAAGGTACCCCGATAGCGCAGTTGCTGCGCAGCATGGAAAAGATCGACTATTCGCCGGTGACACTCACCTCGTGGGCGGCCGATAATGCAAGCTTTTTCGACACTGCCGGTAAGACCCTCGCAGAGCGGCCAATCTTCATGCGTACGATCACGGAAGATCGCACACCAGATCAGCAGAAGCTTTACGACCGCTTGGCGCCAAACCTGAAGTCGAAAAGCTCTTTCAGTTTCGCAGCGCATTGCTATGACGCAACGCTCATCCTGGCCGCTGCGATAAAGCAGGCAGGCGACACGGACGGCGCCAAGTTGCGCGAAGCCCTTGATAACCTCCAGGCTCCCGTCAAAGGCGTGATGAAGACCTACGAGAAGCCCTTCACAGCCGACCAGCACGAAGCTCTGACGGCGTCGGACTATCGGTGGACGCACTGGAAGGACAGCAAGCTCGCGACATATTCCGACGAAACCGTTCAAGCTCTGAAGCCTTCCGACTTCGAGGAATAACGGAGGGCTTAATCGCGCCTATCCCGATAGATCATTTTTGGAGCGGTCATGCTAGCAACCTATATACAGACACTTGTTAGTGGCCTGGCGATCGGCGGTGTTTACGCACTCATCTCGTTGAGCTTTAGCATCACATTTACAACCACCAAGACGATGAACTTCGCCCAGGGCGAGTTCATCTCCTTTGGGGCTTTCATCGGAGTTGCAACGCTCCTTGCGTTTTCAGGTTTGGCTGGTGGCCTAACCGCCGTTCCCGCTGAAGCGGCGGCTGGATGGCGTTATCCGGTTGCTGCGATCATCGCGACTCTGATCGCTGGGGGAATGGGAGTGCTCATTTTTCTGCTCGCTGTTCGGCCATTTGCCGGGAAGCGAGGCATGAACTGGGTTATGAGCACGATCGGTTTTGGCGTCATCTTGCAAAGTATCGGATTGACCATATGGGGCCCGGCTCCGGTAATGGTGCCGTCTCCGCTTGGCGACAATGTGTTGCGCATTGCGGGTGCCGGTGTCAGGCCGCAAGAGATTCTCGTCCTCGTCTCTGCCATAATCATCATGGTGGCTTTCGATCTTGTCATGCGCCGCTCAAAGATCGGAAAAGCGATGATGGCGGTCGCTCACAACCCACAGACCGCTAGCCTAATGGGCATCAATGTCAGTGCCATGATGATCGGTGCGTTCGCTCTGTCGAGCGGGCTTGCAGGACTTGCCGGTGTCCTGATTGCGCCTATCGCATCCGCTTCGCTCTTCATGGGACTGGCCTTCGCGCTCAAGGCTTTCTCAGGCGCTATCATCGGGGGCCTCACCAATCCGCGTGGCTGTATCTATGGCGGCTTTATTCTCGGTGTTCTCGAGTCCGCTGTCGGCCTTTGGCAGGCCCAGTGGAAGGAGATTGTCGTCTTTGGCCTCATCATTCTAGTCTTGGCAGTTCGCCCGCAAGGGTTGTTCGGACATGCCGCAATCGACAAGGTTTAAGCGTATGCGACATCTGATTGGAGCCGTCGGCCTCGCGGTCTTACTTGCGTGTGCTGCTTCGTTCATCCAGAACGAATTCTACTTACGCACCCTCTTTATGATCTGCATCTACTTTCTCTGTGCCGCAGGCATGAACGTCCTCTTGGGTTTTGCAGGGCAGAAATCGCTTGGTCAGGCGGGGCTTTTTGCAGCAGGTGCCTACACGGTAGCATTGCTGACGACACTATATGGCTTCGGACCCTGGACATCGCTTCTGCTCGCCTGCGTCGTATCCGCGATTTTTGGCGTATTGATCGCCGTTCCTTCGCTACGCGTCAGGGGTCCGAGCCTTGCAATGGTAACGCTGGCGTTCGGGATTGTCATCGAAAAGCTGGTGGCGGAGGGTTCAGACATATTTGGTGGCGCTATGGGCATCTATGCCATCCAGCCGCTGACTTTCAGGGGTGTGCCTTTTACAACACTTCAGTGGGTTTGGTTCGGCCTGGCTCTCTGCCTTGTCACCCATCTACTGCTAAGAAACCTGCTTGTCGGGCGGTTTGGACGCGCGTTCCTGTCGCTTCAGGCCGATGAGATCGCCGCTGGGGCGGTGGGAGTGCCAGTCTATCGCTATAAAGTGCTCGCCTTTGTTATTGCGGCTGTGACTTGCGGGCTTGCTGGTGCGATGGTCGCCCAGCAGAACCAGTACATCAATTCCGACTTTATCAACTTCAACCTGTCGATCTTCATTCTGCTGCTCGTTCTGTTTGGCGGTAGCGGCTCGCTTTATGGGCCTCTTCTCGGAGCAGTAAGCTTGGTTATCATTGGGGCAGTCCTGGCTCGATGGACCTGGGCGGAGCATTTCGTGAACGGCGCTCTCCTGCTATTCGCCCTGTTTGCCATGCCCAAGGGTCTTGCGGGGGTCCTTTCCAAGCTCCGGTTCGGTTCAACCCGCGAACACCATGCTGCCGAGGGTAGCTCCAAAATACTTCCTGCTAGCGACCTTTCAATTAAGCTCCCGACGCGCTGCAATCAAAAGCCCGGCACCTCCCTGATGACAGTGGAGTCGTTGAACAAAGCTTTTGGCGGTGTCGTCCCCGCAAAGGACGTATCTGTGAAGCTTACAACGGGCCACATCCACGCTTTGATCGGCCCGAACGGGGCTGGAAAAAGCACGTTTATCAACATGCTGACTGGCATCATTAGAGCCGATCGGGGCAAGATCGAATTCCTGGGCGAGGATATAACTGGCCACAAGGTCCACGATATCTGCCGTCGCGGTGTGGCAAGGACCTTCCAGAACCTTCGACTATTTCAGGACTTGTCCGTGCGCGAAAATGTCCTGCTTGGCCAGCACTCGCGCATGAAGAATGGGTTTGTTTCTTCGCTCCTTGGCCTGCCGAAGGCGACTCGAGAAGAAGCCCAGGCGCTGAGAAGGGTCAACGACGTCTTGCAATTCACCGGCCTCACCCAGTTTGCGGCCTCTCCTGCAGGAAGTCTTGCTTATGGCCTGCAAAGGCGCGTTGAGCTTGCCCGAGCGCTGGCGTCTGAACCCCAAGTCCTTTTGTTAGATGAGCCGGCAGCCGGTTTGAATCCACACGAGACGGCGGAGCTAGGTGAGTTGCTGGTCCGGATCCAAAAAGAAGGGGTCACCATCCTCCTGATCGAACATCACATGGATCTGGTCATGGCGATATCCGACCATGTGGTCGTTTTAGACTACGGGCAGAAGATTGCCGAAGGAAGGCCCGACAAGATTCAATCCGACCCCCGCGTGATGGAAGCCTACCTTGGCGCCATCGTTGAAGCAGCATAGGAGACCTGCGATGCTGGAGCTCAAAGACGTTACCCTGGCCTATGGTCCAATTACCGCAGTTCGCGGCGCATCGATTAAGGTCGAGTCGGGCGAGGTCGTCGCGATTGTCGGAGGAAACGGAGCAGGAAAGAGTACGCTCCTCAAGGGAATTGCTGGCCTTATGCCGGCCGAGGCGGGCGCGATCCATTTCGATGGCGCAGACATCACGCGCGTCCAGCCTCACATTCGTGTGGCGCGCGGCCTGGCGCTGTCGCCGGAAGGTCGTCAGGTGTTTTCTGATCAGTCAATCTACGATAACCTGACGCTTGGCGCCTATTTCCGTAATCTCTCCAAAAATGATCTCGAAGCGGAAATCGAAGAACAGTTCAAACTCTTTCCCCGACTGCGCGAGCGCAAGGGGCAGCTTGCCGAGACGCTTTCCGGCGGTGAACAACAGATGTTGGCCATCGCGCGCGCACTAATGAGCAAACCGAAGTTGCTGCTGCTGGACGAACCTTCACTCGGTCTCGCGCCGAAGATCATCCAGGAAATTTTCGCCATCATCGTGTCACTGCGAAAAGCCGGCATCACAATCCTTCTGGTCGAGCAGATGGCCAACATGGCACTGGCCATCGCCGACAGAGCCTATGTCCTCGAAACAGGTAGAGTGACGATGTCAGGTTCGGGGCAGCAGCTTCTTCACGATCCGAAGGTTCGTGCCGCCTATCTCGGGGTGACGCACGATGCAGCGTGAACACGACTGCGCTGCGTCAGTCGCCTACTTGGCATGACTATTCTCCTTCAAGAGCAGCTTCCAGTTTCGTCAGCAAGAGCAAGATCCGGTCGGCGTCAGTTCCGGTAGCGTCGAGTATCCGCTTTTCGAATGCGATGGCTCGTGGCACCACATCGTCATAGACGCGGCGGCCCGCGACGGTCAGGGACAGTACCTCCTCTCGTCGGTCCTCCTCGCGGGATCGGCGACTGAGCCAACGACGGTCTTCAAGAGCCCTGACTGCGCGGCTGAYCTTGGTCTTGTGCATGGCCGAATGTGCACCGATTGCACTGGCGCCCATCTCATGGAACTGGCCGAGTGTAGCAAGGACACGCCACTCGGGGATCGTTAGGTCGTGGTAAGGCCCATAGACCGCCCGGAATTCTGTCGAAACCCGAGAGGCGAGCCTGTTGAGACGGTATGGAAGGAAATTTTCAAGTCTAAGCATTGCCATCGTTGATAGTTACAAAAAGGACAGTTACGTTTGTAACTAGATTTAGGAGGAACAATCATGAATGTCCAGAATCCTGTATTCCAAGCCACAGAAAAGTTAAGCGTTATCGCCGCAAACGATGGATACATGTCCGGTTTCGGCAATGGCTTCGAAACCGAGGCACTTGCAGGCGCTTTGCCTATTGGCCGAAACTCGCCCCAGAAATGCGCGTACGGCCTGTATGCCGAGCAATTGAGCGGTTCCCCCTTTACGGCACCCCGCACTACCAATGAACGGTCTTGGCTCTATCGCATTCGTCCGACAGTCGCCAACTGGGGCAGGTTCGAAAAGGTCGATATCGGCTTGTGGCGCACGGCCCCCGCACACGAAGTCGACGTTCCGATTGCGCCCATGCGCTGGGATCCGATCCCCATGCCTGAGGAGCAGCTCAGCTTCATCGAAGGTATCCGGACAATCACGACCGCCGGGGACGCCGGCAGCCAAGCTGGCATGGGCTCTCACGTATATCTTGCGACACGCTCAATGGTCGACGAATACTTTTATAACGCCGACGGCGAGATGCTGATCGTTCCAGAGTTCGGCGGCCTGCGGCTGTGGACAGAGTTCGGCATCATAGATGCGCAGCCGGGCGAGATCGCACTTATTCCTCGTGGGGTTAAGTTCCGGGCCGAACTGATCAGTGGTCCGGCGCGCGGTTATATCTGCGAAAACTATGGTGGTGCTTTCAGCCTCCCTGAACGTGGGCCGATCGGTGCGAATTGTCTGGCCAACCCACGCGACTTCCTGACGCCCGTTGCCGCGTACGAGGACAAGGACGCGGCGTCGAAAATGTTCGTCAAATGGTGCGGCAATCTCTGGGTGACCGACATTGACCATTCTCCGCTGGACGTTGTCGCCTGGCACGGCAACTATGCGCCCTACAAATATGACCTTCGCCGATACTCCCCAATCGGCCCGCTTCTTTACGACCACGCGGACCCTTCGATATTCACAGTCCTGACGTCGCCATCGGAGACACCAGGGACAGCGAATATCGACTTCGTCATCTTCCCCGACCGCTGGCTGGTAGCCGAAAACACGTTCCGACCGCCATGGTACCACATGAATGTGATGAGCGAATTCATGGGTCTGATTTACGGCGTCTATGACGCAAAGACAGGTGGTGGTTTTGTCCCCGGTGGCATTTCATTGCATAACACCATGCTCCCACACGGTCCGGACATGGATGCATTCGAGAAGGCTAGCAATGCCGAACTAAAGCCCCACAAGCTTGAGGGTACATTGGCATTCATGTTTGAGACACGCTTCCCACAAAAAGTGACCTCCTTTGCAGCCGAGACGCCCTCGCTTCAGAGCGACTACGGCTCCTACGGCAAGCGCCTCACCAAGCATTTTGATCCCACAAAGCGTTGAGTATCATGAATAAGATTGATCAGACACATGACCCGAAGCTCAAGAGCTGGGTTGAAAGTGCAAATATCGGATCCGATTTCCCGATCCAAAACCTGCCGATCGGCATTTTCAGCTATGAAGGGGCAGAGCCTCGGGGAGGGATCAGGATAGGTGACAAAGTCCTGGACATCTTCGTCGGATTTGCTGCCGGCCTTTTTTCAGGTTCAGCTGCAGAAGCAGCAGAAGCGGCGTCCGGAAAAACGCTGAATGAGTTCCTCAAACTGGGCGAGAGCGCGCGGCGCGCTTTGCGCCTACGTTTGTCCGAAATTCTTTCGACGGGGGCTGTAGAGAAGGATCGCGTCGAGAGATGTCTTCACCACGTCTCAGCAGTCACGATGCATGTCCCTGCGCAGATTGGCGACTACACGGATTTCTATGTTGGGATTCATCACGCGACAAATGTCGGAAAGCTCCTTCGTCCGGAAAACCCGCTGCTTCCCAACTACAAGCACGTTCCGATCGGGTATCACGGCCGCGCATCCTCCATCCGAGCATCCGGCGTGCCGACCCGACGGCCAATGGGGCAACTCAAGGCTCCAGACGCTGACATGCCCCGTCACGCTCCCACGGAGCGGCTTGACTACGAGCTGGAACTCGGCGTCTGGATCGGTCCCGGCAATGATCAGGGCGAGTCTATATCAATTGGCGATGCCAGCTCGAGTATCGCGGGTTTTTGTCTCTTAAATGATTGGTCTGCGCGAGACATTCAGGCTTGGGAGTATCAGCCACTCGGACCGTTTCTCTCAAAAAGCTTCGGTAGCACGATCTCGCCGTGGATAATCACGCCGGAAGCGCTGGCTCCGTTTCGCATCGCACAGCCCAAGCGCCCGGATGGCGACCCTGCGCCGCTTCCTTATCTCACTGATGAGATGGATCAGTCGGAGGGCGCTTTTGACATCGAGCTAGAAGTACTTCTCCTTACACCCGGTCTGCGGGAAAAGGGTCTGCCTGCGCACCGCCTATCAATTTCCAACACACGGCACATGTATTGGACCGTGGCGCAAATGATTGCGCATCACACAGTCAACGGCTGCAACCTACGGTCCGGGGACTTTCTGGGGTCGGGAACAATATCCGGGCCAGATCGTAGCGGTTTTGGGAGCATTTTCGAAACCACCGAGGGAGGCAAGCATCCGATTGAGCTCGCTTCAGGAGAAACCCGGAGATTTCTGGAGGATGGTGACGAGGTGATCTTGCAAGCGCGTGGTCGAAGGGACGGCTACGCTACCATTGGCTTTGGCGAATGCCGCTCCCAAATCGTGCCGGCTCGATAACGCCCGACTGATCGAGGTCGGTCCTCACAGAGCATGCAAGTGCGCAATGCAATGACATCGAAGGAAAGCACATGGCGAAGGTTGCGCTGATTGGAGCGTCGGGCAGGGTCGGATCAGCCATCCTAAAAGAGCTGGTCAGCCGCGGACACAGGGTGACTGCTGTTGCGCGCAAACCGGATGCTATACGCGACGAACAAGGCGTCACAAAAAGGAGGGGCGATATCTTCGAGCCTGGCGAACTTGCGAACATCCTCCAGGATCACGATGCGGTCATCAGCTCGGTCAAATTTGTCGGGAGTGAACCTTCTCAACTGGTTGACGCCGTTAGAAAATCTGGCGTCAGCCGCTACCTGGTGGTGGGTGGTGCGGGCAGCCTTGAGGTCGCGCCCGGTCAAAAACTCAGCGAAACCTTATCATTCCCCGATGCCTTCAAGGCCGAAGCTGCCAGAGGAGGGGAATTCCTGGACTATCTTCGAACTGTCACAGATCTAGACTGGACCTTTCTATCGCCGTCTGCACTATTTAGTCAGGGTGAGCGCACAGGCAAATTCCGTTTGGGTATGGACGAACTCCTGACGACTGATGGAAAGAGCGCAATCTCGTTCGAAGACTACTCGGTTGCGTTGGTGGATGAACTGGAAAAGCCACGACATGTGAAGCAGCGCTTCACCGTAGGTTATTAACGCAGGGCCGCGCTGGCCGCTTAAGATGATTTGCTGAGATTCTAATATTTCTACTGACTGACGAGATTACGGGCCGCAAAGCAGGGGTTTGCCCACCATAATCCTGTGATAGCTCTGGGGTTACGATCTTGAGGTAACCGCCACAAACCTTTGCGGATAAAGTCCGCAAAGGTTGTCGGCACGGTGAGGCTTTATATTTCAGATCAGAGCGATAGGCGTGGCCGATGCAATGCCAAGCCGGAACACGGCATTTCGACGAGTTCCACGGCCGAGTGCTCGACCTCAGTTACGATAGCGGTCGACGTATTGCCAATAAAGGCGATATTGGTCGTGCGCGATCCGTTCGTCTTGATGACGTCAACGAGCTTCCCGGTCAAGTCGAGGACCGAGATGCCGCCCTGACCATAGATCGTACAATAAAGCCTTCCATCAGCGCCGAACGCCATACCGTCCGGCCCAGCCCATTCCGGGAAATCGCCGGTCTGGTAGACGTTACCAAACGGACGTCGGATCGGATCAACCTCGCTTAGATCATAGCGATAGACGTTTCCGGTTAGCGTCTCGTTGACGAACAGAAAACCATCGGCATTAAATGCCAGACCATTGGCGAATTTCATGCCGGCATCAATCTCTCTGAGCACAGTTCCTGCCACCGGATCAATTTCAAAAATACAACCCTCGTAGTCGAAGCTCCGGTAAGCTGGGTCAATGGAAATGCCGGTGATATACGTGGTGTCGAGTATCCCGGAATCCGTCAGATAAAGCAGACCGTTCGGTCCAAATCGCAGGTCGTTTGCCCACAAGAACCGCTTCGTCGGATGTTTGATCTCCCGAACGATCGTTCCGTCCACATCGTAGCAGATTACGGCACCATGCCTGGCCTCGGCCACCCATAACCTGTCGTTGCCATCAATCGTCATTCCGTTTGGTCGACCACCAACCTCTATGGTTGGCACGATCCCATCGGCGTAGCTGACACGCGACACGCAGGCACGTCCTGCGGCCATTTCGACGGCCCAGAAGCTGCCATCCGATTTCACCACCGGACCTTCGCCTTCGATGATGCCCGTTGCGATTACCTTGTTCATTGTTTCGCTCCTCCTCCTAATTCGAACAGATCACTGTTGTGGCAAGACAACGACTTCCTCGACCTCGAACCCGGCCACGACGCCGATTTGACTGCTCTCCTTGACCAAGGCAGCGGCAGCTTGAGCATCGCTCTTATTTTCAACCCAGACCTCCATAACCAGATCGACAACCTGCTCCCCTGCAGAAATTGTATGGTCCACCACAACGTCTCGAGCGATGATCGGGTTAATTCGAAATTTCCAGCTGGCGTCAGCTTCGCCCATCACGGACCCAATGCGCCCAGCAAGTTCTTGCACGTCGCTCTGGTTGCAATGCAGAAGATAAAGCAGCTTGATCGGTAAGGTGGCAGGCCCAAAGGTGTTGAAATCGCCGGCCTCCTGTATCAGCAGCGTGACGTCGCTGAGAAAACCACGCAAGTCGATGATGCAGGCTTGCTGCTCTTGGGAAGCCATGGAGATTTTCATTGCCTCGATATCATCGAAGTAAAGCTGCGAGATTCCGTCGACGCGGTGGAGCCCGGACCCGCTGTTTGAGGGTAGCCGTTCATGAACGTGGTTTTGCGAATATGCCCGAAGCCCATCTATCTTCACGACGAGTGGCGCGTGGACGTTTCGCCAGTGCTCCGTGAAGGTTCCGAAATCGATGCCATCGCGATTGCGTATCAGGCCACTGCGGATGATCATTGTTCTTCCCTTTTTGTAATTTTTTTTGCAGCCACACGAGCGTGTAACTCGCGGACATTGGGGCGCCGAATGGCCGCGGCCTTCCGGCGCCAGGGGCAATACGGCTACTTGATCGCCTTCATCAGCGCTTCCTGTGATAGAAGCGAAGTAAAGTCGGCGTCCGGGGGCGCATTGCCATCGCATTTCGGATCTTGCGACTTGAAGCTGTCGACATAAGTCAGGGGCACTAGTCTGGTGGTTTCATCAAGCTTCGTGCCCTCGAATGCTGCAAGGCCTTGCCGCAGTGCGAAACGGACGATCGTGATCGTGCTGTCGAGCGACATGTAGTCCCAGCCATTGCCCGCTGCCTTGTCGGCCAGATACTTGCAGTTAATGTCGTTCTGGCTGGCAAGAACGGTCTGTGCAGGAACTTTTAGGCCGACTTGCTGGAAGGCCTTGATACCCGCAAGCGAAATGACGCCGTAGTCTGACATCACAACATCGATCTGCGGATATTTGGCGATCAGGCCCGCGACGACTTTTTGCGCGTCCGCCGGGTTCCAGTTTGTCACCACATAGTTCTCGTCGAGGAGACGAAGGTCTGGATAATCCGTGATGCCTTCACGAATTCCGTCCATGATTGCCTGAGACGTTGCAGCGCCTGGAAATCCACCAAGGAACACGACGTTTCCTTTCTTGATATTCTTCCCGGCCCAGCGCACCATCTCCTTGCCCACCTCAGTCATTTCCTGGTGCGGGTTCGCCGTGTAATCGACGCCGGGTGTACCTGTCAGCTTAGCGTTATAAGGAACAACAACCACGCCGGCCTGCAGTGCGGCGCGATACGCGGGAAGTGCGGCATCGCCAAAATCGGCAAAGGTTATAATGATATCATACCCCTGCGCAACGAAGCTGTTGATATCACTACTGTATTTCTGTGCATCACCGCCAGCGTCGGAATAGGCCGTTCGCTCAATGTTCGGGCACTTGGCCGCCTCGTCCTTTACTTCGGCGATGGCGATTTTGCGCCACGTATTTCCGCCGTATCCGTCGACCATTGCGACACTGGCCGGCTTATCGCCGCAGATCGTGGCAATGTCTGCGCCCTTACCGAGTTTGCCGAAATCCGCAGACAGCGCCGGTATCGACAGCCCAACGGATGCCACTGCAGTCACCAGGGTAATATTTAACATATTGAATTTTGACATTGTTCATTCCTCCCGTGCGACGTTTGGAAAAGCGCATCGGACGTCGCATCCAATGGTAAATCACCCCGACCCGACATCCTCCCGATGTCAGTGTTGAGTAGGTCAATGGCTCCTATCGGATGGCCAGCACATTCCCCGGGGAGCCGACACCAGCCAGTTTGTTCAAAGGCGCAGCCGTGACCATGAAGTCGTACCGTCGATCGAGCGCGCATGCGCGCGCAAGGGCCTCTACGTCCCACATCTCGCCGAGCGCGAAGCCCAGCAAAGGGATCAGGCGAAAATGAAGATATTTGTCGACCTCGAGTTCATGTGGCCAAGCTTCGACGGCTGGGCAATCGGACGTCACGGCCGAAAAGTGGCTGTTCCAGAGATATTCCGCCATATCTTCGCCGCCGGCTAGGCCAGGTGTCTTAGGCGTGCCTTCCGCCATTTCCACACGGATTGCCCGATCCGCTTGCTCGTACCAGCCAATCCAGCCAGTTCTCACGACAAGGATATCGCCGACCTCGTACTGAATGCCCGCCCATTTTCGGGTCGCCTCAAGCTCGGCGACTGTAAAGTCCCGCCGCTGGCTGCAATCGACGGGACGCCCCTGCTCTGCCAGGAATGTCGCTACGTCAAGGAGGACGCCTCGACCGACAATGCCCTTGCGGGCGTAGTGATGGATGCCGTTATGGGCGCCGCCTGCAACAGAAAGCTGCTCGCGGGTACGGCCATTATAGGAGCCGTATTGAGGATGCTCGATATGAGAAAGAGCATCCCATTGCGTCGAGGCCTGGGTCGAAAAGTTATCGTAGGAATCGTCGAAGCCGACTTCAATCGGAAACGGGTGATGCTTGAGGGCATGGCGCCCAAAAAGCGGAGGATCTGGCATTTCCAGGTGCCAATTTAGAGAAAAGGTTTCGAAGCTCTTGATTGCGTCTTTAGCTCGGCGAACCTGCTCCTCTCCCAAGAGGTTCAGCGAACCGAGTTGATCCTCGTCGCCCCAAAGTCCCCAAGCGGAACGTGGGGGTTTAGACGGGTCGATCGGGAGTTGATGATATTTTGGCAGCGTCATTTTCAATGCCTGTCGTGTGTTGCTCAGTCATCCGTACGTGGGTCGTTCAGTGCTTGAAAAGCTCGAGCAGCTTTTCGCGCGGCAGCGACGATCCGAGATCGGCATCCGGGGGCGCGTTCTTGTCGCAAAGCGGATCAAGGCCAGCTTCTGTGTCGGAAAAGGTGTAGGCGACAGCAGCGCGTGGCTCGTTGTTTTCCGTGCCCTGGAATTTCGCAAGCGCTGCTCTTAGGGCAAACCGGATGTCTGCGGTGTTGCCACTCACGGCAAACTGCTTCCAGGCCTTGCCGATTTTTTTCTGGTCAATAAATTTGCAGCTGTATTCGTTGTTGGTCCCAGGATACGCCATCGCTGGTACCGCAAGGCCGGCTTGCTCGAACGCCTTGACAGCCGCCAAGCTGATCTGGCCGTAGTCCGCACCGATGGCATCGATCTTGGGATAGCGCGCGATGAGCCCAGTTACTGCGCGTTGCGCGTCAGCGGGATTCCAGTTCGTGACGATGAAGTTTTCATCCAGCAACTGTATGCTGGGATAGTTCTTCAACGCTTCTTTGTAGCCTTCGAAATAGGCAGTCGAGGATGCCGCACCTGGAATGCCGCCGAGGAATATAGTGTTGCCTTCCTTAACTGTTTTCCCCACCCAGTCCCCGAACATTTTACCTTCGGTAAAGGCATCTTCGTAGGTGTTGACCGAATAATCCACGCCGATCTCACCGCCGAGATTGTTGAAGTAAGGAGCCATGATGACCCCGGCGCTGGTCGCTTCGCGATAAGCCGGAATGGCGGCGTCGCCGAAGTCGGTGAAGGCGATGATGATATCGAATCCCTGGGCGGTGTAGGCGTTGATCGCCGAGTTATAGGCTTGCGCGTCGCCGCCGGCATCCGTGTACTGAATATCGGTAATGTTGTTACATTTCGAGGCCTCATCCCGAAGTTCGGCAAGAGCGGTCTTCCGCCACGTGTCGCCTCCCTGGCCATCGATAAGGGCCACCTGCGTCGGCTTTGTACCGCACATCTTGGTAATGTCAGCGTGTTGGTTGGTGTAGACGAAATCCCCGCTGTGCGCGGTTGCCGCAAGAGCACAGAACGCTGTGGCGGAGGCCATCATGGCCCCCAGAATTCGCTTAGGCATGTATTCCTCCCTTTTTGGCGATGATCTGATGGACCATGCCTCTTCAAATGTTTCTCTTGACCTGGCATCGATGACGAACCAGCAGATAAGCCGCAGCAGGCCCGGCAATGTCCCGGTGGTCAGCGCAAACGGATCTTAGACTTGGTGGTCGTCACTCACGCCCGGCGCAGCAGGCCAGGAACGTGTCGAATGGTGACTGCCAGAATGATGGCGAAAGCCTGAACCAGTAGCTGGACGGCGGTCCCCGCCCCGAGCGCCAAGACCATCTGCCCCAGTTGCACCATGAAAAGTGCCGCTACGCCACTTGCGATGACACTCCCTCGTCCGCCTGTGAACGGCGTCCCGCCGACAACGACAGCAGCGATTGCTGGAAGCAGGTAATCATTGCCGGCAGTCTGTGAAGCAGAGCCAATAAAGCCCGTGAACAGCATGCCCGCTACCGCGAAACACACCGCTGCGATGCCATAGGTTGCTACTTGGTAGCGAAGGATCGGAATTCCGGCTGCGGAAGCGGCGGCGGGGTTGGCACCGACAGCGACGAACCGTCTCCCAAATGTGCTCCGCTTTGTGGCAAAGCTGATAAAGGCGATAAAAAGCAGGGCCAGAACCAGGGTCATAGGGATACCGAGCACCGTCTGGTGCGAGAAAGCCGCCAATTCCTGCGGGGCCGCCATCGGGCTGCCTCCAGATAGTGTTCGGATCGCACCGAGCAGGATAGCATTCGTCGCCAGCGTGACGACGATTGGTGTGATGTTGACCCGCGACACTAAGATACCGTTCAACACGCCGAAGAGATAGGCAAGAACCAACGTAATCGGCGCAGCGATCAGCAAAGATCCGGTTATGAAGCCCAGCTTGGCAAGTAGGAGCCCGGAAATTGTCATCATTCCGGCAAGCGACATATCAAGACCGCGTTGCTGGATGACGATAGTCTGGCCCGCCGCTACGATCGCGAGGATGCCGGCGAAAGGCAGCATTGAATAGATAGACGCCGCTCGAACCGTTCCTGGAGCTAGAATGGCGCTTGCGATGAAGATTGCGACAGCGCCAATCCAAATCCATGCAAACTCATGCTTCACCGACTCGCTTACTTTCGTACTGACGCGCTCAAAAGACGTCATGGTCGTTTTTTCCATTGTTGTACTGTTCATGTCGCAACGACCTTCTGTCTGCTCTTCGAGAAAAGTGCGACCGACGCGAGGATGAGGCCGCCCAGCAGGTAGGACTGCCAAGCCTGATCGAGGCTGAGAAACGAGGTCACTGCGTTTATCTGGGTGATAAACACTGCTCCAAGGAACGCCCCAACGAAAGATCCACGACCGCCGAAGAGGCTCGCCCCGCCAATCACCACCGCCGCGATCGAGGACAGCGTGTAGCCGAGGCCAGAGCGAGGGTCACCAATTCCGACCTGTTGCATCATCGTGATGGCCGCGATGCCTGCAAACACAGAGCATCCTACATAGGCAAGAAGGCGCATCTTCCGGGGATTTACACCGGCTACGCGGGCCGCTTCTGGTCGAGATCCAAGGCCGCGGAGGGAAACACCAACGGAATACCGGTAAAGAAAAAACTCCAACAGGAACGCCAGTCCAATTGCTGCCAGGAATGTCACGGGGACAAAACCGACGCGGGTTGAGAGAGTGGAAAGAACCGCTCCGTCAATCATACCTCCGGGCACCGGTCGAAGCAGGAGGGCGACGGCTTGCACGGCCATGAAAGTGGCAAGGGTCGCAATCATGGGATGGAGCTTCAGAGGCTCAACCAGCACCCAGTTTATGATACCCACCAAGACCGCCACGGCAATTACCAGCACCCAACCAGTCAACTGCATTTCAAATGGCATACCCTTGATGAGGAAGAAGGAAGCCACGACTTGTGAAAGCCCCATCAATGGCCCGACCGACAGATCTATGCCACCGACGAGCATCAGCAGTTGCTGTCCATAAGCGACGAGGGCAAGCGTGGCAATCAACGTCATCATGCCAGCCAGACTTCTGGGTGAAACGTAGAACGGGTTCCAAAAGGCTGCAGCCGTGCCCAGTATTAGGATCGCAGCTGCGACCATCACCAGAGGCGCCGCATCGCCCGCAGCCCATTTCCAGAACGCACCTGTTTGCCGATGAACCTTGTCTCGTTGACTGGTCGATTTTAGAACAGCCGAAGTAATATTGTCTTCGCCGACCTTGTCTCCGCTAAGCATCTCAACGACCTGACCGCGCGAGAAGATTGCGACGCGATCGCTCAACCCAGCCACTTCCTGAGCATCAGAAGAAACGACGATAATGGCGACGCCTTTAGCGGCTGTATCGCGCAGGACCTTGTAGATCTCTGCGCGCGCGCCGACATCGACGCCCTGGGTAGGTTCGTCGACGAGAAGCACGGACGGATTTGATGCGAGCACGCTGGCCAGCACAACTTTCTGCTGATTGCCTCCTGACAATGATCGAATTGGTGTCTCAATGCTCGGTGTCTTGACGGAAAACCGATGGACAGCTTCACGAGCACGCCGTTCTTCCGAGCCAAGGTTGACGATCCCGCCGCCTAGAGTGTCGGCAGCAGGGCTTCGAGCAGAAAAATTCTCGCGTACCGTGAGATCAGGAAAAATGCCTTCTCGGTGTCGATCGCCAGGCAGGTACGAAATCCCGGCCCTCATGGCGTCCTTCGTCGAGGTGATATCGACTGTCTTGCCCGATATCGAGAGCACACCATGACCTGTGGTCAACCCCGCCAGGGCACGCATGAACTCCCGTTGGCCGTTGGCATCGATGCCAGCCAAGCCCAGGATCTCGCCACGCCGTACATTCAACGAGACATTAGAGAAGCCATGACCTGAAAAGTTTTGAACGTCGAAAATCGGCTCTCCGATACGCAATCCCGCCTTTTCAGGGAAGGCCCGGTCGAGAGACGTCCCAACAATCAGGGAAACGATCTTGTCTTCCGAAAGCGTCTTTGCATCAAACGTGCCTTGGCCTTCGCCATCGCGCAGAACGGTTACGCGATCAGCAATTGCCTGCACTTCGCGGATGCGGTGGGAAATATAAATAACTGCTGCGCCGCGTGCTGTTACTTCTCTAATCCGGCCAAACAGGCGGCTGACATCTTCGGCGGCCAAATGCTCTGTCGGCTCGTCCAAAACCAGCACGTTCGGTTCGCAGGCCAGCGCTTTGACAATCTCGACAATGAAGCGGTGCTCGGGATTGAGAGTTGCGACATGGTCGCGCACGTCTATCGTGACGTCGCTGCTCCAGTGTCGCAAAAGCTGGCTGGCCCATCGCACAGTGGACGATAAAGGAGGGCGTTTCGATGCAGGCAGGCCAAGGTACAGGTTCTCTGCGACCGTAAGGTCCGGCATCAGCGAAGGTTCCTGGCGAACGATTGCCAGCCCAAGATCGCGCGCGAGCTGAGGATTGCCTCGCACTTCTTCTCCCGCAATCTTGACGATGCCGGCTTCGGCAACAAGCGCCCCGGACGCAACGCTCATCAGTGTCGATTTACCGGCGCCGTTCTCGCCGACAAGACCGTGGACTTCACCTGGTTTGACGTCGAATGTAATCTCGTGCAGGGCCCGAACGCCGGGGAAAACTTTGCAAACCCCATCCATCTCAAGAAGATTGTCAGTTAACGACATGACGACCGCCCTCCGCTGCATCCGCGTCCGGGTCGACCTCGAGAAAATTTTGATGATCATGTGCGCACGCACAAATATCCGCAGTCCTAGGCACGCGGTCTCCTCCCAAATTTAATAGCGATAAATATCGCCTTCCTCCAGCGGCAGCGCACTCCCATACGCTTTCCTGAGAGCAATATCACGCCCTTTGCCACCCAAGGATATTCTGTGATAACGAAGCCATTTGTCAATGTAATATTTTTAGCTCCTCGTCGACAGCCTCCTTCCAGGTCGCGAAAAGTCGCAGAGGCCGGTTGGCGGGACGTTAGAAACGACAACCTGGAAGAGATTTTGATGCCGAAGGTCTCTCTCTGCTGAGAATTGGAGTAGCGTGTAATATGAACCCGTTAGGGGGTTCATTCACTATCTCACGTAGAAGCCTTGGCTGATGTAATTTACGTCAGTCCGCAAAGCATTCTGATTTCATATCCCTTTTTAGAACACGCAAAAACTTGAAACGATTTTCAAACATCGGCGTCGCGATCAAGACCGGTGCCAGAACCCGGCTCTTGTCGAGACTTCAAAAAATGCTGTATAGAAAATTTGCTATCACCGAATCTATTCGTTACATAGCAACAACGCCAACATGGCGGACATGAGGGAGGAGAAACTCGTGCTACTTGAGAATCGGATTGTTTTCATCACCGGTGCTGGACAAGGCAATGGAGCGGCAATCGCTCACGGCCTTGCTGCCCAAGGTGCTCGGATTATTGCGACTGACATCAACGGCGACGCTGCTGCAAATACTGCTGCAGAGATCAAAGATCGCGGTGGCGACGCCTGGTCATGGGCGCTGGACGTTGTTGACGCCGACGGATGTGTCGCGCTTGCCCGCGAGGTCGCAGAATCGATCGGCCAGGTTTCAGTGCTCATAAACAATGCCGGGATCTGCCCGCGCAATACGATCGACAGCCCCGACGTCCGCACCTCGTGGGACGCTGCAATGAAAGTTAATCTCGACGGCACCTTGAATGTCACGCTCGCTTTTCTTGAACACCTTCGCGCCACGAAGGGGTCCATCATTAACATGGCGTCGATCGCATCCTTTGTCTCGACTGCCACTTCGGTCAGCTATTCGACGTCCAAAGCAGCCGTGCGCATGTTCACGCAGAACTTGGCACAGGAACTGGCCAAGGACGGAGTGCGCGTGAACGCAATTGCTCCTGGAACGTTTAACACTCCGATGACCAGCGCAACGCGGAATGATCCCCAGCGAGCGGCGAAATTCCTCGCACGTATTCCGATGGGGCGGTTTGGTGAGCCTGACGAATTGGTTGGCCCAACGCTTTTCTTGGCATCTGATATGTCGACTTACGTGACGGGCACGACACTTGTTGTCGACGGCGGTTATCTGGCGGTCTGATTGCTGATTTCCTATGGCAATTTCTAGATGAGCACAGTGGAACCTTTCACGATTGCTGGCGGGCTTTGGTCGTTGCCTCAGGCAGGCGACTGCTCATCTCACGGCCGCGAGCTAATCGTGAGCAAATAGAACTCGATTTTCCTCGCCCATAGAATAAACGATTTGGAGGCTTGTTCGTGTTGAAGCGCATGACACTTTTGGCAAAGAGGGAGGACCTCGGAATAGAGACCTTCCGTACGCATTGGGCAGGAAATCATGCCCAGTTGGCTCTATCGCTCCCCGGGGTCTGCAAGTACGATCAGAACCGCGTTGATGAGGAACTGCTCAGCATCCCCCCAACCGGTGCGTTCAGTGCCCAAGGTATTGTCGAACTTTATTTCACCGACGATGGGGCCATGAAATTAGCGCAGGCATCAGAAACGGGGGCGGTCAAGATTCCCGAAGATGAACTTCTGTTTCTGAAGGGCTGGTCTCTCAATCTTGTCGAAACCGAGGGGCCGCATGACGGTGACGGAACCAAGGTTATGATCCCTCTCGTTTTCCAAGACGGCGTTGATGTGCATAGCGCGAGCGACGCGCTTCGCCTTGCTGGCCGGGAATCTGGAGCGACAGAGGTTTCGTTGAACCACGTGACAGCCAGCCATGCCCGTCCGCGTCTTTGGTCGGAACCGGTGTCTCCTGACATCATTGTCGTTCTTTGGTTCGGAACGACGGGGCAAGCCCGCGATGCCTTTGCGCCGGGTTCAACTATAAATGCTGCAATTGCTAAATTCGCGAGCCTCGCGTCCGTTTATCTATGCGACACTCTGAAACTGAAATGAGCATTCGGGCTGCTCGATCCGATTTACGTTCAGTGTTTTCAATCACTGACACCACCTATTCCAGTGCCGGCGTTAGGGGGAAGCAGCGAGCGAAGCAAGGCGAGAGCGCCCGACACCGCGCAAAGGCAGCATACTCCGGTCCATCCAAAGTGGTTCCAGGCAAAGCCACCGATCGTCGCGCCGACGGACATTCCGATCATGGCAGCACTCATCAGCAGACCGTTAAGGCGGCCGCGCGCTGCTGGATCGATCGACGTGACCACGGCCTGGTGGGACACCAATCCCGCCATCACACCTAGATCGAACAAGACGGTAGCTGCGATCAGAACCGGCAAGGACAATGGAAAGATGAGGACCAGCGAAAAAGCGGCGATGACCAGCACACAACCAACCCTGATTGCGGCAGAGGGACCGTGGCTATCTGCAAGTCGACCGAACAGGGGAGCTCCCAGTGCTCCCGCCGCCCCGGCTAGACCAAACTCACCGGCAGCCGAGGGACCGAGGTGGAATGGAGGTCCAGCGAGCATCAGCGCGAGGACTGACCAGAAGGCACCGAGCGGGAGCGCTAGAAGTGCTTGCGTCAACAGAGACTTTCTCAAAATTGTATGCTGGCGAAACAGGCTGACAAGACTTTTTAAAAGGCTGAGGTACGAGCCGCTTGCCGTCGCGGGCTGACGCGGCAACCAATGCCAGACAGCTACCCATACCAAGGCAACCAAAACTGCTGCAATTTCGTAAATTGCCCGCCAACCAAACGCCGTTCCGATAAAACCACTGACGGTCCGTGATAAAAGTATGCCACAAAGCAGTCCAGTCGTGACGACGCCAATCGTATGACCGCGACGCTCTTCCGTCGCAAGGTGGGCTGCCATGGGCACGAAGTCCTGTCCAAGGCTACCCAGGATACCCAAAGCCAAGCTCGCGATGAGCAGCACGGAAAGTGACGGCGAAATTGCGGTTACCGCAAGCGCGAGCGCTAGAAGGGCCGATTTCACGAGAACCAAACGCTTACGTTCGACAAAATCGCCAAGTGGCGCAAGAAACAGCATTCCGGCCGCATAACCTGCTTGGGCGATAGCGGGAACCCATATCATTTGTTCCGGTGAAGCGCCGAATGCGTCGCGCATGAGCGGCAGAATTGGCTGGCTATAGTAAACACTTGCAACCCCGACGCCCGCACCGACCGAAAGCAGCAATATCACTGCACGCCCTGCCGGCCGCGCCTCATTGCCGCTTGAAGATAGGGTTTGGGTTTGGAATTGCACTGACACGGATATCCCCTTTAAGCAAAACCCTCCCTGCACCTGTTCTATTGACGTTCTGGATATAATTAAAGTACCAAGACCTCTCAACTAAGACGACACCAGTTCGTCAATCGGGTTTTGCATGATCGCCGAGGACCATCTCAAAGGTATATCTGTGTTTGTTCAAGCTGCCGACGCAGGCGGTTTCACGCAAGCCGCCTTACGGCTGGGGCTGTCGAAATCCGGAGTGGCAAAGACGGTCATGCGGCTTGAAGAGCGTTTGGGTGTACGCCTGTTCAACCGAACGACTCGCCGCTTCGCGCTGACGGCCGATGGGCAGGCATTTTACGAGACGTGTTCGCGAATACTGGGAGAATTGGAAGGCGCGCAGGACGCGTTGTCGTCTCATCATCTGCCACCGCGTGGCTCTTTGCGGATTGATCTTCCAGTGGTTTTTGGCCGTCGCTGGTTGCTGCCGGTTCTCCTTGACATAGCGGCTCGCCATCATGACCTCTCGCTTGAGATCAAATTCACTGACCGACGCATAGACCCCGTCGAAGATGGGGTCGATCTTGTGGTACGCATCGGCGATCTGGAGGACAGTTCGACACTGATTGCCCGCCAACTCGGTATCCAGGAATCCATTCTGTGCGCGTCACCAGCCTATATCGAGCGTAAAGGATCTCCTCAGTCGATCGAAGCACTTGCAGAGCACGATTGCATTGTTTTTGCGAGCGGCCGGCAACCATTGCCCTGGTGGTTTGCGGATGAGGGCGGTGGATTGATTGCACGTCCGGTCACTGGTCGCATCACTAGCAACGATTCTGACGCGATATGCGCAGCGGCTATTGCAGGACAGGGCATCGCTCAGCTAGCGACTTGGCTCATCGCCGACCATCTTCGTGAAGGCCGGCTGCGACAGATTCTTCCGGGAGTCCAAACACGCGGCTTTCCCATTCATGTCATTTGGCCAAGGTCGCGGCTCGTCGCACCTAAAGTACGCGTGGTAATTGACGAACTCGTCGCCAGGTTCATACCGCAGCCTCCTTGGAACCAGCTCTGATCGCTGCACTGGGAAGGCATCGGGATGGGCATGATTGCTTCGACTAGAGCGCGCAGTCGAACCTTTGTCGGAAGACAGCAAGCGCGCCAGAAATGCTCAAGTCATCAAGCCACCGTTTCGCTCGTGCCGACCGCTCTCCGGGCCCTACAAGCCTGCGGAGAGCCAGATATTGAAACGGCGATGACTTCCCCCATAGGTATGGCGTCACGGCTACGCTCAACATCGTCACAACGTCACATGCAAGCAGTGAACTATGGGCGATACGGCGGATAGTCGATGTAGCCTTTGGCATTACCGCCATAAAAAGTCGCGCGATCAGCCGGCGCAAGTGCCCAGCCATGCTCCAGCCGTGAAACAAGATCGGGATTACTGATGAACGCGTGTCCAAAGCCGGCCAGGTCGATCAGACCATCGGAAAGGAACTCTTCAGCTCGCGCGTGTGTAAGTCCCCCTGTCAATATCAGCGCCGTGTCTGTCAGCTCTGACTTGATCTTCCTGAGCAAGGAAAATAGCCCGCCATTTGCGAAGCCTTGGACGCCACGATCAATCCGCTCGAAGCTATCTTGGTTCATCACATGCACATAGGCCAGTTTCCGCTCTGCAATCTCACGGGATAACGCGAGATAAGTTTCATCTATTTCATCGTAAAGCGGCATGTCGAAGAGCTGACCGTAAGGTGAAACTCGGATGCCTACCCTGTGAGCTCCGATGCGAGCAACCACAGCATCGATTACTTCCAGCGTGAAACGTAGCCTGTTGTCTAACTGGTCCGCCGAATATTTGTCTGTGCGATCGTTCACTTTAGGGTTCAAAAACTGCTCATGGAGGTAGCCATTTGCTCCATGAATCTCGACGCCATCGAACCCGGCTTCGACGGCGTTGGATGCGGCTTGGGCGAAATCATTTACGATACGTTCAACCTCTTCGGTGGCAAGTTGACGGGGTGCTGGAGGCTCGACTTGGTCAGGTTCACCTCGCTCGTTGTACCCGTAGGCCCTCGCACCCTCTGCCTTTTTTGAACTCGGGCTTACCGGCAGCTCTCCGTTTTCTTGAATTGAGGGATGCGAGACACGACCGACGTGCCATAGCTGCGCAAAAATGTGCCCGCCCACTGCATGGACCGAGTCAGTGACCAGCTTCCACCCTGCGACTTGCTGCGCAGTGTAGATGGCAGGGTTGAAAAGATAGCCCTGCCCTTCTCTTGAGATCGATGTGCCTTCGCTTACGATAAGGCCTGCAGTCGCACGTTGCGCGTAGTAGAGCGCCGTCAGCACATCAGCCGCATCGTTGGTCGCTCGCGCACGGGTCATCGGCGCCATCACAATGCGATTTCGCAGGGTAAGCCTTGCGAGGTCGAACGGTTTGAACAACTCTGTCATGAAATGGCGCTCCATAAGGCTGAAAAACAAATTTACTGAACCTAGGTAGCCACCTGCAATTAATGCAACAATAGCTGCAATCTTCAAATAAGAATTGCTTGAATAGCAATTATCTGGCACTGCGTGCAGATCAAAGGAGGGACGTTATGCAGCTTCAGGCGTTGCGCTACTTTCTCGCTGTAGCGGCAAACGGCAGCTTCCTTGCTACCTCCAGGCACTTCGAAGTGCCAGCATCCTCCGTTTCACGCTTCATATCAGCTTTGGAAAAAGAGCTTGGCCGCCAGCTATTCTACCGTAGCACTCGCGCAGTGAGACTGACGGACGAGGGTGAGCGCTTCTACCTTCAAGTACAAGAAGCCATTGAGCTGCTTGATACTGCTGCCGAAGACCTCACCCAACGCGATGTAGGATTGAAGGGAGTGGTCAGGATTAATGCGCCCGTTGCGCTCGGCCGACTTCATATAGCACCCCTGCTTGCCCGCTTGCAGGAAAAGTACCCCGACCTCATACTGGAGCTTACCCTCACCGACGCATTCGTTGACCCGGTCCAGGAACGGGTTGACATCACCGTACGTGTAGGACGGGTCATAGACTCCGGTCTGCTTGGTCGCACTGTTAGTGGCCAGCGATATGTACTTGCGGCAAGCCCTGAATATCTGCGCGCTAGCGGCGTGCCACAGGTACCTGACGATCTGCGTGACCACAGTTGTCTGCTCTATAAAGGCGAACAAGGTGCTCAGCGCTGGTATTTCAAGCGCCCGACCGAAGGCGACTTCAAATCACTTGAGGTGAGTGGCCCTCTCAGAAGCAATAATGCGGAGGTATTGGTTGCCGCAGCAATCGCGTCTCAAGGTATCGTTCTTTTTCCCAGTTGGCTGTTCGACCCATCCAGCTTCAGGGATGGTCGCCTAGTAACGCTGCTCTCTGACTGGGACATATCTGCTTCAGCAGAACAGATGCATGTGCAGCTACTCTCGCCAGGCAACCGAATTCGCTCACGGAAGGTGCGCGAGGTGTCCGATTTTCTCATCGAACAAATCGGTTCTCCTCCTTACTGGGAAAATCTTTGATCCGTCGTAGCGATCAGCGAGATGTTCAAATCCCAATCGATGCTCGCGAATGGTCTATCGCCCAAGCATGCCTTGACCAATCAGGGTCACGCTTACGCCGATCAGGATTATGGTGATGATCATATTGAAGCGGACGACGTCGACCCTGCGCACCAGTTGAACGCCAAGCCAGCTCGATGCCACGGCAACTGGAGCGAAGATAAATGCTGCCATCAGGTGGTGCGGACTGAGCTGCCCGAGCAAAGCGAACGCCGGCAGTTTCATCAGGTTGAGCAGCGCGAAAAAAATGACGCTCGTGCCTATATAGGCATCCCGACTGAGCTTTTGCGGCACAACATAGAGCTGGAATGGCGGCGTGCCGGCATGGGCTATCATGCTCGTGAAACCGGCGCCCATGCCGCTCAACAGGCCCAGAGCCTTCACGGGTGGCCGACCGATCTCTTGGGTTTTTTTCAACGAAAGAAGGAGTTGGCTTGAAGCAAAAACCAGCGAGATGACCCCGAGCGAAATTTGAACGATCCATTCGGGGACGGTCGAAGCAAGCTCGTATGCCAGCCATACGCCAATAGCTGCGCCCGGCACCATGATCGAAACGATCTGCCGGTTCCATTCGCGCTTGTACATCCAAACGGCGACCGCATCCTGAATGATCAGGATAGGAAAGATGAAACCGGCTGCACTGACGGGGCCGACGACGAGCGCCAACATCGGCGTACTAATCATGCCAATGCCTGCGAAACCGCCTTTTGATAAACCGAGAATGATTACCGCCAGAGTGGCGACAATGTAGAATAGCCAGTCCAAGGCGATCTCCTCCATTGAAACGACGGAGACTCCAGCCAATGTTTTTTGGCGGGTTGTCCAACTTGCCGTTGAAGGCTCAGACCTGGGGTTCGGCGATGACTTCGGTCACATCCACCATGTAGGTGGAAATCTCACCCAGGAATTCCTGCGCGTGGCTCATCGCCGTGAGCCCGCGAGGTGAGCGGAAAGCTTCCTCCGTTGCTGCTGCGCTTTCGAACCATAGCTCGACCACACCATCCACCTGAATATCATCGCCGTTTTCATCGGCCTTAAGGCGGTCTTTTTGCCGATCGATGACGATATTTTGCCGGTAACCGAGAAGACCGGGCAGACGTTTGACGAGGACCGGATGCATATTAAACCATTCGTCCTGAAATTGCTCCATTGTCACATCAGGGCGCTTGCGTATCAGGGACATGCGCTTGGCAAATTTCCCTTTGGTAGGAGGCGTGACCACGACATTCTGGAAGGCGGTCAGAATTGCGATGCCACCCAGGAAATTCTGTTCATCATCCTGAAGTGTTTTAATTTTTGCCGGGTCTGAAAAGCTGCGTGTGTCTGCAAGGGAATTGAAAAACAATTGCGCCATCCCATCAATTTCGATCGAGATTCGCTTGTAATCAATGCCTTTCTGGCTGCGATCGACCACATGGTTCTGAATGTAGCCCCGCAGGTTCGGCATGGTCGCTTTAACGACGTCAGCGTGGTTGCCGCGCCAATATGTGCCGAAGGCCTCGGTCGATAGATCCTCGCGCCGTGTCAACAGGCCGAAACGAACAATCATTGTAACTCCTCCTTGAATTAGGACATCTCCCATGTCCATCCGGCGAGCGCGAAGGTCGCGTTGACACCGGTCAGCACATTTGCCTAAAACAAATCGATGTGTCAATAACGGATTATGCGCCATTCTGTTTGGGAAACCGCTTGAATCGGCCAAGAGCTTGCCTTGAATGCAAATAACCGATTCCGACCGTCGGCCACGTTATCGTGGGGATACATAGCCATGTTCGAAGGACAGTCGTTTGGTGACCGCCAGGAGCTTTTTTACAGTCGCACCATTCGGGTCAATGTCGAGATGGCTTTCCGGCCCTATCAGGGTTACGGCCATCTGCACCTGCTCCGTATGATCGATGACCGGCGCGCCGACAGCGGAAATTCCAGGAACTGGTCGTGGGAAAATGGTCGCAAATCCGCGGTTCTTCACAAGTTCGATTTCATCGACAATGTCAGAATAGGCTCGCGTTTTGCCGACACGGAGGGTCTTTCCTCCCTCTCGAACCTCTGCTCGGATTGCCGCTCTGATTGTCGCTTCTGGCATGTTTCCGGCAAAGACCATACCAGCCGCTGTCCCCGAGACGGAGTAGACAGTCCCAACGTTGGTGTTGATATAGTTCTGATCGACGCCCTTGCGTATCTGGACCACCGTTGGCCCGAAAGAACCCCAGACACTCACGGCAACTGTTAGACCCGTTTCTTCTGACAGTGCTTCGACTGCCACGGCGGCAGCTTTCATCGCATCAAAACTTCGCATTCGGCCAATCGCCAGGAGCAAAGCATATGGACCGAGCCGGTAGCGGCCGCTGACCTCGTCCTGCTCGACCAGACCCATACGGCGGAAACTCACCAGATAGGCGTGCGCCTTTGTTGGTGGCACACCAGCCCTCTCGGCGACCTCACGGAGTTTGAGGGGGTCTTTGGCGTCGAGGAAAGGCAAAAGAATTCCGAGGCCGACTTCAACCGACTGAACACCACGGGCGTCAAGACCGTTCCGGGGATGAACCTTTTCGGTCATTGCTGGATACCTTGTGACAATTCTTCGGAGATCTTTAGCAGAGCGAGCACTGGCGCTCCGTGGATACTAAGGTCCAGATTGGCTGAGCTTCCGACAACGGTGATCACGGCAATAACTTCGTTGTTTGCTCCGCGAACCGGCGCAGCAATCGTGTCAATGTCTGGAACGGGCTCACTTCGGGTCACCGCATAGCCCGTTCGACGAACTGTTTCCAACTCGTCTTCAAATGCCTTGCGGGCCTTCTTTGCAGATTTTTTGTCGCCCGGGGTCTGGGCAAACTCGTCCTCGATGATGGCCTCTATGCCGGCGGGACATCCGAAGGCCGCGAAAACGCGGCCCGCTGCGGACCCGAGAACCGGTAGCGCCATGCCCGGTCGTAGGTTGACGTTCAGCGGATAATTCCCCGTTTGCACTTGTAATGCTGTCGGAGCGCCTACCCCCCATACGACCAAAGCCACCATCAAGCCCAACTTGAGTTCTAGTTGAACCGTCGCATCGCGCGCTGCGCGTAGCGGCCCGAAGCTGGCCACACGCGCCAACCCTAGCCGGATTGCCAAAGGCCCCAACTGGTAACGGCCAGTGGCAACGTCCTGCTCTATCAAATCAAGACGGCGAAAACTTGAAATGTAGGCGTGAGCTTGCGCCGGCGGGAGGTCGGCGATCGCTGCAAGGTCCTTCAACATCATAGGGCCATCTGCATCGACCAGCACCGACAGCAACCGGCCGCCAATGTCGATAGACTGGATTCCTCGCCCTTCCCCCTTAGCCATTAAGTCTCCGTTTTCTCAGATTTTTGTCTCGCTCCCACAATCCTCTCTTAAACCGCAGCTGACGCCTGCGGTCAACATGGTAAGGCCTCAATCAAAAATTTCCTATTGACAAATCGGTTCGTTATCAAAGAATGTGTTCGCGGATGGCCCGGGGGATGCCTCGGTCCGGAGGCGGCGTGACGGGAGTACGCCGCGGGGAGTTGGCATGAGGTGACACCCAGGTCAAAGCAGGAGGAGTTATCATAGTGCGAAGTCTTGGCCTTTTGGCGAACTTGTTCACGCAAAGCGCGGGCTACTGGTCGCTTGCGGTCCAATCTCCAATGGCGCCGGTTAGTTGGGCTTCGCTGGGGTTAGCGATCCCGCCGACTGTCGCAGCTGCTCGTATATAAACTTCTCTAACAGTCCGAGCCGCAACAGAGCTGTTCATCTCGAATGTCGAGCTGGACTAACCTCCTCACGGCCTGTGGCTGCCCCCCATGCCTGCTCTCGTTCAGCTCGCAATTCTACTTATGCCGCTCTTGGGAGCGCATTCCGTAATGAAGGATTATGTCATGAAGCGTTACGATTGTGATGTTCTTGTCGTCGGCTCTGGCGCAGGTGGTCTCGCAAGCGCTGTGTCAGCAGCGCACCGCCGGCTTAAAGTTCTCGTCGTCGAAAAGGAACCGGTGTTCGGTGGCACGACCGCTCGCTCTGGGGGATGGATGTGGGTACCGGGTAACGCCCCAGCCAAGCGCGCAGGCGTCGTCGACAGTGCCGAAAAGGCGAGAATCTATCTCCAGCACGAAACGGGCACGCATTTCGATGCACCACGAATTGACGCCTTCCTTCAGGCAGGGCCGGCCGCAGTCGACTTTTTCGAACGGGAGACCGCGCTGAAATTTGACCTCGGTCCGACCTTCTCGGACTATCACCCGGACGCACCAGGCGGGATGCCGGGCGGGCGCTCTATCGTGGCACAACCTTTTGACGGTCGTGAACTCGGGAAGGAGATCAAGCGGCTGCGTCCGCCTCTGTGGGAGATCACCTTCCTTGGGATGATGATCGGTTCCGGCAAGGAATTGCTGCATTTCTTCAACGTCACCCGATCGCCGGTGTCTATGTGGTATGTTGCAAAGCTGTTCAGCAAATTCGTTCGCGACATGGCCTTTCATGGCCGTCCAATGCGCCTCCTGAACGGCAATGCTCTGGTGGGTAGGCTGGTCAAGTCATGCATGGACAAAGATGTGCCGATCTGGACGTCCAGCCCCGTCAAAGATCTCATCAAGGACGAAAGCGGGCGGGTCGTCGGTGCGAGGGTGGACAGCCCCAACGGGCAATACGAGGTCTTCGCAGCAAAGGGCGTTGTCCTCGCAGCAGGCGGCTTTCCACAGGATGCGGTGCGCCGCAAGGAACTCATTCCGCATTCACCTTCCGGCCACGAGCATGTGTCACCGGCCCCTCCTGGCAATACTGGTGATGGCTTGCGCATGGGCGAAAGGGTCGGCGCGACAGTCGATACGAGCCTTCCAAACGCGGTTGCACTTGTGCCGATTTCCCGGCCGCGCAAGCCTGACGGAACGCTCGGGACCTTTCCGCATTTCGTCGACCGTTCCAAGCCGGGGGTCATTGCGATCACGCGGTCCGGTAGGCGCTTCGTCAACGAGGCCAATTCCTACCATGATTTCTGCCAGGCCATGATCAAGCGCTGTGGCGAGGAAGGTGGCGAGCTCGCCGCCTGGTTTATCGCCGATCACCGCACTTTTAGGAAATACGGCCTCGGCTTTGCCAAGCCTGCACCCGTTCCCTACGGTAAACTGATTGAGAACGGATATCTGGTGCGTGGCAAAACTCTCGGTGAATTGGCGGAGCAGTTGGGGGCTGATCCGGTTCAGTTGGAACGCACTGTTTCCGAGTTCAACAAGCATGCGGAAAAGGGCGAGGATCCAGAATTCCATAAGGGGTCGACAGCCTACAATCGCTCGCTCGGCGATCCAGAGCACAAGCCCAATCCCTGCGTCGCACCGATCGTAAAAGGCCCGTTCTACGCCGTTCGGCTCTATGTCGGCGACCTTGGCACCTATGCTGGCCTGAAGACCAACGAGAACGCTCAAGTGCTCAACGGCGACGGGCGGCCAATTGCTGGTCTCTACGCCGCCGGCAACGATGCTGCGAGCATCATGGGTGGAAATTATCCCGGCGGCGGCATCACCCTCGGACCGGCAATCACCTTCGGCTACATCGCTGCCCGCCACATGTCCGGGGCGAACGAGTAAACAATGACAGTCGGAGCTACAGCCGGGACTGTCACGGACGCTCGGCTTTGTAGTGGATAAATTGACGGAGATCAGAGTGCAGAAAATCTACAGCGGAGCCGAAACGGCACTAGAAGGATTGCTTTTCGACGGCATGACGATAGCAGCAGGCGGATTTGGTCTCTGCGGCATTCCCGAGCTCCTCATTGCCGCTGTACGGGCTGCCGGGACAAGAGAGTTGACGATTGCTTCCAACAACGCCGGTGTTGACGGATTTGGCCTCGGCGTTCTTCTCGAAACCCGGCAGGTCAAAAAAATGATCTCGTCCTATGTTGGCGAGAATGCCGAATTCATGCGGCAGTATCTGAGCGGCGAACTAGAGCTGGAGTTCAATCCGCAAGGTACGTTGGCGGAACGAATGCGGGCGGGTGGAGCGGGCATTCCCGGCTTCTATACCCGCACCGGCGTGGGCACCCTTATCGCCGAAGGTAAGGAACACAAGCAGTTCGAAGGCGAGACCTTCATTCTCGAGCGCGGCATCGTGGCAGATCTCTCAATCGTAAAAGCGTGGAAGGCCGACACGACCGGCAATCTCGTATTTCGCAAAACCGCACGCAATTTTAATCCGCCGGCTGCGACCTGCGGTCGGGTTTGCGTCGCCGAAGTTGAGGAAATTGTGCCGGCCGGCAGTCTCGATCCGGACGGGATTCACCTCCCAGGCATCTACGTTCATCGGCTAATACAGGGCGAGCACGAGAATCGTATCGAGCAACGCACCGTCCGCAAGCGCGCATAAAAGGACAAGAATATGTGGGACCGCAATCAAATGGCTGCCCGTGCGGCAAAGGAGCTGCAGGACGGTTGGTACGTAAATCTTGGTATTGGGATACCGACATTGGTTTCGAACTACATACCATCCGGCGTTTCCGTGACCTTGCAGTCGGAAAACGGCATGTTGGGCATGGGGCCCTTCCCCTTCGAAGGAGAAGAGGATGCCGACCTGATTAACGCTGGAAAGCAGACGATTACCGAATTGCCCCATACGAGCTATTTTGACAGCGCCACAAGCTTCGCCATGATCCGAGGTGGCAAGATCGCCATGGCTATCCTCGGAGCCATGGAAGTCTCGGAAAAGGGTGACCTTGCCAACTGGATGATTCCCGGCAAGCTCGTCAAGGGCATGGGCGGAGCTATGGACCTGGTAGCCGGCGTCGGCAGGGTCGTCGTCGTGATGGAACATACGTCCAAGCACGGAGAGAGCAAGCTATTACACGAATGTTCGCTTCCGCTGACTGGTGCCGGCGTGGTTGATAGGATCATCACCAATCTCGGAGTCCTCGACGTCGTTGATGGCGGGCTGAAAATCGTCGAACTAGCCGATGGAGTGTCGGAAACCGACCTGCGGCAAGCGACCGAAGCAAACATCGTATGAATAAGGAGACCAGCAAATGTCGAGCCCTTCGATCGTAATTGCAAGTGCGGCGCGCACAGCCGTCGGATCCTTCAATGGTGCCTTCGCCGCGACGCCAGCGCACGAACTCGGTGCCGCGGTTATCAGAGGTGTGCTCGGACGCGCCAATGTCGATGCCACCGAGATTGACGAGGTCATCCTCGGGCAAGTACTCGCCGCGGGCGAGGGCCAGAACCCTGCTCGACAGGCAGCTATCAAAGCAGGTGTTCCGCAGGAGGCGACCGCTTGGAGCGTGAACCAATTGTGCGGCTCGGGGTTGCGGGCGGTCGCCCTTGGCATGCAGCAGATCGCTGCCGGAGACGCAAAGTTCATCGTTGCTGGAGGCATGGAATCGATGTCGATGGCGCCGCACTGCGCGCATCTGCGCGGTGGCGTTAAAATGGGTGATTACACCATGGTCGATACAATGATCAAGGACGGCCTGACCGATGCCTTTTATGGCTACCATATGGGGAAGACTGCCGAAAACATTGCCAACAAGTGGCAGTTGTCGCGCGAAGAACAGGACCATTTCGCTCTTGCATCACAAAACAAGGCTGAGGCCGCTCAAATAGCAGGGCGGTTCGTAGATGAGATCGTGCCGTTTGTTGTGAAGGGACGCAAGGGAGAGGTTACGATCGATCGAGACGAATACATTCGCTACGAGGCTACCCTCGATTCGCTTTCGAAACTGCGCCCTGCGTTCGAAAAAGATGGGACAGTAACGGCAGGCAATGCTTCCGGTTTGAATGATGGTGCAGCCGCAACATTGCTGATGAGCGAGGACGAAGCTTCGCGCCGCGGGATTGAGCCACTTGCCCGTATTGTCTCCTGGGCCACGGCAGGCGTCGATCCGCAGATCATGGGAACGGGCCCGATCCCTGCTTCGCGAAAGGCACTTCAAAAAGCAGGCTGGAGAATTGAAGATATAGAACTCGTCGAGGCCAATGAGGCGTTCGCCGCGCAGGCCTGCGCCGTCAACAAGGAACTCGGCTGGGATCCGTCGATCGTCAATGTCAACGGCGGCGCCATCGCCATCGGCCATCCAATTGGTGCCTCTGGCGCACGTGTGCTCAATACGCTCCTGTTCGAGCTGAGGCGCCGTAGACTGTCCAGGGGTTTGGCAACCTTGTGCATTGGTGGCGGCATGGGTGTTGCCATGTGCGTCGAACGGCTTTGATTGGCGCAAGGGAGAGAGTCGAGAATGACCGAGGGTATTTTCGAGGTCGGCTTGAGAATAAGGCGCGCTGTCGTCGGTGCGGCGAGGGTCCAGACGTCCCTCGAAAACGCGGATGACTTCACTCTGCCATTGCAGGAGTTGGTGACATCCTTTGCTTGGGGACAGATTTGGTCGCGAGAGGACTTGGACCTGCGTTCTCGATCCCTGCTCACAATTGGAATGCTGATTGCCTTAAATAGGCAGGACGAGCTTAAAGTGCATGTCCTTGGCGGCCTGAACAACGGAATATCACCGACCGAGATCCGAGAAGCCGTCATGCACGCCGCGGTCTATTGTGGATTCCCCGCCGCCTTAGCCGCTATGAAGACCGTTCAGCAGGTGCTCGCCGACAGCTGCGGTGACCCGTTTCCCGCTCCGGGTTGAGAGTACGGTCAGCCGCGGTAGGTTTACAATACTGCAGCTGACTTTGTTTAGGTCTAGTTGAAGACGGCTTTCAGCTTGTCTTCCGAAAGCGTCGACGAGAGGTCTGCATCCGGGGGCGCACCGCGATTGCAGCGGGGTGGTTTCCCAGCTTCAGTGTCGGCATAGACATAAGGTACAATAACCGTCGGCTCGTTGCTCTCCGTCCCTTGATAGGCTGCGACGCCGGCGCGCACCGCAACTCGAACCATCGAGGTCGCTCCGTCGACGGAAAAATGTTTCCATCCCTTTCCGGCGGCCGTCAGGTCTTCGTATCTGCATCCCATTTCATTGATGCCGTTGATCGTAGCTTCCGGAGGGATTGGAAGGCCAGCCTGCTCATAGGCTTTGGTTGCAGCGATCGTCGCCATGCCGGAATCCGAAACGATCGCGTCAATCTGCGGATACTTGGCAATAAGACCGGTCACTGCTCGCTGCGCGTCGGCAGGGTTCCAGTTCGTGACGATATAGCTTTCATCCAGCATCTTGATCCCAGGATACTTTTTGAGCCCCTCTTTCAGGCCGTTGAAAAAGTCCTCGGACGACTTCGCGCCGGGCGTGCCGCCCAACATCACGATGTTGCCTTTGCCGTTAAGCGTCTTGTTCACCCAGTCGGCCCAGAGTTTGCCGATGTAGGACTGGTCCTGATAGACGTTGACGCTGAAATCTTGACCCGGTGTCCCAGAGACCCTGGAATAGTAAGGAACAACCACCGTCGATCCCCCATCAAATGCCGAGCGATAGGCCGGCAGCGCGGCATCTCCGTAATCAGTGAAAGTCACAAGGACGTTCACGCCCATGGAGGCCATGCTGTTCAGGTCGCTATTGTATTTCTGTTGGTCTCCGAGCGAGTCCGCGTATAGGACGTCGGTTACATTCGGGCATTTGCTGAGTTCGTCCTTGAATTCGGCAACAGCAATCTTTCGCCAGGTATTGCTTCCAACCCCATCGACAAGGGCCACCTTCATGGGCTTGGTGCCACACAGCGGCGTGATGTCGGCGCCTTTGTCCGAAACAGCATATTCGGCTGCGGTCGATCGTGAATTTGTCGCTGCTACCATCAATGCCGCCGCCATCGTCGCGACCACAAATTGTTTGCCTAGATCTCGCATTGCATCCCCTCCCAGAGTGCGATTGAGGAATTCTACGAGCGCGATGCTGTTGCAAAGAGCTCTATTCCTCCCGTCAGAAGGCTAGCAGAGTTATTTGTGCATGCAAATACGGTTCGCTATTGACGAATTTTTATTTATCTCCTCTGCTCGAACCTCGAGAACTTTGAGGCGGCTGGCGCGAGACCAGATACGTAGCAGCTAAAGCCCATATAACGTAAAGGCGTAGCTAGCTCTCACGTCATCAGCCATGGCGTATGGCATCTGGTGTCTAATAGGTCGTTCGCCCACATCGACTTCATCCTCACCGAGACAGCGTCTTATTCAGAGGTTGTATGGCCGGGAGCCGACGTCGGAACGATCGAGGGGAACAAGGGCAGTACGTTTTCTGCGAGATCTGCCATCACCTCTACATACGGACGACGGCTGACCTTCGGGTTGAGTGCAGCGTGATTAACCCCTGCGGCCCGCGCCGAGTTGAGGAAACCGGCAAGTGCCCGGGACCCGATCCTGATACCACCGCGCATCTTTTGGAATGGATGGTTTTTGTCTTCTACAAGATCGAGAAAGCCACCAATACCGACCGGTTTGAATGTCTGCTTTCCACAGGTAGAGCGAACGAGATCGTGCCAGTCCCTTGCGAACTGCTCTAGGTTTTCCGTCGTCGGCGACGCGCCGATCAATCCATCCATATTTCGCGCGACCCAGTCGATGGTTTGTTGAGCTCGCCCGACCGCGATTGTTGGTGTCTTGCCGAAAGGTGGCTTTGGAAGAAGGTCCAGGTGGCCGCTCGATTTCCCGAAACGAGGTGATCGGAAAGTTGGAAAGGACTGCTGGCTCACCTTTCGGTAGACGTCATATCCGTCTCTGAACCGCTCCCCGCGGCTGTTGAAGTCAATATCGAATAATGGATACTCGGCTGGCCTGTCGCCGGACGAAAGGCCAAGTATCATTCTCCCGCCTGAAAGCTGATCAAGCGAAGTCACCTGCTTCGCTAAAATCATTGGTTCCCGCAAAGGCAAGACAATTCCTGCCGTGCCCAACGCGATGCTGTCGGTCGCTGCAGCGAGCGACGCGATGTAGACCAGGGGCTCGAAAATCTGGCCGATGTCTCCATAGTTCGGGTCGAAGAACGGCACGTCTCGCATCCATAGTGCTCCGAAACCGTGCCTTTCGGCGAGTTGCGCCATCCCAATGTGATTTTCCATCGTCGGTGCGGGATTGTCCGGATGGCTTTCTAACGGGAGGATCAAACCGACTGTAAGATGGCCCTCTTTGAAAACGCGCCTTTTGCCAGGATGGAGGGCTGGATCTGATGTGGTCTGCAACTTGGTTTCGTTTTGCCAACTCATGCTCATCTTCAATCTCCTTCGGTTTCCAAGGATGCAGATAAGGATCTGAGTACGCGCAGATTAGTTAGAAAGAATTCCATTCAATCTGGAACTCGCAGATTAAATGAACCTGATCTTTCGTGTTGATTTCCAGTACTCGGATCTCGACAAAGGACCGTTTTTATCCTGCATTCTGGAAATATACGACAAACTGTCGATCCAGAGGCGGCCTTCACCCCCCGGAAGCGATCACCTAAATAATAAATCCGAACTCCGCTACGCGCTACGCTATGGCGGTGTCTTGCCTACAAAAAAGTCGACTTCGCAAACCACCAGCCATTGAGCTGTTTGTGGAAGGATAGCTTATGAAAAAGAACAATTCGATGCTCATCTGGACGCTGTCCGCCGCGGTGTTTGGCGTCATCACCACGGAACTTGGAACAATCGGCCTCCTGCCCCAGATCATGCAACAACTAAAAGTCGATGCAACAAAGGCGGGTTATCTCGTCAGTTTGTATGCCTTGGTCGTCGCGGTCACTGGACCGTTCGTCACCCTATTTCTCTCTCGGTTTAACAAGAAGACCGTACTTGTGTCGATTATGGCGATTTTCGTTGTCTCCAATGTGATCTACGCTCTTACTGGTTTCTTCGAGTTAATGCTGATCTTCCGGGTGATTCCCGCGTTCGTGCATGCGGCTTTCTTTTCCGCGGCCTTGGTCGTGGCAACGAATGCGGTGCCTTCAGAGAAAAAGGCGGGCGCAGCCGCCAAGGTGTTCGCCGGCGTTGCAGCGGGACTTGTCCTGGGCATTCCACTCAGCGTCTTGATTGCTGACCATGCCTCCCTTGCTGCTGCGTTCTACTTTGCAGCTGCTGTCAACGCGGTGGCTTTGATTGGAATCATCGTGTTTATTCCGACGCTCCCCGGCGCTAAATCGCTATCTTACGGTGACCAGCTCGGCATTCTAAAGTCTGGCGGGGTCTGGATGGCGATTTCCACCGTCGTTTTCGTATTCGCCGCAATGTTTTCGGCATTCAGCTACATTTCTGACTTTCTCGGGAAAGTGCCTGCGTTCGATACCAACATTGTTAGCATTATGCTCATCGTTTTCGGCATTTGCGGCTTCATCGGTAACTTCCTTTATAGCCATATGCTGCAAAGGAACGTACCGCGCACGACTCTGCTTTATCCGGTCATTTACGCCGTTATCTATATCGCTATATTCGAGTTGGGAGCTTCGCAGGCTGCCATGTGGGGACTACTCGTGCCTTGGGGGATTCTGCATTCGTCCGGTTTGGTCGTCAGTCAACACTGGTTAAGTGAGGAAGCAAAAGAGGCCCCGGAGTTCGCCAACAGCCTCTATATGTCGTTCTCAAATCTGGGAATTACAGTTGGTGCGATGGTTGGGGGATGGTTCATCGCCGGGATAGGCCCACAGTCCGTCATGCTGAGCGGTGCGCTGTTTGCCGCGCTTGCGTTCCTAAGTATCCTTGCCAAGATCGTGATGGGGCAACGCGGTAAGGCGGTGTCGCAACCCGCTGAATGAACCGTGCTGCGTCCGGCGGACATGATGCCGGCGAGCTATTCATGCTCTCCTGCTCGCCGGCAGAAATAAGAAGATTGGCTCGAAGCCTGACCGTCGGATGGTGGTTGCGTCTTCCAGCCAAATCCCCGCTGCGAATTGTGCAGAACTCTTCCGAAATGCCAATGCGGAGGCCCAAGCTTCGGCTGCCTGGAAGCAAAGACAAAGGCTTGATGCCACCGAGATGATCGGTTGCTGGATGTGCGGATCGCCTCTCTGGTTGCAACAAAGGCGAACCAACCCCTCATCGCTGTTTGTCTGTTCGCTTGCCTGATGAGAACAGCAGATCAAGCTGAAGCTCGAACATTGCTCCGATGTCGAGATGGGACTCAGGACTTAGTACAGCGTTGTGAACGATCCCGACCCAAAGCGGAGCAACAAGCAAGTGAGGACAGTCGGCAAGATAGCGATCGCTGATCTCTCCCCTCTCGCGAGCAAGCGCCGCCGAGCGCCGGATGAGATCAATCATGGGTTCGTAGACCTTGATCTTGTAAATCTCAACCAACTTCGGGAACGCCCCACCGTCACAAATGACGAGCCGCGCAATTGCAGCGCGGCCCGATTTTTCGAATTCTCGCATGAAGGGCAGGACTGTTCGACGAAGAAATGCCTCGACGGTCTCGTCGTTCGAGGGGGCAAGTCTATTGAGGTCAGAGACGGCCGAAACCACGACATCTTCTAGAACACCCTCCAAAAGATGCTCCTTCGTCGTGAAGTATCGATACGGCGTTCCTTTGGCGATCCCTGCGCGTTTGGCTATGTCCGCGATCGTGGTGTTGGCATAGCCATGCTCAACGAAGACCGCCAAGGCGGCCTCGATCAAGCGGCCGCGCGTCTCTGCGGTTTTTTCGATGCTGGGGCCCCGTGTCCGGGACCTAACGGTTTTTTGTCCGAGTTCCTTGACCAAAAGTGGCCCTCCGGTCATTTTTAATATTGACTTTAAATGACCATGCAGTCATTTAAAGCTCAAGGCTCCAGTAGAGCTGATACCGGGTTTTCTGCCGCTTCGACAATAGCACACTGCAAGTAAGCCGAAAGTTCTTCCGGGTCATGATGATGTTGCCCGGCACAGAATGTGCTTTGCCTAAATCGCTTAAATAGCGCCGCTCTCTAAAGACTTTCTTCCAGGGAGGGGTTCACTGGGCGCGAGCGCGCCGTATCTGTTGCGTTGCGTAGCGAAAACCTCAGTCCAAGAAGAAAATCCAGTTTTGGCCAACGCGATAGTCGCAGCCCAAATGCTAAAATTGGCAAGGCTCAGGTACAATGGCTACGTTAACTCTCGAAAAAACGTGGCATCGGGTGGTCCTTAGGCTATTCGGTGCTATCCTTGTAATTGTCGGACTCTCTCTTGGATATGGCGGTGCTCGCTTGCTCCTGTTGGGCGGGTCACCTTATTATGCAGTCATCGGTACCCTGCTGATTATCAGCGGAATCCTATTTGTCTTGAGAAAAGCGATCGCCGCCTGGATCTACGCGGTCGCATTCTTCGGAACCCTAATCTGGGCGCTTTCCGAAGCCGGATTTCAGTTCTGGCCGCTTTTGCCAAGGCTCGTTGCCCCAAGCGTTCTAGCGGTTTTTGTATTTCTGCTTCTCCCACTGCTTTCGTTTCGAGCAGCGCCTCGAACGGTTCGAAACATATCTTGGTCCGGTGCTACAATTTTTGCGCTTGGACTTGTTGTCACCGGCGTCTCGCTGTTCTTCCCCCATGGGACGATCTACAACGCGGAAGTGGCAGCAAACCTCTCAAAGACGACGCCCTTGCAAGAGAGCTCGAAGGACTGGCAGTTCTACGGTCGCACCGCGTCAGGCACACGCTTTGCGCCATTTGATCAAATCACAAAGGACAACGTGTCGCAGCTCAAAGTCGCCTGGACTTTCCGAACTGGCGATGTGGCCGACGGACCGCAGGAGGATCAGAACACCCCGCTGCAGATCGGCGATACTGTTTACGCCTGCACGCCCAATAACATTGTTTTCGCGATCGATGCCGAAAATGGCGAGCAGCGCTGGAAATTTGATCCGAAAGCACAGTCGCCAATCTGGCATCGTTGCCGTGGCCTAGGCTACTTCGATGCGAGGGTCGCATCAAACAACCCGACGGACCCCGCGGCGCTGCCATCTGCTGACCAGCTCTGCGCTCAGCGGATTATCCTCTCGACCATAGATGGGCGCCTCATTGCGATCGATGCGAAGTCGGGCCAATCCTGCGCTGACTTTGGCGACAATGGCACGGTCAGCCTCAAGACCGGTATTGCTGCCGGTGCCCCAGGCTTCTACATTCCGACCTCAGCACCAACCGTCTCGCGTGGCCTAGTTATCGTTGGTGGCTGGGTCTGGGACAATCGCGGTCTTGGCGAACCTTCGGGCGTCATCCGTGCTTTCAGCGCGCGTACCGGCGACGTCGTCTGGGCATGGGACCTCGGAAACCCCAACATTACTAAGTTACCTGCAGAAGGCCAGACGTATACAGAAGGGACGCCGAATATGTGGTCGACGCCCGCTTTTGACGACAAGCTTGGCCTCGTCTATCTGCCGATGGGTAACGCCCCTCCCGACTACTACGGTGCGCATCGGCGCGATTTCGATGACGCATATTCGTCGTCCGTCGTGGCATTGGATATCAATACCGGCCGAGAGCGCTGGAAATTCCAGACCGTCCATCACGACCTCTGGGACTATGATGTTCCCGCTCAGCCGGCGCTTTACGACATGCCCGATGGAAACGGCGGAGTGACCCCGGCGTTGGTTCAAGTCACGAAGCGTGGTCAGATATTCATGCTGAACCGAGCAACCGGGGAACCCATCAAGAAGGTGGAAGAAAAGAAGGCCCCGCAAGATGGTGCACCGGGCGAACGGCTCTCCCCGACCCAGCCATATTCGGTCGAAATGCCGGTTATGGGAAATGGCGCGCGGCCATTGACCGAGGCGGATATGTGGGGCGCTACCCCGTTCGATCAGCTATGGTGCCGTATCGAGTTCAAGTCGTTGCGTTATGACGGCGAGTTCACGCCTCCGCGGCCGGACAGCGTTAGCCTTCAGAATCCCGGCAACTACGGGGGCATGAATTGGGGCAGTGCATCCATCAACGAGGATACCGGCCTGCTTGTCGTCAACGACATTCGACTGCCGATACGCGTTCGTCTGGTAGAGCATGACCTGGAGCTGGAGAAAAACGGAAACTTCCAGGGCCATGATCTATACTCGCCGATGAAGGGCACGCCCTATGCGGTGAGGAACTCACCTTTCATGTCTCCGTTGGGTGTGCCTTGCGTGACACCGCCTTTCGGAACGATCAGCGGTGTTGACCTCAAGTCGGGCAAGGTCGCCTGGCAGGTCCCTGCCGGAACTGTGAAAGATCTCGGCAATGGCACCGGACTGTCTGTCCCGATTGGAATGCCGACGCTCGGTGGTCCGATGACCACTCGCTCGGGCCTGGTCTTCTTCGCCGGGACACAGGATTTCTACCTGCGTGCCCTTGATCAAACGTCCGGTAAGGAACTCTGGAAGGGCGAGCTGCCAGTTGGTGGCCAAGCCACTCCGATGAGCTATGTCTCGCCAGAAAGCGGCCGACAGTTCGTGGTCATTTCCGCCGGTGGTGCTCGCCAATCACCGAAGCGGGGAGATTATATCATCGCCTACGCCTTACCGAAGTGAAAGGACTTTGAGTTGTGACCTTTACTGCCGCGATCTTTCTTCGCGGCAGTTTCCTTAATCTTGCAGCGTCGATATCTACCCTCGCGCCGCAGGAAGTCCGCGCCCCTGTTCCTACTCATCCTATCGTCTATTTTCATTCATGAAACGCTTTAATGTCGAGCGTAATGTCTTGGACCGGCTCAGAAAAAGGTGAAAGTAGGCCCTGATCTGGGCTCGCCTCGTATCAAGGGCGGAAACCGGACCTGGGCAGTGCGGCGGCATCTACCAACGCGTCTATCAGTACTCTTAGCTTCGGTTTCATGAAGCGGGATTGAGGCCAGATTGCGTGGATCGGCATTTCTGCTCCTGCATAGTCCTTTAGAACTTCGACAAGCGTACCCCTTTGCAGATGCTCGTGGACAAGCCATGTAGGCAGCTGGCTGACCCCGCAGCCTGCAAGGATCGCGTCGACCATGGCTTCTCCATCGCTGAATTCATGTCGGAGGCGAATGTCCTGAGAAAACGTAACCCCCTCGCGGGATTTGAAGATCCACGATCCCTGCTGACCTCGGCGCCAACCAAACACACAGTCTTTTTGCTGCAAATCCTGGGGAGTGTCTGGTACGCCCTTCTCGGCCAAGTAATTAGGAGCCGCGCAAACGACGAGGCGTTGCGTACCCAAACGTCGCGCAGTCAAAGCGGAGTCATCATTGAGATCGCCGATTCTGACCGCGAGATCACTCGATTCGGCGACCATATCGATTGTTCTCTCCGAGAAGTTGACTGAGAGATCGAGTCTTGCGTGACGTTCAGATAAATCGAGCAATATTGGCAAAACATGGCGCCGTCCGAAAGCACCAGGAAGATCGACGCGAATGCGCCCGACTGGTACGCTTCTACCGACAGCAAACGCGCCTTCCGCCCCGTCGAGTTCATCCAAGACGCTTAAACAGGTCGCTAAATAGACCTCCCCTTCGTTTGTCAGACTGAGGCTTCTCGTCGTCCGGTGAAGCAGCTTTGTCCCGAGGCGGGCTTCCAACCGCGTGACGCTTTTGCCTACGGCGGACGCAGTAACGCCGAGAACCTCTGCTGCTGCCGTGAAGGTTCCGGTACGCACCGTTTCGGCAAATTCCAAAAGGCCGTCGAAGCGATTTCCATTCGTCATTATGGAATTATAAGATTGAACGAAAGGAATGCTAGTGAAATTGGCGTTCGTTTCACTGCTAATCTTTCGCTACAGACAGCCCGGTTATAGCGAACATGGAATTGCTCCTGCAAGGTGACGCGTCGAGATGTTGATTAAAGCGCTCCGGGATCAACAGTCTTGCCGGATGCCTAGGTAATGCGATCGGTTTGGAATGCCTATCTGCGTTAAACGCTTTCTTGGGTGTCTAGAGCCTGCTGTCCCCGCGCGTGACGACTGACTCTACAGGGCGGTATTTCGATGGATCGTCTGCACCGAAATTCACAAGAGGGGCTGCGACATGGACCTTAACGACGATCTGCTGTTGGACAGCAATTGGCCGAAGGTCGTATAATTCGGTCACGAAGGAGCAGACATGAACCGTTAAGCGCTGATGCTCAGAGCAACAGTTTCTGTCCGCCAACATCCCATATGTGGCGGAGCCACGAAAGCAGTTTTGAAGTTGCGTCGGAGCTTCGACCTGTTTTGACCAGTCAGGGACGCGCAATTTAGTAATGAGGAGTACGCAATGGTAAAACTTTCGATTTTGGACTTGGTCCGGGTCACGAGAGATACAGACGCCCGTGGAGCTCTGAACAATGCTAGGGACGTTGCACGACATGCCGAAGCACTAGGATACGAGCGCATCTGGGTCGCAGAGCATCATAATATGCCGGGAATCGCAAGCGCCGCTACTTCAATCGTCGTCGGCCATATTGCCGAGGGGACCAAAACCATCCGCGTTGGCGCAGGCGGTATTATGCTGCCTAACCACGCGCCTTACGTTATCGCCGAGCAGTTCGGCACTTTGGCGAGGCTCTTTCCTGGCCGCATCGATCTTGGCGTCGGACGGGCTCCTGGAACCGATCAGCTGACAGTGCGCGCCTTGCGCCGGCCAGCGGACGCTTCAGACAATTTTCCGCAGGACGTGTTGGAACTACACGCCTTCCTGGCGCCCGCGGGCCCAGACCAGCGTATTCGCGCTGTTCCAGCGGCTGGAACGGAAGTTCCGGTCTGGATTCTTGGATCGAGTAATTTCGGGGCTCTTCTAGCAGCCGAACTAGGCTTACCTTACGCTTTTGCCTCCCATTTCGCTCCAGACTATCTTTTGCCCGCCCTCGATCTCTATCGTAGAAGCTTTAAGCCTTCAGAACAGCTCGACCGGCCCTATGCGATCGCTGGGGTGAACATCATCGCGGCGGAGACAGATGCAGAGGCACGAAAGCTAGCGACGACACAACAGATGTCATTTGCCGGAATTTTTCGTGGTGAACGCGACTTAAGTCAGCCGCCTATCGACGATATCGAAACTTTTTGGACACCCTCTGAGAAGTCTCAGGTCAACCGAATGCTCAAATGCTCGATTATAGGCTCTCATGAGACGATACAATTCGGCATGGAGGACTTTCTGGCAAAGACGGGGGCCGATGAACTCATGATCGTCTCAGATATCTACGAACACCCGAAGCGCCTACGATCGTTCGAAATCATCGCCGAAGCCCACCGTCAAATGAATGGCGCATCGTAACTTCGAACCCGCATTCCTCAAAGTAACAAGGAGTTTGGCATGTTCAGTCATATAACCGTGGGGGTTCGCGACCTTGAGGTTTCATCCCGCTTCTATGACGATGTCCTAGGAGCGCTTGGCATGGTTCGTCACGGTCAATATGACGACAGCCAGAAAAGTAGAGGATGGATGCGGCCAGGAACATCAGCACCTGCCTTTTACGCACATCTTCCGGCGAATGGTTTTCCGGCGACCTGGGGCAATGGCACACAGGTGAGCTTCATCGCACCTTCTCGGGAGTCGCTCGATCGTGCGTTTCAGGCTGTCATTGAAAATGGGGGTACGATGAGGGTACCCCCGGATTTCGGGATGGTCATGGCGATGACTATTACGCAGCCTACTGCCGCGATCCGGACGGCAACAAGCTGTGTTTCGTCCATACGAGACAGTTGGAGGAAACTTTGTAGGAATAATGATTAATCCAATCTTCGCTTCGAATTACTTCACGTCTGAGCGGCATTGAGAACGACTCTGCCCGTAGGCGGTTGAGGTGCTCGCTGCCAGATCAAAAGCACCTTTCCGAGCTCTTCGAGGAGGCGCTCCAACGTTCCAACCACCTCCGGGATTGCCTCTGTCAGACTTTCAGATAGTCCCGTGACAAGCCGGTTACGTTTGCAGCTCCGCCTAAAAGCATAGCCGCTCTTAACTCGTCGCGCAGATGCTCGATGACGCTTTGCGCTCCTTGGGCGCCACCCATGACGGAGCCAAACAGAACCGGACGACCTACTGCGACGGCCGTCGCACCTAGCGACAGAGCGCGGACGACATCGATGCCGCGACGGATGCCTTGGAGGGAACTTGCTCCGACAGTGATCAGGATCCGACGCCAGCCTCGATCCTGTCGAATATCCTTCTTGTCGCGTTACCGAAATAGTCCTGTTGGACTTCACACCCCTCGCCGAGCACCATTGTGTTCAGCGTTTTAGGGTCAAAGGCGGGCCAAGCCGTACCATCCTTCAATGAGGGCTGTCCGGTTTTGGCGAAGCTGGCCCACGCGCTGACGACGTTATCACGCAGCAGATAGCGATACCCTGAGGGGTCGCGGTTTGCCCGAGCCGCCGGAGCCCCGCTTTCCCCCCACATCTCGTCAGCGTCTACGTTGTCGAACGTGAAAAGGAGTTCTGCTCCGTGCAGGGACCAGAAGTCGCCCTGATATGGCTCCTCCCACGCAAATACGTAATGATAGACAGGAGCGCTCGACGCCTGAGAAGCAGCCGCCAAGCTCTGCTTGAGAGTATCGGAGGCCATCCATAGATCTGACAGCAACCCCACCTTCAGACGGTCGAGACCAATGTCAGGCAAGCGTGTCTTATAATCGCTGATCAGCAGCGAAAAATCGGCCAGCTCTGATGGGTCGAGGTTCAGGTAGGAGACCGCGTCACGCAACATATCCTCATCTGTTACGGGGTGTGAAAGCAGCCCCGCGAAATCCAGGTAATAGGCCGACTCGTGAGCGTTGGCGCCGTACATCTTAGTAACGACGCTGCAATTGTCGAAAGCTTGCGGGTCGGAGGGATGCCAAGGCAGTACTTCGCCATCGAGAACCGGACTGAATGGGCCCGATAGTGCTCCTCGGACAGACAAATTCCCGACCACTTTCCGGTAGGCGGTGTAAAGCATGTCGACGGGAATGTCCGCCAGCTTGCCGGCGTCTTTGTGCCCCAAATCTAGAGCTTCCAGGAGCGCGACCGTGTCTTTTGTAGCTTGCTCACGGCTCCGCAGTTTACGCTGCGCACCACTTTGAACAATAGCACGGTGAAAGAGGCCCTTCGCGCTGGGCATCGCCATAAGGCAAGAAACCTTACCGCCGCCGCCGGATTCACCGAAAATCGTTACATTTTGTGGGTCTCCGCCGAATGCGGAAATATTTAACCTCACCCAATGTAGAGCAGCGACGAGATCAAGTAGGCCAGGATTTGGTGCGTAATCGCTGTCTGGCAAGAGGTCGCCAAGAAATGTAAACCCAAGGACATGCAGGCGATGGTTGACGGTGACGACGACGACGTCACCGCGCACGGCAAGTCGCTCGCCGTCATAAAGCGGCGCACCGCCAGTGCCGTAGCGATAGCCGCCACCGTGGAAGAAAACCATCACGGGCTTGCCTTTTGCGTCGTTCGGCGACCAGACATTTAAGAAAAGGCAGTTCTCACTACCGTCGCGATTGTCGGTCCAACCTTTCCAATCCCTGTTCTTTTGGTAGCATGGGTCGCCTACTGCTTGTGCGACAAGCGGCGCATCCCAAGCGGCTGCTGGAACCGCGCCTTCAAACCTGGACGCGGCTGTGTCGCGTCCATACGGCACGCCTTTGAAGACGTTAACCCTACCAGTGGTGTACCCGGAAACTTGTCCGCCGGTAGTTCCCACCATCGGTGTTGTTCCGGCCGCAGAAGCAGCCCTGGTTGTTCCTGTCGAATCCATCAACCCCTCCAAGGCGCCCATATTTGATACGAAAGCTCGGCGAACCGGTGAGCGCCATACCTTTTCGTTTGAAAATTATTCTGTCAAGTATGTGATGCGAATAAGAGGCTTCAACTGTTGATCCCGCGATCCAGTCGGCTGGTGCACCAGTCGGCTCTAATGAGACTGCGAGCTACCGTCTAGGGCGGTTTACTGGCAAGTATCATATCTCGATCTTGGTCAGGCCGGTGTTGTGCTTGGCTGCGACAGTCATGTCCAACGCATTGGTAGGGCATCGTTCGTCAGGCACTAGCTTCGGCTGCTTCATCTTTCAGCCAGGCTGCAAAAGCTTCCGCGTTGCGCGAAAGTCGTGTCTCTTTCCTTTTCACAAGATAGTAGGCTTCCTTTGGAAATAGCCGCATTGCCGGAAATGGACAGACGAGACTGCCGCTTGCGAGTTCCCGCCTGGCTAAGATCGGAGCGCACAAGGCTATACCCCGGCTTTCCATAGCCATCTCGCTGAGGATGTAAGCGTCGTCCACGATATGCCCACGTCGGACGTTTGGGTGGTGGATATAATACTGGTCTAGCCACTGCTGCCAGTCCTTGTAGCGCCGATCATGCAAGAGCGTGAAGTTCTGCAGGTCCTCTGCATTATTCAATTTGCCCGAGGCGGCGATCGCCGATGAGCAAACTGGCGTGTAGTAGATGCTAAGCAGCTTCTCAGACACCAAATCCGGCCATCGACCACTACCCCATTTGATAGCAAGCTCAACGCGATCCGACAGCCTCAAGTTCGTTGAGCGATATTGTTCAAGGCGCAGGTTCGGGAACCGCCCGAGAAAACTGTCAAGTCTGGGTGAAAGCCAAGACGCTGCGAAAGCAGACTCAACCTGAATTTTCAGCAAGTTGGTGGAACTGGGAACTGAGAGTGACTCGAAGGCCGACAATAGCTGCGAAATCGGGTCGCTAATCGCGGCAATCAGCGTTTCCCCCGCGTCGGTTAGAGCCAGGCCACGGGCACTTCGTGTAATCAGGCGAGAGCCGACCGCTCGTTCGAGTTTAGCCACCTGGTGGCTCACCGCAGATTGCGTGATGTTAAGTTCGCTCGCGGCAGCCGTAAAGCTCCCGTGTTCGATCGCCAGCTTGAAGGCAAGAAGCTGCTCTGTCGGCGGAAGGTACAACGCCATGGGCTTTCCGATTTCATCATGACAAATCGTCATGAAGAGTAGGACACAGTTTCAATTGCGCCGCAACGCCATCGAACACATACTCACCGGAATGTTCAGTGTCCGCTACGTTCTGCATGACCCTACCCGCTTCAAGCTTTGACCGGGTCGCACGAGGGCCTGATCGACAGTCGCCTGCCAATGATGTGAGAGTGTATGAACGAGCAAGAAACAAGGTCCCTGCGTGTAGTAGATATCGTGAAGCGGGCAGATGATGTCGCCGAGCTCGTGCTTGCGGACGCCCAGGGACGAGAGCTGCCGTCGTGGGAACCGGGGGCGCACTTGTCCCTGAAGCTCGGGCCGCAGCTTGAACGACAATATTCGCTCTGTGGTCCGCTTGGCGATACCGCACACTGGCGAGTCGCCGTCCTACGCGCCGGCAATGGCCGCGGCGGATCGCAATTTATCCATGAGAATCTGAGGAAGGGCGACATCCTGGAAGCTCAGGGTCCGCGAAACCACTTTCCGCTTGAGGCCGCATCGGAGTACATCTTCGTTGCAGGCGGAATAGGCATCACGCCGATCCTTCCAATGATTGAGCAAGCTACGGCGCGTGGCACTCCTTGGGTCTTGTATTACGGCGGCAGAAGCCGTTCATCAATGGCGTATCATCAGGAGCTCGAAGCGCTCGGCGGGCATGTGCGGATCGTTGCGGAAGACCACGCTGGCATTCTCGATCTGAAGGCAATCGCAAATACTATCGCCCCTGGGACAAAACTGTACTCTTGCGGACCAGAGGGACTTTTAAACGCTCTGACCGCGTTGTCCTCTGATTGGCCCAAGGACACGCTGCACAGCGAGAGATTCAGCCCGATAACAGTCTCTGCGCCAGTTCAAAATCATGCGTTCACAGCGCATCTTCGCGCCTCTGGGCGTTCGATTTCGGTAGGCGCAGAGGAGAGCATTTTGGAGGCCATGACACGCGAAGGTATTCGTTGGCCTAGCGCGTGTCGTGAGGGAACCTGCGGTTCATGCGAGACGCGGGTTTTGTCTGGCGCTATCGACCATCGCGATTCGGTGCTTAGCGCTTCGGAGCAACAGCAGGGCGACTGGATGATGGTTTGCGTATCTCGTGCGCTCGGTCCCGAGATTGAACTCGATGCCTAGAGCGCCAGCGAACACGGTTGTCCTGGTATATTTTGAAATCAAACCTTGAAGGAGAAACAAATGGGACAGGAAATCGCGCCAAACAGCCTCCGTGCTGTGCGTTCTACGGAAACAACGTTCCCTCGCGAGCGCTACGTCTCACCTGCGGTCTTTGAAGAAGAGACCCGTCAGATTTTTGCGAAGCAGTGGACCTTTGCGGGCCATATCTCCCAAATTCCGAATGTCGGCGACTTCTTCTCCCATAACTTTGCAGGGGAGAACCTCCTCATCGTCAGGGAGAGCACCGAAAGCGTTCGTGCCCACTACAACGTCTGTCGCCACCGAGGTTCACAGCTGTCCAAATCGGATAAAGGAAATGTTCGCAATTTTGTGTGCCCATACCACCAGTGGAGCTACGGCCTTGACGGCTCACTTCGCCGTGCGCCGATGATGGCCGATAAGGACTGCATCGATTACGAAAAGCTCTCTCTCTTTCCGGCCGCCGTCGAGGTGTGGGCCGGCCTGATCTTCGTGAACCTCACGAGCAATCCCACTGAAAGCTTGACCGAACTGCTTGGCACTCCGTCGGACGAACTCAAAAAGCTTCAACCTGAGAACATGAAGGAAATCTTTCGCGAGGCCCTGCCTGTAAAGGGGAATTGGAAGACCCTCCTGGAAAACTATCTTGAATGCTACCACTGTGCCGGCTCTCACCCCGAACTCGGCATCGCGTTCGACATCCAATCCTCCTACGGCCAGACTGCGGGCTGGGGCGGCAGCTGCTTCCTCGGCGGCGAGCCGCTGCGGAAAGGTTTCACGACGGTTTCCATGAATGGAGAACTCGTTAGCAAGCCGCTCGGCATATATGCGGACAAGAAGGAACTGCCCGTGGAAATTACTGATGGCGTGGGGCTGCTTCCCGTCCTCAGCCGCGTAATCTTTCACATCGACCACGCTATTATTCACACGATGAACCCGATCTCGGAATCGGAAGTCGAGTGGACCTCGCGCTGGTATGTGCACTCAGATGCGATCGAGGGCGTGGACTACGAAATCGACAAGGTGATCGAAGTCTGGCGCGCTACGAACGCCGAGGATAAGGAACTCTGCGAGCGAAACTACAAGGGCGTCCTCTCGCGGAAGTTCCAGCCCGGCCCGTTGAACCCTCTTGCAGAAGGCGCCGTTCGCCCTGCCCTCGATCTTATCGACAGCTTGATGGCCGCCGTTTAAGCCGGAGAACTTCGAAAACAGACCCTGGTGGACGCTCGTTGTCGATCAGGGTCGAGACCGCTTCTGCCGACAGCGGCATGAAGCTCGCGGCTGACCCGATTTTTTAATTACATCTTTTCAACGCCGGTCTCGACCAAGGGCCACGAAAGGTACAGCACCTAATCCGCTTATTCATGCTGCGGTTCTGTCGATGGACTCTTCGATGTGCCGGCCTTCGACAGATCGCTTCCGTTTCGATCAGTCTCTTATTTGGGCGCGATCGTGAGGTTCGGACACTCGCTGCTCTGTCAACGGCGGCGCTTTGAACGCCCTTACTTCGGGCAAAGCTTCGTCAAAACGTTCAACTTCGACCAGACAAGATTGCGCAACAGTCGCTTGGGTCAACTTAGAAGACCCTATGTCGATCGTCAGCACATTGGGATTACCGTGTCGTTCGAGGATGTTGTCGGGACACCAGGTTTGTGGGTCAAACCATGCACCCGTCGCGATGATAACCACGCCTGGAAGGAGTTCGTCTGTCAACTGCGCCGCGGACAAGCACGCACCGCGATCGTTGAAGATGCGGACGGCGTCGCCATCCTTGATATTTCGAGCATCCGCATCGGCCGGGTTCATCAAGACAGGCTCTCTATCCTTGATCTTCCCTGCCCGACTGTGCGGAGAGTGATCAAGCTGACTGTGTAGCCGACGGCGTGGCTCCTGGCTGATCAGATGAAGTGGGTACCGTGAAGCTCGGTCCGAGCCCAGCCACTCGACCGRCTCCATCCAGGTTGCCTGTCCAGGACAATCGTCGTAGCCAAATCCGGCAATTTCCTCCGAATATAGCTCAATGCGTCCTGATGGCGTGCCCAGCGGATGGTTGTCGGGGTCAGCCCGGAAATCAGCCAGCATGATTGTCGGCTTGTTCGATGAAGGGAAATCGATGCGGCCCATTTCCCAAAATTCCTCGAGATCGGGCAAGTCGATGCGTGAACGGAGGTTCGCGCGGAACTCGCAGTACATGTGCTCGATCCACTGAGCGGCTGTCCTGCCGCCGGTGAACTCCTTCCCGACCCCCATCTTCATTGCGACACCTGCAAAGATGTCGAAGTCGCTTTTCGCCTCGCCTAGTGGGGGTTGAAACTGGCGCATCGCGACAAGCTGCCCCTCACGTGATGCGAAACCAAGGTCATTTCTTTCGAGGGAAGTACTCGCGGGAAGAACGATGTCCGCGGCCTTGGCAGTGCTCGTCCAAAACTGTTCGTGGACGATAATCGTCTCCGGTTTTTGCCAGGCACCGATAAACCGGTTGAGGTCCTGATGATGATGGAAGGGATTGCCGCCCGCCCAGTAAACAAGCCTCACATCAGGATATCGATAGGAGTTGCCGTCATAGTCGAACTGACCTCCAGGGTCGAGAAGCATGTCCGCAATGCGAGCGACCGGAATGAAATCCTTTATGGGATTGCTACCCTGCGGTAGCCGCGGGCCGGAAATCTTGAGTTCGTCCGAACCGATAGAGTTGAGGGTTGCGTAACCGATACCGAAACCACCGCCCGGGCTGCCGATCTGTCCTAAATGCGCCGCTAAGGTCACGAGCGCCCAGTAGGACTGCTCCCCGTGGCTTTGGCGCTGCAGAGACCAAGAAGCATTGATCATGGTCTTCGACGCTGCCATCTGCCTGGCAAGCCGCTCTATCTGACCACTTGGAACGCCTGTGATTTTAGCCGCCCATTCGGGCGTTTTGGCCACCCCATCATGTATGCCGAGAACATACGCCTCGACTTTATCGCTTCCGGTACAGAACCGATCGAGAAAGGCAAGATCGTGCAAATTCTCCGAAGTGAGCACATGGATCAGTGCGAGCATCAGTGCGACGTCAGTGTTTGGCCGTATGGAAACCCAATCGGCTTCGACACTGACGTCCTGTCGGAGGGGGCTGACATTTACAAACCGTACGCCCCGTGCGCGCATCGTCTCTATCGCCTGGCGTACTCGATGACGTCCCGCGCCCCCTGCCGTCATCTGGGTATTTCTAAGTGGCAACCCACCAAAGGCGACAAACAGCTCCGTGTGATCTGCGAGACTGTTCCAGTCCGTGTGCTGTTCGAGAAGTTGCTCCATCGGAGCCACGATGCGCGGCATGATGACGGAGCCAGCGCCGAAGCTGTAGGAGTCCCGGCCCCGCACGTAGCCCCCGATTACATTGAGGAAGCGGTGGATCTGACTTTGCGCGTGATGGAAGCGGCCCGCGCTTCCCCATCCATAAGATCCTCCGAAAATAGCATTGTTCCCAAAGGACTGCCTGACCCGCTGCAATTCGTCGGCGACAATGTCGAACGCTTCATCCCAGGGGACCTCGACAAAGTGATCTGAGCCTCTTCGCTGTCGATGGTCTCCCGGCCCTTTCTTCAGCCATCCCTCGCGGAAGGCCGGCCGACGGACGCGCAATGCGCTAACCGCATCGGAGAGCTGGTCTAGTCCGATTGGGCTCGGATCGCTGTCGCCTTCCCATGGCTTGAGAGCAATCTTTCCGACCCCGTCCCGTTCGACGCGATGTGTTCCCCAATGTCCTACGGCAAAATCGGCAGCAAGCGCCGGTGGGATAATTTCTTTCTGCGTCATGTAAGGAACCATGAGTAACTGGAGGAACATGGGTCGAAGCGAGGGCCACGGAACAATCCCCGATCGCTTTGTCAACGGAAACGTCCTGAATTAGCCGAGTTGCCGACCCGCCGAAGTGAGGACGAAGATCACATGGACAATTGTCCAAGTCAATTGCCCAAGTATCGGCCGACCCCCGTTTTAACGGCTTGCAAATGGTGGATGGATGCGGCTAGCCTTGCGCTTCAATGCCCATTTCCGAAAAAAGTGAAGGATTTAGACGTGCGCATTCCATCGGCAATCCGACGTGAACAATTGGTCGACGCGACAATTGAGATCATGCGCGAAAACGGTGTCCAGTCGGTAACTGTGCGGGATGTCGCGGCGAGAGCCAAGGCTCCCCTAGCAATTTTACACTACTGTTTTAAGGACAAGGACGACCTGATCAATGCTGCTGTCGACAGGTGGCTGAAGGAGATGATTTCTGATTCCATGAAATTTTCCACGAGCGGCGGCGTTCGCAATGCCGTCCGTTCTATGCTCGACTCTTGGTGGGAAGGCGTCGAGCGCATGCCCCAGAACGCACAGGCTCAGTTCGAACTCTTCCTGTGGGCGCTTCGCAACAGCGAACCAGTCCGGCTGACCATGTATCCCATGTATCTCCACGAGCTAACCGTCGTATTGAACGAAGCACTTGAGATCTCAGGCTGCACATGTCAATGGGATACCACGGTCCTTGCAAGATCCTTGTTGGTCATCGTCGACGGTTGCAGCTTCCAGTATTTTTCCGACCCGGAAAACTCCGGGGCAAAGGCGCTAAGCTACGAAATGGCGGAGGCGCTTTTTGACCGAGCAAAAATTCTCCCACTGGAGCAACCGACCTAGATCTTGGAAACATGTAGGCCGCCGCCCTTAGAGCGAATTCACACGTTTCCGGGCGTTGAGTGGCCTAACCAGGCGGGCATTCTAGCGGAGCCCGACTGCTGCTACCGCAAAGCTCTCGCCCTTTGAAGACGAGCGAACAGCCCGGTCACCCTTGCGATCAGTTGCCGGAATGACCACGTCAAGCTTAAGGCGTTTTCACTTTCGTCGGCCGGGGGCGGGGATCGGTCCGCGGGCGTTGGCTCCGGATAGAACATGCTGCAACAGCCACCCAGGGCGACGGTAAATCCTCGGCTTTTCTCGGTTCCATCAGGCATTAGGTCGCTCCTTCTTATTGGCGGGTAGGCGGAAACATCTTTTCATTTCAAACTGCCGGGACGCGATCGAACCACGGCCGTGCTTCCTCCAGACGTGCGGAGAGCCTCAACAGGTCGCTTTCGCCCCCGAACGGCGCAATGATCTGTACGCCGATCGGCAATCCTTGCGCAGACCAATGCAGGGGAAGGCTGGCAGCCGGTTGCCCGGACGCGTTGATGAGTGCGAGGAACGTCGCGTAGCGGCTTATCTTGCTTCTAAAGCTGAAGAAGTCGTCATCCGTCGAAATCGCCCCCAGCACTGCCGGCGGCTGCATTAGCGTCGGCGTGACGATGAAGTCGTATTCAAGAAGATAGTTTGCCAGTTGCCGGCCGATCGTGTGAAACCGCGTAATTGCCAACGCATAGGCTTCCGCGCTCAGGCTCTTTCCCCGGTGATAAGCATCTAGGATGGCAGGCTCCAACTTCCTTTCCCATCCAGACTTCGGATCGTTGCGGATTTTCCCGTTAACCGTGACCGTGACGTTGGCGGCCATCACGTTGATTTGAGCCTCCACGAATTTCGAGAACTGAATGGGCGGAAGTGGTGCATCGACGACTTCCTGGCCAACCTCTTCGAGCAACCGTTTGGCTGTCTGCAGCGCTGCAAGGCACTCCGGGTGGATAGGGATATCGTCAAAGCCCACACTCCACATCGCGATGCGCCGTCGCCTTCTAAAGGGCTTATTCAATACAAATGCGTAGGAACCGTTCTTCAGCGGTGAGGCGTACGGGGCACCAGTTTCCATCCCCGAAATACCATCGAGTGCAGCCGCCGTATCGCGCACTGATCGCGACAATACTCCGTCAGTCGCAAGGCCACCCCAACCTTCCCCGCGTGCGGGGCCAGCTGGAATAAGCCCTCGGGAAGGTTTTAGACCGTAGATACCACAACAAGAGGCGGGAATGCGTATAGAGCCGCCGCCGTCACTGCCATGAGCAATGGGGACAATTCCGGCTGCAACAGCCGCGGCGGCGCCGCCGCTCGATCCGCCCGGCGAGTGATCAAGGTTCCATGGGTTGCGCGTTGGTCCGCCGTTCTGAACTGCCTCGGTGGTCGGCGCCATACTAAATTCCGGAACGGTCGTTCGACCGAAAGGCAGGAAGCCATCCTCAAGGAATCTGTCCGTCAAGGTCGCATTGAAATCGATCTTGAGGTCCGCGAACAATCGCGAGCCGAAGCTGTTGGTAAGTGGCGGATAGGCAAGCCCGGAATCCTTGAGCAGAAACGGAAGCGCCCCGAACCGCCCCTTCAGCGTTGCGTTGCGCGCGAGGTCTCGGCTAGTCTCGAAATTTGTGCAAGTCAAAGCGTTGATCTTGGGATTGATCTGCTCGGCGTAGTCGATCGCACAGTCCATGAGTTCGAGGGGTGTCAGTTGCTTGTCTCGAAGCATCCTGGCTAGGTCGAGACCGTCCTGCTTGCGATATTCGCTCTTATTCATGATATGGTTTGTCCTAACCTGGTCAGACAGCAAGAATTTGCTGTTCGGCGCGCAGTTTCAGCACTTTCTTGTCGACCTTGCCGGTCTTTCCCTGGGGCAGTTCTGTCTCAAAGAAAATTGTCCGGGGGACTTTGAAGTCGGCCATCTTCTGTTCGAGATAAGCGATCAATTCGTCCGAAGAGACATCCATTGCTGGACGCAGGACGACGAAAGCGATCGGCGTTTCTCCGAAAATGCGGTCGGCAATACCGACAACTGCAGCGTCCTGGATCGCCTCGTGGACAAGGATCGTTTTCTCCACTTCCGCCGGTGAGATGTTGTGGCCTCCGCGGATAATGATGTCCTTGATACGGCCGACGATGTAGTAGAAGCCCTCGTTGTCGCGACTGACGAGATCGCCGGTCCGGAACAGGCCTTCCTTGAGCGTTGCCGCTGTGAGCTCAGGATCCTTTGAATAACGCTTGAGTGTTGCCGCGCCACGTACAAACGCTTCGCCGGGCTCTCCCGCGTTACATTCCGAGCCGTCTGGGGCGAGGATTTTGATTGTCGCGCCAGGCGCGGCCTTGCCGATCGCCCCTGCGGGTAGTTGGGCCGGATCGTCGTGGTAGCGGCCAAAGACAGGCGTCACTTCGGTAAGCGCATAATAGTTCTGCAACGACTTATTGAACTTTGCGACGAAACGAGCACCGACCTCCTCTGGTAGGGGAGCCCCGGAGCAAATAAGGAGACGAGCGCCGGAGAGGTCGAACGTGAGTTGCCGTTGCTCGCAGTACTCCATCATCATGGAGTACATAGTCGGCACGCCATGATAGACGGTTATGTGATGGGCTGCGAAAGCCTCTAACACGTCGCGCGGGTGGAAACGGCGAAGGATCACGACAGTGCCCCCCGCATGCAGACCCGTCGCGGCTGCCGTGGAGAGCCCGAAAAGATAACCGAGAGGAAGTGCGACGAGGGTCGTATCCGTTTCGGAGATCCCCCACATTCTCGCCAGCGAGGCCGCCACGTCGATTTGCGCGCGCTGGTCGAGGACAACGGCCTTTGGATTGCCGGTTGTCCCAGAGGAATAGGTAATTATGAAGTCTGACTCGGTATCGATATCCGCGTGCGGCTCCTCCAAACCTTCTGTGTCAGCGGATAGCGTCGAGAGATGCAAAAGCTTGTCAGAGTGAACTGCTTGTCGAGCGATCCCCTCTACGTGATCATCGAAGAAAAGTACCATGGCCTCGCTGTGGTCGAAGCTATAACCAACCTCGTCTGCCGTGAGATTGGGGTTAAGAGAAACAAACACAGCCCCCATCTTGGAGGCAGCGTAGTAGCAGTACAGCTGCTCGGGGTGATTTTGTCCGTAAATCGCGAAGACGTCCCCCTTTCCTATATCAAGCGAACGCAGCTTGCGGATCACCTGATCGATACGACGGAGAAGTCCAGCGTAGGAGATGGTTTCTTGATCGTAGACGATGGCTGTTTTCTCAGACCGTTTTTCAGCAGCTGCACGAAGTGCATCGTAAACCGACGGGAGAGGAGAGAGGTGATTTTCCATGAGGCGTGATTCTTCTTGATTAGTCGGTGAAGGTTTCAAATGCTTGGTTTGCTTCGGCCTGCGCTCCATGCAGCTTGCGAAGTCTGTCCCGCGCTTCATCGGAAGCAGTTCGGAAGATCACGCCCGCTGTCGACTTCATGTGGTCGATCAGCCTCGCCAGCATGTTAATTCTCGGTCCTCGTCCAATAATTTGAGGATGCATTGTAAGCGTGAATACGCCATCGCCTAGGGAGGCGCAGAAGTCGAACTCTTCCCTCCAAAGCTCATACACTTCCTGAGGGGTTCTCATGCCAAGATACATTGGCTTGTTGAGAAAAACGAAATGTGGGAAATCGTCCAGTTCCCATGCTACCGGCATCTCCAGGATTTTGCTCGGCGTGCCAGGATCGTAATCATCTTCCGTTGCGACAATACCTGTGCGCGCCAAATACGGTCGGTAGTCATCCCCCATCATGCTCGAGTCGTAGATTATTCCACGATCCTCAAGGATTGATATTGAGTCGGGCCCGAGGTCCCAGGCTGGAGAGCGATAGCCCTTCGGAAGAAAGTCGCTACCCAGGATCGACCGCATCTTCGAAATCGAGCGATCGAGCAGCCGCTCCTCATCGTTTCGAGAAAGCCCCACTGGCGTCTCATGGCAATACCCATGCAGCGCAAGCTCATGCCCCTCTTCACGGATCCGCAGTGTTTGCGATGGGAACGCTGCGGCGGTGTGCGAAGGAACAAAAAAAGTAGCAGGCACCTTTTTTTCTGCGAGAAGGCTCAACACACGTGGCAAGCCGACCAGAGCCCCAAACTCGCCGCGCGAGAGAGGTGTGGCGCTCGTCTGGCGCATGGTGCTGATCCAAAGTGAAACTGCGTCGAAATCAAATGTGAGACAGACAGTTGTCATCACTCGTCCTTTGCGCGATTCGCCCCCGACTTGTGCCCCACGGACAAACGGGGAGGCAAAAATAGTACTAGTAGGTATGTTTTAATTCGATTTGGTATGCGTAGCGGGAATGTGCCGACATTGCAAGCTTCACAGGCCCAGTTGATGGCATTTACGTTCCTGTTGGAACTCAATGGATACTTCGCGCTTACGCAATGGCTTCCCCGCTGCGGCGTGGGCGTGACGATGAACCTGTGAAGCTGCCATCATCACGGACCTACATCCAATCCCGGTCCTTTCCGGTGACGGAATCGGAACGGAATAAGCGAAAGGTCTGGTGGTTAACGCATGGCGCAACGCTATAGAAAGTCTTCGGGACATTGCGCCGACCTAGCCGGGGACTGACGGCGCTCCACCCGGCTCGGCACCAAGCGCCTACGGCAAGACTGCAATGACTTCAACTTCCGCGAAGAGGCGCGGGTCGTAAAGCCCGGCCTGGACCATCACGCTGGCTGGCGGGCATTCCTGATTGTAGTGTTTCGCACGCACCTCCTTGATCGTTTTCAATAGCTCCGGGGTGAACTCCTTAACAAAGCAAGTGGTCCGTGCCACGTGCTCGAATGTCAGACCGGCTGCGGCGAGCGTCCGCTTCAGGTTCTCGAACATCGCCACGATCTGATCTTCCATCGAACTCGTCACTGGCTCTCCCGACTGGTCAAGACCGCAATGACCGCCCGAGACGAAGAACCCGCTCCCCTTGACGACCATGCCTTGAGACGGGCCCGGCCAGTTGGCTTCAGGTGGGTTTACTGGGGACAACATGAATTTCTTCCTTTCGTCAAAAGACTAGTGAGTTGCCTTCCGCCGGGTGTACCCGACGGGGCGCTCCGACATACCATCGCAGACTTATGGGATACGTGGAAGTATGTGGACACGATTTTATCCCGGACCCATGTCGACAAGAAATTTCCAGTGCCCACTGATTGTACGCTTGAGTATGTTTCATGGATTATCTAGTATGAACTTGAATTTCGGTTCGGACCCGGTCGCCAAAGCTGCCGAACGAAGCTTGCATTCTTGTTCATCTTTCGAGGCATTTATGACCAAAGGAACACCGTCGCATTGGGTGACCGCTGTAAGTGAGATAGCGGAAGAAGGTATCTACATACGCGGATATGCGATGAACGAACTGGTCGGCGCCGTCCCCTTCTCCGCAATCACCTACTTGTTGGTTCGCGGAGAACTCCCGACTCCAGGCCAGTCAAGGATGATGGACGTCATTCTCTCCTCCATTCTCGACTTCGGCCTCCAAAAGTCCGGTACCCTCGCCGCTCGCGCCGTAGTTTCCGTCAATCCCGTCATGACGGCCGGCCTCGGCGCAGCCGTTCTGGCGGCCGGTGCATATGCGGTTTCGCCCGAAGATACTGGCCGCTTTATCGCGGAGACTTTTTCCGGATGGAAGGCCGGCAACCAGCCGATGGACGAAGCCGCGGCAGAGCTTGTTCAAAACCTGCGGTCGGAAAAGCGCCGGGTCCCCGGCTTTGGCCACCAAGTCTTCAGATATCTGGATCCGCGATCCGAGAGGCTGAAGGCGATAGCCAAGTCTGAGGGCGTATGGGGCGAAGCAAACGAGTGGTATGAAGCCGTCCACAGGGCGTTCCAGATAGTGAGCAACAAGCCCGAACTGGTCTTGAACGACGTCGGAATGCTCGCCGCTATCATGGTGCAGATGGGTTTCACGCCCCAGGAGATGTGCGGATTGGCGATCCTGTCGACCATGCCTGGCGTTATCGCTCACATATCGGAAGAGTTAGGTTCGGGCGTTCGTAACCGCCTCGTACCCGACACGCATGTCGAATACACGCAGGTTCGCCGCGATCTCGACAGCGCTCTCAAGAGCGCCGGCTGGAGATGATTTCGAGCGGAGGAGATGCCGCGTCTTGGCATACTGTTCGCTTGACACATCGAACCAGCTGGTAGAAAATACATTCTCATCAGTATGAAAAACTGAGCTTTGGAGCGGATGCGGGAGTCCACAAAGCGATTAATGCGCCACGGCGCTCAAGGAGGTAATGAATGGACGCTATAATCGACCCTAATGCACTGAGCGTCGGTCCAAGCGCTATGTTCTTCGACGATTTCGAGGTTGGTCAGGAATGGACCACCCCCCGTCGGACGATTACTGAAACCGATATCGTGATGTTCGCCGCACTGACCGGCGACCATAACCCGGTGCACACGGACGAGCTCTACGCACGATCCACGCCATTTGGTGCGCGGATCCTTCACGGCCCTGCCGTCTTCGCTATCACCACCGGATTGGAGTTTCGGCTCGGCCTCAAAGAGGGCACAGCCATCGCTTTCTTGGGAATGACCTGGGATCTGAAAGCTCCGGTGAAGATGGGAGACACGATCCACGTCTACCAGCGTGTCGAGGAAGTCCGACGCACCTCGAACCCCACGCGCGGGATTGTGAACTTCTGGCTGGAGGTTCGGAACCAGCGAGAAGAAGTTTGTCAACAAGGCATATGGAAAGTCATGTTCCATTCCCGGCCTGGCGTTGACCATCGAACGACAGCACCTTCCCGCGCTGCAGAGGCGTAGGGCAAGAACCGAAATGCGATTGTGCGGGCACTGCCGGCGATAGGAGCGCTGAAACTGCAAATGGATATATTTGTACTCATCAAGAGGGTCGCTGATCCAAACCTTCCCGAGCAACTGGTGTCGATATCCGACGCCGGTGACGAGATCGTCGTGCATGCATCGGCACAGTACTCGATCAATCTTTATGACCTGAATGCCGTGGAAGCGGCGATTGGACTTAAAGAGACACATGGCGGAAGCGTAACCGTACTCACTGCTGACGACGCTTCAGCCGAGCAATATTTGCGACGCGTGCTTGCAATGGGCGCTGATAATGCCATCCGCGTTGATCTCGACAAAGCCGCTCGCACCGACTCCTTCAAGACCGCTCAGGCAATCGTTACTGCGATAGAGAAGAAGGGAACTCCATCGCTGATTATTGCCGGACGACAATCGTCGGACACCGATTCCGGCTACGTGCCCTACCTCGTGGCACACGGGTTGGGTATCCCGGCGATCTCCCCGGTTGTCGCAATTAAGTCTGTAGGCGACAAGGTGATCAATGTGGGCAAGCTCGCCGACGCGACCATCGACGAATACGAGATTTCCCTCCCTGCCGTTCTGCTCGTCTCGAATGAAATCAACAAGCCCCGAACCCCTGGCTTGAAGGGCGTCATGACGGCCAAAAAGGCGACTATCGAGGTCGCTCAAGCGACGTCTGACGGCCCGACTGGCTCCAGGCCCAAATATTCTCCGAAAAAGGCGCAGCGCTCCGGCCAGTCCACCACATTCATCGATGGCAGCAATGAAGACAAGGCCGCCGCCCTTCTCGCAGCACTCGACAAGTGAGATCACCGATGAAGAACGCTCTCTTTGTAATCCATCATACTTCCGAGACCCGCGCGACAGAGTTCGCCACATTGGCGTCGATCGCGGCGAATCTCGCTGCGGCGGGTTATTCCTCCGATCTGCTCATCCTAAACACGACAGGTTCTTCCAGTGTGACTGTGAAGTATGGCGGGGTGTTCCGAAGCGCGTCCGTGGTGAGGCCGAACAAGCCTGTCGGTGACGGTGCAAACTATCTGGTCCAGGTCGTCGGTAAGGCGGCCTCCGATCGTGAAAGCTCACTGGTCGTTGGCTTTGGCACGATTTCCAACCGGAATTGGGGACCGCAAGTCGCGGCTGCGCTAGCCGCGGAATTCGTGACATCCTGCGAAGTCATTCAAGCCCGCGAAGGCAATATTGAAATCACCGGCCCGGTAATGGGCGGCTTGGCGCAGAAGATCCTTTCACTCGAAGGGCGTAAGGCCGTCCTTCTTTATAGCGGTGACGCTCTGTCCGCACCTGCTGCTCAGGATGTCGAAGCGCAAGTGGTCACCGAACCGGTCAATCCCGGAGCCGTGCGTTTTGTCGCCTCGGAGGCTCTGCCCGACAGCGGTGGCCTTCCGCTTCGTGGCGCGAGCAAAGTGGTGTCCGGTGGACTTGGTGTGGGTTCCGGTGAAAAATGGCGTGTCATTGAGGAGTTTGCGGCCAAAGTTGACGCGGCAGTCGGCGCTAGTCGCGCCGCGGTTGAGATGGGATGGGTGCCTTCGTCTCGGCAAGTGGGCTTCAGCGGCCAGAAAATCAGCCCTGAGGTTTACGTGGCAGTCGGCATTTCCGGTGCAGTGCATCACCTCGCCGGGATCGGCGGGGCGAAGAAGGTCATAGCGATCAACAAAGACCCGGATGCAAATATTTTCAAGATTGCGGATATCGGCATCGTCGGTGACTACGAAGAAATCCTGGCTGCGGCCATGAAAAAACTCTGAAGCTGATCGGAAGCGCGCCCAACCGCTTCCGCCTGCATTTGTGGTCGAAGTTTCTATGTGGATGCTGCCGGCCCGATAACAAGAGCTCGCATTTGCGAGGTTATAAGAAGGGAACATTCAAATGAGCGGCAAGCGTGTCGTTGTGGTTGGAGCGAGCCGGCTGGGTTGTGAATTTGCATTGGCTGCTCGTGCAGCCGGCGATGAGGTCACGTTGGTTGACGAGCACCCTCAGGAACTCAAGAGCATGTCTTTTGACGCCCCGTATTTTTACGGATCGGGTCTGCCCACGTCGCTCAGCGACGAAACCGCCGTCTTCGATAACGTCCTGAGTTCAAATGATCTTTTGCTGGAATGCGTCGAGAACGAAGTCGATGTCAAGATCGGTGTGGTTGCCTGGGGTGCGTTTCACAACGCTCCTAACTCCCGGCACATCGAAATTCCTAAGGTGGGAATCGTCTCTCGGGAGGGGAACGAACTCCTGGAATACGACCGACTGGTACTCGCGCCCGGTTCCCGTGACTTCGTACCGTCCTTCAAGGGATGGGATTTACCAGGAGTAATGGGGGGAAAGGCAGCAACTAAGCTTCTCCAGTCTTACCAGTGTTTCAACGGCAGCCGCTGCCTCGTGCTGGGAACGACCACCCTCGCCGTCGAGTTTGCGCGGGCTGCGATCGACCGTGGCATCGAAATCGCGGGATTCGTCGAGCCAACCGCCACCTTTCAATCAGGTGAGGAAGATGGCCACTGGACGGGCGAACAGGATATTCCGGTTTTCTATCAAAGCGTCCTTCTCGAAGCGCAGGGCACCGACAAGATCTCGTCAGCGACCGTCATTTCCATCGACGGCACCGACAAACGTGTCGACATCAACTGCGATACGATATGTGTTGCCATCGCGGTTCTCCCGAATGTGGAACTACCGGCCGCCATGGGCTGTGCTATGCGATTTGCCGGGGAATACCCGGCGTGGCTGCCGGTCGTTGACGCAAAGCTCGAGACATCTGTCCCGAATGTGTATTGGCTGTCAAATTTCAACAGGCAGGATGACCAAGTCGCTCGCCTTCTCGCGCCAACCGCCGGCGAGAACATCGACGCGTTACGCGATTCAGCGCCTTCCGGACAACCAAACCCTGCGAATTACATAGATCTCTGGGTTGCGAAGCTGCACGAGATGGGAGGCTCCGACGTCGTCTTGTGCCAATGCGAGTCGGTGACGCGGGGCGAGTTTCTGGACCTGCAACCGCCTCGGTACCTCAAAGCCGGCTTGCGCGCACCACATGTGGCGACGACGGGCGGAGACGTTGGTCCAAAGGTCAGTCAGGACATGACGAAGCGGATGACGCGGGTCGGCATGGGCCACTGCCAAGGCAAACGTTGTCGCGACGAGGCTGCCATGCTGCTTGCCCAGAGATACGGAATTGACGTCGCCGATATCAAGCCGGCCAGCTATCGCTTCCCGGTCAGACCGGTGGACATGGGCCTGATTGCGGCAGAGGATGACGACTACCACACCCGGGAAAGATGGCCTCACTGGATGCACGAAGAAGTCGTTCCCGAAAGCGTCGCAGGCCAGCAGAAGAGGTAAGAAGACATGAACAGTTATGATATCATCGTCGTCGGCTCCGGGCTGCTTGGATTAGCGACCGCATACCAGGCTCAAAAAGCAGGTGTTCGCGTACTCGTTGTCGACCGCGGGCCGGTGGCGTACGAAGCCTCTTCTCGCGCAACGGGCTATCTGAGCCTGCGCGCCGACGATCCCGACGAAGCGCCGCTTGCGGAGATGGCCGAGAAACTTTGGGATGGTTTGGAGGAGGAACTGGGGTACCCGACCGAATGGACGCAGAAAGGCCGTCTGTGGGTCGCTTTTTCTGACAAGCAGGTGGAAGAACTCCATGCCACCCACAAAGCCTTTCAAAGAGCTGACTTCGGCTTCGAAATCATAGATGCGGATGCATGCCGTAAGCTTATTCCCATTCTCTCCAACGAGTCGCGGGCGGGTCTTTACACACCGCGGTCGGGGCACGCCAACCCACAGCGTGTATCGCAAGCCTACGCTTGGGCGTTTCAAGACCTAGGTGGGGTCATTCTCGAAAACACGCCTGTTTATTCCGTCATCTCGGAGTCGGGGAGAGTCAAAGGCGTCAAAACCGCAACGGGAGACCTTTATGCAGATCGGGTTGTTCTTTGTGCCGGAGGCTATAATGCCAACCTCCTCGAGCCCTTCGGCGTTGTGTTTCCAGTCGCCTCTGTACGCTTGGAGGCATTGGTGACGACTCCTCTGCCGCCCATGTACGAGGTAGGGTTCATCGGTTTGAATGGACTGTCAATACGGCAGACAAAACGTGGCAATCTCCATGCCAACGGCGGTCCACATGAGTGGGTCGATGTAGACGCAGATCACGAGCCCGCAAAGCCGAACACGCCGATCGTTCGCAATTTGGTCCGCCGCATGATCGAGGCGTTTCCGGTCGCGAAAGGGACGCAACTTTTGCGGACCTGGGCGGGCGTTCTCGACATTACGCGCGACCAGAAGTCGATCATCCATAGGTTCGACGATCCCGAAGGGCTGCTCGTCGCTGCGGGCGGGGGACATGGTTTTGGGATGTGTCCGGCCGTCGGGATTGCCATGGCTGACCTCGCTCTAAAGGGCGAGACGTCGGCTCCTGTTGAAAGGCTCAGTCTCGATCGATTCATCGACCTTTCGCCGGACTGGAAAGCTCAGAAGAAGTGGGAAGCGGGATCTTATAATACTTGATTGGCAAACTTCACCAACGGCTGAGGCAGTTGGGTGCAGGCATTCGAATATGTAGGTCCTCAGGCAAGGTTGCCTTTCTGGTTTTTATACCGTAAAGAACGAAAAAATACTCAGGAAGGTACACCATGGATATGGAAGCTCAAAAAGATTCTGCCAAACCCAACATTCGGGGCAAGATCAAGCAGCAAAAGACCGAGCTAATTCAGGAAGAAATCCTCGACGCGGCCGCTCGCCTTATCGCGGCCCGCGGCTTTCGCGCCGTTACGGTAGACGACATCAGCGCGGAGATGGGCTTCACCAAATCGATCGTCTACTACTACATGAAGAACAAGAACGAAATCCTCTGGAGGATCTTCGAGAAGATCGACGACACGTATTCCAAGGGTTTGGCCGAAGTTTTGAAATCAGGCGGTAGTGTCACCGAGGTCCTTGCGCGGATCGTGAAGATGCATTCGCTGAATGTGATGTCACGGAGCGCTTGGGCGACGATCTACAACAGGGATGAAAACGAGCTCAACGACGAGCAACGCGAGGTCGTCACTGGCAACCGTCGGAAATACAACAAACAGATCCAGGATCTGTACGCCAAAGGTGTCAAAGAAGGTGTCTTCCGCGACGTACCTCCAGCCATCGCTGTTAGCTGCATTATCGGCGCTTGCAACTGGCCCTACACTTGGTTCAAGCCGACCTTCAAGCATAGCGCCGAGGAAGTTGCGTCAGTTTTCGCTGATCAGCTTATTCAGGGTGTTGCCCTGAAATAGGAAACCCTATTCGACGAAAATTACGCTGTCCGATAGCTCTGCGCGCGTCGTACGGAAGCTATTGGCAGCGTGATCTTTTACCTCGTATCCGAAAGAAACTCCGCAAACGATCCGGAAGTCGTTTTCGATTGCCGCGTGCTTGCGGATAATTTGCGCATAGTGAGCGATGGCGCCTTGCGGGACGGCCGAAACCCCGACAGCCTGGGCGGCAAGCAGGAAGTGCCCGAGGTATATACCCGCGTCAAATAGCCCTCGCTCAGCCAAGTCCTTGTGAACGGTTATAATGGCAAGGTGTGGTGCACCGAAGAAGCGGAAGTTTTCAAGCGCCTGTTTGGCTGAAGCCACTCGATCTCCCTTCTGGACGCCAACGGCATTGTACAGGGCCCAACCGCATTCGCGCCGACGCTCCTGGAAAATTCCGGTGTAGACACCGATTGGCGGAACATCGGACTTTCTGTCTGCGCCGTCCAAAGCGGACCTGTACATTTCGGCTCGTAGTAGATCCAAAGGCTCGCCACTGACGACGAAGACCTTGGTTGGCTGCGTGTTGCAGTCCGAGGGCGCCGTGCGGGCAACCTCCAGAATTTTATGAATGTCACGGGATGGGACCGGCGTGCTCGTGAACGCACGGCAAGAATAGCGAGCCTTTGCCAAGGAAATGAGTGCCTTGTATGGGCTCCCTTCGTCACAGCTCATCTCGACTTCCCTCAATATTGGTCCTGACTTCGTTCGATCTGTCGGCGAAACCAGCCGGACGCACCGGCGTTTCCCCTACGACCAACGACAACCGTCAAAGAGACTGGTTAGAACAAGCGAGTACCGTGACACTTTTTGCATACACTTAGATCGCCGCTCGTTATGGCGATTTCCCGGCGCGATTGAGCCGGGAAAACTCCCTATTGGATATGAGCCGGCTTGTTACTGGACCGTCCAGCCCGCGTCGATGACAAGCGAATGACCTGCCATGTAGCTGGCGTATGGCGACGCAGCGAACATGATCGCGTTCGCGATGTCCAACGGTACGCCTTTCTTTCCTGCAGGAACGCGCTTCAGTGCGTCGGGATTTACGCCAACGCCGCGTGCCATGTCGGGAGCGGTGTCGCCGAGGATCCGAGCCGAATTGCCGCGCATATCGGTCTGGATCATGCCAGGGCACACTGCGTTGATCCCAACACCTGTCTTGGTCAGATCTACCGCCATCTGCCGTGTCAGGCCGATCACGCCGAATTTGGACGTTGTATAGGCCAGGCCGTCTGCACCACCGATGATACCTCCTACGGATGAGACGTTGACGATGCGACCATCTCCGCGCGCAACCATGTCCTTCAGCACGGCACGGCAGAAGTAGAATGTGCCCCGAAGGTTGGTGTTGATGACCTTTTCCCAAAGGGCGTTGGAGGTCTCAAGCACGCCGGCAAATCCGTCGAAGACGGATGCATTGTTGACAAGAACGTCAATGCGGCCGTGCTTGGCCAACACAGACGTTACGACGTTATCGACCGAACTCTCCTGCTGAACGTCCGTCTTGATAAACTCAACAGACAACCCTTCCGAAGCGAGAGACTTTACAACGTCCTCACCCTGGTCTTCCAAATATCCAGCAATGATGACCTGTCCGCCGGCGCGGGCGAATGCTTCAACGGTCGCCCTGCCGATACCTGTTTCGCCGCCCGTGATAACGACAACTTTTTCCTTAAAGTCGAACATATGCAAGTTCCTTCAGCTTCGCCAATTCAGCAGGTCCGTTCGTCGAAAGAGGCCATCTGGGGGCACGGTCTGATCCTGCCACGCCACCAAACTTGAGATATTGACGCTTTTTTCACCGGACATACTCACACGTACAATACAGTACGCTACGGATTGCGCAACGGCATCCGGAGAACGAAATCGCGTTTTCTTCGATGTTACGGAAACACCCTCCTCGTTTCGAAAACCCATCATATCGCCCATCGCCTCTTTACAAACATACCCATAGTAATGTTTATTATACGCATCGGTAGACAAATAAGCGGTGTTGGTAAGCTGGCTGAGACGCGCCGCTCACCAAAAGGGTCCCGGAGGGTCAAAGTTGCAAACAGAACTAACGAAAACGCTTGGTATTGAGCTTCCAATTTTTGCGTTCTCGCACTGCCGCGACGTCGTCGCCGCAGTGACGAAGGCTGGAGGAATGGGTTCGCTCGGCGCGGCGTGGATGACTCCGGAAGAGTTGGAGATGTCAATCGAATGGATCGAGGAGCGTGTTGATGGGCGCCCCTTTTCGGTCGACCTGGTGTTTCCCGGCACGGGGGGAGAAGGCGTCGAAAAGACCCCCGACGAGTACCGGAAGCTCATTCCCAAAGAACACCTCAACTTTGTGAAGCGGCTTCTTGACGATGCAGGGATTGCGGACATTTCCGAGACCGACCGGGATGCGTATCTGGCCGAGTATGCCGAAAAAATGGCGATGACCAACAAGAAGAGCCGCGAGCAGCTTGACGTGGTGCTTGGCAAAAAGTCCGTCGACCTCGTGGTGGGCGCACTCGGTGTCACCCCGGAATGGGTCGTCAAGGAAGCTCACGCCAAAGGTGTCCAGGTCGGCGCACTTGTTGGCAACGCAAGACACGCGGCAAAGCAGCGGTCGGCCGGCGTGGATGTGCTGGTTGCCCAAGGAACAGAGGCCGGCGGAAGCGTGGGCAATATTGCCTCCATGGTTTTATGGCCACAGGTCGTCGAGGCGGCTGAAGGCATCCCCGTGCTGGCGGCAGGGGGGATCACGCGCGGATCGCATATCCTGGCCGCCTTGGCACTCGGTTGCCAGGGTGTCTGGATGGGCTCGCTTTGGCTGGGAACGGCCGAGAGCGATCTGAGCTTGGAGATGCGAGAAAAGCTCTTTGCCGCCGCATCCGAAGACGCGCGCCTGTCCAAGGCTATGACCGGTAAGCAAGGTCGCATGCTCTACACCAAGTACGTGGACGCTTGGCACCGTCCCGAGGCTCCGGAGCCCCTTGACTGGCCGATGCAATCGATCATGAACGGGTACCCATTCAAGCGCGCCGAGCGCGGTCGGAACCTCGACTACTGGACCTACTCCGTCGGCCAGGCAGTTGGCGATATGCACGAGCATACGACGGTGAAATCCGAGATCGAGCGGATGCTCAACGAATATGTAGAGGCGCTTGAGAAACTGCAGGGCGTCACCTCTTACTAAGTTGAATCCATGCCTGTCACAATGCGTCAGTGACGGGTAACTGGCGAACCACCATGTTCGCCAGAACGACGCTCCATAATAGATTTTTGGCAGTAACAGTATGAACCTCGAACGCGAAAGCATGGAATTCGACGTGGTGATCGTCGGCGGCGGTCCGGCAGGTCTTTCGGCGGCGATCCGGCTGAAGCAGGTCAATCCGGAACTGTCGGTCGTGGTGCTAGAAAAGGGAGCCGAAGTTGGCGCGCATATCCTGTCGGGTGCCGTGGTTGATCCCATCGGCATCGACCGGCTTCTGCCCAATTGGCGCGAAGAGGACGCCCATCCCTTCAAGACAGCGGTGACTGACGATCAATTCCTGGTGCTCGGCCCTGCCGGAAAACTGCGGTTGCCGAACGTGCTGATGCCGCCGCTGATGAACAATCACGGCAACTATATCGTATCGCTTGGGCTTGTCTGTCGCTGGCTGGCAGGCCACGCCGAATCGCTCGGCGTCGAGATCTATCCCGGCTTTGCCGCCACCGAAGCGCTCTATAACGATGACGGCGCTGTCATCGGCGTCGCCACCGGCGACATGGGCATCGAAAAAGACGGCGAGCCTGGGCCGAACTACACCCGGGGCATGGCGCTCCTCGGCAAATATGTGCTGATCGGCGAAGGCGTGCGCGGCTCGCTCGCCAAGCAGCTGATCGCCAAATTCGACCTTTCCAAGGATCGCGAGCCGCAGAAATTCGGCATCGGCATCAAGGAACTGTGGCAGGTCAAGCCGGAGAACCACAGCCAAGGTCTCGTGCAGCACTCCTTCGGCTGGCCGCTCGGCATGGCCGCGGGCGGCGGCTCGTTCCTCTACCACCTCGAAGACAATATGGTCGCCGTCGGCTTCGTCGTCCACCTGAACTACAAGAACCCCTATCTTTATCCTTTCGAGGAATTCCAGCGCTTCAAGACCCATCCGGCGATCCGCACCACCTTCGAGGGCGGCAAGCGGCTCTCCTATGGCGCCCGCGCCATCACCGAGGGCGGCTACCAGTCAGTCCCGAAGCTGACCTTCCCAGGTGGCGCGCTGATCGGCTGCTCGGCCGGCTTCGTCAATGTTCCCCGCATTAAGGGCAGCCACAATGCCGTGCTCTCGGGCATGTTGGCCGCCGAGAAGATTGCCGATGCAATCGCGGCGGGCCGCGCCAATGACGAAGTCGTCGAGATCGAGAACAAATGGCGCAAGACTGCGATCGGTAAGGACCTGAGACAAGTCCGTAACGTCAAGCCGCTCTGGTCGAAGTTCGGCACGCTTATCGGCATCGGTCTTGGCGGTCTCGACATGTGGACCAATACGCTGTTCGGCTTCTCCTTCTTCGGCACGCTCGGCCACGGCAAGACCGACGCCGCTTCGCTGGAACCGGCTTCGCAGCACAAGAAGATCGACTATCCGAAGCCGGACGGCGTTCTCACCTTCGACCGTCTCTCCTCGGTGTTCCTGTCGAACACCAATCACGAGGAAGACCAGCCTGTTCATCTGCAGGTCAAGGACATGGCGCTGCAGAAGTCATCAGAGCACGACATCTACGCCGGTCCGTCGACCCGCTACTGTCCCGCCGGCGTCTACGAATGGGTGGAGAAGGACGGCAAGGACACCTTTGTCATCAACGCCCAGAACTGCGTCCACTGCAAGACCTGCGACATCAAGGACCCGAACCAGAACATCAACTGGGTCCCGCCGCAGGGCGGCGAGGGACCTGTCTATCCGACCATGTGAAGGTTGTTACTTTCCAGGAGTTTACCAATGCTGAATTCAGAAATCGCCTCACGCCGCAACGACGCCGTATCCAAGGGCGTGGGCGTCACAACGCAGGTTTATGCCGAACGCGCAGAGAACGCGGAAATTTGGGATGTCGAGGGCCGGCGCTATATCGATTTCGCCGCCGGCATTGCGGTGGTCAACACCGGCCACCGTCATCAAGGTTATCGAAGCTGTGAAAGCCCAGCTCGACCGTTTTACGCACACCTGCCATCAGGTCGTCCCATACGAAAACTACGTGCGGCTAGCGGAACGTCTCAATGATCTCGTTCCAGGCGACTTCAAAAAGAAAACGATCTTCGTCACCACCGGCGCTGAGGCCGTTGAGAACGCAGTGAAGATCGCGCGGGCCGCGACCAATCGCTCCGCAATCATTGCATTCACAGGCGGCTTCCATGGCCGGACATTCATGGGTATGGCACTGACTGGAAAGGTCGTGCCTTACAAGACAGGGTTCGGCGCAATGATGCCGGACGTGTTTCACGTTCCCTTCCCTGTCGAACTGCACGGCACGTCCGTTGAGGACTCGCTGTCCGTCCTCGACAAGCTGTTCAAAGCTGACGTTGACCCGGCTCGCGTTGCGGCGTTCATCGTCGAGCCCGTCCAGGGTGAAGGCGGCTTCTACGAGGTCCCGCGGGCGTTCATGCTTAAGCTTCGTGAACTTGCGGACAAGCATGGCATCCTGCTGATTGCCGACGAGGTACAAACCGGCTTCTCGCGGACGGGTAAGCATTTTGCGATGGAGCACTACGGCGTCGCAGCAGATATTACGACGATGGCAAAGGGCCTCGGCGGGGGTTTTCCGATCGCGGCCGTCACCGGGCGTGCGGAAATCATGGACGCTCCCGGGCCCGGCGGTCTTGGCGGAACCTATGGCGGAAATCCGATTGGCGTCGCAGCCGGAAACGCCGTCCTGGACGTGATTGAGGAAGAGGGTCTCAATGAGCGGGCTGCGCTTCTGGGCAACCGGCTCAAACAGCGACTGCAGTCTCTCAGGGAGTCAGTCCCGCAGATTGCGGACGTTCGCGGCCTTGGGTTTATGAACGCAGTCGAGTTCAATCTGCCTGGTTCAAAGACGCCCAATCCCGACTTTACGAACAAGGTCAGGCAGAAGGCTCTGGACAACGGGCTGATTCTCCTCACGTGCGGCGTCTACGGCAATGTCATTCGTTTTCTAGCGCCAATCACAATTCCGGATGACGTCTTCGCGGAATCGCTCGACATCCTCGAAGAAAGCATTCGCGAAGCCGTGCAGGAGGGCTGATATGACGATCTCGAACAGTCTGACGTCGAAACTGAAGGATCCATCCCTTGCGGTGGACAAGGCCCTGATCGCGGGCGAATGGGTCGGTGCCGCCGATAGCGGCAAGACATTCGACGTGACCAATCCTTCAACCGGGGAAGTCCTCGCGACCCTTCCCGATATGGACCGGGGAGAAGCCAAGCGGGCGATCGATGCCGCCTACAAAGCACAAAAATCCTGGGCCAAGAGAACCGGAAAGGAGCGCGCGGCGATCCTTAGAAAGCTCTTCGATCTCATGGTTGGAAATGCCGACGACCTCGGGACTATTCTGACGCTGGAGATGGGAAAGCCGTTTGCCGAGGCCCGTGGAGAGATCCTTTATGGAGCCTCTTACGTTGAATGGTTCGGCGAGGAGGCTAAACGCCTCTATGGCGACGTCATCCCAGGCCATCTACCTGACAAGCGCATCATGGTCATCAAGCAGCCCGTGGGCGTCGTGGCAGCGATTACGCCTTGGAACTTCCCAAATGCCATGCTCTCTAGAAAGATGGCTCCAGCAATCGCTGCCGGTTGTGCGATGATATCGAAACCTGCCCGCGAGACACCACTGTCCGCTCTGGCACTCGGGCTGCTTGCAGATCGTGCCGGCGTTCCAGCGGGCATTTTCAACGTTATCCCCTCCAAGAACTCCTCGGCGATGGGATTGGAGTTCACCGAAAACCCTAAGGTTCGCAAACTGACCTTTACGGGCTCCACCGAGGTGGGCCGTATCCTCGCCCGCCAGGGAGCGGAGCAGATCCTGAAGCTTGGGCTGGAGTTGGGCGGCAATGCTCCATTCATCGTCTTTGATGACGCAGATCTAGACGCCGCCGTTGAAGGCGCGATGGTGTCGAAATACCGCAACAATGGGCAAACATGCGTATGCGCAAACCGGCTATACGTGCAGTCCGGCGTCTACGATGCTTTCGCGAAGAAATTGGCTGAGCGGGTTTCCGCCATGAAGGTCGGAGACGGCTTCGAACAGGGTGTCAACGCGGGGCCGCTGATCGACAAGAAGGCGCTTGCGAAGGTTGAGGAGCACATCGAAGACGCGTTGTCCAAAGGCGCGAAAGTTGCAGTGGGCGGTAAGCCTCACGATAGAGGCGGGCTGTTCTTCGAACCGACGGTTCTGACCGGTGTCACGGCGGACATGAAGGTTGCACGAGAGGAGACTTTCGGACCGGTCGCGCCGCTCTTCAAGTTTGATACCGAAGAAGAGGTCGTCGAATTGGCGAACAATACCGAGTTCGGCTTGGCCTCGTACTTTTACTCGAAGGACATCTCGAAGATTTTCCGTGTTGCCGAAGAACTGGAATACGGCATGGTCGGCATCAACACGGGGTTAATCTCGACTGAGGTCGCGCCATTCGGCGGCATCAAGCAATCCGGACAAGGCCGCGAAGGCTCAAAATACGGATTGGATGACTATACAGAAATCAAATACCTCTGCTTGAGCATCTGAGGATGGCGGGAGGCCGAGCGAGACGGCCTCCCCGTGTCCCCCCTGCCTGCCTCCTGGTTCCATATCCCTGACCGGCGCGGTTGCTTCAAGAGCTGCTGCGATACATGGGCCCTACCCGTTAATCCGCGTGGGTCGAGCAACCGGCTCATATTGATCGAGAACCGTGTAGCGATAGCGTGCCAGACCGGTCGAAATGACGTCCAGAAATCGCTCATCGGGCAGGCTCGATCTGTTCATTTTCATCTTTGACTTCTTGTGCCGCGGCTTCTACTAAGCCGCGCCGTCACTTGGCTCGAACCTATTTTTCAACCGGAAATTGCCGTCCGACCACGGACAATTTTCGAAGCCTCGATAGCGCCGAGATTCCGCGCGGGCCGTATAACAAACTAGCTAGACTAGCTCTTAGACTTATGCGTACATTCCAAATCGCGCCCGTACCTGAACTAGACTAAGGGAACACGGATGGACGGTTGCGCCAACCAGGAGGAATGACATGGAAGTTCCATTTGCTCGAAGCTTCAAAGCCCTCGCCATAATCCTTCCGGCACTGGCTGCCGGCGTGGTTAACGCCGGCGCTGAAGACCTGCCTGCGGTTCCCGAAATTGCGGCGAAGCTGCCGCCGTTGGTTAAGGAAGCAGGTGTCCTGCGCATCGCCATGCCGGATCAAGGCAAGCCATTCGCATATAAGGTCGGCTCTGAACTCAAGGGCATGGATGTCGATCTCGCGAATGCCATGGCCGCGACACTTGGGCTCAAGCCGCAAGTAACCCTCATTCCGTTCGCCTCGGCACTGACCGGTCTCCAGGCGAACAAATTCGACATATCCTTTGGCGAATTCTACATCACCAGCGAACGTATGAAGGCCGCCGACTTCATCACCAGCTGGCAGACTTATGCAACCTTCCTTGTTCGCAAAGATTCGAAGTTCACTCCAGAGAAGGTCCCCGACGTCTGCGGTAAGAGTGTTGCCGCTATGACCGGGTCGGTGGATTTGGCTGCGTTGGAGAAGGCGAAGTCGTCATGTGCGGCGGCCCCGATTAAGGTCGAGGCGTTTCCGACAAGCAGCGCGGCGGTACTGGCGCTCGTCAGTGGACGAGTTGACGCCGTGAGGGCTGATATCGGCGTGGCCAGCGACATGATGAAGGCCAATCCGGGGATCGACAGAAGCGGCAGACTTGGTGGTGGCGTCTGCGCTATTGCCGTTGCGCGCAACGATAACTCGAAGCAGATGCTAGAGGCGAGCAAAGCGGCCCTCGACCACCTTATCAAAACAGGCGACTACACAAAAATCCTCGAAAAGAATGACACGGGATACGGGGCTATTACCGAAGCGACAATCTATGCCCAGGGCTCTAACCCGCCAGTCTATAAAGAGGAATAGCCACACTCTGGAGCTGCCTTATCGGATAGGCAGCTCCCTAGGTCCGGAGTTCGGACCCATGTCGCCTTGCCAGAATCGGAATGCGCCAAATGTCCTCCACCGTCTATTCGAGCTCAAAAACTTCCGAACATGTTGATCTGCCGGTTGTTCGTATGCGTCATTACGGACGCTGGGCGGCAGGAGCGATGATTGCGATCATATTTGCAGCGCTGGTCCGCTCTGCATTCACAAATCCTCGATTCCAGTGGGCTGTCGTTGGAGAATACTTGTTCGATCGGTCCATCATCGAGGGGCTGTACACGACGCTCTGGCTGACGGTGGCAGCCATGCTTATCGGTGTGGTCCTTGGAACTGTCATCGCGGTCATGCGATCATCCAAAAATCCTGTGCTGAACAAGTTCGCGACAGGATATGCGTGGATATTTCGCGGCACACCTCTCCTGGTGCAGTTGATCTTTTGGTACAATATCGCAGCGCTGTACCCACAGATCGAAGTTGGGGTGCCGTTCGGCCCGACATTTCTGAGCCTGGATGCCAACACATTCATCACCGTGTACGTGGCGGCGGTCTTGGGTCTGGGCCTCAATGAGGCCGCCTATATGTCAGAGATTGTCCGATCTGGCCTCAACGCAATCCCTCCAGGGCAGCGCGAGGCAGCCGAGGCGCTTGGCATGAGCAGTCGAAGAATTTTGGTCAGGATTGTTCTGCCACAAGCAATGCGGATTATCATACCGCCCACTGGAAACCAGCTGATCGGAATGCTGAAGACGACATCCGTCGTCAGCGTGATCGCGATACAGGAGCTCCTCTATTCCGCACAGCTGATTTACTCGACCACGTTCCAAACCATTCCGCTGCTCATTGTGGCTTCGATTTGGTACCTTCTGATTACAACGGTCCTATCAACTGGCCAATTCTTTCTCGAGCGCCACTTCGGTCGAAGTGACGCAACTGCTGCCACAGCGCCGAGGATCGAGGAAACCGGGAGCCCAGTGAAATGACGGCTAGTGAAAAATGTTTCGGCGGTTCTGCCGTCTCGGCACGAAATGTAAGAAAACGTTACGGGAACCTCGAAGTCCTTAAGGGGATCAACTTCGACGTTGAATATGGCAAAGTCGCTTGCATCCTCGGCCCGTCAGGATCTGGGAAGAGCACCTTCCTGCGATGCATGAACCATCTGGAACCCCTCGACGGGGGCAGCCTCGCCGTAGCCGGGGAATTGGTCGGTTATCGCCAGCAAAATGGAAAGCTCTACGAACTCGGTCAAAAAGACATTGCAAAGGCCCGGTCAGACATTGGCATGGTCTTTCAAGGCTTCAATCTCTTCCCGCATATGACCGTTCTCCAGAACATCATTGAAGCACCGATTGGCGTGAAGAAGATCGCCCGTGAAGAGGCGGTCGATTACGCTCGCATACTGCTGAGGAAGGTTGGCCTCGAACATAAAAAAGATGCCTACCCACGTATGCTTTCGGGCGGCCAACAGCAAAGAGTTGCTATTGCTCGCGCCTTAGCAATGCGGCCTAAGGTGATGCTGTTTGATGAACCCACGAGTGCACTCGATCCCGAACTTGTCGGTGAGGTGTTGGGCGTGATGAAAGAACTCGCGAGGGACGGTACCACTATGGTGGTCGTCACGCACGAGATGGGGTTCGCACGTGAAGTCGCAGATACCGTCACCTTCATGGACGCCGGGTTGATCGTCGAGCAAGGCGCGCCCGACGAAATCTTCACGCGACCGCAGACCGAACGGGCGCAGGCATTCTTCGGTAAGGTCCGACGATGAGCTTGGTATTGCCCGCGCACGACGAGCAACTCAGACTATCGGCCTGGCATCAAAACTTAAACCCGTCGGGATCAACGGCTGTAGGCAAGCGGTTTCTTGAGCACGCTGCCCACACCCTCCGGCTTCGACAGCTGACGGTGTTCATCGAATATCATAGCGATCCGTTTCTGCATTAAATCGGGAGCCGCTGTGACCGCAGCGTTCTTTACATGGATGGAAAGGTGCTCTCCCGTGGCAAGCAAATTGTTCCCTTCGTCGAAGAGCCTGTGGAGCAAGTGTAGGCGTTTTTCGTCGTAACCGAGAATTTCGGTTTCACTCCAGAGTGGAGTGTGCAGTTTCGCCTCGGCGCGATGGCGTATATGCGTTTCAAGCGTAAAGTATGCACCATTTGTAGCATTACCAAAGTCGACGCCGAGCTCGCCATAAAGCGCGTCTGAACTTTCCCCGAAGACCTGCAGATACCTATGCTCCGTCATGTGACCATTGTAATCGAGCCAATCCGCCAGCACCTGTCCTCGCCATAGGCGAAGAGGTCCGCCCACTTCTTCGTTCATGCTAGTGCCTCCAGGATTTCCGCAGTCACGACATCGACTTCGCGCATTCCATCCACGGATATGAGCCGCCCCTGGTTGTAGTAGAAGTTAGAAAGCACGGTTGTACTTTCGCGGTACGACGCTAGACGCTTTCGCATGGTTTCCGGGTTGTCATCGGATCTAGGCTCCATTCCGTTCGCGATAGCGTCCCGGGCGCGCTTTTCGACCCGCTTTATCAACTGCGCCTCGTCAACGACAAGCTCGATGACAGCGTTGAGATGTTGGTGGCCCGCACTTAGGATATCGTCCAACGCTCGCGCCTGCGGCAAGGTTCGCGGGAAACCATCGAGAATGAACCCGTTTAACGCATCCGTCTCAGCCAACCTCTCCCTAACGCACCCGACAACTATGTCATCGCCCACGAGCCCGCCGGAATCGATAACCGCTTTCGCTTCGAGGCCCATGGGAGTTGACGCTCTCACCGCCGCGCGAAGCATGTCGCCGGTCGAAAGCTGGGGAATATCAAACCGCTCCATCAAGCGCTGGCCCTGGGTGCCTTTCCCGGCCCCTGGTGGCCCAAGCAGTATCAATCGCATCTGTCTCTCCTGTGTGAATCGACCTCCCTCGAACACGACCGCGTCATGCCTGGAGATGGCACCAGAGGATGAAAAGCGGGCGACCCGTGCATCGTATTGCGCAGAGTCGGCCAGCGCCGTTGAAGAGGATGTCGCCTTGTCCAGCTCCCAGCCAGTGTTCGTCGCCAAAGCGGAACTCGCCCATCGTCAGGGGGAGAAACACTTTTGAATGATATTGCCTATGATCGGGAAACCGTGTGTAGGGTGCCATCAACGTGAGGCCGACCCGCAGGTCAGTTCGATGTTCTGTCGCTTCCGGTTCAACAAGAAGCGCGTGTAAATGGCTCCGTCCAAAGTCTAGGCTTGCGAACGGTCCACCGCCACCTCGGGTCCACTCGATGCGATCCATAAGTCTTAGAAGACCGCGGGCCAGTGCCCCATATTGCCCCCCGTCTTGACAAAGCTTACGTAGGATCTCCCGCCCTGAATCTAGAAGTGGCTGCGGGGACGCGGGTGCGGTATCAGAAATCACGATCCCAGCACGGTCCAGCAGAGTCATGATCTTTCCGGCGTTGAACTTCGCCATGAGCGGAACGTTGTATGCAAGGAGAATATCGCCAAGCAACTGCTGGATTTCCGATAGCTCGACGGGCCGACCCACTCGTCGCGTTCGAGACGGCCGGGTCTCCATTAGACTTGAACCGGCGAGAAGCAGATCTTCTTGCCATTTTAGAGCTGCGCTCTTTCCAGCCAACGTCGCCATATCGATCTCAGAGTGCCTTGTGCAGTTCCGGCAGAATTTCGAAGAGATCCCCAACAAGTCCGTAGTCAGCTACCTGGAAGATTGGAGCTTCCTCGTCTTTGTTGATGGCGACGATGACTTTCGAATCCTTCATGCCCGCCAGGTGCTGAATCGCGCCCGAAATACCCACGGCGATATAAAGTTGTGGGGCGACAACCTTGCCGGTCTGACCGACTTGCCAGTCATTCGGCGCGTAGCCTGCGTCGACGGCGGCGCGTGAGGCGCCCACAGCGGCATTCAGCTTATCCGCAACAGGGAGAATAACTTCCTTGAACTTCTCTGAAGACCCCAGCGCACGTCCGCCAGCGATCACGACTTTAGCAGACGTGAGGTCGGGGCGATCCGACGGCGTGATGGAAATGGAAACCTCCTTGGAGAGGTCTGAAGGCAAAGATGCCGTCGGAAGAGCCTCGACGACAACGGATGGGCCTGGGGAGGCCGGGGAAAAGGCAGCCGTTCGAACGGTGATCACCTTTTTACCGTCGAGCGACTGGACCGTCTGGATGGCGTTGCCGGCATAGATCGGGCGCTTGAAGGTGTCGGCCGAGACGACTTCGATGATCTCGGAGATCTGCGCGACATCGAGCAGGGCTGCGACGCGCGGCAGGACGTTCTTGCCGGTCGAGGTCGCAGCCGCGATGATCGTGTCGTAGCCGCCCGCTAGTGAGACAATAAGGCCGGCCAGCGGCTCCGCAAGATTGTCCGTTTCGGCGAGCAATACTTTCGACACGCCCGCAAGCTGAGCGGCCGCGTCGGCAGCAGTCCCGGCGCCCCTGCCGGCGACGAGGATATGAATATCGCCACCGATCTTGGCGGCGGCCGTCAGCGTCTTGGCGGTCTGGTCGGAAAGCGTGGCGTTGTCGTGATCAGCCAGAAGAAGAATTGCCATGATGATTTATTCCTTTCTCGACGCTTAGAGAACGCCAGCGGACTTGAGCTTTTCGACGAGCTCAGCGACCGATGCCACCTTTACGCCTGCCGTGCGGCCCGAGGGTTCTTCGGTCTTCAGCACCTTGAGCTTCGGCGCGGTGGAAACGCCGAAATCGGCGGGCGCTTGTCTGTCGAGCGGCTTTTTCTTGGCCTTCATGATGTTCGGCAGCGAAGCGTAGCGCGGCTCGTTGAGGCGCAGGTCGGTGGTGACSACKGCCGGCARYTTGAYGTCGATTGTCTGCAGGCCGCCRTCGACTTCGCGGGTCACGGTTGCCTTGCCATCGCCGATCTCGATCTTCGAGGCGAAGGTGGCCTGCGCGGTGCCCAGGAGAGCGGCCAGCATCTGACCGGTCTGGTTCGAGTCGTCATCGATCGCCTGCTTGCCGACGATGATCAGGCCCGGCCGTTCGGCGTCCGCGACGCCCTTCAGGATCTTGGCGACAGCGAGCGGTTCGACGGCGTCGTCGGTCTCGACGAGAATGGCGCGGTCGGCGCCCATGGYGAGCGCGGTGCGCAGCGTTTCTTCAGCCTTGGCCGGGCCGATCGAGACCACGATCACTTCCTCGGCCTTGCCGGCTTCCTTGAGGCGAAGCGCTTCTTCCACCGAGATCTCGTCGAAGGGGTTCATCGACATCTTCACGTTGGCCAGTTCTACCCCAGTGCCATCCGGCTTCACGCGGATCTTCACGTTGTAATCAACCACCCGCTTGACGGGGACGAGAATCTTCATGTCTGTCTCCACTTGGACGAACCGAATGAAAGGTGTGCGAAATGCCGGCCATCACTGCGAAGGGCCATATATACGCATTAGTACAAAGACATTCCGCTTAGTACAATACGGAAGATGCCACAGACCTCAAATTTTTTACTGTTTCACCCGAGGCGGCGGTTTTCGAGATATCGCGGGGGGCTGGAGGCATGAACGAGCTACGACCAGGCAAGACAAGGCCCTTGATCAGGTCCGCTCGGGGATCGCGCGTCGTTGGAGCCGGACCGAGGAAATACGCTTGCAAGTTGGCTTGTCGCCACAATGTTGCAGCTTTCGCGCACGCAAGAAACCATTCCGATTCTTCCGATGCATGGCGACGCTATGAGCGCGAGTTCCGTCCCGTCCTGTTGCGAATATGTCGACGGCATCGATAGTCGGCCGTCTGAAGTCATCAGGCGGCTGCGAGTCGCACGATTATCCCACGCAGGCGTAATCGAAGGCGGCTTGTCACCCACGCACTCTGCGTGCCGGAAAATGCAGGCTGCACCGGCACGGCGTAGCCTGCTTTTCGTTCGATTACTCTCGCACACTAACCGTGTCCGATAACCGCCTTGAGTTCCAGGTATTCGTTAAAGCCGTATTTGCCGTTTTCCCGCCCGTTGCCAGACTGCCGATAGCCGCCAAAGGGAGCCTTCGGGTCCACATCCGGCGAGTTGACGTAAATGGATCCTGCCCTCAACTCGCGTGCGAGCTTTCGCACCTTCTCCATGTCTTTACCTGTGATGTGTGCCGCCAGACCATATTCGGTGTCGTTTGCAATCCGAACAGCGTCGTCGAGGTCATCATACGCAATGATGCTGAGCACAGGTCCAAAGATTTCCTCTTTGTAGATTGTCATGCTTGGCTGCACGTCGGCGAATACCGTCGGCTTTACGAAATACCCGGCGCCAAACCCCTCTGGCCGGCCGAGGCCGCCCGTAACCAGCCGAGCCCCCTCCTCGATGCCGGATTTGATGCGCTCCTGAATGCTCCTGAACTGGTTTGCATTCATGACTGGACCAAGTGTGGTCTTCGGGTCGCTCGGAGGACCTACGACATTGGCTTCTGCCGCGGCGGCGGCGAGTTTGACCGTCTCATCGAGGCGACTCCGCGGAACGAGGAGCCGAGTTCCTGCATCGCATGCCTGGCCGTTGATGAAGAAGCAGTTTGCGATCGCGCTCTCAATCGCGCTCGGAAAATCAGCGTCATCAACAATAATGTTCGCAGACTTGCCGCCGAGTTCGGTAACGACACGTTTAACTGTATCAGCAGCGGACTTACTGATCTGAACACCAGCGCGCGTGGAGCCTGTAAAGGAAACCATGTCGATATCGGGGTGCCGGGAGATCGCGTCCCCAACGGTGGGACCGTCGCCATTGACAAGGTTGAACACGCCTGCCGGAACGCCGGCCTCATCCATGATTTCGGCGAGGATGATTGCGTCGAGTGGAGTTAGCTCACTGGGCTTAAGCACCATCGTGCATCCTGTTGCCAACGCCGGCAGAATTTTCGTGAATACCTGACCAATCGCAAAATTCCACGGCGTAATAAGGCCCACAACGCCGATGGGATCCTTGTAGACGGTCGTGGTGCCGATGTTCTCGACAAACTCGAATGTCCGGAGAATCTCGATTGTTTCGGCCGTATGTACTTTGCACCAGTCGAGCAGGCCGGTCGTGCTAAGGGAAATGGTCATTCCCATCTCCTGCGTAACCGTCTCGGCAATCTCGCGCTCGCGGCGGCGGAAAATCGCGCCAAGCTTCTCCAGCAATTCAATGCGCTCGCTCACCGATGTCTTCGAGAAAATTGGGAATGCGCGACGGGCGGCCTTCACCGCTTCGTCGACATCAGCGGCGTTCCCCATGGCCACCTTTGCGTAGACTTTCTCGGTCGACGGGTCGATGAGTTCGCGGGTCTCACTGGAAATTGGCGCTACCCATTTTCCATCGATATAGAACTTACTCGCGTTTTCCATGATGTTCCTCTTTCTTGTCTTTCGTCTCGCTCCTGGAGAGAGCGGATCTCAGCTACCGGCTTATGCGGAGGCGCCCGCAAACATACTGTGGCGTATCTCTACATCCCGGACCGTAGGTTGTCCACATCCTTGCGCTTTTTGCGAGGAAAATCCTTCGGTGATCGGCTGGTCATCTCGAAAGCGATCCTCATGGATACGGTCTTGCCGAGGATCCCGTTGCCGATCTCACAACTTTGCCAGGGTTCATATGCCCCGCCGGATCGAGGGCTTTTTTTATCGCTTTCATAACAGCGAGCTTGCCGGGGTCACCGTACTTATCGAGAAGGTCGAGTTTTATCCGGCCAATTCCGTATTCGGCGCTGAAGGACCCGCCCATCTCCGCGACCAGCTTGTAAATAAGCGGAGAGACCATCTCCTCGAATGAAGATTTGAAAGCGCCGGTTACTGCCCCTTTAGGAGGAACGACGTTGAAATGGACGTTTCCGTCCCCGACGTGACCATAGACTGAAAGGATCGCCTCCGATGAATGAGTGCGCACGATCCCTGATGCCTCCTCGATGAAGCTAGCAAGGCGGGAGGTCCTGACCGAAACGTCGTGTTTGACGGATCCTCCGTTCAAAACTTCTCCTTCAGGGATATTCTCCCTGAGATGCCAAAACTGCTTTCGGTGCTCTTCGTTTGCCGCGATTGCGCCATCCGTTACCAACCCGATGCTCATTGCGTCCTCCAAAAGAGCGTTGACCGCACCCGGGAGGTCGAGGAGGTGAGACGATGTTGCTGCCTCTAGCAGTATGTAGTGCTCGCTCGCCTCCTCAAGGGGCCGCCGAAGATGGGGCCGCTTTTGAAGAAGCAGTTCCAGCGAACTGTTCGAAACGTATTCGAAGGAGGTGACTGCATCACCGGTGAACTGCTGAGCTTGATCGAGAAGCGCTGACAATTCAGAAATGTCGGAAATTGCGAGAAAAGCCGTCACCACCTGCTTAGGCTTTCTCACCAGCTTCAACGATGCTCCCGTTATGATGCCGAGGGTGCCCTCGCCTCCTATGAACAACTGTTTTACATCATAGCCGGAGTTGTTTTTCCTCAGCGGGCTTAAGTCGCTCATCAGCGAACCGTCGGGTAGCACCACCTCGAGGCCGAGAACCAGCTCCCGCGCCATTCCATATCGGACAACGTTGATCCCGCCAGCATTCGTGGAAATGTTTCCACCAATCTGGCACGACTGCTGGGATCCGAGGCTCAAGGGCAACATCAGGTCTTTGTCTGCGGCGGCGTCTTGCAGTTGGCTGAGCACGCACCCGGCATCGACCGTCATTGATAGATTGCCGGCGTCGATCTCTCGGATCTTGTTCATGCGCTCCAGGCTGACAACAATTTCGCTTCCGTCATCGCTCGGCGTAGCAGACGTACAGTAGCTTGTATTACCGCCTTGGGGCACGACCGAAACGGCGCGCGCGCGCAGCGCCGCGACGATCTGTTGAATTTCGCTCACAGACCGCGGTCGAAGGACGGCTGGAGTTCGACCAATATAAAGATGTCGAAAATCAGTGGTATATTTGCTTACGATATCCGGATCGCGAACGACGATCTCAGGAGGCAAGTGGGCGAGTACGTCGTCGATTTCCATCATTGATCTATCCCTCGTCTGTAAGTCGCGCCGTTGGCCAGCTGGTCGATCGATCCGAAAGACCGGCAACGAACTGGCGAGTGTCTGACGGCGCTTGACACATCAGCGCGGCGATCTATTATGTACGCATTGGTATAAAATTTGTCTGACCAGTACAAGGGGAATCTTTCCGATGATCGACGTCACTCGAAGAACGTTCATGCAAGGCACGGCAGCGGCGATGCTCGCGTCCGTCGCTTACCGCCCGGCAATGGCGGCTCCGAAACGCGGCGGCAATCTTCGGATCGGCCTTGCGGGAGGATCTTCTCAGGACAATCTCGACCCTGCCAGCGTGGTCTACGATACGGCGTATCTGACCATGGCCACCGCTCGAAACACGTTGACCAACGTCGAGCCCAACGGCGACCTCTCACCAGGTCTCGCTGTCAAGTGGGAGCCGTCCGCCGACGTTACACAGTGGACGTTCGAGATCCGCCCCGGCGTCACTTTCCACAGTGGCAAGAAGCTCGAACTTGAGGACATCATCGCCTCGATCAACCTACATAGGGGCGCCGAGTCGACCTCTCCCGCAAAATCCTTGCTTGACCCGGTGACCGACATCGTCGCTGACGGCAATAACAAGATTGTCGTGAAGTTGAACGGGCCCAATGTTGACTTCCCCGCAGTTCTGACCGATCTGCGGCTGGTCATCGTGCCTGCCAAAGACGGGAAGGCGAATCGCCAGACGATGGATGGAACCGGGCCTTATGTTATTGAGAGCTTCGAGCCGGGCCAGCGAATTCGGTTCAAACGAAACCCCAACTATTGGAATGCCGAGAAATCCGGGTTCTTCGACACCGCCGAGGTGATCATCATCACTGATGCGGCCGCGCGAATGAATGCATTGCGTTCAGGACAGGTCGATGTGATCAATCTCGCGGACCTGAAAACGCTCAATATGCTTAAGCGAGTGCCGGGGATCAAGGTCGAGGATGTTCCAAGTGGCCGTTTCTATATCTTCGGCATGATGTCGGATTCCGCGCCCTTCACCGACAAGAACGTACGTCAGGCGGTAAAGTACGCCGTCAATCGCCAGGAGATGGTTGATAAAATTCTGCTCGGACATGGAACGGTGGGGAACGATCAGCCTCTCGACCGGGCGCAAAAATATTTTGATAAGAGCCTGCCGCAACGAGAGTTTGACCCTGAAAAGGCGAAATTTTACCTCAAGCAGGCCGGGCTTTCATCTCTCAAAATCCCGCTCAGTGTCTCCGAGGCAGCTTTCCCAGGTGCGGTTGCGGCAGGGTCTTTGTATGCCGCTTCCGCCGAACAGGCAGGGATAACTATCGATGTGACACGTGAACCGGACGACGGGTACTTCGAAAATGTCTGGATGAAGAAACCCTTCACGGCAGACTACTGGACGAAGCTTGCCTCAGCGGATGCACAATTTACTCAAGGCTACGCGCCTGGTTCTCCATTCAACGAGACGCACTTCGATAACAAGCGTTTTAATGATCTGCTTGTGCAGGCCCGGGCGACACTGGACGAAGCCAAGCGTTCAGAAATGTATTCCGAGATGCAACATCTGATCCACGAGGAAAGTGGCGCGGTAATCCCGATGTTCGCAAACTATGTCTGGGCAACGAAAGCGAACGTTATGCATCAGCCGGAACTTTCGACCAAGGGCGACCTGGATGGCTTCCGTTGTATCGAGCGGTGGTGGTTCGAATAAGGGTTTCAGTCAGGCAGCAGAACATCGCGGCCTGATTTTTTTCAAGGCATGATTGATCGCCGCATCGAAGGCTCGTGTATCGCGATGGGCTCTGCACGGAGCGATCCTAGTCGATGGGACAAGAGGGTATAGGTGTAAGCCCACTTCTGCGGTGACTGTGTCCATCGGGGGGAGAGGCATGCGCCGGAGCCTTTTCTGCGGCGCTGACCGGATTGACGAAGTTGGACAATTGTCCTTGACGTCCACCCGAGTTGGAATACACTGTCCCGTACAAAAAGATACCACTAAGGATATCATGTAAAAAAGGGGATCAGACCATGATTGAAATTTCACGTAGAACGATCTTGAAAGCGACGGGCGCTGCCGTCATCGCGAGTGCCCTTTCGGGACAAGCGTCGGCCGCACCAAGGCGAGGCGGTCATCTGCGCGTAGGCCTCGCTGGCGGAACGTCAACAGATACCCTTGACCCGACGGCTACACCGGTCGACTCTGGCTTTTTGACCTTGGCAACGATGAGAAGCACGCTCGTTGGAATGGATTCCAAGGGTGAGCTTGTTCCCAACCTCGCGGAGAGCTGGGAGCCCTCGAAGGACCTGACGCAATGGGTTTTTAATATCCGCAAAGGCGCAACTTTCCACAGTGGCAAGACCGTGACCGCCGACGATGTGGTCGCGTCACTCAACCTCCATCGCGGAGATGAGACGGCATCGCCGGCTAAGGCGTTGCTGCAGCCCATTACCAAGATCGCCGCCGATGGGCCGAATCGGGTCGTGATCACCCTCGAGAGCCCGGACGTCGATTTTGCGAGCCTTCTCAGGACGGACTTCCTTGTGATCTTGCCGTCGAAGGGCGGTAACGTCGACCGGGCCAGCAAGGACGGTACCGGACCGTATTCGCTTGAGAGCTTCGAGCCTGGACAGCGCATGCGCTTTACGCGCAACGCAAACTACTGGGACCTCGATAACTACGGATTCCTGGACTCCGCCGAGATCGTTATAATCGCGGACGCCGCTGCCAGGATGAACGCTTTGCGCTCAGGCCGCGTGGACCTGGTTAACTCGGTCGACCTCAAAACCGCTGGTATGCTGAAACGTGTGCCGGGGATAAAAGTGGAGGACGTGCCGAGCGGGCTCTATTATGGTCTCCCCATGCTCACGGACGTGGCTCCCTTCAACGACAATAATGTTCGCCTTGCCCTAAAGTATGCGATTAATCGGCAGGAGATCGTGGATAAGGTTTTGCTCGGCCACGGAACCGTTGGCAATGACCATCCCATCTTCAAGAATGTGAAATACAGCGCTACTGATATCCCGCAGCGCGAGTACGATCCGGATAAGGCCAAGTACTACCTGAAGCAGTCGGGACTAAACACGATCGACATTCCGTTGAATGTCGCTGAGATCGGATTCCCCGGCGCAACCGCAGCGGGCGAGCTGTATGCGGCTTCAGCCAAGGCCGCCGGCATCAACCTTAAGGTCAGCCGAGAGCCCGACGATGGATATTTCGAACGAATTTGGATGAAACAGCCGTTCTGCGCTGCCTATTGGCACCAGGCGATCACCGCCGATGCGCGGTTCACCGAAGCGTTCCTGCCCAAGTCGCCTTGGAATGAGACGCATTTCAGTAACCCACGCTTTAATGAGCTTGTGGTCACGGCGCGCAAAACAGTCGACGAGAACTCTCGTGCTGGGATGTATCATGAAATGCAAAAGATCATTCACGATGAAGGCGGGCTGGTGAACCCCGCTTTTGTAAACTACGTCTGGGCGATGACGGACAAAGTGCGCCGCCCTGAGGATCTGACCACCCTTGGAGACCTCGATTCCTTCCAATGCATCGCCCGTTGGTGGCTTGCAGCATAACCCCCTCCCCAACACCGGCAACTCGAGACGCGCAGCAAGCTATTGTTCGCATGCGCGTCTCGGATATCATTCGATCGGGCGGAAAGGTCGTGCCACAGCTGACCCTTAATTTGGTCCGTGAGATACCATACTGCTTCATGAGGTTCGCCAGCGAGGTGTGCTCACAGCGAAGACCGGGCAACCATCGCCTCGCTCATCACGAGCTGCATCTGTGTGAATGGCTCCCGTCAAACAAGAGGCTTATTTGGCGCGCGAAAGTCGGCGGCTGCATGCGTCGGGTCTGCATAAAGGTGGCACATCTCGCTGCTGGTCCAGATCAGATTGAGGGACCGGGTTCATAACAAACTGACGCGCTCGAAGGGCCCGCAGCTCGGTGTCCTGAGCTCGTCTATCAACTGTCGCGTCATCCACGCCTTGACTGCCGCTGCACTTACGACCGCCAGCATCCATCTGATCCTGGCGATCGATACTTGTGCGTCGGTAGGTCTCCTCGCGGTCATCACCGCCCAAATGATCCTTGCCATTTTGTTTGCAAGGGCAATGGCTGCGAGTTTGATCGACCCGTTGATGGCGTCAGGGAACTATGACCAGTTTTCCGACGTGATTACGCTTTACCAATTCAGTCTGGGCGAGTGGAAGATCGCGCAGTGCAAATGTTTTTTCGATCAGGGGTCTCAACCGACCGGATGCGACATGATCTACAACGGCGCGGAACGTCTCTGGTGTGGGGCACGTAATCCCGAACATTTCCAGATCCTTGTAGATCAGGTCTCTAAGATCGATAGGTTGGATCGGCCCTCCGATAGCACCTGCCGTCGAGTAACGACCCCCACGGGCAAGCAATTTCAAACTGTCGGTGAAGAATGGGCCACCGACAACATCCGCGACGACGTGGACGCCATTTTCTCCGGAGATCGCTTCGATATCTGCCCGAACGTCTTTGCCTTCTCTCGCAACGAAATGATGCGCCCCGAGCGAGAGAACACGCTCTTTCTTTGCAGCGCCGGCAATGGCAATGACGCGTGCGCCGCGAATGAGCGAGAGCTGGATCAGCGCGGTGCCAACACCGCCTGCAGCCCCCGTTATGACCACCGTTTCGCCATTCCCCAGACGCGCCCGTGCAAGCATTTCTTCGGCGGTATCGTAAGATGTCGGAAACGTTGCCAGCTCGGCATCGCTCAGCGAACTATCGATTGAATAAGCATTCTCCGAGGGCACCGCGGTAAATTCTGCGAAGCCGCCGTCCCTGTCTCCGCCAAGATAAGCAATCAACTGCGCGCGCTCCGGTAGCGCAAGATCTCTCACCTGAGGATCGACGATCACCCGCTGTCCGATCCTGGAATCGTCAACGCCGGCACCGACCTTGATAATGGTACCAACTACCGCGGCCCCTTGAATACGCGGGAACAGAGCAGCCTGGGAGCTCCATGTTCCTTTTGTGTCGTTGTCATCCTCACCCTTGGCATCTGCGCCTCTGAGGCCGACATCCTCGGACAGACTTTCATTGACTGCGCGGTCATACCACCGAGTGCGCAAATTGATGTCGGTATTGTTGACCCCGCAAGCGCCAACCCGGATAAGCACCTCGCTTACTTCGGGCAGTGGAACTGCAACGTCGTCCCGATACTCGAGCTTGTCGATGCCACCATAGCCCGTGAGCAGAACGGCGCGCATTTTTTCGGGGACGGTTACCTTGGCATCCATGAGTATCTCCGCTTCTAAGAATGTTGGAGCCGTGAAAATAGAACAGCTCACATAGTCAACTTCAGTTCAGAAACCTTCCGCTCCGCGCGGCACGTACAGCGTCAGCGTTGGCTTGTCTGCCAGTTCGGGTTGACCCAGTAGGGCTCGTTCGATGGACTTAGCTGCGGACGTCCGAGACACAGATCCGCAGCTCTGTCTCCGATCATCATGGCCGAGGCATTCAGATTGGAGGTAACGACGACGGGCATAATAGAGCAGTCCGCCACCCGGAGGCCCTCCACGCCATGTACCTTTAGATCGGGACCCACCACAGCCTTGGGGTCGCTGCTTCGGCCCATCGCACAAGTGCTTGCTATGTGAAATGCCGTTGTGGCGCGTTTGCGGATCCAGGCATCCAGTGCCTCCTTGCTCTGGACCGCCTCTCCAGGTTCAATCTCCGCGCCTCTAAAAGCTTCGAAAGGAGCAGTGCCAACGAGCTCACGAACCAGGGCGATCGCTTCCCGGAACGTCTGCATGTCTCGTTCGTCGGACAGATAGTTGAACTGAAGCAGGGGCATTTGTGAGGCGTCTTTGGAGCGAAGACGCAATGTCCCGCGGGCAAAAGAAGTCTCCGCAGTACAATGGATCTGGAAGGCTTCCTGCGGATGCGGCTTAAAAGTGTCGTGCGAGATGCTTAGAGGGAAAAATTCAAATTTGAGATTGGGCTTTGATAGACCGGCTCTTGTGCGGATGTAGGCGCTCACCTCAAACTGGTTGCTCGCTGCAACGCCTTTCTTAAACAGAAACCAGTTTACGCCGACCAGGCCCTTGTTCGGCCATGCCGCAGCCCGTCTCAGGCTAACAGCTTGTTTGCAGGAGAACTGAACCGGAAGATCAAGATGATCCTGAAGGTTGCTTCCAACTCCGGCAGCATTGTGAACCACAGGAATTCCGTGCTTGAGCAGTTCCTCTGCGGGTCCGATACCCGAAAGCTGAAGAATGTGAGGAGTGCCGACACCCCCGGCGCAGAGGATGATCTCGCGGTGTGCGGTGAACGTCAGGGAGCCGTTGTTCATCCTGCACCGAACGCCAACTGCACGCTTTCCTTCCAAGATCACTCTTTCGACAAGTGCTCTCGGGGTGATCGTCAGGTTCGAACGAGATCGTACCTCACGGTTCAGAAATGCCGCCGCGGCTGTATTCCGTTGACCATCGATGATGGTTTGCTCAGCGACGCCAAAGCCCTCATGTTGAGGTCCATTTATATCGTCAGAAATGGGATAGCCGAGTGCCCTTCCCGCTTCGAGGAACGCCGCGTTCAGCGGATTGTTTGGCTTTGGCCGCGTCACGCGCAGCGGCCCCGTTCTGCCCCTGTAGCGGTCATCGCCTGCCTTGGCGGTTTCCATCCGCCTGAAGTACGGGAGAACATCGGCGTAACCCCAGCCTGTACATCCATGCTCGTCGCGCCACTCGTCGTAGTCTTGCGGATTGCCTCGCGTGTACACCATCCCGTTGATCGCCGAAGAGCCGCCAATTACTCTGCCGCGGGGATGGCTCATCGTTCTTCCGTTGAGACCTTTTTCGGCCTGGGACTCAAATCCCCAATTGTACTTGGTAGAGGTCAGAAGACTATCGACGGCAAGAGGCATCCTGATCTGCCAGGGGCTGGCGTCCGGCCCGGCTTCGATCAGGAGCACCGATACTGAATGGTCTTCGCTGAGCCGCGCCGCAAGGGCACATCCAGCCGATCCGCCGCCGACAACAATGAAGTCGTATTCTTTCAGCATGTAGCGACGCTCCCAAGAGTTCTTCAAGTTCCTCGCGCCCGGTATCGGCGACAAGTCACCATCACAAACTGACGAGTAGGAATTTAGTCTAATTAGTATTCTCGGGGGCCGAAGGCGTCAAGTGCAGACCTTCGAATTCTCCGCTCGCCATCCCCCGGGGACTGCTACGTCCAGTTTTCGGATATCGGCGGCTACACGGCAGTTTTCTGGATTTTTTCTGCTGTTGCAGTCGATGAGCCCGCCCGCGCACTTAGAATTGAAGACAGCCAACCGGTCTCCATTTTTGGAACCGACGAAAGCAGGAGTTCGGTATAGGGGTGACATGGAGGGTTCAGGACATCGGTCTTGAGACCCTGCTCAATGATCTTGCCGTCGTTCATCACGATAACTTCGTCAGCGATAGCACGGACCGTGTTGATGTCATGCGTGATGAACATATAAGTGACACCGGAGTCGCGTTGCAGATCAGTTAGCAGCTTGAGGATGCCCTCTTGAACCACCTGATCGAGCGCAGACGTCACTTCGTCACAGATAATGAGTTCTGGATCCGCGGCGAGTGCTCGGGCGATGCAGATGCGCTGCTTCTGCCCCCCCGAAAGCTCTGATGGCAAACGATCATAGTACGATGAATCGAGTTCTATCCGCTCAAGCAGCTTGACAGTTTCCGCAACGAGCGCAGCACCCTTGATATTCTTGAATACCCGGATCGCTCGGGAGAGAATCTCGCCGACGGTGTGGCGTGGATTCAATGCTGTATCAGGGATCTGGTGCACGAGTTGGATCTTTTTCAGCACCGATCGGTCGCGACTTCGAAGCGAGCTTGGAAGCGGCCGTCCACAGTATAAGACCGAACCACTCGTGGGAGGGAACAATCCCGCGATTGAACGCGCAAGACTCGACTTCCCAGAGCCGGACTCGCCGACAACGCAGACAGTGCGCCCCTTAGGCAGCACGATATTGATGTCGTGCAGCACCTGGTGCGTCCCGTAGGATGCCGTAAGGTTCTGAACGGAGAGCAACGAGTCCTCTGACGTCGTCGGCTCCTTGTAGAGGTTCCGAACGGCCCAAAGGGACTTCGTATAGTCCTCTTTGGGCTCGGTAATCATCTCGTTCGTCGGCGCCTCTTCGACTGTGGTTCCGTACCGAAGAACCTTGATTCGATCCGCCATCTGGGCAACAACGGCCAAATCGTGGGTAATGTAAAGCGCGGCGGTGTGGTGGCGCTCGACCAACGACCGGATCGACGCCAAAACCTCGACCTGTGTGGTCACATCCAGTGCTGTGGTCGGCTCATCGAAAATGATGAGGTCCGGCTTACAGATCATGGCCATTGCGGTCATTATGCGCTGGAGCTGCCCGCCTGAGACCTGATGCGGGTAACGATAGCCGATCTCCTCCGGTTTGGGCAGATGTAGCTCTCGGTAGAGCTCGATCGCATCGGCCTCAGCCTCTTCACGGGACTTGATGCCTCTGCGAACCGCCGCTTCTATAGTTTGCGCAATAAGGCGCTTGGCCGGATTGAACGCCGCAGCAGCACTCTGCGCAACATACGCGATCCGGTTTCCACGAAGGTCCCGAAGGCGCTTTTCCGAACAGCGCGTAAGATCCTCGCCATCGAACAATACCTGGCCGCCAACGATCTTGCATCCGGGTTTGGCATAGCCCATTGCCGCGAGACCAAGTGAAGATTTTCCCGCTCCCGACTCTCCGATAAGGCCGACAATCTCTCCGCGCTTAACCGTGAGGTCAACGCCCTTTACAATCTCGTGCCAGCGGTCGTTGCTGTACCCGTCGATCCGCAGGTCTCTGATCTCGAGAAGATCGCCGCCTTTGGAGCGCGTATCGAAGCTGCGTTTATCATTGCCCATTTTTAAGCCCACTCAGATTATGCAAGAGCCAGTCGACAACAAAATTTACGGCTACCGTCAGAAGGCCGATGGCCGCTGCGGGCAGAAGTGGGGTGACGTCGCCGTAGGTGATCAGTGTCGCGTTTTCGCGCACCATGGATCCCCAATCGGCTGTCGGTGGTTGTATGCCAACGCCGAGGAAGGACAACGCTGAGATCGTCAGGARGACGAAGCAAAAACGTAGACCCGCTTCCGCGATGAGCGGAGGCATAATGTTCGGAAGAATTTCATTGAAGACGATCCAGTGCGAGCGCTCGCCACGTAGTCTGGCTGCTTCAATGAATTCCAGCGATGCCACCGACAAGCCGCTGGTGCGTGCCAATCTGAAGAAATTGGTCGAGTCCAGGACAGCGATGATGAGGATAAGGCTCCAGACGTTTGATCCAAAGATTGCCAGAAGCATCAGCGAGAAAATCAGACCGGGGATCGACAATACGATATCGACTGATCGCGAGAGGACTTGATCGACCCATCCCCGGAGCAAAGCGGCCACGACCCCAAGCGAGACCCCGATGAAAAAGGACAACCCAGTCGTCAGGACCGCAATACCAAGGGTGTTCCGTGCACCGTAGACCAGACGAGTGAAGACGTCGCGGCCCAATTGGTCTGTTCCAAGAAGGTACTGCTCGCTCCAAGGTGCGAATGGTTCGGGGAATACCTGCGCTTCGCCATAGGGAGCAATCAGGGGAGCGAACAGAGCCACGGCAACATAAGTGGCTACAACGACCAAGCCAAACCAAGCGCTGATTGGAGCGGTGATAAGGGCCTTGCGGAGCTTAGTGCGACGGGTACGGCCCGGTTTAAAGGGCGTACGCAGCGCGGGTGTAACGGTTTCGATGTTGTTCATATTGGTCATCGCGCGTGAAGTAGCCTTGGGTTGGTTACGATAGTTACGATATCGGTGATCAGGTTGAGCAGGATGTATGCGCTCGCAAAGATGAGCGTGCAGGCCTGTACAACCGGTATGTCACGCGATCGAACGCCGTCGACAAGCAGCTGCCCGGCGCCGGGGTAAACGAAGACAACCTCCACCACGACCACACCAGTGATCAGGTATGCCAGGTTGACCGTAACCACGTAGGCGATAGGGCCCCAAGCGTTCGGTAGCGCGTGCCGTACAATGACCGAGAACGGGCTCACTCCTTTTAGGTAGGCCATCTCCACGTACGGGGTGGCGAGGAGATTGATGATGGCCGCCCGCGTCATTCTCATCATATATGCAATCGTCACCAAGGCCAGTGTCATCGCCGGAAGCATGCACATCCAAATTCGATCGCCGATCCCCATGTCTGGGGAAACGTCGGCCAGTATCGGGAATGCTGGGATATAGCTGAATACGACGGCGATGCCCTGCGAAAGCCACTCTGGCAGCACCTGCGCCAATCCTGTCATCGCAAAATTGTCTCGCATGATGACGAAGTAGGTCAGGATGTATGCGACGAAGAATTCAGGGACCGAGATAGCTGTTAGCGTCGCGCTGTTCAGTCCCCGGTCTACCCAACCGTTTCTATAAAAAGCGCAAACTATTCCGAGACATATCGATAACGGAACCGCTATGAGGGCTACGAAACTAGCAAGGAAAAGGGTGTTGTAAAGCCGGGGAGCGACAATCGCCGTTACATAGCGTTTGTTGTCGCCGCGACTTGTGAACGATGCTCCAAAGTCGCCGCGCACCGCGCCGCTAATCCAGGTAATGTAGCGCTCCACCGGAGGGCGGTCGAGCCCAAGTTCCCGCTCGAAAGCAGCGACAGTCTCCGGCGTCGCCGACTGACCTAGGACGGCCGTTGCGTAGTTGCCGGGAAGAAGCGTAACCGATCCAAAGATGATGACTGAGACGACGAAAAGCGATGTGATCGCGAGCAGTGCGCGTTGTCCAATCAGCCGTGCAAGACGTCCATACACGCCATTTGACCGTCCGCTTGGCCGGTCTATTGCTACCGAGGCAAGATTCTCCCCGCCGAGACCCACGGTGTGATGTTCCATGCCTTAACTCTCCCTTGGGTGTCCTCGCTCCTGAACTTAATCGAAAGACTGTTCTTACTTCAGAGCGTAGGGCCCGTTCCGCAGGCACGCGTTCCTTTATAATGTCTGCGGTGGCCTTCAATGTACCCATACGTATAAAAAATAACCCGGCGGTACAAGGAAAATCTTCAAATGTCCAACATCACACTCATGGAGGTCAGCGCGGATTACGGACAACCCTTGAGGGAAATTGTTTGCTCGTCGCCGGCGGACATTGATGGCGCTGATCGAAGCCGGGACAATAAAGCGGTTTGCGCACTGGCTGACGATTATCCCGCTCCTCGCTTTTAGTAATCGCTGCCTCGATTGGTCAGAGCTGCGGGTGGCTGCAAACATTTTGAAGCCGCTTCCACGAACGAGCTTGACTTCATACCCGACTTGCTGGATTGAATTACATACTTATGCGTCTTTTTTTAATGGGATGAGTTCACTTTTCATCCATTTCTGGGAGAGAGGCATGCCGGACGAGTTCAACTTCACTGAGGGGACGACGCTCCGCGAGTCTCGCCACGTTCGCCCGCGGTATCATTCCTGGCCATTCCGCCGGTTCTCACGTCCTCAACTGACACAGCCCTTGCCTGGTTCCCGCAGGTTGCGGGAGGGGCTCTGTATCTATGCGGCTAGGTTCAACGCTCAAATTAAAATGAAGCGATATCGCAAAAGGGGAACACAAATGCTCGAAATCAAACGAAGAACACTCATGAAAACCGCAGCGGCTGGTTTGCTGTTGTCAGCCGCGCCGAAGGCGGCGTTCGCCGCGCCGAAGCGCGGCGGCCATATCAAGATCGGCCTATCTGGGGGCTCCTCGCAGGATACCCTGGATCCCGCGAATGTTCTCTACGATTCCGCCTATCTGACGATGGCTACCGCCCGCAGCAACTTGACGAAACGCGCCGCGAACGGAGAGATTGTTCCCGATCTCGCTGAAAAATGGGAACACTCCGACGATCTCAAGACCTGGACTTTCACCATCCGGCAGGGCGTGACTTTCCATAGTGGAAAGTCGCTCGAGTTGAATGATATCGTCGCTTCGTTCAACAGACATCGCGGTCCGGACACCACTTCTCCCGCCAAGTCGGCGCTGGCGGCGGTCGACGATATCCTCGCCGAAGCTCCGAACAAAATCATCTTCAAGCTTAAGGACGCTAACGTCGATTTTCCAAGCATTCTAAGGGATCTGCGTTTTGTGATTGTGCCATCGAAGGATGGCAAAGCCGACGTCACTACCACGGACGGCACTGGTCCTTATAGCATTGAAAGCTTTGAGCCGGGACAAAGGATCCGCTTCAAGCGAAACCCAAATTACTGGGACAAGGAAAACGTCGGCTTCTTTGATACCGCAGAGGTGATCATCATCACAGATGCCGCTGCGCGCATGAACGCCCTGCGGGTCGGACAAGTGGACGTGGCCAATGCCATCGACCTAAGAACGCTCGACATGCTCAGGCGCGTCAAGGGCATCACGATCGACGACGTTCCAAGTGGACGCTACTACATCTTCGGCATGATGGCGAATACCGATCCTTTCAAGGACAAGAACGTTCGCCAGGCAGTAAAGTACTCCATCGACCGAAAAGAAATGCTCGAGAAGATTCTGTCTGGCCACGGTACCCTCGGGAACGACCACCCCATTGCCTCCAATCACCCATATTGGGACAGCAGTCTTCCACAGCGTGAATATGATCCGGACAAAGCGAGGTACTATCTCAAGCAGGCAGGACTGACGTCTCTGGAGATCCCGCTCAGCGTTTCGGAAGCCGCATTCCAGGGTGCGAACGCCGCCGCCGCGCTTTTTGCTGCCTCTGCGTCGAAAGCCGGCGTCACGATCAATGTGACGCGCGAACCCGACGATGGTTATTTCGAAAACGTCTGGATGAAAAAGCCGTTCACTGCCGATTACTGGACACAACAGGCGTCGGCCGATGCGCAGTTCACGCTCGCCTACTCGAAAGGCGCTACGTGGAACGAAACCCGGTTCGAAAACGATCGCTTTAACGAACTCCTGATTAAGGCTCGCGGAACCGTTGACGAAAAGGAGCGGGCCGGCATGTATCACGAGATGCAGCAACTCGTTCACGATGAGAGCGGCTCCGTCATCCCAATGTTCGCGAATTACGTCTGGGCTTCCAAATCCAGGGTTAAGCATCAAGAGGCCCTGTCGTCGGACGGCGATCTCGACGGGTTCCGCTGCATCAATCGTTGGTGGTTTGAGGAATAGCAAAACCGGGGCGCTTTGCGGAAACGCCAGCGCCTCGTTCCTCTACCACGTACCTCTCACGACAGAATTGAAGCCCGCGCGATGATGTCCGCGGTCGATAAGGGCTTGGCTCTCAAGTGACCCAAGCGGGACGATCGAGCAAACTGATCGTTCGGCTTGGGCACATATCTCAACTGAAAATCCGGAAAGGAACTCAACGATGGACGTTCGCGCCGCTGTTGCCGTTCAGGCAGGAAAACCACTCGAAGTGATGACCGTGCAGCTCGAAGGCCCCAAGGCCGGCGAAGTGCTGATCGAGGTCAAGGCAACCGGCATTTGCCACACCGACGACTTCACGCTCTCAGGTGCCGACCCGGAAGGTCTGTTCCCCGCCATTCTCGGCCATGAAGGTGCTGGTATCGTTGTGGACGTTGGACCGGGCGCCACATCTGTGAAGAAGGGCGACCACGTCATCCCGCTCTACACGCCCGAATGCCGCGAGTGTTATTCCTGCCTGTCGCGCAAGACCAATCTCTGCACCTCCATCCGCGCCACGCAGGGCCAGGGCCTGATGCCGGACGGCACATCACGCTTTTCCATCGGCAAGGACAAGATTCACCACTATATGGGCTGCTCGACCTTTGCGAACTACACGGTTCTGCCTGAAATTGCGCTGGCCAAAGTCAATCCCGACGCGCCATTCGACAAGATATGCTACATCGGCTGCGGCGTGACGACTGGCATTGGCGCCGTCATCAACACTGCCAAGGTCGAGATCGGCTCCACCGCCATCGTCTTCGGTCTCGGTGGCATCGGTCTCAACGTGTTGCAGGGTCTTCGCCTTGCCGGTGCGGACATGATCATCGGCGTCGATATCAACAATGAGCGCAAGGCTTGGGGCGAACGCTTCGGCATGACGCATTTCGTCAACCCGAAGGAAGTCGGCGACGACATCGTGCCCTACCTCGTCAACATGACGAAGCGCAATGGCGACACCATCGGCGGTGCGGATTACACATTCGATTGCACCGGCAACACCAAGGTCATGCGTCAGGCACTGGAAGCCTCGCACCGCGGCTGGGGCAAGTCGATCATCATCGGCGTGGCCGGTGCCGGTCAGGAAATCTCCACGCGTCCGTTCCAGTTGGTCACCGGCCGCAACTGGATGGGCACTGCATTCGGTGGCGCCCGCGGTCGTACCGATGTTCCCAAGATCGTCGACTGGTACATGGACGGCAAGATCATCATCGATCCGCTCATCACCCACACCATGCCACTCGAAGACATCAACAAGGGCTTCGAGCTGATGCATTCGGGTGAATCGATCCGCGGCGTGGTGGTCTACTAAGCCATGAAAACCATCTCCATCGACAAGTCTTACGGCGGTACTCAAGGGGTTTATGTCCATCGCTCGGATTCTTGCGGCTGCGACATGACCTTCGCGGTATACCTGCCGCCGCACGCCGCCGGGGGCAATTGCCCGGTGCTGTGGTACCTGTCCGGCCTGACCTGCACGCATGCCAATGTCATGGACAAGGGCGAATATCGGCGGCTTCCCCTGCAGCTTCGCATGCAGGAAGGCTACGGCCACTCCTACTTTTTCACTTCGACCTTTATGCAGGACCATCTGCGCTGGCACGCGCAACGATTAGCAGACTGATTGCAGAGCTCGGCCGGGCATATCGCAAACGGCCAGGGAGGGAAGGAGAGCATCAATGAGCATAGCCATTCATCCGGCAGTGGATTCAGGCTTTCGGGCAACTGACTGCCCTCCCCGCGCTTCGCACTTGAGAAGGCCGCCAAAGCCAAGGGCAAGCCTTTCGATCTCGACGAGATGATCCGCATGGAGGCCGATCGTGGCACAACCAATGTGCGCAAGCTCAGTTTCCCGCACTGGAGACGATGGTTCGGTGTCGAAAACGGATGCCTCGTCCCGGTTACAAGTTTCGCGGAACCGGATCCGGCCAGCCAGGAGGATGGCGGAAACGTGCCCAATACGTGGTGCGCCCGCGACGCAACCAAACCGCTGATGTTCTTTGCCGGCATCCATTTGCCGCAGTGGCAGAGTGTCCGAAAGGTCACGCGCGCCAGGCTGAGCTGCTTGCGCCAGGATGGTCAGCTTCACCTCTAACGGCCAGCGCCGCTTGCGTTCAATGCCTGCATCTTGGCAAAGACCGATCCAAAATCCACCTGACTTGCACTGGGAGGATGCTCTGCTCGGCCGCTACTGTCGTGTAGGTCAGAGGTCTTGCACATACGACACTGCAGGACGTGAAAGCTGTTGCCAAAATTAGCAGCAGCCGACTTTTCTACTATTTTCCAGATGGTCGGGCGGAGTTGTTTCTTCCCGTGCTCTCCTTTGAGATCGATCGTTTTTTCGACAAACAGGAGCACTGTCTGCAGACACTCGATGACTGACCGGGTTGGGGGCTTGCTGCGAAAACATGATCTGCCGTATTCCACGCCGCCCGGCTATCAGCGGCGCTCACCGATCCGGCGACCGAAGCTCACGCTTTCGCTGGCTGGTTATCGGTATGCGTTAGCGGCGGCAGACGGGGCCGATATCGACATTGCATTCACCGTATCCAGGAAGAATTCAGCCTCTCGAACACAGGCGGGTCTGATCGTTGGTATCTACGCCCTGTTCTACGCGCTTGGCCAACTTCCTGCCCAAATACTGAATCGGCATAACCAGCGTCGGGTGGATAACAGCGATATAAGAACAAGTAACAATTTTTCGATAGGGCTTTGTTTTTAGGTTGCAAGCTCCGAATAAAAAAAGGGCGAGCATAACCCCGCCCCTGTGGATCAGAAAATTACCTCTGGCGGAATGTCCTCTGCTTTGACGCCTGCCAGCGCAAGCCCACCACGCATCCACGCGCCAATCTGCCCAGCGCCCTTGTTGTACTCAATCCAGGCGTCCAGGAAATCACGCCAGTCTCTATTGGTCTCTTTTGGGATAACAATGCCCGTCGGCATCGCAACCATTGGATCGCGCAGCATCAGGAAGCGACCAAGCTGCGGCGTTTTTTTCAAGGCTGCAAGTCCGGGTATGGCAGCAAATGCTGCACAATCTGCCCTGCCCGACTGCATGGCGAGTATCACCTCATCGCGAGTTGGGAATGAAGTAATTGTTGCCTTCGGAGCATTCTGACGCGCCGCAAATTCCTGCGTGGAGCCGATGTCGGTCACTATACGGATTTCCGGCTTATTTATGTCGGCCCAGCTATTCGCTTCAACATTAGGCTTTGCGACAACCCCATAACCTTGATTGAAGTAAGGGATCGTGAATCCGACAGCCAAGGCGCGAGCACCGGTGTGCGTCGAAGCCATACCAATGTCGACCTTGTCGGTCTGAAGCTGAAGGATCTGGTCGCCCCATGTCGAGTCGACGAACTGAACCTTGACCTTGAGAATATTCGCGATGTCTTTGGCCATCTCGACAGCCGCGCCGATGATCTCGCCGCTCTTCAGGTCCTTGACGAAGTACGGGGGCTCGCCAACAGGTGCTGCGACCCGAAGGACGCCGCGATCTTTGATCTTGTCAATTCTAGAGTCAGAAGGCTGCGCGCTGGCAAGCTTTGTTTGAACTCCGATGTAAGCAGCAGTCGCCGTTGCACCGAGAACCAGTTTACCGAATCCTCTACGGCTCCGAGTATTATCAATCTTTTCCAATGAACTTCCCCTTATTTTGTTTGTTCAAACAACGCCAGCGAACTTTCAGGGTTCGTGGTACTCACTTCCAGCGGCTACGGCCTTACATAGTGAGATAAGAACGTTTTAGCCGCGTCGGTTGTTGGTGCTGCGAAGAAGTCGTTCGATCTAGCGTCTTCGACGATCAAGCCTTCCTTCATAAACAGCACTCGATCCGCAACGTCATGCGCGAATGACATTTCGTGCGTGACGACGACCATGGTCATTCCCTCTTTGGCGAGATCCTTCATCACGCTAAGCACCTCGGCCACCAATTCAGGGTCGAGCGCCGATGTAGCCTCATCGAACAACATGACCTCTGGCTTCATTGCCAAAGCGCGAGCGATAGCGACGCGCTGCTTTTGTCCGCCTGACAACTGCGCCGGGTAATCATTCGCTTTTGGGCTCAGGCCGACTTTCTGCAGCAATGCGAGACCTTCCTGCTTCGCATCAGCCTTCTTGCGCTTCTTCACTGTCACCAAGCCTTCGATGACATTTTCGATTACCGTCATGTGGGGGAAGAGATTGAAGCTCTGAAACACCATGCCGATCTGTTCGCGGAACGCCGATAAGCTATTATCTTTTGGGGCGCGGCTCGATTTTTGGAACTCAAATAATTTGCCGCAAACTTCGATACTGCCGGTTGTTGGGGCCACCAAGAGGTTAAGACATCGGCAAAGCGTTGATTTACCGGATCCAGATGGCCCGATCAGTGCAACAACCTCGCCCTTTTTGACGCTGAAATCGATGTCTTGCAGCACTCGATGGTCGGCGTAATACTTGTTGAGCTTCGACACGCGAACGACGGTTTCATTGGAAGACACTAGCATGGTCACGCTCCCATACTTTTCTTGATCTCCAGGCGTCGAGCCAGAAGAGTCGCGGGAAACAGAATGAGGAAATAGAGCACCGCGACAGCTGAGTACAACTCAAGCGGTCGGTAAGTTTCATGTGTGATCAACTGCGACTGATAGATGAGGTCTGGCAGCGCGAGGACAGATATAAGCGAGGTATTCTTCAACTGCATAATGGACTGGTTTACCAAGGGAGGAACCATCTTCTTGAGTGCTTGGGGCAACACGATACGGCGCATGACAGCGCCTCGTCTCATCCCCAAGGCCTTTGCGGCTTCGGTCTGGCCTTCGTCGACTGACTTGATGCCGCCCCGGATGATCTCGCCGTAGAATGCACCACCATACAAAGACAACGCCCAGAAAGCGGCAACACTCGCACTAATCTCGACGCCAAGAAGAGCAGGCAGCGCATAGTAGAACCAGATTAGGCTTACGAGCAGGGGCGTACATCTGAAGAGTTCGGTGATGGCTGCGAATGGTGCGATCAGAAACAAGCTGCCTGACAGCCGCGCAAACGCCGCGCTCAGTCCGAATATCATGCCACCTATGATCGTCAGCAGCGCAAACACGACGGTATATAGCAGACCGCTTAGAAGCAGCCCTTTATAGTCCCAGATTACATTTAAGTCCCAAACGTACATGATAACCCTGCATAACCCTGCTGTTAAATTTACCGTCTGCCTGAGGCTCAAAAGGGCGCGCCAACTAGTCCGACCGTACGGAAGATAGACTCTGTAGTCTATAATACAAACTAATGCGTATCTATAAATTCACAAACGTATGCTGTCAACAGGAGCACGCTTTCGTCATTCGCTATTCATCATCAAATTACCATCACATACCAAACACGATATCTGATGTACTACAAGGTATATGAGACGCAACATCGTCAAGCGTGCCAAAACGGAAGCGATCTTGCCCAACGCCGTTTCATGCTCATCAATCACAACAATCCCTTCGTCGCCGATAGATCGAGGAAATTGAACCAAAGTTCTTATGCTGGCCAATGCTCGCGATGAGCGCGAACGTAGCCAAGAGCACGATCAACTCATCCTCGACAAAGTTGTCCACCAGCGGCTAGTCGCAATGACGGCGAATTTTAATAAGCTCGGAACGATCCAGACACTCAAAGCGGGGAACGCTCGCGACCGCTGGTTGTTGATTGCCACTGAGAAGTGACCCGGTAGCGCAGGATAGGGGGTGCGGACGAAAACTTGGACCACCAGCAGGAGGTAGTTCATGTATTCCTACGCAGACAGACTTCGAGCCGTTGAGCTCTACATCCGGCTTGGCAAGCGGCTCAAGGCAACCATTCGGCAGTTGGGTTATCCCACAAAGAATGCTTTGAGGGGTTGGTACCGCGAGCACGTCGAGAATCGCGACTTGCGTGTTCAGGCGGTAGCTCGAGCACCAAAATTTTCCGAGGCCCAAAAGCAGGCTGCCCTTGAGCATTACCGCACTCACGATCGTTGCATCTCTTCAACGATGAGGGCGCTTGGCTACCCTGGTCGCGGAACTTTAACCGGATGGGTCCGGGAGGCCTTTCCGGAGGCGCGCTCATCCATGGTTGGTCGATCTTGGCGCCGTGGCTATTCCGATGAGATCCGGCAAGTAGGGGTCATAGGTCTCTGTAGTGGAGATCAAAGCGCTCAACAGGTGGCTGACCGGCTGGGCGTCTCAAGGCCGACATTGTATAGCTGGAGAGACCAGCTTCTCGGTCATGAGGCTTCTTCATCCATGAAACGCCGCAAAACCAACGCTAAAGCGCCAGAACGTGAAGAACTCGAGCGACAGCTCGAAGCCCTCCAGCGCGATGTCCGCCAATTGCAACTCGAGCATGACCTCCTAAAGAAGGCCAATGAACTGCTAAAAAAAGGCCTGGGCGTCGATCTGCAGATCCTGAGTAATCGGGAGAAGACACAGCTGGTTGACGCCCTTAGGACTATCTATCGAGTGCCGGAACTGCTTGCCCAATTGGGCTTGGCGCGCAGCTCCTACTTCTATCACAGGATCCGTGCGGGCCTGGCAGACAAATATGTCGCCATCCGCCGCAGCATGACGGAAATCTTTGAAACGAACCATCGTTGTTACGGCTATCGCAGACTACAGGCGTCGTTGGGCAGGCAGAGCGTGACAATCTCGGAAAAGGTGGTCCAGCGCTTGATGAAGCAGGAGCAGCTGGTGGTCGCAAGACCACGTCGAAAGCGTTTCGGATCCTACATGGGAGAAATCAGTCCGGCGCCCGAGAACATAATCAATCGCGATTTCCATGCGAATGCGCCGAACGTGAAGTGGCTGACAGACATCACCGAGTTCCAGATCCCAGCTGGGAAGGTCTACCTTTCGCCTATCATCGACTGCTTCGACGGCATGGTCATCAGTTGGTCGATTGGAACGCAACCCGATGCAGGGCTGGTCAACACCATGCTGGATGCAGCCATTGTGACCGTGACCGAAGTTGAAGAACGGCCAATCGTTCATTCCGATCGCGGAGCTCATTACCGCTGGCCAGGCTGGCTGACCCGGATCAGCGAAGCGAAACTGGTTCGCTCGATGTCCCGAAAGGGTTGCTCTCAAGACAACGCCGCGTGCGAAGGCTTCTTCGGCCGGTTGAAAAACGAACTCTTCTATCCTCGGGAGTGGAAGGCCATGACCATCGAACAGTTCGTCGGCGAGGTGGATGCCTATATCTGCTGGTACAATGAGAAGCGCATCAAGATATCGCTGGGCTCACTCAGCCCGGTCGAATATCGTAAAAGTCTCGGCCTGATCTTATAAATCAGTCCAAGTTTTTATCCGCACCCCCGCCGGGTCACTTCTCAGTGAAAATCAACAGCGATCCGTTCCACAGACTTGGAAGCTCCGCTTCGCGAGGTCGATCGCAAGGATATTCACCTGTGTCATCTGCTTTCCCTCCGTGAGCGCCACAATGGCGCTAGGCAGGCATCATACGCCGATGCCGGCCGGAAGGGGGCATCCACCCCATCAGTTCAGTTGAGGTGCTCGCTGCCAGATCAAAAGCACGTTTCCGAGCTCTTCGAGGAGGCGCTCCAACGTTCCAACCACTTCCTCGTCGCGCAGATGCTCGATGACGCTTTGCGCTCCTTGGGCGCCACCCATGACGGAGCCAAACAGAACCGGACGACCTACTGCGACGGCCGTCGCACCTAGCGACAGAGCGCGGACGACATCGATGCCGCGACGGATGCCGCTATCGAAGATGACGGGAACGCGACCTCCTACAGCTTCCACCACCTCGCTCAGGACGGAAATCGAGGCAGGTAATCCATCCAACTGTCTACCGCCATGATTCGAAACTTGAACAGCGCTTGCCCCGGCTTTGATCGCTGCGTCTGCGTCGGGACCCCGCATGATACCTTTCACAACGACGGGGAGGCGAGACATCGATTTGACACGACCAATATCATCGAAAGTCAGATCAATTTTCTTATTGCGGAAGTCACCGGTGCCACCGTAACGCGGGTCGTGATTGCCAAGGTGAACTCGCTGGGAAACGGTCGGCCAAGTCGAATGAACTCGTCGCTGGCGCCTGGACCCAAGGCGTCCGCCGTGAGAATGACAGCGCTGTAGCCAGCGTTACGGGCTCTGTCCAGAAGGCTCTGCGTAACTTTTTCATCGGCATTGTAGTAAAGCTGGAACCATTTAGGCCCTGTTGTTGCCTCCGCAATCTCTTCCAACGGCCTGTTTGATGCCCCGGACGATTGATACAGAGCTCCGCCATACCTGCTCCACCAGCTGCGGCGAGTTCGGGGATGGGACTGGCAAAGATCTGGGCACCCATAGGAGCAACCATAATCGAAAAGGGCAGCCTATGGCCCAGCAGGTCGGTTTCGAGGTTGATGCTTTTGGCCAACACTCCCGCCAGACGATGTGTTCGGATTGAGAAGTCGTTGCAAGCTCGGCGGTTCTCGCGGTAGGTCCACTCGTCGCCTGCTGCGTGCCCGATATAGGCATAGGCAGCTTCTGACATGACCTTCTTTGCTTCCTGTTCCAGAAGGTCGAAGTTCACAATTAATAGCGGCTTATTTTTCGGCAACTGCTTTTGTGAAGCTTGGTGCATTGGTTTCGCGCCATTGGCTGCGTGTACCGCAGCCGGCTCCATCGCTGCTGCCACAAGTCCCACTCCAGCGCCTTGAAGCAGAAATCGACGAGATTTATCCATTTTGCGAACCCCTTATCTTTCTGATGAATTATACAGGCCAATTTTCTCGTGATCGAAGCCCGGCTATGCGTTTACCGGCTTCATTACCAATTGCCGCGACGATGATTGCTGACCCAGCGATACATGCCGAGGACGTTTAAGGTCTTCATTGTGCTGAATGCGGTCCATGACTGGACTTCAGGACTGAACTTTATGTTGCGATACAGTTCGTCCCAGGACTGTCCCTGACGCACAAGATCAAGCACCTGCTGATGCAGATCAACCATGTACGAGCGCTCTGCAACGATATCTGCCTTAGCAGCAGGTGTGTAATGGCCAACATCAATGAAATCGACATCCTGTTTGATCACCCAATCAAGCGTCTCGACCCAGCCCTCATAATAAAAGTCAAGAAAGTCGTTATATGGCATCGACTTGCTCTCGCACACGTCGGTGCACTGCAAAGCCCGATCCTTCGGAAACGACACCATTACCATGCTGTCGGAATGGCTGCCTGCGACACGATGAAGATTAACTTTCTCGCCTCCGAGAGTGATCGTCATATCTTCATCGAACACTTTGTCGGGGAGCGCTGTCGGTATCCCCTCTCCCACGATCGGCTCGACAGCCCTGGCATTCGCTACCACAATTGCGCCCGCCTGCTGGAAAATCTGTCCGCCGCTGATATGGTCGGCATGTGCGTGGGTGTACACGACATATTTTACCGGCACGTGGAATTTACTCTGAATCTCATTCTTTAGCCATTCTGACGTGCATGTCATCGCGGGGTCGATGACTAAAGCGCCTTCGGTGGTGATAAGTACCAAACCGCTGTGGACGGCCAGTCCGGGACCCGTCGTGTGACGATAGAGATTTCCCTTGATGTGTTCGAGAGCTCTCGGGTTGTCCGGGCAGGCGGCCGCGGTGAAGTCCTTTTTGACAATCCGATCCGAATACTTGGATGCGTCCATTGCGACACCGTCGTCGCTCGCAGCAAGTGCTGCCGAGCTGAAAAGAAATCCCGCCAGCAACGCGGTGGAGACTGTAGTTATCTTCATGGGGCCCTCAATCTAATTGTCTGGCCGTTGCACTTCACGACAACGATCGGCAAGGCGGCAGTGGTTTCGTCAGGTTCGCCGTCTAAATCCATCAAATTGACTGATCGATAAATTCCTATAATGTCTATCCTAATGAACAGTTTTATCGATAGAAGACGCAAGCTACCCACACTCGACCAAATGAGTGTTTTTCTCACCGTCGTGGACGAGAAAGGCTTCGCGGCTGCAGCCCGCCATCTTAATAGGCAACAATCGGTCATTAGCTATTCGATAGCAGCCATGGAAGCGCAGCTTGGTGGGGTCGAATTGTTTGATAGAAGCAAGCGGCGTCCTGTCCTTACGGAGGTTGGAAGAGCGGTTCTGGTCGATGCAAGGCGTATAGTACAGGAGATGGATGGTCTGGCCGCCAGGGTGGACGGGCTTCTTTCTGGAGTGGAGCCTGAACTGCGCTTAGTAGTTGACGCCTTGCTTCCGGCATCCTGGGTTGTTGCTGTATTAAAGGAGTTGCGGGAAGAATTTCCGAGCTTGCTTATTTCGCTTCGCATCGAATTGCTTGGGGGCGTACCATTAAGCGTTCTTAGTGGAGAGACCGATATCGGTATTAGTGGCCCCCTTTTTTACCGGATAGATGGCCTCGATCATACGTATATCGGCAAAACCAGGCTGCTGCCTGTCGCCTCACCTGATCACCCCTTGTCGTATAAAGAGGACGCGATACGCTCCTCCGAGGCGCAGCGCCATACGCAAGTCGTGCTATCGGATAATTCGAAATTGTCCGCGGGGCGGGATTTCTCAGTACTTGCAACCGAAACTATTCGAGTTTCTGACCTCAGAGCGAAGCACTACCTAATCCTTGCAGGGTTGGGATGGGGTAACTTGCCAGAACCGTTGATTAGCGAAGATATTGCCGCTGGCAATCTCAAAAGGCTGCGTCTTGCCGAATGGGAGGAACGCCCCTATCCGTTCCACTCAGTATATAAAGCGGGCCACCCTGTGCGCCCTGCCGCTGCTTGTTTCATCGCACGCTTGGGCGCACTTCTGAACCGATCTGAGCGATGAAGCTTGGACTATCGTTTTGCAGGCTTGCGACGGGACATCTGTATAGAGTCGACCAAGGCTCCAGTGAGCTAGCTCTTATCATCTGACAATTTTTTACCAGCGTTGATGTCGAAGTAATCGCGCCAAGCCACGATATGGTCGCCCTCCACCTCGAATATGCCCATCACCTTGATTGCGGCGATCTCACTGCCGTCGGCGCGTACAAAGCGGTCCAGTCGCTCGGTGAGCACGCGATTCCCGTCTGCGGCGATCGCGAGCATGTCAAAATGGACTGCCGCGACGCTCCTCGATCTGTTTGGCCGCTGAAGAAACGCGATGGCTTCGTCAATGCCGGTCGTTCTCGAAACACCTTCATTGACCCAAACCGTCTGGGACGTGAAATATCGCCGGATGGCGACCTTGCCATCCTCCTCAGGGATAGCAGCGGAGAAGGCTTTGACGATTTCGATGGGCTTTGGCATTCTGTTGTCCTTTACTTGAATGATATATCGGGCGACTGATACCTAGCAACGACCTAAACCATCCCAGCAGCCTGGTTATAAGCGCAGATAACATTTGAACACTCTCCACGTCTAAATTCATAAGAGTGACCTAAGCGGAGGGATCGGCCTATCGAAAAGTAGCTGTAGTCTTTTGCTCATTATCTAGAGTTGAATTGCGCGCTCGGTGCGGAGACAATAACCTCCGCCCCTTTTCATCGTCCGCGAGCGGGCTCCTCAAGGCGCGGCGAACGTTTCGATGGCTTTAACGTCGAAATAGTCCCGCCACGCGACGATCTTGTCGCCTTCGAGCTCGAAGATGCCCATGACCTTGAACCGTCCGATTTCGCTGCCATCGGCACGCTCGAACCGGTCGAGCCTTTCAGTGAGAACGCGGTTTTCGTCTGCGGCAATCGCGAGCATATCGATATGGACCGTCGCGATGCCCATCGACTTCTCCAGTTCGTTGATCATGGCGATGGCCTCATCGATGCCCGTTGTCACGGAAACACCTTCGTTGACCCAACTCGTGGTGGGAGTAAACCAGCGATGGACAGCTGGCCTTCCGCCGTCTTCAACAAACGCAGCGCAAAAGGCCGAAACAGTTTTGATTGGGGTGGGCATAGTAGCTCCTTTAATTGATCTCGAGGCCTTAATGGTCTCGTTGTTGAGCCTAAAAATAGTGGACGAACCGCGACGCCACGATGTCGGATTATCCGCCATCATTGCCTGATTTTCCGGAATGTTTGATAATTCTGGGCAATCAAGCTAACGTGCCTTGATGAGCGAACTCGACGAAATCCGCGAAATGGCGGTGCGGCATGCCGGACGGCCAAACCAACAGCTGCCAAGGCTGGTTGCTTACACCCTCGACCATACGACCGAAGTCGATCCCCTGGTCTACGACCCTGCAGCGTCTCTGGTAATCCAAGGGACCCAACGCATGTTCATCGGCGACCAGATGTTCGAGTATGGCCCCGGCCAGAGCATGATCATGGCGGCTGAGATCGCCGCGTTAGGCCAAGTCTGTGAGGCGTCGAAGGACAAGCCGTTCGTTGCGGTCGGCCTCTTTCTCGATCCTGTAGTGCTATCGGATCTTATACTCGAAATGGCCTCGATACCTGATTTGCCGATCGCGTCAGGATACGGGGTGAGTGCCGCGAGTGCGTCGCTTGTGGGGGCTTGGCGAAGATTGTTGGAGTTGCTCGACCGCCCGGCTGAAATACCGGTCATGGCGCAGTCCCTGGAGCATGAACTCATGTTCCGGCTGCTGATGGGGCCGCACGGCACCCTCCTCCGTCAGATCGCCGGAAGCAGTTCGCGCTTGGCGCACATCCGAAAAGCCATGGCCTGGATCCGGGATCATTATACCGAGCGTCTCGATTTCAAGGCGGTCGCAAACCTTGCGGGCATGAGTGTGTCCGTTTTTTACGACCGCTTTAGATCCGTCGCTGCCGTTAGCCCACTCCAGTATCAAAAGTACATCCGGCTCCACGAGGCCCGTCGCCGCATGATCGCGGACCACGTGAGCGCAGCCGAGGTGGGGTTCGCTGTCGGCTATGAAAGCGCCTCGCAGTTCAGCCGTGAATACAAGCGTCTCTTCGGAGCACCGCCGGGTCAAGATACCGAGAGAGCGAAGGCGGGCTTGGGGGGAACCAATCGACCGAAATCGCTTAGTGTGAGGCCAGACGTTGCCGAAAGCGGCGACCACTAACGTCAAACGCTAGGTTTATCTCGGCGGCAGCCCGATGTTGCAGGCATTGCGAGCCGTCGGCTTTGGTAAGGGTGAAAACCTGGAACGAAAGGCTTTGCCAACTCTATGTATATGTACAAGGACCGGGCACACAGGACAACACAGGAGATCTCTCATGATTGGACGTTCTGAAATCTTCGACTACGCCAAAAGGAAGTTCGACGCCAAACCCGATTATCCGTTCGAGAAGTTTCCGCGGTACGCGATCCTTCGCCATACCGACGACAACAGATGGTTTGGGCTGATCATGAATGTACCTCAGGAAAAGCTAGCTCTCAAAGGCGAAGGAGATGTCGATGTGATCGACATCAAATGCCATCCGGGAAAAATTGACGACCTCAAGACAAAGCCTGGCTTCAGGCCGGCCTATCATATGAACAAGGAGCACTGGCTTACCGTTGTCCTCGATGGATCAGTATCGAGGGAAGATGTCTTCGCGCTTCTCGACGAAAGCTACGACCTGACGAAATAAGTCGACCCTTGCGGCAAATACCCATCCGGGGTGGCATGACGGGTTCGTCGTGATCTCTCGTTTCCGCGTGTGGCTCTGCCAGAGCGGGTTGTCCGTCACTTTGTCCGGAGGGCAGCTCAGGGCCTCTCGATGCCTTGAAAAGTTTTAAAGACTTCGGCCGCATGGAGGGTCGCGTCATATGGCATGTTTCCGATCCCTTTGGTGGTGGGTTCGGTGCTAACGGCAGTCCAAAGGCGGTTTCTGTTTCCTTCTGCAAAATCCAGGAGGGTGTCACGGACGAAGGTGTCGCGGACAATCTGCTCTCCGCTGGCACCTGGGCGTTCCTGGCCGACAATGCCGTACATCTCGGTGCCATGCACCGCGTGCGCGCCCTCGACGGGGCCGACCGACAGCAGGTGCGCATTTCCGCCCGCTGCGGCGTGCGCCAGCGCAGCACGGACGTGTGGCAGAGTAAAGGAGAAATCGGTGAGCAATGCCCCGCGGACCTGAACGGGAGTGCGCCCGTCGATATCGTACGCGCCAATGACCGCACGGGCGAGACTGTGTGGAATTCGATTCCTCGTGGCGAATTCCTTGACGAGTTCGCTGATGCTGCCGGGATCGAAGTCCTTGGTCTTGTGAAGAACCCACCAGTCGGTTTCGTGGGTAGTGCTGCTTAACAGGATGTCAATGTCCCGATGCCGTCCGGATTCGAGGACCCGCAGGGGATGATGCGCAATGATACCACCCGGCTGGGCGTGGTCATCCACAATGGCAATGACATTGTTGTCGATGCCGTGGCGTGCACCGGGGTCTGCAGGTTGCGTCTTGCTCATTGTCTCGGCGAGCAACTTTGCGTCAATGTTCAGCAGCTTCTCGGGATCGTCCTGAATTCCGAGCGCGGTGAGCACGTCCAGTGCGCGTTCTTCCGCGCCCCACGCAGGCACCAAACGTGAAGCCATGCCGGAGAAAGCCGCGAGGTGGTGGTAGAGGCCATCGGCCGATGGCGCGGCAAGGAGGGCGAGGGTCGCGAAAGCACCTGCGCTGTGGCCGGTAACGGTGACGTTGTTCGGATCGCCTCCAAAACGGGCAATGTTCGCTTTTACCCACTGGAGTGCGGTGATGATGTCCTGGAGGCCGAGATTGGTGGCGTCCGCGAACACGCCCCCATAGTGTGAAAGTGAAAGCCAGCCGAACGGCCCGAGCCGGTAGTTGAGGGACACCCCGACGGCGCGGCCGGTCGCGGCCAGACCCGAGGCGTTTGACGTTGTCTGGGTGTTTGCACCAAGCTCGAACCCGCCGCCATAGATATAGACAATCACCGGAAGGGGCCGATTGCCGGCGTTTTCAGGTGCCCAGACGTTCAGGTTCAGGCAATCCTCCGAGAACCCATTGTCGGCCTCGAGCCAGCTGGTGTCCCCGGCTTGCAGCGGGGCCGGTCCCTTCTGGTCGTATGGTCGGCCCGGATCGAACGGCAGCAGGATCGGACGGCGAAAACGTTCGGCGGTGGCATAAGGGATGCCTAGCCAAGAGCGGATCGAGTGGGCAGCGGTATTAGCATCAGTCATGTATTCGGTCCTTCGGCCACGGGGAACGTCGAGAGCTGAGACAGCGGTGGCTTATAACCGGCAATCAGTCAACAAGGAGTGCCTTGTGCTGACGTAGGTGCTGGTGGAAACGCTCGGCATAGTCGCCTCCTACAGCGGCAATGACGCTCTCTCGTGCCGCCAGCGCCTTTTTCCACGCCGTGACGCGGGGAAGGCCCTCGAAGATTGGCTGGGATATTTCCGGATCAAGGATGTCGAAATACCGAAAGACAGGCGCGTAAACAGCATCGACCATGCCAAAGGCGTCACCGCTGAAAAAGGGTTCTGCAGCAACGACCTCCTCCAGTCGCTCCAGCTTTTCCCGAAAGGCGGCAAGCCTTGCGTCGGAAGTCGTGCGGTCCTTCGCGTTCAGGAATTGCCATGCTTCGGTAAGCGTTGCCGTGCCGTATTCGATCCAAGCCCGCTGCTGGGCGCGCGACAGCGCATCTTCCGCGTAGAGCTTGCGACCGCTCTGCGTCTCTTCAAGATATTCGCAGATCACCATGCTTTCGAATAGTGTCGCGTTCTCTGTGTTTTCCTGCTCCACCTTCAGCAAGGGTACTTTGCCCGTTGGAGAGAGCGCAAGGAACCAGTCCGGTTTGTCCGTGAGATCAACGTCGATCCTCTCGAACGACACGCCCTTTTCCAAGAGGACGATCGCCGCTCTTTGAACGAAAGGGCAAAGCGGATGGCTGATAAGCGTGAGGTGGCTGTCTGGCATGATAATCTCTCGTGAGGCGGCAAGGAAGGGCGATGGGGGAGCGTTTGCCTCACCCATACCGTTTGACAGAATTAGCGGCGACGGATCCACCGGCATGGTCGGATAGGCCCGAGCCGCTATTGTTGATCTTTGGGCATTTTTTTGGCGAGATTGACGTCGAAATAGTCGCGCCACGCAACAATAAAATCGCCTTCTATTTCGAAGATGCCCATCACCTTCAGTGCAGCGACCTCGCTCCCGTCAGAGCGCACGAAGCGGTCCAGTCTTTCGGTAAGAACGCGATTTCCGTCCGCAGCAATCGAAAGCATGTCGAAATAGACAGCTGCGACGTCCGGCGATCTGGGCCGTTTTATCGCCTCTTCTACGCCAGTAGTCATCGACAATCCTTCATTGATCCAGATCGTCGTGGGGGTAAACCATCGCCGGATCGCATCTTCCGCGTGATTTTCCGAGAATGCAGCGCAAAAAGCACTGACCGTTTCCATTGGGGTCGGCATGTTACGATCTCCTGTGTTGCGGCCTTGCGGATCCGCCGGGCGAAACTGCTGGGAAGCAGATACGCCTGCATCAGCGGATACAACGTCGAACACCTGCATGGCGGGCGGCTCGACGAGGAACGGCGCTGTCAGCGGGCGGCTCGTCGCCATTTGCGGCGATGCCCGGTGCGCGGCGAGCGCTGCCTCATCGTCGTAGATCTCGACGAGCGTGTAGTTGTTGGGCAACGTCTGCGAGCGGAACAGTTCGTACTGCCGGTTGCCGGGCTCGTTGGCGCGGACCGCCGCAGCCTGCACCGCGAATGCGCGTTCGAATGCATCGCCGCTGCCCGGTGCAATGGTAAGTCCGACTATCATTCCGATCATCGTATCGCTTCCACTTCCGGCTGCGCGAATGCCTGGTGCCCGTGATGGCTGGACCCGGCTAGGGTTCACGCCTGCGCCACGAAATCCTGCGTGGTCATGGCGTTGGCGTAGAACGGCGCGATTTCAGCCACGAAGTCCTCCTGCTGCTTCCGGGTGTAGCCGGCCGACGCGTCGTAGATGACGTTGGTGTGATAGCCGAGATCGTGGGCGTTGCGCATCGAGGATTCAACGCACTGGCGCAGGGAGAAGCCGGCAAGGTAGATGTCGAAGATGCGGTTGTTGCGTAGATAGCTGTCGAGAGTGGTGCCGACGAAGACGCTGCTCCCGCCGCCGCGTTCGCGGACGACGAATTCGCCCTCTGCAGGCTCGAAGCCAGGAAAGAACTCTGCCTGCTCGCCCAGGAACGACCCGTAATCGCGCATCATCTTGCGCAGCCCGTACTTGCCCTCGCCCAGGACCTTGAACTCAGGCTCGAACTTAAGCGCGGCGTGGATCACGTGCATCCCGCGACGGCGGGCTTCGGCGAGCGCGATCGTTGAATTTGTGATTGCGGTGTCGACCTGCTCGCGATCCTGAAACGATGGATATATTCCGCCGGTCGGCGAGAGCCAGTCGTTGACGTATTCGATCAAGATCAGCGCGCTCTTGGATGCTTCTGTCATGATTTTGGTCCTTAACATTAGGCGGGATCAGGCGGCGATCATCGCATCATGCTGACGCAGATCGTCGCCGAAGAGGTCGGGACAGGTAATCGTCACGGATTACAGCAACTGCCCGCCCGAAATATCGAAGGTCGTGCCGTTCGCCCAAGCCATGTCGTCGGACAGGATGGCGGCGACGGCGCTACCCACATCGTCCGGCAGGCCGACGCGGCCGAGTGCAATGCCCTGCGCCACATACGCGTTCACTCCCTCATTATCGCGCACGGCACCGCCGCCGAAATCAGTTGCGATGGCGCCCGGCGCGATGGCATTGACGCGGATCCTGCGTTCACCCAACTCCACAGCCAGATAACGGGAAAGTACCTCGACTGCGGCCTTCATGGCTGCATAGAGGCTGTATCCCGGCATGGTGAAGCGTACGAAGCCGGAGGAGACGTTCAGGATGCGCCCGCCGTCCGCGATCAGCGGCAGAAGCTTCTGGGTCAAGAAAATCGGTCCCTGGAGATGGGTGGAAACCAGGGAAGCAAACTGCTCCTCAGTCGCATCGACAAAGTTCGAGAACAGGCCGTTTCCAGCGTTGTTGACGAGATAGTCGAAACGATCCTGGTGAAAATCTTTATTGAGCGTCTCGGCGACGGCTCCGGCGAACGCCGCGAAGCTCGCTATATCGGTCACATCGAGTGCCAGCATCGACACCTTGCCACCTAGAGCTTCGATTTCCTGACGCACGGCGTTTGCCTCGGCTTCGCCGGTGCGGTAGGTGCCGATGATGTGGACCCCTCGCTTGGCCAAATGAAGCGCCATGTTACGGCCAAGGCCGCGGCTTGCGCCGGTGATGAGTGCGATTGGGTGGGTCATGGAGTGCCTTTCTCGGATCGTTGCGCCCTAAAGCGCTTTTGCTGGATCCAAGATAGGCCAATACCGGTATGTAAACCCGCCCGATCGGCTCAACTTCTTGCCTTATCGTCTCAATGCCTTTGCTTTCCCGGACGAAACATGACACAATGCCGGAATGACAGACGACCTCGCGCCGCATCTAGATATTGTTTTGCGTCATGCCTCGACAGGCTTGACGGACACACAGATCCCTCGCCTCGACATGTTCGTAGGAGAAGACTCCACCGGGAAGGCTCCTTGCCTTTATCGCTCAATGATCTGCTTCATTCTACAGGGGTCCAAGCGTGTCGCAATCGGCGACACCGTTCTAAGTTACGATAGCGCTCAGTATTTCGTAAGCGCTCTTGACCTGCCGCTGATTGGGGAAATCCTGGATGCCGGCAAGGGTCGGCCCTATGTCGCGGTCTCCCTGGTTCTGGAGCCGGCGCTGTTGGCTGAGTTGGCTGCGACAATGCCGTCAGTACGCGAAGGCGATCAAGACGGCATGGGGGTTGCGATCAATCCGATGACGCCTCCGCTTCGCGATACATTGCTGCGCTTGCTGTCGTTGCTCGATAGTCCCACCGACATTCCGGTCCTTGGCCCTATGATCGAGCGCGAGTTACTGTACCGGTTGCTGCAAGGTCCCCAAGGGCGATTGCTGCGCCAAATCGCACGCCCCGACGGCGCCTTAGACCGTGTCCGGCGCGCCATCGCGTGGATCCGGGATCATACCGACACGCACCTTCGGATCGACGCCCTTTGCGATGCCTGCGGGATGAGCCGTGCAAGCCTGCATCGCCATTTCCTTGCGATGACGGGTTTCAGCCCTCTCCAGTACCAGAAACAGCTTAAATTGCAGGAGGCGCGCCAACTGTTGCTGGCGGGCAGTCATAGCGCGTCTGATGCGGCGTTCGCGGTCGGATACGAGAGCGCCTCCCAATTCAGCCGCGAGTATCTCAGGCAATTTGGCGCGCCGCCGGCGCGGCATGTCCGGGAGATGCGTCAAGCAATAGAACACCCGACGGTGGCTTAGGCATTTTCTTTTACCGGCAAATGTGCCTGACACGGCTTTCTTACATCAACGTGGGTAACGACGTGGCGCAAACCACAGGTTGCGCCACTTCTGCTTTTGAATCGAAGCGTGGGGTCGTTTAGGCTGCGTTTCGAAATACTTGCGGGCTTCATCTACTTGAACCTCCAGCCGGAAACGCTGAAGTTGATCCTGCAGTTTTGCTCCTCGTTTGCGAGGACCTGGCTGGCAGCGGTGGTTTCTTCGACCATCGCCGACCGACCGCCTTTGAAGTGGCCGTCCGTTTAATCGTCTCCGGTCGCATTTACACCCCTACCCTTATCCAGGAGCTTGGCTCTGGCTCTGATGCGAGGCATCATCCGGCCTCGCTCCGCAAGGTTCAAATGTTATGCTCGTGAGGGCAGGTTCGGGTTCAACGGGTTCATCTATAGAGCACCATGGTGTGGAACGCGGCCAAACCACGCATGCGCATCGGAAAACCGCTTGGCAGGTCGGCCACGAACTCCCCGATATTCCAACCGGCAATAGACTTGCTAATTGCCCCTTATTCTCTTTTTGCTGTCGGATCCGATATCGTGCCTGCGCTCGAAGTATTGTCAACAACCGGATGTTGGTTCGGTGTCCATGTCCCGATCTGTCCGACGTCGAGATAATGATATCAGCCGGGATCGGCTCGCTTTCATCTTTAATTTTACGGATCAGGGCGGCCTGTGATATCCATTAGCCGCTTTCACCAATAGGAATAAATAGCATTTTCTTATGACGATTCGTATCACCCAAAAAGGACGGGCCGTACGCGACAGAATCATCTGTTCGGCCGCTGCTGTTGTGCAGGACAAAGGCCTTGCACATACGACATTGGAGGATGTGAAGGCCGCCGCCAAAATTAGCAGCAGCCAACTTTTCCACTATTTTCCAGAAGGCAGGGCGGCGTTGTTTATTGCCGTGCTCTCCTTCGAGATCGATCGATTTTTCGAAGAACAGGAACACTGGCTACAGACCCTCGAGGACTGGCCGGGCTGGGAGGCTTGGTGCGAGAATATGATTTCATGCTACACCGGCAGAGGAATTCTTTGCGGTTTCGGCCGAATTATTACGCAGGTAGATCCTGCCGACCCCGCAACGCAGAAATTGCTCATGGATATGCAAAGTCGATGGGAAGAAGCCATTGCTTCCGGCGTTAAGGCGCTGCAGAGTGCTAACTGCGTTTCCTCGGAACTCGATCCCAAACCATTTGCAGCATCTCTCCTTGCGGGCATACAGGGCGGACTTTTACTTCTCAGAACGACAGGCTCCAGCAGCCATCTGGAAGCAGTTTTTTCAGAGGCAACCCGACGCCTGAAAATGGTGACTGCGGATGGGGGGAACTGATTCCTCTCGGTGAACCAAGTCTCTTGGAATGTACATGTGGCGAGACCGGGAGGTTTACAGCAGAGTGGGCTAAGTCTGAAATGGCGGCGGTCGCCTAAGCGTCTACCTGTGCGCAACCAAGCCTTTGACATCGCTGATCTGTCATACGCTAGATGACAGATGCATTTGGATGATCGTGCTCAACCAATTCCTTGCTTGGAAAGGACAACCTCCCTGTGCAACTGGAGTTTTGGACGGCTTGCAACCTCGGTAAGCCAGCCATCCAAAACAATCGGATCCGGAAACTGCGGTAGTTCAGAACATGGAATTCGGATTTGCGGAGCCCTCCGGAACCGGCTGTACCACATCCCAATGTTCGGCTATCTTGCCGTCCTGGACCCTCAGGATATCCATCACCGCGCGTCCGCGATCTTCAGGATTGTTTCTGGCAAAAACATGAAGATAAACCAGATCGCCATCCACTGCAGTTCGAATGATGCGGTGCTCGGATTGGGGAAAGCTTTTGAACATCTCACGGAAGAAATTCATGAACGCCTCGCGGCCGTTCGGTGCCAGCGGATTGTGCTGGATGTAATCTTCCCGCATGTAATTTGGTGCCAGATCAACCCGGCGCTCGCTGAGTACTTTGGTGTAGAACTCGATGACGAGAGACCGGTTCTGTTCCTCCTGCACCAGATTGCGCGGTTGCTGGGATATGGACGGTGTAACGGTCTGGGCAAGCGCGTTTGGCAATGCAGCGAACAGCCCCCAGGCAAGAGCCGCTAGAATAAATCGGATTTTGGTGCTCAAGACGATCCTCCGGTGTGGTTTACAAGGCTCGCATGAACCGCTGCCAGAACACCAGTTCCTGGCAGCGGTTCATGCGGTAGCTGCAGTTGTCGTATTAATGCGATCCTGGGCTTGATGTGCTACGATGCTGTCGGGGCGCTATCGGCAATCAGTTTCTCGCTTCGGAGCGCCTGCCAGAACTCCTCGGGGATCGCAACTTTCATCGACTGAACGTTGGCGGCGACCTGTCTCGGAGCGCGAGCGCCGGGAATAATCGCCGAAACGATCGGATGTGCAGCGGCGAATTGCAACGCTGCCGTTCGGATATCTAGTCCAAACCTGTCGGCGACAGCCATCAGCTTCGCTCGCTTTTCCGCGACCCCTTTGGGCAGATCTGCACTGAAGTTGAAGCGGCTGCGACCACCCAGAAAACCGTCATTGAGAGGCGTGCCGACGACGACGGACGTGCCTTTTTTCTGAAGTGCCGGGAAAGTTTTCGTCAGCGCTTCATCGTGATCAATGATGGTGTATTGGCAGGCGAGAAGCACGATATCGGGAACAGGACCGTCCAGTTCGGTCGCACGGACGGCTGCATTGGGCGTGTTAATGCCGAAGCCCCAAGCCTTGATCAGACCTTCGTCTCGCATTTTGGACAATTCCGACATGGCTCCCGGCGCGGCCACCTTGTAGACGTCCTCCCAGGAACCGGGAAGCTCGGAATTGTCGGGAGAAAGATCGTGAATATAGACGATATCGATCCGCGGTAGTCCGAGACGTTGAAGGCTGTCCTCTACAGAGCGGCGCGCGCCTGCTGCTGTGTAATCGTAGGCATAGTTAAACGGTGCAGGTGAAGTCCAGATTGCCTTGTCGCCAACGGGTTTGCCGGCGGCCGTCAGGATGCGGCCCACTTTTGTGGAGATAACGTAATCATCCGGGTTCTTTGTGTGCAGGAAACGGCCGAGCCGGTACTCGCTAAGACCGAATCCGTAAAACGGGGATGTATCGAAATACCGTACGCCCGCGTCCCAGGCAGCCTGCAGGATGTCGTGCGCGTCGGCATCGCTGATAGGCGCAAAGATATTGCCTATCTGTGTGCCGCCCATGCCGAACCGACCGGGCGTCATGTACCGCATCCCGTGGTTACCGCCATTGGTGGGAAGCGAAGCCCCCGTGATGTTGCCCCGGGTCGGTAAAACCGAACCACGCTCGGTCAGTCGAACAGGCAGAGTTGGGGCGACAGCCTCCGTTTGTGCAAAAGACAGCGTGGGAATCGCAGTCGCAGCAAGAGTGCCGCCGATTGACAGTCCAAGAAAATTGCGTCGATCCAAATTCATCTCCATAAGTGGATTGCGTAATCCAGTCTTGCAAAGCCAGACTGGATCGTCAAATCCATTATGTGCCAGCTCGATCAACAAATGTTGAGAAGCAGTCACCGTTATCTTGCAGGAAGCTCATCGGCGATGAGCAGCATCCATCGCTGACGGCTCAAACGCCAACCTCAAACCTGCGTGCAGGAATGTCGAAATCAGCGTCAGATAATCTGCCAGGATGCCGTTGACCCTACGTGGCCAGCAAAGCCCCATGCTCGCGATGTGTACGGAAGCGCTCCGGATATGGCGTCGTCGTTTGGTAGGACGATGGTTTCTGCTGCACCGCTGATGGCGACTTCGACAGGCGCGCGCACGAGAGCGACAACGGTCGCGCCGCGCGAGGCAGCGGCACAGATCGCAGCCCGGCCCACGCTTCCGGCCGCGCCGGTGACGAGGATAAGGTATCCTGGCTTGGCATCGAAGCCCCTTTTGGATGGGATCGTACCCGGTCATGACGCCCATTGGCAGCGCGGCGGCCTCAGCCAGTTCCAGCCCCTCGGGCACAGGCACGGCTCCTTCTGCGCGGCCGGTGAGGATGACGCTCCAGCCTTTCGCGGCCGAAGCGGGCGGACAGACTGGCCGATGCCGGGGCCCGCGCCGACGATCATGATGGACTTGCTCATGGAGATTTCCTTGGGGGGCGCCGGCCAGTGTTATTTGCCGGTGATGACGTCGATCTCCGTGAGGTCTTCAGCGGACAACTTCCAGCCAACTGACTTGGCGTTAGCCGTAACCTGCTCGGGACGAGTGGCGCCAGCAATGATGCTGGAAACCAACGGGTTAGAACCAAGCCAGCTCATGGCGAGCTCCAACATGGTGTGGCCGCGAGACTCGGCGAAAGCGATCAGTTTTCCCACCGTATCAAGACGTTCATCGGTCATGCCCGCCTGGAAATAAGGCATGGACATGCGCGTGTCCTCCGGGATTGCCTGCCCCTTGCGATACTTGCCGGTCAGAAGTCCACTGGCCAGTGGGAAGTAAGGCAGCAGTGAAATTCCGGTGCGCTCAAGCGCCGGGAAGAGACTGGTTTCTACGCCGCGTTCCAGCAAGCTATACTCGTGCTGTGTCGACAGCAGGCTGTGAAGATTATGGTGACGCGTGGTCCACCATGCATCGATCAGTTGCCACGGCGCAAGATTGGAAGAGGCAACGTAACGCACCTTACCCTGACGGACGAGATCGTCGAGTGCCCGCAATGTTTCCTCGATAGGCGTCTGCGGATCGGGGAAATGGTACTGGTAGAGGTCGATATAGTCGGTCTTCAGACGGCGGAGACTGTCTTCAACTGCCTTCATGATGTAACCGCGCGAGCCATTGTAGCGCGTGCTCTTCTCAGGGTTCATTGGCAAAGCAAACTTGCTCGCCAGAACGATTTCCTCGCGGTTGCTGCCAAGAATTTCACCCAGAACTATCTCGGAGCCGCCATTCACACCGTAGGCATCCGCTGTATCGAAGAAATTCACTCCGGCATCCATCGCTGCATGAACTACCAGACGTGCCCCTTCCACATCGAGCGACTCTCTCATTCCGCCAAAATTATTGCAGCCGAGCCCGACCAGCGAAACCAGAAGGCCAGAATTGCCGAGTTTACGTTTTTCCATTTATCAAACTCCTTATCGTTATCCCACACGGATGAGCTCGGCCACAGTGTCGTCTTGCGCAAGTTACTACTGAACACACCGTGTCACTACCAATGGCGCTTTCAAGTCGCGAGCCCACGCTGCCCCTCAGGAACACTGTGTCCGGCAACACCGCCGATTGCTCTGCGTGAATTTCTACCGCACCGACGCTTTCATCGAACACGTCGGCCTATTTCCTGTTCATCGCCAACTGGTAGCTCTCGGGTATGAAGCGATAGGCGTCGCCGTCACGCTGCACATAGCCAATACCGGGAAAAGGAAGGTGATATGCCGTGAACGGCATGCCTGTCTCCGCCAATTGCTGAGCCACCCGGTGCCGCGTCGCGACTGCGGCCTCGTGGTCAACGTCAAACGGCACCCGCCAGTCTGACCGCTGGAAGGAGGCGATGGGCCTGTGGAAGACATCCCCTGTGATCAGCAGCCGATGGCCGTTGCCCCCGTCAAGTTCGAAAGCCAGCATTCCTGGCGTATGTCCATAGGTGGCCCGCGCCGTCAGTCCCGGCATGATCGCCTCGCCATCGTCGAGAAGGCGGGTGCGCTTGCGAAGCGGCCCGAACAATCGCGCGACGAGACCCGCGCCATCGCCTGTCGCCTCGGTCTCCCAATAGTTCATTTCTACCCGCCCGACTGCGTAGGAAGCATTTGGGAAAAGCGGGTTTCCATTTTCCGAGACCCCCAGGATGTGATCGATATGGAGATGGGTGAACAGCACGAGGTCCACATCATTTCGGCTGTAACCGGAGGCTTCCAGCCGCTCCAGCAACATGCCCGTACCCCTTTCACTGCCTGCCGCGCCGAATCCTGTATCAACCACGACGAGCTGGTCGCCGAGCTGCACCGCTACCGGCATGAGGGAGCTTGCGAACCGATCCTCCGGCAAGGCGTTTGCCCTCATCAACTCCTGCATGGCCCCGCGATCCTGATCCGGGCCGTAGATCGGATCGAACCCTTCTGCGATGGAAACGCCATCCAGCAAGCAGGTTATGCGCGCATCCCCGATCTGGAAACGACGCCAACCGGGAGCGAAATCCCGGTCATCCAATGTGGCAATGACACTTTGCGCCTCAGCGTGTCTCGCCGGCGCCATCGCCAACCCAGCGGTTCCGGCAACCGCCAGAAGCAGGGTGGATCGGCGACTTATTGCGGCTGCAGGCTGGTTAGATTTATTCGACATTTATTCTCCTCTCCCGAACATCGTCATTCCTAGCGAGATGCGAGGTCGGATGTGATGCGTGGCGGAACTGCGATCCTGTCCGGGGCGTTGTGTGGACTGGAAACACGGGGCAATGGTTTGTCATGTCTCCCGTCTCCCGATTGGTCCATCGGCTAGCGCACGATGCTGATCACATGCGGGCCGCGCGTCACCGGGACGGAATAGCTCGTCTTCACGAACTCGATCCGGTCGGGATCGCCAGGGTCGCCAGAGATGCGCCAGAAATCGATCGATCCGCCCGGCATCCTTCCGTCATAGTGGTCGTAGGTCGTTGCGGCGACGAAACGGCTGGAATTGTCGAACACCACGGATTCGGGAAGGATGCCGTCGAACGGATAGGTGCCGACCGTCGTCAGATGGCCGGTTTCCGGGTTTATCCGCAGCAAGCTGAGAGAGGAGAAAAAAGACTGCGAGGGATCGTCATGAGCCGGCGGGCTACGTTCAAGGTTGGCGGTCACTGCCCATCGGCCATCCGGGCTGACAGCAAGCCCTTCGGGAACGACGCCGACCTCGGCGCGCGACACCTGGATGTGCTGCGGCGTTCCATCTTCATCGCGCGACGCATCGAGGCGAATGCTGGTGATCGTGCCGGGAGGCGCCTCGCCGCCGAGCCCTGCATAGATGGAATTCGTCAGGATGTGGCGACCGTCTGGAGTGAACTTGGCGGTGAAGGGATACCAACTGATCGGAATGGAATTGCCCCAGCGGGCCAGTCGCGTCGCGTCGCCTTCGCCGACGACCTCCACAAACGACAACTCCGGTCGCGTCCAGTTGGTAAGGGCGATAATGTTGAGTTGCGGGTGGAAGCTGGCATCCATCAACAAGTCGCCGGGCGTCCAGCCCGGAATCGCGGAGGCGGACAAAAACGACAATCGGCCGTTCGCGAACCGATAGAGCGCCAATGGTGTTTCACGTCCATCTCCGCCAAGCGCATGGCTGATGGCGACGAGGTTTCCGCCTGCATTGATGGCAACCGTCGAAGGCTGTGCAAAACCGTCGAGGGTCTGAACCACCGTCGGGTGGTCCGGATCGCTCAGATCGACGACTGTGATCTTCCGCGAGTTTGGCATGTCGGACATGACGGCATCAGCCTTGCCGGCGGGACGTGGACCGCGCGTCTCGACCACGATCGCGTAGCGCCCGTCCTGCGTGAGTGTGAGCGCGGTGGGAGGACCAACGACGGCATTGCCGACCGGAACACTTGTTGCGCGCCACTCTGACGGCGGCCTGTCCAGCCGGATGACCGAAAGCGCATCCTGCCCCTGTTCGGGCCCGAGCCGGCCGTCACGATAGGCCGAGGCCACCATGTCCGCATCCGATATCGCAACGAGGAACTTGCCTTGAAAATTCATATGGCCGACAGGTTGAAGAGCCTGCGCATGAGCGCCGGTCAAGGCCGCCGCATATAGCGCCGCCGCAAAGGCAGCAGCCGAATATCGTGATCGTCTCATACCCATTACCTACTCCCGGTGTGGTTGCGTTTCTTATTTACTGCGTGCGGCTGCGATGCCGGCCGCCTGATTGAAGCGGTCGACGTTCTACACCTCGTTCATCCAGCGGGGATACTCACCCCACCCGAGGACATTGTGACCGCCGAAGACCATGCGACGGATCATCGGTGAGCCGAGACCGGACGTAAACCCGATCGAGGGCGCGCTCGCATCGTTTAGGCGTTCGAGATGCGCGCCGTCGAGACGGAGGTCGGTGGCGGCGATGTTGCTTTCGAGCTGCGAGACCTTGCTGGCGCCTACCAGCGTCGATGCCACCCTCTCGTGCACCAGTGTCCATGCCAGCGCAACCTCGGCAATCGGGCGCTCCAGCTCCGCTGCCACCTGTTCCAGCGTTCCGAGAATTGTCCAGTTACGTTCGGTAAACTTGGTGTCGCCGAGCGGATTGGGACCGCTGAGCCGACCCTTGCCTTTAATATTTTCTGGCCGGTATTTTCCGGATAGAAAACCGCCGGCCAGCGGGCTCCATGGCATCACGCCCATCCCGGCCTCGCGCGCTACCGGGAAATGCTCGCTCTCCACGTCGCGCGCAACTAGCGAATATTCGAGCTGCATCGCGATCGGGCCTGGCACCCGCCGTTCCGCCGCGATCGTGGCTGCCTTCATCGCCACCCAGGCCGGCATGTCCGACAGGCCGTAATAGCGGATCTTGCCTGCGCGAACGAGGTCGCCGAGCGTCTGGACGATTTCCTCGATCGGCGTGACCTGATCCCAGATATGCATCCAGTACAGGTCGATATAGTCGGTGCCGAGCCGTTTCAGCGAGGCGTCGAGCGCCCGGTGGATGTTCTTCGCGCCCGCGCCGCCCGCGTTCGGGTTGTCGCCTGCGACGTGCACGCCCGATGTCGGATTGGCCGACGCGTTGAAGGCGAACTTCGTCGAAAGCACGATTTCATCGCGTGAGCCGCTATCGGCTATGAATTTGCCGACCAGTTTCTCGCTTTCGCCATCGCTATAGATATCGGCTGTGTCGATGAAATTGCCGCCGGCTTCACGGTAATGCTCGAAGATGGCGCGCGAGCCAGCCTCGTCCGCACCCCACACATCGGTGCCAAAGGTCATTGTGCCGAGCGCCAGGGGGCTGACGATAAGGCCGGATCGGCCAAGGGCGCGGTAATTGGTGAGAGACATGCTTTTTCTTTCGCAACGATTGGGGGAATGATCCGAACTTGCAGGTGCGGACCGGGCTCGCGAGGCGCGGTCAGATCCAGATCGGCGCGAATTCTTCGGCATAGCGCTCACCGAAACCGCCTTCAGGCAGGATTTCCTTGATCTTCGCTAGGTCTTCCGCCGTCAGCACCAGATCGGCGGCACCGACGTTTTCCGCGACGCGCTCCGCTTTGCGAGAGCCCGGGATCGGCACGATGTCGTTGCCCTGAGCCAGCAACCAGGCGAGCGCCAATTGCGATACGGTCGCGCACTTCGATGCAGCAAGCTCTTTCAACTGGCGGACGGCTTCGACATTCTTTTCGAAATTGCCGGGCTGCCAGCGAGGATCGCCCCGGCGCATATCACTCTCTTCGAGTTCGGCGGCCGGCTTGACCGCACCTGTTAGAAAGCCACGGCCAAGCGGCGAGTACGGGACGAAGCCGATGCCGAGCTCTCGCAAGAGCGGAAACAGGACTTCCACGTCGCGCTCGAAGACCGAGTATTCGGTCTGAAGCATCGCCACTTCCTGCACGGCGTGAGCCTTGCGGATGGTTTGGGGACCAGCCTCGCTCAATCCGAAATGCTTGACCTTGCCCTCGGCGATCAGGTCCTTGACCGTGCCGGCCACATCTTCGATCGGCACGTTCGGATCAACGCGGTGCTGGTAGAGCACGTCGATATGGTCGACACCCAGATAGCCCAGGCTGTTCTCGGTAACTTCGCGAATGTGCGCGGGGCGGCTGTCAGTCCCCCATGAGGGGGTAAAGCCAAACTTGGTGGCCAACAAGACGTCGTCGCGGAAGCCTTTGACGGCGCGGCCGATGAACTTCTCGTTGTCGCCCCAGCCATAAAGCTCGGCCGTATCGAAGAACGTCACGCCGAGATCGTACGCACGACGGATTGTCGCTAGGCCGGCCTCTTCGTCGGCAGAGCCGTAAGCCAGATGAAAGCCCATGGCGCCATAGCCGATGGCAGAGACTTCCGGACCGTTTGTGCCCAACCTGCGCTTTTGCATTCTGTATCCTTTTCCTGATAGAAATCCGCCGACGTATTCTTTTCCACATTTCGGCGTATCTGCTGGCGGGAAATGACGAACATTCGTGATTAGTATCGCTTCGTCATTGAACGAGGCTTCGGTTGCCTGATCGTCATCCCTCCATCGAGTACGCGAACCCGCAGCCTGTAATCTTTGTGCACCACGTGGCTGGGATGGAGCCTTTCTACGCTTCACTCGTCAGGACCGGTTAGCCCGATCCTTCCGAATAATTGCCCATTTCTCTTGATCAGGCTCATATCGCTTGTCTGGAAGGGTGCCGGGTGTCATTCTGTCCACATGCTTTTCACGACATCGCCTTCTCATGCACCGAACGACGGCGACGAGCATCGCCTAAATCACCTACGGTCGACGCTGGCGCTCAGAATCGGCGACGTTCTGCCAAGCGATGGCGAACATGTCTCCCCCGTACCCGGCCTACTGCTTATTCGCCGCGACAGCCCTAGCGACGCCGTTTCAGCCCTTTACGAGCCGAGCCTCGCGCTTCCGGTTCAAGGCCGCAAGCGCGTGATTCTCGGCGCGGATTGGATCGAATATGATCCGGACCGGTTTCTGTTGACGTCCGTCGATCTACCTACAATGTCTCATGTCATCGAGGCGAGTTCGGTCCGCCCGTTCCTATCGATCATGCTCAAGCTGGATCTACAGATCGCGCAGGAGGTCGCCGCCACCATCGACAGTCATGGACTAATCAATGACGCGGTGCACATACCGATGGCGCTCGGAACCGTAACCGCTGATCTACTCGACGCTGTCATTCGGTTAGAGGCCTTGGCGGACCGGCCTGGAGACATACCGTTTATGGGGCCATTGCTGATGCGCGAGGTGACCTACCGCTTGTTGCTCAGCCCCGCCGGTGCCTGGCTGCGGGAGATCGCGATGCTGGAAACGCGGGGCAATCGGATCGGTCGGGTGATCGTTTGGCTCCGGGAAAACCATGCGCGCTCCGTGCGGGTCGAGGAGTTGGCCGAGATGGCTGCCATGGGCGTCTCAACCTTCCACCATCATTTCAGCGGCATCACCCGGATGAGCCCCCTCCAGTTCCAAAAGCACATCCGCCTCCACGAGGCCCGACGCCTGCTGCTGACCGATCGGATCGACGCCGCGACCGCTGCGCTGTCGGTCGGTTACGAAAGCGCCACGCAGTTCAATCGTGAATATCGCCGCCTGTTTGGCAACCCGCCTATCCGGGACACTTCCTCACTTCGCGACAACGATTAAAATACATAGGAAGGCTCGGCGGCTCGGGACCAGGGCTGTCGTCTAACGGCGGCCCCGGTTACAACCGGCGAGGACTATTCGAGTATGACCGCCGCTGAAGAGGAAAGTTTTCCGATGGACGCTAAAACACTCGCCGCCGCCTGTACAGCCGCTGAGCAACTCCCAGAGGTCGCTTTACAGCAGGCGGCTGGTTCAGAAAGACGAGTTTACCGGGTGTTGGGAAAAACATTTATGATCGTGACGGAAGGCGCGGTGGTGACCATCAAGGCCGATCCCATCCGAGCCGAAATACTGCGCCAGCGACACACAGGGATCTCGCCCGGCCATGGTATGAACAAGCGGCACTGGGTCTCGATTACGGAGGGCGATACCATCACCAAGGACCTCGTCGAGGAGGAGGTGCGAGAGTCCTATCGGCTGGTGCGGTCAAAATTGCCGTTGCTTGATGAGCTCACCCCCGCAGGGATGCGGCAACGAAGTTTGTCCGGCCAGCGATTGCAGTCCCTCGCTCGTAAAGTCGCATCCGGACTACCCGGCGTCAGCCATGGGCGCCCTTTCGTCGAAAAGCTAGATGTCTACAAGGTCGGTGCCAAGGTCTTCCTGATCGTGACGGATGATCCGACCGAGCGAATTATCACGGTGAAGGTCGGTCACGAACAACGGGACCCCCTGTTCGACCGCTTTCCATCCGTGACTGCCGGTCGCTATCTCGACAAAGACCACTGGATATCCATTGGCTCAGGCAAAGGTATCACCAGCACTTTGGTGACCGAAACGGTGAAGACCTCCTACCGGCTTGTCCTCAAGTCAATGGCCAAGCGCGAACGACCGGCGAACAGCGCCGACGTCTGACAGGCGGGATCACCCGGTCGAAATGCGGCATGATCTGCCCTCAACGCTTTCTCCACAAAGTTAACCAACGATCCCGGCGTCAACCGAACCAGATCAGCCCCTTGGGTACCGTGGAAAAACCGATGGCGCGCAAGGCGGGCGACAGGCTGGTTTTTGCCACTCGAAGATCGTTGACCTGTTCCAGGGTAAACACGAGGTGTGGCTCGCGCTTCAGCGCGGCGGACAGCGCCAGCAAACCCGTTGCCAGCGTCCGGGACATGGCAGGATCGTCGATATCGACATAGGTCAGCAGATTGCGCCCGCCCTGGACCAAGTACAGCAGCAGACGTCCATCGACGATGACGGCGAAGGCACCGCTTCGTCGTGCCGGACGCACCGGGGATTGATGAGTTGGCCAGGGAAGAATCCGCCCGAAAGGGTTGGCCGGATCGGCGGCAGACAATGCCACCGCGATTGGTTCACTTGGCCGCGCGTCGGCCAATTCGCGGAGCCGTTCGATTGTTGAGCGCTCCGCGAACTGCGCGCCCCCTAATCCCTCCACGAAGCGGCCGCGCAACACACGGCCCGTATCCTCCATTCCGCGAAACACCGGTTGCAGCGCAGGAAAGCCTCCCGGCACCTCTTCGGCGACTGCCGCGCCGCGTGTGACGACGCCGAAACGATCAAGCAGTCCCTCGACCAACGCAACCGCGCGGACGGTATCGGCGACCGGCTCTCTATGCAGCAGGGACCAGCGGCCTGCCAAAGCCGGATCCCCGCCCCCGGTAAAGGACAAAGCGCGACGCCCGCCCGGTCGCCCAGAGGCACGAACTGGGCTTGGCCTGCGCGATGCCTGCGTACCGCCCGAGAGGGAGCGCAATGGCGACCAGGTGTCAGTGGTGACATATCCGGTCCAGGCCAAATCCCAAAGCGCCTCATGAATTTCAGCTGGAAGCGACCCGGTTTCCCGCCCGCCAATCCCTGGGTGCCTGGCTTGCACCAGCGTGACGATCTGGCGCACAAAATATGCCCCGCCATCGGCGAAGATGTCGAGCATCGCTTGCTGAAGCGGCGGGAGCGTCGCCGCAGCGGGCACAGCCGCGAGGGTTTCGTTAGCAAACTCCTGAAGATGCAGGGCCACCAAACCATCTTCTTCGCCAAGCCGTCCATGGCCGGACCAGATAACCGCGCCGGTGGCGATCAACTCGTCCAGCATGCCAAGCGTATAGTCGCTGACGCGGGCCCGCAAGATCTGGCTCTCCCACAGGGAGGCTGGCAGAAGTACACCGGCCAGTTGTTGCACGACGCGGGCGACGCCATTTATCCCTTCGATCGCTCCCCCGGGTGGGCTCGTCGTCTTTAAGGCGGCATGGCCGGCGGATTCGGCAATAAGGCCGTGCCGCTCCAGCAGCAGGCGCGCAAAGGCTTCCCGAGGCACCGGGCGGGTAGCCTCTCGGGCAGCCTGAAGGGACCGCAGCCGCAGGCGCCGGAACACCTCGTCGCCGACCCATTCATGTTGCGCCAGGGGATTGCCGCCAATGCCGGAGGGATCCTTCGCCTGAAGGCGGCGCTCCACCCCGAACCGCCCTTTCAACACTTTGCCCTGATCGCGCAACCGCTCCAGGGCCATGTCGACCACGGCCACGCCAAGACCGAAACTTGTTGCGATCTCGCCGGTGCTGAAAGGCGTGTGGGTGCGCACATAGCGCCCAACCAGGTCGCGCAGCGGTTCAGCGGTCGGTTGCAGGAAGATATCGGGAATGGCGGCTGGCAGTGCCACGCCGAGCGCGTCGCGCAGCCGGGCTGCATCCTCGACGGCGGCCCATCGGTCGTCGCCGGCAATTGGCACCCGGATGACACGCCGTTCGGATTCAAGCAAAGCGAGGTGCGCCTTGGCGTCGCCGCTTCCATCGGCAAGGCGCCGGGCGACTTCGCTCGCCGACAAGGGGCCGAGTTCGCGCAGCAGATCGACCACGCTCTCGGCGCTTTTCGCCCGATAGTCGGGCACAAGGCGTTGCAGTTCACCTTCGACGCGCTCGATGACATCCGGATCGAGCAGTTCGCCAATATCAACCTGGCCCAGAAGATCGCTCAGCAACCCGCTGTCAAGCGACAGCACCGAGGCCCGGCGCTCGGCGAGCGGCGCATCCGTCTCGTACATGAACTCAGCAACGTAGCCGAACAGCAAGCTGGCCGCGAACGGCGAGGGAACCTCGGTGGTAATCTCCGCGATCTGGATTTTACCGTCGCCGAGGCGCTCCATGAGCGTGTCGAGAGCGGCCAGGTCATAGACATCCTGCAGGCATTCCCGGGCCGCCTCGATCAGTATCGGAAAATCCGGATAACCTTGGGCGATCTCCAATAGCTGGCCGGCGCGCAAGCGCTGCTGCCAGAGTGGAGAGCGGCGGCCGGGGCTCCGACGCGGTAGCAGCAGGGCGCGGGCGGCGCATTCGCGGAAGCGGGCCGCGAACAACGCCGACCCGCCGAGAGCCTCGGTTACCAGTTGCCGCAGGCTGACAGCATCAAAAGTGAACAGTTCCGAGCCCGGTATGCGACCGGATGTGTCGGGCATGCGAGCGACAATGCCGTCATCGCTGGCGACGACGGATGGGTCGATGTTCCAGCGCTGACGGATGCGTTCCGCGACCGCCAGTGCCCAGGGTTCATGGACACGGCGACCGTATGGCGAATGCAGGATGACCCGCCAATCCCCGATTTCGTCGCGGCAACGCTCGATCACCAGGGTCCGATCCGTAGGCAGCACACCGGTGGCGCGGCGCTGTTCGGTAATCATGCTGAACAGGTTGACGACGGCGTTCCGATCAAGCCCGGTCGCCTTGAGCCGTGCCTCTAATACTGGCGCTATATCGCCATCACCGTTGACGTCCACATTGGCTTCGAGCATTCCGAGGAAGGCGCCGATCGCTTCTCCCAGTTCGGCCGGTCGCCCAACCCCCTCGCCTCGCCAGAAGGGCAACCGTGCCGACCGGCCCGGTGCTGGCGTTACGATCACCTGATCGTTGGTGATCTGCTGAATGCGCCAGGACGTAGCGCCGAGGGTGACGACGTCGTTGACGCGAGATTCGTAGACCATTTCCTCGTCGAGTTCGCCGACGCGGCGCGAGCCGGCCCGCTCCTCACCTTCGGGCAACACGACGCTGAACATGCCGCGGTCGGGAATGGTGCCGCCACTGGTCACCGCAAGCTGGTGGGCGCCAGGGCGTGGGGTCAGCACGCCGGTTTCACGGTTCCAGACGATGCGTGGCCGGAACTCTGCGAAATCATCAGAGGGATAGCGGCCTGTCAGCATATCGAGAGTGGCGTCGAAGGCGGAGCGTGGCAGGTTCCGGAAAGGTGCAGCACGCCTGACCGCCATATACCAGTCATCGACATTTAGGGGATCCATGGCGACCGCGGCGACTGTTTGTTGCGCCAGCACGTCGAGCGGATTGCGCGGCGGATCGATCGCCTCGATACGGCCAGTTTGCATGCACTCGACAGTAACGGCAGCGTCGAGCAGATCGCGCCTTGTGCGCGGATAGATCAAGCCGGACGAAGTGCCACCGACCTGATGGCCAGCACGTCCGACCCGTTGCAGGGCGCTTGACACTGAAAACGGCGCCGCGACCTGGATCACCAGATCGACCAGTCCCATGTCGATGCCAAGTTCGAGGCTCGATGTTGCGACAACGCATCGCAAATCGCCGGATTTGAGCGCCCGCTCAATCTCGCCGCGCTGCGCCTTCGAGACCGAACCGTGGTGTGACCGCGCAATTAGCGGCGGCGCGCCCGACGATCGAGCCTCGGCGCTTCCCGAGGAAGAGTCATGATGGACAGGTTCACTGTTGCTGTCCGGCAATGGGGCCGGGATTTCGTCGGTAAAGCGTTCGGCGTAAAGTTCGTTCAGCCTTGCCGTCAGCTTCTCCGCAAGGCCCCGCGAGTTGGCGAAGACGATGGTCGAATGTCGGGCAAGCACCTGATCGAGGATACTGGCTTCGACATGCGGCCAGATCGAGCATACCCGGCCGCTCTGCTGGCCGCTGTGAGCTTGGTCATTCCTTGCCGGAATGTCGGTCATATCCTCAACGGGCACGACGATCTTGAGATCGATCTGACGGTTGGAGGGCGGGTTTACCACCGTGACCGGCCGGTCTCCTCCCAGGAAACGCGCAACTTCATTCACGGGCCGCACCGTCGCAGACAGTCCCACCCGCTGCGCCGGTTCGTCGACCAACGCCTCAAGACGCTCGAGACTGAGTGCCAGGTGCGAGCCGCGCTTGCCGTCGGCCACTGCGTGAATTTCATCGATGATGACGGTGCGCACACCGCGCAGGGTATCACGGGCCTTTGAGGTCAGCATCAGGTAGAGCGATTCAGGAGTGGTAATCAGGATATCGGGAGGGCGGCGTATGAGGATGGCTCGCTCGCCCGCCGGCGTGTCGCCAGTGCGCATGCCGACAGAGATTTCGACCGGCGGATCGCCACGACGCTGGCGTTCTGCGCTGACGCCCTGAAGCGGAATGCGCAGGTTCCTTTGGACGTCAGCGCCCAGCGCCTTGATCGGCGAAATGTAAAGGATGCGGGTCGCCGACTTCGACGATCCGGGGGTTGCGTCTGAGACGGGGTCCTGTGTTCGCTCGCGGAACAACTGATCGATGGCCTGCATAAAGGCGGCGAGGGTCTTTCCAGAGCCGGTCGGCGCGATCACCAGCGCGTTCTCACCCGCACCGATAGCCGCCCAGGCTGCTGCCTGCACAGCCGTTGGCGCAGCGAACGTCGACGCAAACCATGTGCGGGTCGCTGGCGTGAAACCGGCAAGCGGGCCGGCTGTTTCAGCTTCAGTCAAAGTCATTGGCGGCTGCAAGTCAGGTCCGGCCGCTCTTCAGTGCAGCTTGGTAGGCGCGATCGGCCCACTCATGCAGCTTCTCATTATCTTCCAGTATGTCGGCAGGAACAGTCCAGTAAGACTTGAGAGCGTGGTCCTCTCCTTCGTGCGAATAGCCAAGCGTGTGGGAGCCCGCTGTCTCGTACTGGGCGCGCGAATCGTCATCGACCTTGAAGTAAAGCGCGCCCTGCCAGGCCATGGCGAAGACATTATCGTTGCGATAGAGCGCAACAGCGCCGAACAGTGGCTTTGTCGTGATTTTCGCCCAGTCCGACAGTTGATCGACATAGTGTTCGGCAAGGTGCTTCGTCTGTTCGGATTGTTTCGACATCTGCTTGTCCTTTTTCTGGGATGAATAGGTGCGCGGCTGAGTTAGTCGAGAACGACTACATATTTGCCCGGCTCTGCCCGCGCCTCGAGGTCGGCCTGCGCGTCACGAACTCTCTCCAGTCCTTGATAGACCTTGGCGACAGAGATCTTCAGCCGGCCGGCCGCGATGGCCCGAAGTTGGCGGTCGAAGACCTCGGCTGGCAGGTCGGTGGCTCCACCGCCGTAGGCCGTCAGCCGCACCCCGAACGGAATGTAGCCAAGTGGGCTAAAGTCGGCGACTGTCCAGTCGTCCGACAGGGCGCCAGTGAAGCAGACCGTGCCGTGGACGCGAGTCGCCTGCATCGTGTCCCGCAAGGCCCGGCCGCCCACCAGTTCAAGCGCCGCATCGACACCGTCGGGGAAGATCGCCCGAACAGCGTCGGCGACCTTTCCGTCATCGACGATCGGATGGTCCACGCCGACGCCCCGCAACATCTCCAGCCGATCCGGACGGCGCGTGGTGGCGATCACGACCGCTCCCATTTCACTGGCGATCGAAGCCGCCGAAAGGCCGACCGTCGATGTGCCGCCGCGGATCAGCAGCGTCTGACCAGGGCGGAGGTCGAGCCCTTTGGTCAGCGAGCCGTAAGCAGTCTGGAGCATTTCCGGAAGTGCCCCGACGACATCCCAGGGAAGCTTTGTCTCGAACGGGATGACCTGGGAGGTGGGGACAACGGTGTATTCGGCATAGGCCCCGTCGAACGATCTGCCCATGCCACCCATCATAGTGGCCACCATCTGGCCGGGCTGGAGATCGCTGCCAGGTGAGGCCTGATCTACGATACCGACGCATTCGATGCCCAGTATACGCGGCATTGTAAAATCCGGGCTGGACAAACCTTTGCGGCTGGTCACTTCGGACTCGTTGACGCCAAACGCCTTCACCCGTATGCGCACATAGCCGGGTTCAACGCCGGGTAATGGCACGTCCTTGACAACAAGCTTGTCAATGCCGCCGGGTTCAGAGACCACCACGGCTCGCATGGTTGTATTCATGGAAACTCCCTTCTTCGGACCGGCGTGGCGCTTTCGCAGGTATTTAGCTTGGCGCAGTTCCCGGGTGCCGACAGCAAACAATTCGTACTGCAACAAGACGCCTCTTCAGGAACGGCGTTCAGGTGCACGAGCATCCGAGGACCGGATAAGCTTTATCGGACTTTACCGATGCTGATTAAAGGTAAAGTTCAGACATTGGATGATACTTTTCGGACATTACACAATGTTGCGCCCCGAACAAGACCGGCGGCAGTGACCGGGCTCCAGTCGTCAGCCCATTCCATCCGCTCCATCAAAAGCCGCTCACAGCGGATGGAATAGAAGGCTTGCAAAAGCATGGCGCGTAAAAAAGCTTCTCAGGCGCGATCGATGGTCGCCCGATCGGCGAATAGAATGCTGCAAAATCATGCTCCAGCAAGACGAGTGCATCATTCACGATCTGGCGGATCGCCCTCAGCGGATGATCACGACGAACGCAATCCTCAAGATCGATATTGCTGAAGAGTTCACCTGTCCTCAGATCGCCGCCGCGCATCCATCCTCCAATCTCAATGAAGCAAATGAATCACGACAAACACCATCACGCTAAGCCTTTTTCAGAGCTCGATCGGGCGGCGCGTTCGATCCTGCAGATGCGCTACGATTCTTTGATCGGGGGTTTACTGTCCAAGGATGCCGGCCCCGCAAGCGAGCTTACCGGCAATGTTAACGCACTGCTGCGTTACCAGTTTTATGCCCTGATGAGTTGGCTGACCGTTGTTCATGGCGAGCGGCGGACGCAAGATTCACGGGTTTCTACCGCGTTACAGCGCTTCAAGCGCTTTCAGAAGCTGGTAGAACAGCGCTACGCCAAGTGGAACCAACTCAGCGAATACGCGACGGAGCTCGGTTGCACCGAAAAAACCCTGACCGGTGCCACCACTCTGGCAATTGGCATGAGCGCGAAGGCATTTATTTCCAAACGCATCAATCTCGAAGCCAAGCGCCTGCTCACCCATACGGACCTAACGGTGGGTGCCATCGCGGAAAAACTTGGATTTCAGGAAGCGAGCCATTTCAGCAAGTTCTTCAAACGTGAAGCCAATTGCACACCGAGGGAGTTCCGAGTCCTAAACGGTCACCTTGCTCCTCGCGACGCCTCGTAGTCCAGAGTGTCGGATAGGCCAGCCTACCATCACTGCGCGAGACGTGTCCGTAGCTGGCTCGGTCACGTGAGCCTCGATACGACAAACCACTATGCCAAGGTCAACCTCGAAACATAGCATAGGGCATTGTATCAGGTTCGCGTTCCGGAAACACCCTGCCGTTAGCCCTCGAGGAAACGCAATACGAGCGTCCTCGCGCGGATCCAATGAAAATGTGTGGCGAGGGCTGAGCGTTTCTGGTGCGGTGGCACGAAGAGATTGGTGACTGCTGAAAAGATCGAGACGAAACGTTGCAATCCTCCCGCGGATCGGAAGCCCTGCATCACCTGCTCCCGTTTTCGAAGCGGCACGTGAGAATTCTCTGCACGATTGTTAAGGCCCTTGTGCGATCGATGTTCGACGCCGGGCATTACGTCCCGTTTTTCCGCGCCGTATGAGCGCAGTTTGTCGGTGATGATGCGCTTCGGCGACAGACCCTGCTTCTTCAGCAGCCTGACCATCAACCGCCCTGGCAGCCTTGGTATCGCGGCGGGTCTGAACGATCTCATCGAGAACGTGGGTCCTGATCGACCGCACGCCACAGCCAATATTTTCGGCCGCCGATGGAAATCACGACCTCGTCCAGATGCCAGATATCTTTGCGCGAAGGCTTCTTTCTCCGCAACTTCTTCGCATAAGCCGTCCCGAATTTTCGACCCCATCGCCGTATCATTCGTAAGAGACGACGATGCCGCGCTCCAGCAACATTTCCTCGACCAGCCGCAGGCTCAACGGGAACCGGAAATACAACCGCGCAGCATGCGAGATGATCTGCGGTGGGAGGCGATGGTTCTTATAACTGATTATCGTCGAGTTCATCCTCGCCGAATTATCCGTCAATCGTTAAGCTGCAGACCACGTGACATCGCCCTTCCGATCTGTCACTAGGTGTGACGGCTGTCGCAATCGATCTTATTTTTCGAGATCACGCACTTGCAGAACCCGTCTGACCTCGCGCTGGCGCGAAGACACAATTGCAACCCACATCTTTTGGCGGATCGTCGCGAATGTCGATTGATGAACCTGCGTCATTAAAGGATACCTCATTTTTGCATGCTGCTGATTATGCCTGACGCTTTGAGGAAAATGAAACGCGATTTCTGCATTGCAGCATTGCGTGATCCGTCGGTTAATCACGGAATGCTGGGTCCGGTTCAGCTATCAATGCGATCGTTCAGCTTCTCCCAGATAGACGGGCCAAACCAACCGTGGACAAAATGCAGCTTCCTATCAAAACAATGCTGGTCTTCCACACGGAGCTGCGAAACTACTGAGGGGCGTACCACACACCGTGTTTAATTTTTGCGTGAGTGGTTATTAACGGGACGCAGCGCAAGATGCGCCAACCTTGGCAAATTCGTTGTCCGACGACCAAAAGCTGCGCGCGCATGAGAACCCGCTCGGGCTGCGCCCTCCAGCAGGACTTATGGGCGCTCCAAGGTGGCCTGGTTTTAGTTCGCCGCCGGGCCTGGTTTTATTCCGGCGTTGACAGGTGCAGACCCTCTCATTGTCGCCGCATTGGCGGCAAGTCAGTGCACGTTCCTTGTGCAACTTCGGCGGCCATGCCAATGGTCTCGCCAAGCGTGGGGTGGGGGTGGATAGTCTTGCCGACATCGGCTGCGTCTGCACCGAGTTCTATTGCCAGGCATACCTCCCCGATCATGTCGCCTGCATTGGGTCCGATCATCGCGCCGCCTACGATGCGGCCAGTCTTCACCGAGAAGATAAGCTTGGTCTGTCCATACTCGACGCCATTTGCTATCGCGCGCCCAGATGCGGCCCATGGGAACCGCCCTACCTTGACTTCGATACCGTCTGATTTCGCAGCATCTTCGGTAAGGCCCACCCAAGCGATCTCAGGTTCCAAGTACGCAACAGACGGAATGACCATCGGATCGAACGCCGATTTGTGTCCTGCCAAGACTTCGGCGGCCACGTGGCCCTGATGGACCGCCTTGTGCGCCAGCATCGGTTGTCCGACTATGTCGCCAATAGCGAAAATATTGCCAACGCTCGTGCGCATCTGATCGTCGACCGAGATGTAGCCGTTTTGGGTTTCGATGCCTGCAGCGTCAAGATCGAGGTTACCCCCGTTCGGACGGCGACCGACTGATTGCAGCACGCGATCGTAGACTGCAGGCTCGTTGCCGCCATCGAAGGTCGCCGACAAACCTTCTTCAGAGACCACGACGGATGCCAGCTTCGTAGACAGCATGACGCGGTCGAACCTATGCGCGTTGTGTTTAGACCAGATGGCGACCAAGTCACTGTCGACGCCTGTAAGGAGCTGATCCAATTGCTCTACGATGTCGATGCGTGTGCCCAGTGCACTGTAGACGGTCGCCATCTCCAGTCCGATGATGCCGCCGCCCACAACCAGCATCCGCTCCGGGATGGACTCCAGGGCCAAGGCACCAGTCGAGTTAATGACACGTGGATCGTCGGGCAGGAAGGGAAGTGCCACCGGAGTCGATCCGGCCGCCACGACGCACGACTTGAAGTCGATCCGCTGCTCACCGGCGTCAGTGCTAACCAATACATGATTGGGGCTGCCGAACTTCCCTGTTCCTGTGATGCGTTCGACCTTGCGCAGCTTCGCCATTTGGCCGAGTCCATCGGTAAGCTTTCTCACCGTTGCCTCCTTAAAGCCGCGCAGCTTGTTGACGTCGATTTCTGGCGCCGCGAAACTTACGCCGTGAGTTCCGAGCCGTTCGGCTTCCTCCTTGACCGCCGCGACGTGGAGCAACGCCTTGGATGGGATGCAGCCCACGTTCAAGCAAACGCCCCCAAGCACGTCATATCTTTCGACCAGTGCCACCCGTAGTCCGAGATCGGCTGCCCGGAATGCAGCTGTATAGCCGCCTGGACCACCCCCGATGACGAGCAGGTCGTAGCCCTGCTGCCCGGGGGCAATGTTTGGGGTTTCGCCGACACCGGCGGCAGTAGTTGCGGGAACCGGGGCGTGCCCGGAGGCCGAAAGCTCAAGCGTGGCCAGCAGGGACCCACTGCTGACCGTGTCGCCGACGGATACCCTCACATCAATGACCGTCCCGGCCGATGGACCGGGAATGTCCATCGTCGCCTTATCCGTCTCAACCGACGCGACCGGCTGCTCGGCGGCGACGATATCGCCGTTCTTAACAAATACCTCTGCGACGACGACTTCCTTGAAGTCTCCGAGGTCAGGCACCAGAATATCGACTGTCGTCATGACGTTTCTCTCGATGTTTATCAGAGGATCGCGCGGCGGAAGTCGCCGAGCATCGTCGCCAAGTGGCCAAGAAACCGAGCGGCGGCGACTCCGTCGACGACACGATGGTCCCAGGAAAGGCTTATGGGCATGATGAGTCGAGGCTGGAAGTCCTTGCCATCCCACACAGGCTGCACTTGGGAACGCGCCGCACCAAGGATCGCGACTTCGGGCGAGTTGATTATCGGCGTGAACCCGGTTCCCCCTACCCCCCCGAGCGACGACACCGAGAAGCTTCCGCCCTCCATCTCCGACGGTTGCAGCTTGCCGGAGCGAGCCTTGTCTGAAAGCGCGCCCATCTCCGCCGCTATCTCCAGCAAGCCCTTGCGATCGCAGTCGCGGATGACGGGGACCATCAAGCCCTTCGGCGTGTCCACTGCGAAGCCGACGTGCGCATATTTCTTCTGAATCAGCGTTTCGCCGTCCAGTGAGGTGTTGAAGCGGGGATGGGCGGCGAGGGTCAAGGCCGAAGCCTTTATAAGGAAGGCCACCATGGTAACCTTGACCGCCGGATCCCGTTTCTCCCCATTCAAGGTAAGCCTGAACGCTTCGAGATCAGTCACGTCTGCGTTGTCGAAGTTGGTGACGTGCGGGATGTTCAGCCAGTTGCGATGCAGGTTGCTGCCAGCGATCTTCTGGATGCGCGACAGCGGCGCGCTTTCGATCTCGCCGAACTTGGTAAAATCGTAGGTCGGAAGCGAGGGGATGCCGGATGCCGACAAGACCGGCGTCTGGGCACTGCCACCGGAGATTTGGGCCTTGATGAAGTTGTTCACGTCCTCGCGAAGTATCCTGCCATTGGCACCGCTGGCCGGCACCCTGCCCAGGTCCACACCCAACTCGCGAGCGAATGCCCTGACAGAGGGCGAGGCATGCGTCGAACCCGCAGACGGCGACGTTGTTAGAGGCGAGGTTTTTTCGACCAGAGGCTCCGTCGGCGCAAACGCCGCAGCCAGTGCTTGCGCCGTTTCCCGGGCAGGCGGAGCGGCGGTGACGACCGCTGATCCTGCTTCCGCGACTTCTCCGGCGTCCAGCACCATCACCGGGGCACCCTGTGATACTTTCTGGCCCAGCTCGATCAGGAGTTGAATGACCCTGCCCGCGACGGGGGAAGGCACTTCGATGGTGGCCTTGTCGGACTCCAGAGTGATCAACGGTTGGTCGACCGTCACGGTGTCGCCTGGTTTGACGAGGATCTCGACGACAGGCACGTTCTTGTAATCGCCGATGTCGGGCAATTCTATGGTCTGTGGGACGCCCATCGGCGGTTCCTCCCTATCATTCGGGTAAGCGCTGGCCATTCCGAAGGGAATGTGTGCGCTGAAAATGTCCTTGGTAGATGGCGTTACGCTCACAGGGCGTCATTGGCATCAGCAGTTCCATGGAGCGTCGACGTTCAAGGTGATGCCATATTTGCCGATCGCCTCAAGCACTTTCGATCGATCAATCTTCCCCTCCGAAGCTAGCGTGGAGAGTGCGGCGACCACGACGTGATGGCGGTCGACTTCGAAGAAGTCACGGAGCGCACGACGGTTGTCGCTCCTTCCGAAACCATCTGTGCCCAGAACCACGAATCTTCCGGTCACGTATGAGGCGATCAACTGAGGATAAGCACGGACGTAATCGGTCGCGGCGACGATCGGTGCCTGACCTGCGAGCAGGGTACCCACATAGCTGCGACGAGCGTGAGCTTCCGCGCCGAACATCTCCTCGCGCTCGATCTCGCGCGCTTCCCGCGCCAGCTCCGTGAAACTTGTCGCGCTGAAGATCTCCGCCTCGATCTTCCAATCCGTCTTCAGCAGCTCTGCGGCGGCAACCACTTCGGGCAAAATAGCACCCGAACCGACAAGCCTGATCGCGGCTTCGCCCTCAGGACCCGCAAGGCGGTACATACCCTTGACGATGCCCTCTTCGACTCCGGCAGGCATGGATGGCTGTGCGTAGCCCTCGTTCATCGCGGTGATGTAGTAGAACTCGTCCTTGCCATCCTCCATCATGCGACGAGCACCGTGATCGACGATCACTGCCATTTCGTAGGCATAGGCGGGATCGTAGGCGCGGCAGTTGGGAACGGTGGCGGCCATCACATGGCTGCTGCCATCCTGATGTTGCAGCCCTTCGCCGCCTAAGGTCGTACGACCGGCAGTTGCGCCGATCAGGAAGCCACGGGCCCGCTGATCGGCGGCCGCCCAGATCAGATCGCCGACGCGCTGAAAACCGAACATAGAGTAGTAGATGTAGAACGGCAGCATAGGCTTGCCGTGCACACTGTAAGAGGTTGCCGCGGCGACCCAGGACGATATGGCGCCCGCTTCGGTAATGCCTTCCTCGAGGAGTTGCCCGTCGACAGACTCCTTGTAGTAGAGCATCGAGCCGGCATCTTCCGGTTCGTAAAGTTGTCCCACGGGGGAGTAGATGCCGACCTGTCGAAAGAGGTTGTCCATCCCGAAGGTGCGGGCCTCGTCCGCTACGATCGGAACGATGCGATCGCCGAAATCCTTGCTCTTGAGGAGATTGCTGAAGAGACGGACCGCTGCAACGGTGGTCGACATCTCCTTGCCGTCCGGCTTCGTCGCAAAATCCGCGTAGCTCGAAAATGCCGGAACTGCGATCGGGTCCGACGACGACCGACGCCGCGGCAAAAAGCCACCCAGCGCTGCGCGCCGTGCACGGAGATACTTCATCTCAGAGGAGTCTTCATGAGGACGGAAGAATTCGAGATCTTCGACCTGTTTGTCGGTCAGTGGCAAGCTGAACTTGTCCCTGAATGCGATGAGCGCACCGACTTCGAGCTTCTTGGCCTGATGGGCGGTCATGCGCGACTCCCCGGCGCCGCCCATGCCAAAGCCCTTCTTGGTCTTGGCGAGAATAACGGTTGGCCGCCCCTTGGTATCCTTGGCCGCTTGGAATGCAGCATGTAGTTTCTTGAAGTCGTGACCGCCTCGCTTAAGCGCTTCGATATCCTTGTCGGACATGTGCGAAACCAAGCGCTTTACCTCCGGGTCGCCATCGAAGAAGTGTGCCAGATTGTAGGCACCGTCTTTGGCGCCCAGCGTTTGGTACTTTCCGTCGACGGTCTCTGCGAAACGCTTGAGCAGGCTATGGTTCTCGTCCCTTGCGAAGATCTGGTCCCATTCCGATCCCCATAGAACCTTGACGACATTCCAGCCGGCGCCCTTGAAGACGCTCTCCAGCTCCTGGACGATCTGCCCATTGCCTCGTACCGGACCGTCGAGGCGTTGCAGGTTGCAGTTGATGACAAATGTCAGGTTGTCGAGCTTCTCGCGGGCAGCGAGCGAAAGGGCCGCGATGGATTCCGGTTCGTCCATCTCTCCATCGCCGAACACGCCCCAGACATGCTGGGCGTTGGTGTCATGCAGCTTGCGATCCCGGAGATAACGCATGAATCGCGCCTGGTAAATTGCGCTGATGGGACCGATGCCCATCGATCCCGTTGGAAACTGCCAGAAGTCAGGCATCAACCATGGATGAGGGTAAGAGCAGAGGCCTTCACCTGTGATTTCCTGCCGGTAGTGCGAGAGTTGGTTCTCGGTGAGTCGGCCCTCAAGGAACGCGCGAGCGTATACGCCGGGCGCGGAATGGGGCTGGAAGAACACCAGATCCCCGCCGTGCTGCCCGTCGTTGGCATGGAAGAAATGGTTGAAGCCGATTTCGAAGATCTCCGCGGCGGATGCATAGCTGGCGACGTGACCGCCGAGTTCGCCGTAGGCCCGGTTGGCGCGAACCACCATTGCCAGGGCGTTCCAGCGGATGATCGAGGTGATGCGCTCCTCCATGGCGAGATCGCCGGGATATGGAAGCTGCTTGTCAAGTTCGATGGTATTTCGATAGGGCGAGTAGGGAAGAGCACCTTCTACCAAGCCGAGTTGCTTGGCACGACGGTCGAGCTCGTCGAGAAGAAACCGCGCTCGGGAGCCGCCAGCATGCTTTGCAACGGAATCGAGCGACTGTACCCAGTCCGCAGTCTCCTGCGGATCTTGGTCGGTGCCCGAAGGCGCATTGGTCTGGATGGAATTGTTGATCGAATTCATAGCGGTCCTCCACTCAGTCGTCGAAGTTTATCGGGATATTCGCGTAGTTTCCTGCTGGTCACTTGGCGAATGCCCGGCTGTCGGCACAGAACGTGGCTTTACCCATCCCTCTCGTCGAGCCGATTTTGATCAGGCGCGGTGCCTGCCCAGGCCCGTTCTTGAGGAACCTGAAACATGATCAGTGGACAGACTGCCACATACTCCGCCCAATCCGATGAGCCGGCTCACCTCGGATTCCACATGGGGCGCTACTGCCCTCTCTCCATCAGCTCGCGGCGCGAACCGCAGTAAGCTACATGCCCCACGGGCTGGATGCCGAGAATATCAGCGATGTCACGCGAAGCGGCGATCGTCGCGTCAGTGTCGAGACCGGTCTCGATTCCCATCTCGTTGAGAAGATAGACAATGTCTTCAGTCGCAAGATTGCCGAGAGCACTAATTCCGCCTGGCATGGCGACGCCGCCGCCGATACCACATATCGCGCCTTCAACGAAAGTCGCGCCGGCATCAAGTGCGGCCAGGATGTTGGCCGTCGCAGTGCCAGCCATGTTGTGAACATGAAAGCCGGTTTCGAGCTCCGGCCAACGCGTGTTCACTGCCCCGAATAGCTCACTAACATGCCGCGGATCTTCCATTCCCAAGCTTCCGCCGAAATAGAATCGCTTGATTCCGGCATCACGAAACCGTCCCACCAGGTCCACGACCCTGTCTACCGGGACGCGACCATCGTAAATGTCCCACAAAGCCGAAGCGACAGCCATTACGAAGCCGACACCGGCATCGCTGGCAATCTGGAAGGCGCGGATGGCCTGCTCGATCGCCTGCTCAGTGCTCATGTTCTGGTTCTTTTTCATATACCTTTCGCTGGTAGTGATAAGACCCAGGATTTCATCTGGCGGTGCAGCCGAGTGCACCGCCAGTTCCGCGCCCTTGGCGTTCGGGACAAGCGCCCGGTACACCGTTCCCGGCCGGCGCTTGATCCCTGCCATCACCTCTTGAGCGTCACGCAGATTGGGGATGGCCCGCGGGTGCACGAACCCGGTGACCTCGATGACTGGAAACCCGACCTCGCTCAGCCGATCGACGATGGCTATCTTGGTTTCCGTATCAATCCAACGCGGAAAGCCTTGAAGACCATCCCGCGGCGCCACTTCGACGATCTTAACCTTGTTTGGCAGTTTCAGCATGGGCCACGCTCCGATTAGACGACGATCTGTGCTGCACGCAGCTCGTCTTCACTGAACCCTAGCTGGTCAATCAGTACCTCGCGGTTATGCTCGCCCAAACGCGGCCCAGTGGAACGGATCTTACCAGGCGTCGCCGAGAGTTTCCCGACAACGTTTTGCATGCGCAAGGGGCCGCCAAGCTCTTCGTCGGGGATGGACGCTACGTTTTCGCGCGCTATAAACTGTGGGTCGTCGAAGGTCTCGGCAACACTGTAGGCAGGGGCTACCGCCGCTTCAAAAGACACGAGACGAGACAAAAGATCATCCAAATCGAAATTCGAAATCGCCTTCTGGAGATGCACATCAAGCTCCGTTGCATTTTCCAAGCGCACCCGATTATCCGAGAAACGCGGATCATTTGCGAGATCGGGGACGTCGAGGGCAGCACACAGCCGCTCGAAAATGCTCTGAGTGCTGCCGGCTATTGCGACGAATTTACCATCACGCGTCTCATAGGTGTTGCGTGGCGCCGTGAAAGGCAGCCGGCTCCCCTCGCGTTGTTGAATGATGCCGAGCTGGTCATAGTTGACCACTTGCGGACCCAGCAGGGTATAGAGAGTCTCATAGAGGGCGAGATCGATGACTTGCCCTTTGCCCCCGTTCACTTTCTTCTCATGAAGGGCCACCATCGTGAGGAAGGCGCCCATCAAGCCCGTGCTGGCATCGCCCAGCCCGAAGCCGGGCAGGAGCGGCGGCCGGTCCGGATGGCCGGTGATGTATGCCAATCCGGAGAATGCCTCCGCAAGGGTTCCGAACCCGGGGCGATTGCGGTTTGGCCCAGTCTGGCCGTAGCCGGTAATTCTTAACATCACCAGCCCGGGATTTATGGCGCTAAGGACATCGTAGTCGAGACCCCACTTCTCCAGAGTTCCGGTCCGGTAATTTTCGACGACGATGTCGACGTCCTTCACCAGCCTCTTCACAATTTCGACTCCCAATGGAGTACGAAGGTCGGCGCACACCGACTTTTTATTTCGGTTCACCACTTTGTAATAGAGACCGACACCGTTCTTACTGTTGCCCCAGTAACGCATCTCGTCGCCGTGCCCCGGCCGCTCAATCTTGACCACGTCGGCGCCATAATCACCCAGAAACATTGAAGCTGTGGGGGCCGCCAAGTAGTTGGATATGTCGAGAACGCGTACGCCCTCTAGTGGCATGCGCTTTCCGGCAAATGCGGTATCACCATTCGAATCACTCATCCTCGTACCTCCTCCATATTGAGGGCCCGACCTTGCCCTGCATAAAGTGCAAATGTAGCGCCCGTAGGACGCGTCGATATCTGGCAAGCCGACCATGATTACGCAAACATAGACGAGAGGTGCTGGCTTGGCAAACGAAATTGTTTGCGTAAACATCTAAGCCATCCCCCGTCACTTCGATGAAACCGGACCGAGGGGCATACAGCCCTCCCACTCGGTCGACTTCCACATGGGCTTTCACCTAAGAGGGCGTCCTCTGTCTCCTAGAGCGCGTCCGTTGAACGCGGAATCTCACTGAGGATTCGCGTGGCTGGCGAATTCTGTTTCCATCGCTCTGACGGGTGATTTGGTCGGAGGCAATATGACCCGCGCTTTCAGCGATGATCTGCGTAGTCGCGTTCTGGCTGCGTCACAGGGTGGCATGTCGGCGCGTTCAGCAGCGCCCCGGTTTGGGATCGGCATTTCGACAGCCATCGCCTGGATTGCGAGTGCGCGCGCTGGTCGGCTGACGCCTGCGAAACAAGGCCGACGGGGTGGCTCGCTCCTTGATGCCCACGAGGACTTCATCGTCGGCATGATCGAAGAAACAAAGGACATCACCCTCAACGAGATGGTCCTGCGATTGCATGAGGAGAGAGCCGTTTCCATTGGCCGTAACGCGCTCGATGTCTGGCTGCGAAAGCGCGGCTCGACTTTCAAAAAAGACCGCACATGCACTGGAGCAGGACCGCCACGACCTCACGAAGCGTCGTGGGGACTGGTTCGACGGCCAGCTCGATCTCGATCGGCGCGGATCGTCTTCATCGATGAAAACGGTCTCAGCACGAAAATGTGCCGGCTTCTCGGACAGGCCATTTGTGGAGAGCGATGCCGCTCTCCGATCCCAGACGGCCATTGGAAGACAACGACATTCTCCGGTGCGCTCAGGCTATTGGGCATGACCGCGCCCATGATCCTCGAAGTGAGATAACGCTCTTGCCTGCCGGGATCAACGCCGTATCGGCCAGTTGGTTGTCAGTGCGGCGGCGCTTAGCGCTTGGACCAATCCGGAGTCGGGAGGACCGCTGACTTCGATTGGATTTCGGACGGCCAGACGATTTCCCACTGGCCATTCAAAACCTGCACAATCATGCTTTGCAGGGCAGTCTGGAGGCCAGTCTCATCAACTTTGTAGGGACCCAGAACGTCATTCGTCTCCAGTGTCAGCAGGGCCTCACGGAGCTTCTCTTGGTCGGTACTGCCGGTCTTCTCAACAGCCTGCTGCAAGACCTGCAGGCCCGCATAGCTAGTGGCTGCGTAATAGCCCGGCTCGTAGCCCCATTTTTCTTTGAATGCCTTGACGAACTGCTCGTTATTCCCGATCTTTATGCTCGGATGATATCTCGACATGCCGACTGTATACTCCGCGTCCTTTCCCGTAGCTTCCAGGTAGCCTTCTAAGGCCACACCATTGTGTACAAACATCTTCGGCATGTAGTTGTTTGCGCGCATCTGGCGGACGATCTCGATCGCCTCATTTGGATAGCCGAGCGAGAGCCAGACATCCGGATTGAGCTTGCGGGCGGAAGCGAAGTAGGGGGAAAAATCGTTGGTGTTGATTGGAAAATACTCCGTCATCACGATCTTGATGTTGCTCTTGAGCGCCATTGGCTTGATGGTCTCATAGAATTCGTGCGCAGCCTCATAGTCGCGGCTGACCACCGCCATCGTCTTGTAGCCCTGCTGCTCCGCTACTGCGAAGACGCCGGTGCCAAATGTGAGGATGTTGGAGCCCGTCTGGAAAATATACTTAAAGCCGCGCTCATGGATCTTCTCCGAGCTGCCGCCTGAATTGATCATCACTCTCCCATGCTTCTCCGACACAGCGCTGGCGGCTATCACGTTGGCGGATCCGAACGGAGCGATCAGGAAGTCGACCTTGTCATCGGTTATCAGCCGCTCCGTAAGGAGGGCAACCGTCGCCGGGTCGCTCTTATCGTCATAATACTTGAACTCAACCGGCCGGTTTAACAGGCCGCCTGCCTTGTTGATCTGTTCCTGCCAGAGCACAATGCCCTTCCGGTAGTGTTCGGCCGAGTCGGCCAGAGAGCCCGTCTGCGAGATGGTGGCGCCAACGACGATCGGTTCGGCCGCAGTCGCCGGGAAGCCGGCGAGCACGCCCATGGCCAAGAGGCCGGTTGCCATAAATCGGGAAAGCATAGTTATTGTCTCCTCCGTTGATGTTTTGGGTTGACCGACTAATAGGCGTCGAAGTCGTGGGACGACGCGCCTGTATCCGCCAGACTTATATGTTTACGCAATCATAGCCCCGCAGAAGCCCTTAGCAGGCTCATTGTCTTTGCTCAAACAGTTTCTCGGAAATGGTCTGGCAAATCGATCATTCTACGCAAAAGTTTGCGCTCCGATTGGTTTCGCCCGCTGCCGCGGCGCTGTTCGGAGCGATACGCAATGCTGACATTCTCCGTCGGGGCGTTGAAAGAGCAGTTTTACGAGACCGTCGCACCAACCCCAGGCGAACCTCGACATCGTCAAGCGTCAGATAAACCCGTTCTATACAACCGATATCGAAGCTATCCTGCGACGCAACGGATCACACGCCTTTACCTCTCTAAGAGAGTCATCGCGATTCCGCCGTGCGCGGAGGCCACGATCGCAATTATGAAATGCTCGAAGATTGCGGCGCAGCTTTGAATCCATTAGGACCACGAGGCCGCGCTGGCGGCTCATGGCCGCTCTGCAGGGCGATACATCAGTGGCCGGGGCCGTGTACACCTGACCGCCGAACGACCCCGCCCCGGATCCTGTGCTTTCCCGCAGAATGATCTCAAAGGCAACTCTGTGCGTTTCGGAACGCTCTTGTCGCCACCACCTACGCTCGCCAAGACCACTTCGGTAGCGCGGCATCCGATCTCGTAACGTGGAACGCGGACTGCGGGAATGCTGGCCATGGAACTGATCACGGATTCGTAATCGTCGAACCCAGCGATCGTCAACCGCTGCGGCACTTTCCAGCCGCGAGCGTTGCATTCGGTTAGTGCATCGCTGGCAAGGGCACCGCTTGCGAAGAAGACGGCCTGAGTATTCGGTCGCGCGTCGAGCAGTTTAGCGAGTGCGGCGCCGCCGCCGCCCGGACCGGTCGAGGGGAGTTCGAGAATCTCGCCAACGTCCGGCTACGGGCGCGCCTGATGCAAAGCGGCAATTGGGTCCTTCACCGAATGTGAGAATGAGGCTCGTGGTATTTTTCTCCGTGAGCTGGTCGCGGACACCCCGATGCAATGAGATTGACGATGCACTGTGGGACGAAGCGTGCCGACGGGATGATGCAATATGAATATTCTTGAAGTGTGATCTGATCACAATCGCTTGCCGACAGACGTTTGCGCAAACATAATTTCGCTTGCCAGAGCCGGCAGCCTTCAACTATCCTTACGCAGTGGAACCTCTGGGAGGGTTCGCGTGGGGGGAAATCCATGACGGCGTATTTCGGTAAATGTCTCTATGCCGTGGCGGTGACCGCCGGCGCGCTGCTTGGAACGTCTATTGTGGCGGCGAACGCGGTCGAGTTGAGAAGCGGAAGTTGTGATCCGGCAGGCAAGTTCGAATTCGTCTGCGGTCCGGTGAACGCAGAGGAACTGCTCCCTCTGGACGGGACGCCCTGGATTGTGGCCAGCCAGCTCGGGTCGCCGAATGTTAAGAAAGGCGCGATTTCGATCATTCATCGGAAGAGCCGGCAATGGGGCGTATTGCCCATCGACGGCTCGGCCGCCAGTTACAACGACGCAGCCTATCCGGGCTGCCCGAGCCCGCTCGTCGCGGAGGAATTTGTCGGCCACGGTATGACGTTCGTCGCCGGCAAGGATGGCAAGCAACTTCTGTTCGCGATCAATCATGGAAAGCGCGAAGCGGTTGAGGTATTCGAAGTCACGCCGAAGGGAGACGAGGTTCCCGAATTCAAATGGGTTGGTTGCCTCCCTAGCCCGAACGGAGATTCATTGAATGGGCTTGCCGAGCTTCCCGATGGCGGGATTGCCGCTACCGTCTACTTCCAGATCGCGAGTTCAAAAACCTGGTTTTCGGACATGATGCAGGGGAAGCTCACAGGCGATGTCTTCGAATGGCATCCGGGCAAGGGCTGGTCCAAGGTTCCGGATTCTGGGATGGCGGGCGCTAACGGCATCGTTGCGTTGGACGACGCCTCCCTCATAGTGGCGGAATGGGGCGCCAAAAAGGTTCACAAGATTAGTCGAAATGGATCGACCCCGCGCGTGACTGCGGAGATCACTGGTTATCCGGACAACATTCATAAGACGGACGACGGAACGTTCTTGGTGGTGGCACAGTCAGACAATCAGGAAGTATTCATGAATGTAGTCCAATGCTTGGGGACCGACGCACAGACTTGCGGAGGCGAGGACGACGTCGTCGAACTGCATCCGGCGGACATGTCGGTGAAGCACCGGCTGAAGGTTGATGCCGATCCGAAACTGCTCGGCTTCGTCACCAGCGCCCTCGACCTCGGGGACGAGATCTGGCTCGGTGTCGTGCGCGGCAACAGGATCGGGATCGTTAAGAAATAGGCGCCTAAAGAACCGCCGCTCGGTCATCGGGCCGCGGTTTGTGACACGTCAGCCGCGCCGCAGCACAGCACGCCCTTCGAGTGCGACCTGCTGACTGTATATGAAGAGAGAGTCCTGGAACATCATCGCCGGCTGACGGGCTCTCCGCATTTCGGACAAGCTACCGTCTTCGCCATCAGCGCTCACGTCAACGCACGTCTCATCCTGCACGCCGATCTCCACTGGGGATTAATAGCCGTAGGGCCCCGCATATCATGCCTGTTGATAGTACTGCGCTCGACGGTATCATTCTATGCCTGAGTGGCCCTAATTTCGCGTCGGCATGTTTTCGCCGACGCGCGACGAGGACGCCATTGCCTATGGTGAGTCAACGTGACGGAGGGCAGCACGGCTCTATCTCGCGCCGGAAATAATCTGCCTCGCTCGGCTATGACTTAGCGCAGATCACGATCGGCTCTGCTGGTGATCACACGCTCGATTAACCCCGAGCGCGCTCATTACGAACCTGGGTTAATCGGGGCGCAAGTCAGGCGCGCCTGTAGAAGTGTATTCCGCAAGCTGTCTGGCATCGGCACTGATTTCTGCCTGGAAAAGTCAATCCAGACGCAGCGAGCGGAGCCTGTAGCACAGATTTTTTCCGGCTCATCAGCGCGGCTCAGCTTGTAGCGGGTATCGAAGCTGCTTCGGCCAGGCAGCCCGACCGACATTGTGACAAGAACATCACCCGGGTAGCTCAACTGCCGCAGAAAAGCGGCGGCCGCATCAACGATAACCGGTCCTTCGCCATGGCCAACATCGCCGAGGAGGCCGAGGCCTTCAAACCATGTAATCCGGATTTGCTCCATGAAACGAAAATAGACGGTGTTGTTCAGATGTCCGGCGGCATCCATATCGCCCCAGCGCATCTGCAATGACATTTGGCAGACCTCGGAATAGGCCTCATCTTCCAGAACAGCGGCTTCCGCCTGGGCGTCGTGCGAGAAAATCTCGGACATACCTTCGAGCGCCTTGATCTTCCAAGAAGACACCATCGTCTGATCCAGCCCATAGTTCGACGCCAGTTCAGAGATCGTCGCATCGCCGAGAATGGCCTCTAGGGCCACCTTTGCCTTGAAATCCGCGCCATGAATCGTCTGTTCTCGAGCCACGCTTTTCGTCCTTACGTTTGTTGACGGCAACCTCAGCCAAGGCTCTGGTATGCAGGACCGGCTGCGCAGATCTTGCCAAAATCCGGGATAATGTGAACGGAAACCGGGTTGTGTTGAATTATCTGACCACTAAAGAAATGCACTGGCTGTCCGTCCAGAATATTTTGCCATCCTCCAGTGTCAGGGGCGGATAATGCCCTGGGATTATGAGGTCGCTATCGGATAAAATTTCCGCAATTGTAGTCGCGGATGATTCCTGAGTGTCGAAACACATGTCCGCCCTACCCCGAAGCGCCTCGGTTGGCATCTTGAGAGCATCGCCGGCCAGCGTCACCCTTGAGCCATCAGGCAAGGCCAGCTTGATCGCATAGCAACCAGGCGTATGTCCGGGGGCCGGGAAATACTTGACGCCCGGCGCGAGATCCCCCCTGCCCTCAATCACCGACAACCTATACTTGGAAAGCTGCTCCTTGATGAGCCAAGGTATGTAGATGTCCTTCTCATGCGGCCTGTCGGCGTAATTCCATTCTGCCTTACTTACAAAAACCTCGGTGCTGAACGGGAAAAGGTCGATATTGAGGCAGTGGTCGCTATGAAGATGCGAGAGAAATATTTTAGTTATATCGTTCGGCGAAAGCCCCCTGTCGCGCAGCCCCTTTACCAACATGTCGCGTGTAACAGGGCCACCAACGTCGAATAGAATGTAGCCATCCTCGACTTGAATCAGTGTGATATTCGATATCCCGATAAATCCCACGTCAAGCTTAATACTACTTCCCATCACAACAATGTCATACTTGGGATAGGGTAACATAAATATCTCTCCACCTACGACAAAAACAAACATGCCTATACGTCTTCACCTTTACTAAGCGATGACTGATCTATCAACGTCCCCTATGTTCTTCAGCCCGAGCATTCCGAGGTTTCGGTCTACTTCTTGAGAGAGAAGATCAATAGCGCGGATCACTCCGCGTTCGCCAAACACGGCGGCGGCATAAAGGAATGGTCGGCCAACGAAAACGAACTGCGCGCCCAACGCTATCGCCTTGATCACATCTGTCCCGCGGCGGATGCCACCATCCAACATCACGGTTGTGGAGCCGGCTTGGTCAATGATCCCGGGCAAAGCGTGGAGAGGAGCCACGGCACCGTCGAGTTGCCGCCCACCATGGCTCGAGACAATAATCCCATCTACGCCGCAATCGGCAGCGATCCGAGCGTCCGCGGCTGCAAGTATGCCCTTAACGACAAGGTTGCCCTTCCACCGTCTGCGAATGATTTCCAGATGTTTCCAACTGAAATGATCGCGCTTGCCAAAGTCACGCATGACATTGCGGGAAAGAATAGGCGCTCCTCGATAGGCCTCCATGTTCTCGAAGTGGGGGATACCATGTTTCATCAACGTCTTCGCCGCCGTGCCGAGCAGCCACCGCGGGTGCGTTACGCCCTGCCACGCCAGATTCCAACTTGGTCGAAGTGGTGTCTCGAAACCCGCCCGCACATAGTGCTCGCGATTCCCGAGTACAGCAACATCCGCTGTAAAGACAAGTGTCTCGAAGCCGGCGTTGGCAACTCGATCCACGAGCGCTTCGACCCGTGCCTCATCGGCGCCGAGGTAGGCCTGAAACCAGCGCCCTGGCGCTTCGTCTTCAACGCGCTCGAGACGCGTAAGCGAGGCACCACTAACAATTGAAGGAATGCCTCGCTTCGCCGCGGACCGCGCAAGCACCACGTCGCCGTCGAATGCTGCCAGGACGCTACTGCCCATCGGTGCGATGCCGAACGGATGGTTGTAAGTTTTGCCGAATAGTGTCGTAGCCTGGACGCGGCCGCTAACGTCGCGCAACACCCTCGGCATCAGCCTGGTTTCGTGGAACGACCGGTTAATTGCGTCGGCTGCCTGCCCTTCTTCCGCGACGCCCGAGACATAGGCAAAAATGGATTTGGGAAGGTGGCGTTTGGCCACTCTCTCAAAGTCGTTCAAGGCAAGCATCTTGCCAAGCGGCCCGCGCACGAGTTTGGGCGCTTGCGTACTTGCGGTCGTAGCGGTTCCCGCACCGGGCGTGTTCACGGTATTCATGTCACCTTTACCTCGATCTCACTCTGCTTCTGTCGATGGTCCATCTGACAGGCCGTCAATTGCGGTAGTGAGTCAGGCCTAGAATTTCCACTGTCGTTTCGCCCTTGCGAAGTCGGTCCATCACGATCTTCTCTTTCTCCTGACGGTCCCTCGCCGCCGATAAGGTGGCTTCCAAATGATGAGCTGGAATACTCATTACGCCGTCGACGTCGGCGACGACCATGTCCCCCAGCGCGACAGAGACGCCCGCGACTGTCGTGGTTTCGCCAACGCACAAAGCTTGACGCTTGATCGTGCCACGCATGGACACGCACCGGGCGAAGACGGGAAAGCCCCGGGCTTCTAAAGCATCGATGTCGCGCGCGCCTCCGTCGATCACGAGACCGACGATGCCGCGGGCTTCCGCCGCTACAGCAAACACTTCTCCCCAATATCCGGCCTGACAGCCTGCGGCATCGACCATGAGCACACTTCCCTTCGGCGCCCGCTCCACTGCTAGATGAATGGCTAAATTGTCCCCCGGAGGGCAGCTGACCGGAAATGCCGGTCCAGCGAACGCAGCGCCCTTCCACACCGGGCGGAGGGCTGGGTCGAGCGAACATTTTAGGCCGGAGGCTTCGCTCAGCGTTGACGTACCAAGTTCAAGTAGATCGCGCACCATTATACCCCTTCACGACACAGCGATGAATGATGAAAAAACCGCTCTCGCAGCTGTTTGCGTGCCGCCATTCTGGATGCCAACCAAATGTGAAAACACGCTTTCTTCGATTGACGCACCAGCGTCACGATATCCTCAACGCATAGTCTAATCGGGGCCTTTCATATGTCAATTACGATTGACAAAGGCCGTTGATATGCTGATGCTATGAGCATGATCGATTTTCGTTTGGTCCGCCACTTACATGCCTTTTTGATTGTCGCCGAAGAAGGACATTTTGGCAGGGCGGCGGTTCGGCTGGGTATGTCGCAACCGCCCCTGACACAGCAGATCCAGCTCTTAGAGCATGCCTTGGGCGTTAAGCTTTTCGATCGGTCACGACGCGGCACGATCCTGTCAGTCCATGGCGCCGCGATTCTCCCCACGGTCCGCCGCTTCATTGACCACGCTGCTCGCGTCGATGGAATGGTTCGCGCCGCAAAAGACGGCAAAGCCAGCGAGTTGCGGATCGGCGCGATCCTCTCGGTGATAGAAAATATCTTACCCCCGATCGTGGAAAAATTGCGCCAGACCTTCCCGGACCTGTCGTTGTCAATTGTTGAGATCGATAGCTACCAGGCGCTTGAGTTGGTTGAGTCAGGCGAACTTGATGCTGCCTACGCACGCCTCACGCGTGGTCCAGAAAAACTGGATGTCCAGCTCGTGAAGAAAGACGATCTTGTCGTGGCGTTAACGGATAGCCATCCGTTCAGCGCACACACTAAGATCGACCTCGCGAACCTGAAAGAGGAGTCTTTGATCCTTTTTCCTCGTCAGACTGCTCCTGAGTTCTTTGACAGCATTATCTCACTCTGCTCGTCTGCCGGATACACGCCTCGCACCTTGAGTGAATGTAGGTCGATTTCCGCGCAAAACGCCATGGTCGGCTGTGGTCAAGGAGTAGCTTTGATTCCCAGCACCTACGCGCGTGCGTTACCTGCGCTGTACAAAGTCATCTACAAGCCGATCGCGCAGAGATGCGACATCGCCACCATATCCATCATTACAAAAAAGACACGCAGCAATGAATTTATCGACACTCTGATTGGTATGTCTGTCGAACCTGCGCACTGATCAAATCGAGGCGGCAACGTTTGAATGAAAACACTTAAAGCGTGTCGTATTTATTCCACCTCGTATCCTGCCGCCTTGAAGAAATTCTGGCATTCAGCAACGGAGAAGAGGTCGATAATATCGCCCAGCGCTGTTGCGATTGCATCAAAACTGCTGCGGCCCGCTTTCTCACTCAAGAGGGCCTTGAGTTTTGAGAAGGCCACGATCGGGTTTAGGTCTGGCGAATAGGGTGGCGGGAACAGCAGCCATGCGCCTCGATCCTTGACCAACTGTTTTACCCGTTGGCTTTTGTGGAAGCCGACATTGTCAAGAATGACGACATCGCCAGGCGACAACGTCGGCGCGAGCTGGGTCTCGATCCAGGCTTCGACCATGCGACCATTCATCGGCGCATCGACAATGAACGGGGCCGTGAGGCCGTGGCATCTCAGACCGGCAATGAAGGTTTGCGTCTTCCATTTTCCAAACGGCGCATAGGCGGCATAGCGCTGCCCCTTCTGTGACTATCCGGTGCGTTTGGTCAGGCGGGTATTGGTCGAGGTTTCGTCGATGAAGATTAGCCGCGCCAACGCCCTGTTGAAGAAGCGTTTTCGACGCTTGATCCCCAATGTCACGCACCCCCTGCAGGTCTGCGTGACACTGTCAGTCGTTGTGATACTCAAGCCTTTCGCTGCAGATTGTGGTAGCCAAGTGATGCACGCGCCTCACCGATCGTCGCTCCCTTCGCGATTTGCTCGCGGATTGCTGCCTCGGTGGTTTCTATCTTGTGGGCTGCTTCCGCGACCTCACGGGCGCGGGCCCGCGGTACGATCACCACACCGTTTGCGTCAGCAACTACAATATCGCGGGATGCAACGCGGACCGTACCGATCCCGACCGTGGCGTTGACCGATTCCACCTGAACTCGGTCTTTCCCGGTTCGCATAAAGCGGCCTGCCGTGAACAAAGGATAGCCGTCCGCAAGCGCCTTGCCGACGTCGCGGCAGACGCCGTCGATGACCGTAGCCGCGATGGCGCGTAGTCCGGCATACTGAGTCATGATGTCGCCCCATACCGTGCAGTCGGTGCGTCCATCATTATCGATGACAATGATGTCTCCCTCGGCCACATCATCGATGAAATCACCTACACTACCCGGAGGCACGGCAGCGGGTACGTATTTCACCGTGTATGCAGGGCCTACTGTGACCTTAGTATAATTGGCGAGTGGCGCGATCCCGATCGCCTGCCCGTGAATGCCGAGCTTGTCCAGCGCATCGGAAACACCTGGCGTGTCGAGGCCGACGAAGAGTGCAACGAGTTCCTGATCCTCGGAACTGGCGCTTTTTGGATTGTTCATCTGTATTGCTCCTGAAGGTGTGGTCACTGGTGACGAATGGCTTCGAATTCCTTATCGTGCATCACGTCCGCGACAGAACGTCCTGAACGGACCTCTCTCACCATACCGTCCTGTCGCTTGGCTATGCGCTCTCCAAGATCAAGCGCTTCTTCAATACGTGCGGCCGGCACGAAAACCGTCCCGCAGCGGTCGGCGATTACGTAATCCCCTTCATTTACCGTCACGCCGGCGACCTCGATCGGGGTGCCGGAACCGAGCTGCACGACACGATTACGGCCGCTGATCATGGTTACGCCGCGACCGTAGACCGGATAGCCGATGGACTCGCTGCCCTCGATGTCCCGGCTGACACCATCGATAATGGTCCCTCGCACTTTTTTGACCGTCGCGGCGTTTGCGATGATGTCGCCCCAGGAGGAAATGCCTTCGAGGCCACCGGCGATCACGAGGATGCGGTCGTCGGTGGTGATCGAAGCGATAACGGGCGTAATGAGATGCGGCGTCAGTGTGTCGTCGGTCTTCGCTCCGATTTGGATTGTGCTGGCCCGGCCGACAATCTTCGGGCAATTCCACAGCGGCCTAAGACCATAGGTGGCACCAGGAAGGCCGAGGAAGTCCAGCGCATCAGAGACGGTGTTCGTATCTAGCGAAGCAAGGCGGGCGAGTAGCGTGTTTGTCATGAAAACCTCCAGAATTGATGGACCGCAAATGTGTTGTGGGCCGACCGGGAAGTAAAATTCGCAGTTCATATATCTTTGATAGCAAATCTGTACCGATGCCCCGCGGAGGAGGCTGAATTAATGCAATGATAGTCAGTTTATCTGCTTGACAGCTCCAGCCCGTTCGCCTTGCGCGGGCCTGCCGGACTGCTATGTCGGCCGTGGAGAAGGCCTCTTCAGGAGCAGCCTCTTCCAAGAAGCACACGGCTTCATCGATTCTAAGCGGAGACGGCGACCTCCACTCCGGCGAACAGTAAGCCGAGCCGTTCGAGCGTACCAATGAGTTTCAAGGCAAAGGGTCTGCTGCCAATGGCTGCTTCCCAAGAATCATGTCAGCCGCTTTCTCGCCGACCATAATTGTAGGGCCGTTGGTATTGCCTCCGAGCAGAGTGGGCATTATCGAAGCATCGGCGACCCGAAGCCCTTTGATCCCGTAAACCCTCAATTCGCTGTCTACTACAGCTTCTTTTCCTGGACCCATCGCGCAGGTGCCGACCGGGTGATACGCGGTGTGTGAGTTTTCGCGCACATAAGCTGTCATATCATCCGCGCGTTCTACGTCGCGGCCCGGGTCTATCTCCAATCCGCGATAAGGAGCGAATGGCTCGGTCTCGACTAGCCGTCTGGCGATGCGCAGGCCCCGCACAACGGTTTCGACATCTTCGGGCTCAGCAAGCAAGTTGGGATCAACTCCAGGTGCGGCCTTTGGGTCGGCGCTTAGGAGGAATACGCGGCCTATGCTCTTCGGGCGCAAAAGCACACTTAGCATGCCGAAGCCAAATCCGCGACCCATGCGCCCCGCCTTGTCCCGAAGCGCGGGGACGAATATGAGTTGGACGTCTGGGCGGGCTAGACCGGGCTGGCTGCGGATAAAGGCGCCGGAATGAAGAATGTTGTTGGCGAGCAGTCCCCGTCCGGTGAACGGGTAGGACAGGACATCCCAGGCGAGCCGAGGCAAACTCTTCCAAGACAACCCGTAGGGCACAGTGCTTGGACTTTTGTACTGGATCGGAGCCGCGATGTGGTCCCGGAGATTTCGCCCGACTCCGGGGAGGTGATGCTTTACCTCGATCCCTTTTTCGCGCAGATCGTCTGCATCGCCAATCCCTGACAGTAACAGAAGATGCGGGGAGCCGATCGCCCCGGCGGATAGGATTACCTCGCGGTCGGCCTCCACTAAGCGCACCTCACCATCAGTCTCAATCTCTACACCAACGGCGCGGCCGTCTTCGATGACCACTCGGCGGGCGAGGGCGCCGGTGAGTATATGCAGGTTCGGGCGGTGGCGCGCGGGCGCTAGATATGCCGTGGACGTGGAACAGCGGCGGCCGCGCGCGATTGACGCCTGGCGTCGCCCAAAGCCTTCGTGCGTCTCGCCGCAGAAATCCTCGTTGCGGTGATACTGCAGTGCCTCTCCCGCCTGGAAAAAGACCTCGGACAGCGGATTGTACCGGTCGAGAAACCCGACCTCAATCGGGCCATCGGTACCGTGGTAGACCGAATCGCGGAAATCCCGGTTGTTCTCGGAGCGTCGAAAGTAAGGCAGTAATTCTCGAAATGACCAACCCGGGTTCCCGAGGTTCGCCCAGTCGTCATAGTCCGTGGGATCGCCCCGCGTGTAGACCATGCCATTGATCGAGCTCGACCCACCAAGCGTCTTGCCAYGTGGAATCGCGATCTTGCGGTTGCCGGCGTGGGTCTGTGGGGTAGTGGTAAAATTCCAGTTCAGGCGCGGATGTTTGAGTAGCCGCATGATGCCAAGGGGCACGTGAATCAGCGGATTGCGATCGACCGGCCCCGCCTCGATCAGGCAGACCGTATTGGAAGGATCTTCGGAAAGTCGGTTCGCTAGTACGCAGCCGGCTGAGCCAGCTCCGACGATGATGTACGTGAAACGTTGTTCTGCACTTTTCATAAGGGTCCTGCTTACCGATTATCGAGGAGACTACGGGTCCGTTCTTCCTCAGCTTCAATTGGGGCAAGCAGGGGCCTTCTTGTCAAAGAAGCCTCGCATCCGCCGCGCATGCCCCGGCAAGTAACGTCAATGCCGCGACCTATCTAAATAGATTGAATGTCACGGTTACCGCAGATGTCGATCCGCACTCCTTCGTCGATTTTGCCGTGAATGGGCAACGGGTCTCTTTTTGCAGTGTTCGACCGGAGCTGGCCAAGCCCCTCAGTTCAGGCGCATAACAAACGGGTTGGGGACTTCGGAGTCGTAGTTGATCCACACGCTCTTGGTCTTGAGATATTGCCGGATTGAACTGATTCCGTTTTCAAAACCCACACCCGAATTCTTGTAACCGCCAAAAGGCATCGTATAGCTGGCATCACGGTACGTATTGATCCAGACCGTACCTGCCTCAATCGCGTTGGCCATGGTAAACATGCGCCGTATGTCCTGAGTCCATACCCCGGCGGCGAGGCCGTACATTGTGTCGTTGGCGATGGCGATTGCCTCATCCTGATCACGAAACTTGATGACAGAGAGTACGGGGCCGAAAACCTCCTGTTGCGCGATACGCATGCTGTTATCGACATTGGTGAAAATTGTCGGTTGGATGAACCACTCGCCGGCATCGGATGATCCTCCGCCAAGTACAAGTTCCGCGCCCTCGGACTTGGCCACGTCGATGTAGTCGAGAATTTTCTTGAACTGGGGCGGCGTAGCCACCGGTCCCATCTGGGTGTCCTCCAACATGGGATTGCCAATCCGCACGGTTTTCGCGAAGGCGAGCAAGCGTTCAACGAATTGGTCATGGATCGATTCCTGCAGGAGCAGGCGCGAGCCAGCGATGCAAGTTTGTCCAGAGGCGGCAAAGATGCCGGAGACCGCTCCTTTCAAAGCGTCCTCGATATTGGCGTCCTCGAAGACGATGTTCGGCGACTTGCCACCGAGCTCCAGCGTAACGGACTTGAAGTCGCCCGCCGCCGCCTCGTAGACCGTGCGTCCCGCGTACTCGCTGCCGGTGAAGGATATCTTCGCCGTCTTAGGATGCCGGACGAGCGCGTCGCCTACGTCCTTGCCATAACCGCATACAACGTTGAACACACCCGGCGGGAAGCCGACCGCCTCAACCAGMCTTGCGAGTTCCAGCGTCGATGCAGAAGTGAATTCCGACGGCTTCACGACCACGGAACAACCAGCAGCAAGCGCCGTCGTAACCTTCATCACCGCCTGGAACAGCGGAGAGTTCCAAGGCGTAATAGCCACGACAACGCCGATGGGCTCGTTGCGTGTATAGTTGAAGTATCCATGACGTTCTGCCGGAGGTGCGGTTCCCTCGATTTTATCCGCTAGACCGGCATAATAGTAGCAGAACTGCGGGAGATAGCGAACCTGCAGTCTCATCTCTGAAATCAGCTTACCGTTGTCACGGGTTTCTAGCTCGCCTAGAAAATCTGCTTTCTCGGCGATCGCATCTCCGAGACGACGTATCAGTGCGCCCCGTGCACTGGCCGACATAACTGCCCATGCGCCGGCGCGCATTGCCGAGTGGGCAGCTTCAACGGCGAGCGCTGCATCTGCTTCGGTACCGCGCGCGATAGTTGCCCAAGGTTTTCCAGTGTAAGGATCGCTTGTATCAAAGCGCTCGCCTTTTGAGCCCTCGACCCAACGCCCACCTATGAACATTTGATAGTGCTTCATGACTTTTCTTCCTCCGCAGAAGCGCCTGCATTTCCGGCATCCTGGCGCACCAAACCTAACTCATCTTACCGAGGCTCTCGGCAATAGGCCGCTCAAGGAGCGTCAACGCCGATGAGCAACACGCCTTAGCTCTTCCTCCGTGTTGAGCTACTCCGTGCGCTTCACTTCCTGCAGCGCCCCGCCCGTTAGCAATGGGGTCCGACGTGCCAAAGATCGGGAAGACTTTCCCACAAAATGATTACGCAAACATAATCGATGCGAGCATGTCCCGCAAGTGAATTTGTGCGGAACGTTTTCAGTGGAAGTAGAGCCGGCAAACCGATCTGGCTGTAAGATCGCCGTGCCAATTTAACCTCGAAAGCGTTCATTCAGCGATCATCCCGTACGTCTACGTGTCGGACCATAAACAAGTTAAACAACATAAATCGGTTGTGATTCTCTCCAACTAATTTAACTCGACGCGGACATGGAAACGACGTGGATGACGACGAACCGAGGGGAATATAACCTATTGCGCTATGCGGACAATTTGACGGATGCGGAACGGGTGCTGGTTGAGCCTTTGATCCCGCCAGCTAAGCGTGGCGGCCGCAAGAGTGAGGTCGATCTAGACGACGTCATCGACGACCTGTTTTATGTTCTCCGCACGGGCTGCCATTGGCGAGCCATGCCGAAGGACCTGTCGCTAAAGCACGCTGTTCGGCGATTTCGACCGGTGGAACTGACAGGGCATTCTCGGCTGCATTCATGGGGATCTGTACGTGAAATACCGCGAGGCGATGGGCGGGGAGGTCAGTCCGACGGCGGCGATCATCGACAGCCAGAGCGTCAAAGGCAAGGAAAAAGTGTGCTTTGCATCGACCCCTGCGGGTAGCGTGCAAGGAGGAATCACTCGGAAGAAGCGGCATATCCTTGTCGACACTGTAGGTCTGCTGCACGCACTGGTTTGTCCGACCGACTTCTAGAGCAGACCCTGTTCAATCCAGGTCATATCCAGCACCTCTGAAGTAGTTTGCGCATTCTATCGGCGTGAAGCGGGGCATCAATACGCCGACCGCATCCCACAACGGGCATCGATCTTTCTCTCTGCCCGAGCCCGCAACATGGCCTTCGACTTTGAGAAGGCATTTTCAATGGGGTTGGAGTCGGGACTGTTGGGCTTGCGCTCGATGGCCTCGCGCACCCCGGCCGTTTTGTGCGCGGGCAGATTGTCCATGACGACAATATCCCCGGGCTTAAGGGTCGGTAACAACACTGCTCGACATAGGCCAGGAAGACGTTGCCGTTCACCGCTCCATCGTAGACGAACGGCGCGGTCATGGCGGTCAGGCACAGGGCGCCGGTGAATGTCGTTGTTTTCCAATGACCATGGGGCACGCCAGCTCGACAATGCTCGCCGCGAATTGCACGTCCACGCAGACGTGCCATCTTCGGCGAAAGACCGGTCTCGTCTGTGAAGATCAGCTTTTTTTGCGGATCGAGATCGAGCTGGCCACACGGCGCTGGGTCGTAGAGTGGACGTGTTCGGCTGGGGCGATGCCGCCGACTGGTTAAAAACTTCAAAAACTTGTCGCGCAACGCGCCCGTCTTCCTCAAACTGGCATCAATCCGCCTCATGCGGCGAAGGCTTTTTTCGAGTTGTAAAATTTCCGCACCAACTCTGAGGCCTTTTATAGCATGTTTTCCTTGTGCACTTATGGCTGTTGCAATTTGTAGCCTAATTGGGCAAGGCACCCTGCGCCATACGAGGCGTCGCTCGTCTGTTCAGCAGGTTCCGGTTACGATCGACGCTGTCCCGGGCGACTGCTGGCAACGCCCGTGGCGGTTTAGGTGCTTTTCCGCCGGATTATCTCGAATGCAAATTCTGTTCGCTTGGGAACGTCCTGGTCACCGCGCAGGCGAGCCAGGACCACTTCGGCGGCGCGGGATCCGATCTCGTAACGGGGAACGCGGACTGCCGTGATGCTGGCCATCGAGCTGATCACGGATTCGTAATCATCAAATCCCGCGATTGCAAGTCGCTGCGGTACTTTCCAGCCGCGTGCTTTGCATTCGGCCAGTGCATCGCTGGCGAGGGCACCGCTTGCGAAGAACACAGCCTGGGTATCCGGTCGCCCGTCCATGAGTTTAGCAAGTGCGTCGCCGCCGCCACCCGGACCGGTTGAGGGAACTTCGAGTATCGTGCCAGTATCTGGCTGAATGCCAGCCTCGCGCAACGCAGCCAAGTAGCCTCGCCGGCGCGACATGAACCGGTCGTCGCCCTTGGAGACCATCCCGACATAAGCGATACGGACGTATTTGGTGGCCAGATATGCAGTCATGGCCTTGGCAGCGCTAAAGTTCGACAAACTCACGACCATGTCGATCGGGCGCGCCACCAGATTACCCATTTCCACCACCGGTAGACCTGTCGTTCTCAGCAGGGACCTAGCCGACTCGGTGTGGCTCGTCCTATGTAACAGAAGCGCAGCTGGACGATAGGATAGGAATTCGCGAATGACCCGCTCTTCAGCTTCGGTGTCTTCGCCCATGCCGAGCATTAGCTGATATCCGCTCTTTGCGATCGTGTCGCAAACGCCCTGTGCGACAGACGCCACCAGGGGGTTCTGCAGGGTCGTTGTGATAAGCCCGATGATGTTGGTCTTTTCCGCAGCCAAGCCCCCGGCGATCTTGTTGTGCAGATAGCCGACCGATGCCATCGCTTCCGTGATCCGTCGCCGTGTCTCAGCTGACACTTGGTCCGGGCTACGCAAAGCCCGAGAAACGGTCATTTGCGAAACCCCCGCCACGCGTGCAACGTCGTCCATACGGACGGGCCTAGGCTGATCGCTGCTACGATACTCACGTTCCGACATTAGGCAAATTCCCCTGCTTTATCCCTTAGATACTAGAGCGCGTCGTCAGTAAAATAACTTACGGCTCCAGATTCCCAAATAAAGTTTTATGTGATTCATAGCAGACCCGCTACTGGAGGGCTGGTTATAGCACGTCGTTATGGATTGCGGGACAAATGTCATGTTGGGATACGGTTGCGGATAATCGCCTTTTCGTGGAAGCGGTGCTTTATCAATACTGTGCTGGGATAACTTGGCTAGTTCTTCGCGAGCGTTCGGAGACTGAAAAAACGTCCGCATGGGATTGCGCCGATGTGGCGTAAGCGGCATCTGCGAGCGTCTATTCAGACACTGGGCTGCCGATCACGACAACGAGTTCTTGATGCTGAATTCCACCATCGTGCGCCCACCTGCATAGTGCTGGCGCGCAAGAAGGGTGGATCAAGCGATCGGTCGGTCCCTAGGCGGATTGACGACGAAGATTCATGTGATGCTCGATACGCTCGGCAGTCCGGTGGCGCTCTCTCTGAGACCGGGCCTGGCGCAGGCCAAGCCTCTTCTGGAGGTCGACCCCGAAGTGTTCCTAGCGGACACAGCCTATGATGCCGACGCGCTTACCTACTATTTCAGTACTCTAGACGCGTGTGTCAGGGACACGAAGGGAGAGTGCTCCTCTCTGGTCGGAGCAGAAACGGCTGAACGCGCTCAGCTTACGCGTCGCAGTGGGCCGACGGTTGGTCAGGACGGGAGCGAAAAACGGTCGAACATTCTAAGCTCACGATCCGCCGATCGCGCTCGCTCGTGCAATTTAATTTCGTCTTTCCCCCCAGTAACTTAACCTGCTCGCTTGTTACTGCAAAATTGTAAACCGCATCCAGCAGACCGGACGGCTCCACTACCCGATTGCCGTTAGGGAGTACCCGGTGCCTGTCTTGCCAAGCAGCGGCGGTAACTCGGATTCTATCTTCGACGGTCCAATGTGGACAAGCGAACCGCCCCGATCGGCCGTGCGTTCGACGCCGTAAGACCGTCAACGGGGTCGCCTTGGGACCTGAGGGATGAGTACCGGAAACGCGCAAATCTCCCTCTTTACAGGAATGCGGTTGATAAAGCTGGGACCAGGGCAATGACCAAAAGCCCGACCAAAAGTGCGCCCAGATATGGCCAGATGCCTCGCATGGCATCATCTGGGGAGACGTTGCCGATCTTGCAGGCGATGTAGAAGCCAACACCTATCGGCGGTGCCATCAATCCCACATTCAGAGCCGTCACCACCACCATAGAATAGTGAATGTCGTTGATGCCTAAGGTCTTCGCGATCGGAAACATGATTGGTGCCATAAGGACAATGGCTGGCAATCCCTCGAGGACGCTCCCGAGCAGTATGAACACACCAATTGTAACCAACATATAGGAAACCCATCCCCCGGGTAGATCGGTTACCATCGCTGCCATCTGCGAGGCGAAGCCGGTCTGCGTCAACGTCCAGGCCATGGCCGATGCTGTTCCTAGGATGATCAGGATCACTCCGGAGAGCGCTGCCGTTTCCACTAACATGGCGTAGATCTTGCGGGGGCGGATACCTCCGTACAAAACCATTCCGATGATCATGGCGTAGAGCACTGCAATGGTGGAGACCTCCGTTGCCGTCGCAATCCCGCCACCCACAGCACCTCGGATAATGAAGGGTAGCATCAATGCTGGAGCAGCAACGATAAGCGCCTTTCCGACTGTCCGGAGCGAGGGCCGCCGAATACCGTCCATTGATTCACCGCGCGCCCTCCAGCGCGCGAGGAGGGCGAGAGCGAGAAGCAAAACCATCGCTATTACAAAACCAGAGGTGAACAGGCCGGCGATGGAGACGCCCGCCACTGACCCGAGAACGATCAGCAGGATTGAGGGCGGAACCGTATCGGCCATGGCGGCGCCGGTAGCAAGAAGTGCGATCATCTCCCTTGGCTCGTGGCCCCGGCGTTTCATTTCCGGGAAGAGGGCCGGCGCGACAGTCGCCATATCGGAAACCTTGGAGCCGGAAATGCCCGATACAAGGAAGAGAGAGCCGAGAAGAACATACGACATGCCGGCCTTAACGTGTCCAAGCATAGAAGCCAGAAACTCGACGATGGCCCTTCCCATACCCGTGGCGTCCAGGATGCAACCCAGCAAAACGAAGATTGGAACGGACACGAGGATAATGCTCGACATGCCTTCGTCGATTCGTCCGATCATCACCATTGTCGGCACCGAGCTTGTGAAGGTCAGGAAAGTGAGTGCACCGAGGCCGAAGCAAAAGGCGATAGGAACGCCGATTACAAGAAAGAAGGCAACGAAGCCCACGAGGAAAATGAGGATGTTGATTTGGCCCAACGACGGCAGAAAGGGGGAGGCGAGCCAAAGCGTTGCGCCTGCGGCAGAAATAAGGGCACCGGCCATCAAGATTTCGAGAACATTGGCGGATCGCACAGTCTCTCTGAGCGACAGTATCGCCATCAGGGCGATACCAACAGGGAGCGCAGACGTGCGCCAGCTTGCGGCAATATTAAGCGCCGGCGAGGTTATATAGCGCTCCTCGATGACGTAATCGATGGCAGGCCACAACAGCCCAATGAGAAAGACCGCCACGAGAAGTGTCCCCAAGGCAGCGAAGAAACCCCGCAGTGTTTCCGGCAACATGTTGACGAACAAGCTCAGGCGAAGATGCTCATCGCGATCGATAGCGATAGCTGCGCCAAACATGGCAAGCCAGAGGAAGCCGAATCCGGTGACCTCATCAACCCAGACGAGGGGAGCCGATAGCACATAGCGGAAGGTTACGCCGGTCAGCAGCAGCCCTATGATCGCCACCAAGATGGCGGAGGCGATCATTTCTATGGGCCTGAGCAGCGCCGACCCGCCCCTTGGGCGGGTGGGATTACCTTCTAATTGGCCCGTATCAATGCTAACTGCCACCATGTTATTCCATCCTCCGCTTTCTGTCATTGCCTCAGTCCCGAGAGCGAATAGCAGCACCACCGGGACCTAAGCATTCATTGTTGAAGCAGCGACTGCTGCTGCTTGATACCGCTTTTACGGCCTCGCCCTCCCCCCGGGAGTTCATCCAACCTGTTGGATTGAACTCAAGACTTACCCCAGCGTTCCGGAATATTTTTCAAGCAGCGCCCACGCTTCCGGCCCAAATTTTTCTTTCCAGTCCTTATAGAAAGTCGAATTTGCCAAGGACTGACGGAACAGTTCCTTATCCACATCAATGAAACGGAGACCTTTTCCTTCCATTTCCCCGCGGGCAGTGACATTGAGCGCTGCGACGTCAGCACGTTGGTCGGCGGCAGAGCGGTCGAACTCCTGTGCGACGATCTCTCGAATGTCTTCCGGTAGACGCTGGAGAGCGCGCTTATTGCCAATAATCCAAACACCACCCCATGTATGACCCGTGAGGCTGCAGGTTTCCTGTACCTCGTTAAATTTGTTGGTGGCTATTGTGGGTAGCGGATTCTCCTGGCCTTCAACTATTTTCGTCTGCAGAGCCATATAGGTCTCGGTGACGTTGATCGCTGTGGGCGCAGCGCCAAGCGCCGCGAAAAGCGACGTCAAGATCGGCGCCGCCGGTACGCGCAACTTGAAGCCCTTGAGGTCGTCGGGCGTTTTGATTTCACGCGTCGATGAAGTGATGTGACGAAAGCCGTTATCCCAGATTTTCGATACGGTGGTGACGGACGTTTCCGCGATCCCGGCCCGGATATGATCTCCGAGATCCCCGTCCATCGCCTGCCAAACGGCATCGTAGTCCTTGAAGGCAAAACCGATGCTCGAAATGCTGCATAGCGGCACTAAAGATGCTAAAATTACGTCTGCCGCTACAGCGAACTCGATGCCGCCACTCCGCACCTGAGACATCAGATCAGCGTCAGATCCTAGCTGACCGGACGGAAACAGTTTGATGTCGAGTCGTCCGCTCGTCGCCTCGCGAATACGATCGAGCGCCTCTCGGGCGCGAATGTTAACTGGATGAGTTGCAGGCTGCCCATTCGCAAGCTTGAACTCGAACTCAGCAGCCGAGGCCGGATATCCGAGGATAGTGACCAAAGGTAGCGCTGCTCCCGCGGCGATAAGCCCTCGGCGCGTAATGCCGCGGCTGTTTGAAGTCTTCATGATGCTCCTCCCTAGTATGAATCAGAATGCAGTCAGACAGAGCCGAATGCACGGACCACTTATTATTCACATTAACCCACTCGGTGCAGCGCCTCCCAATCACCACTGTCAAGCCGCCCGGCCTCCTACCACCCGAGCACGTTGCATAAGCATTTAATTCACCGCAGTACAAAGGAAACGTTCTCAAGGCGGGACGAGAAGCGCTGGATGGCGTTCATTGTTTTGGACCTCTAGAAGCGCACTTTGCAAATGCAGTGAAGGGTATCGTGGGTTCGAATGGCGCAACAGGTCCATTCCTAAGTTTGAAGCCATCTAATACGTTTTTCCTATCATGGATCATTCATCAGTGTTTTCTTCCGGCCCTTTAATGCGCAATCCACTCTAGCCGCGTTGATGGGGTTGTCTAATCGCAAGTGGGGCGCCCAGCGTTCTGATGTTGAAACGACACTGTCGGATGTATGTTTGTCGTCGCGGTGGACAACTGTCGCCGCATGATAAAGCCTCGCGGAACGAGCCTTCAACGTGGACCACGCATTCAGCTGAGACAGCGATGTAACCCCCTCAACGGAATGGCTCGGCTCGCGTCCCGGCAGGGACATTTCGGGCGTCGAACGCCATTACAATGCGATTCCCGCATGCGGATCAAAGATTCTCCTGTCGCCAGCCCGGCGTGCATGGTGACAGCAAGTTTGCGCGCCACCGGCCACGGCAACTCTTTTGAAGCTTATGCGTTCACGGAGTTGAAGCCCCCATGTTCGTAAGCAGCTCTCTTTTGGGATGCGTGTCAGTAACCAACGCTGCTTCGTAGAAAAGCCAGCGAAAATGACGATCTCCGCGTCTGGGGATATGACCGTCATAGTCGACTTTGCCGGATTGATAGCGGCGCGTTGTAAGACCGATCCAGGCACCTAAATTGCGGGACTTCCTGAATTTACCGGGATTTGCAATGGCGGTAGAAAAGAAGGTTGCCGTGATCGCGCTTGGCGATGACCTCATAATAGGTGGACGCGGCAATCGGCAGCAGTCTGCAGATTGGCTCGACCCCGAGCACCGAGCGGTGTCCATCGATGAAGGAAATCATCGCTTCAGTGGGCGGTCGAGCTCCGCCTGGGCAAAATATGCTGACGCTTTTCGTAAAATCTCGTTGGCCTGACGGAGCTCGCGGTTCGCCTGTTCCAGTGCCTTCATCTTCTCCGCCACGTCGCTTGGCAGACCTGCCCGCTTGCCACTGTCGACCTCGGCCTTCTTCATCCACTCATTGAGCGTATGTGCCGAGCAGCCGATCTTAGCTGCGATAGAGGAAACAGCAGTCCACCGCGGCGGATGCTCGGCTTCATGCTCCGACACAATTCGCACGGCACGGGCTCGGACTTCAGGGGAGAATTTGTTCGTCGTCTTGCTTGTCATAGACCCTACTTCTCAGGAGTCCGGGTCTCCGGCAAAGCCGGGGCGGTTCAGAGCCTCTGACCATCGTACATACGTCGGAGCATAAGTACGTGGGGGATAACACATGGGGGCGCTAAGTTCGCGCTCGGCAACCACCCGATGCCTAGTCCGTCTCATAGAGCAGATGGCTCTTTCGAGCAATTTGGTGTGACAAGCGCGGATCGGAAAATGGTTCATGGCTTCAAGATATGGCGTAAGGCAAAGTCATTCTTTGATTATGGTTTACGCCGATACGTCCTTTCACAGGCGGCCAGGCTCGGCTCGCACATCCAATCCGTTCGCAGATCCGACAGGAAATCCCAATCGGCTGGAACGCCGGTCTTTGCGCCTCAAGAAATTCATCTGCGTAGACAAATGCCTCGGCGTTGCTCATTTCGCATCCAAAAGCGAGCGCATATGCTATATCTAGCCCTCGAAACCCACCAGAACGCTTTGTCACTTGTATCGCCAGCGAGAGATACTTTCCGCCGTCAGGGGTTTCCGCCATTTGACGCAAGATCCGCCCCTGAGATTCGAAAGCGCGATGCACGTGCCAAACCGGACAAGCCGCTCCGAAGCGAGCGAACTGAAGTTTGGTTGCGCTGTGGCGCTTGGTGATATTGCCCGCACGATCAATTCTGGCAAAGAACATCGGCACGCCTTTTTGGCCGGGCCGTTGCAAGGTGGAAAGCCGATGGCAGACCTGCTCGATCGATGTGTTGAATTGAAGCGCCAGCAGCTCGACGTCGTGACGGAGATCCATCGCGGCTTTCGCGAAATCGCCGTAGGGCATTAAAAGTGCGCCCGCGAAGTAGTTTTGCAGGCCGATCTTGCAGATCTCTACCGCCTCTTCCGTTCGGAAACCCGCCGCCAAGGCTATCTTAGCAATGCTGTCACTGAACTCAAGTTGAGCAAGCTGAATGGCCATTTGGAACTGCTGCGTCTGGGCCGGGGAGTGCTTGTTTAGATAGAGTGTCGATGTGTCGGTGTGGAAGCTCCGAAGCGCGCCCTCGTCTATAACGTGGCGCACAGTGATGCCGCATCTGTCCAACTCTCGCTTCATCGCGCCGAAGGAATCTTCCGGTAGTCCGAGCTTTGTAGCCAGCCGCTCTGCAGCGACGTCCAGATCGTGCACATAGTTGTCAACGAAATGAAAATAGTCTCGCACCTCTTCGTACGGTGTCGCCTCTGCCATTCCTTTGGCCAGTTCCTCATCGATGCTCGCGAGCTGTTCGGTGCTACGCCTGTATGCCTGGTGAGCGAGGATTATTGCGTGGGCTATACTCGGAGCATTCTGCACCACAAGCTTGATGTCCTGGACCGTCGGTGAAAGGCTTTCGAACAGGGGGTCACCTAGCGCCTCCGAGAACGCTGACAGAAGGCGATCACCCTCGCCGCCTGCTATTTCCGAGAGCTGAAGTTGGAACTTATCGGCCAGTGCCAGGAGTACGGTGGCTGATACAGGCCGGTTGTTGCTTTCGATCTGGTTGAGATAACTCGTCGATATCCCGAGCCTTTCAGCAAACTGGACCTGATTCCATTTTCGCGACAGCCGAAGCTCCCGCACACTCTTGCCTATGAAAAGCTTTCCGACGGCCATTTTGCAAATTCACAATTTCAATTATAAATTATTGTAAATTCCCCTGCGCACATTTCCAACTCTTTTTTTCACATCGGCTCCATCCTAGAAAAACTTAGAAAGAGAGGACAGATGCAGCGAGTTCTAGAAAACCTGGAAATACGTCGTGCGGAGGCCCGCCTGGGCGGCGGGCAAAAGCGCATCGACGCGCAGCACTCAAAGGGAAAGCTAACGGCGCGGGAGCGCATCGAAGTCCTTCTCGACGACGGCTCCTTTGAAGAATTTGACATGTACGTCACGCACCGCGCGGTGGATTTTGGCATGGGCAGCCAAAAAATCGCCGGCGACGGTGTTGTCACGGGGTGGGGTACAATTAACGGCCGTCAGGTTTATGTCTTCAGCCAGGACTTCACAGTGCTCGGCGGCTCACTCTCCGAAACCCATGCGGAGAAGATCTGCAAGATCATGGACATGGCGATGAAGGTCGGCGCGCCCGTTGTCGGCCTCAATGATTCCGGAGGCGCCCGTATCCAGGAAGGCGTTGCTTCGCTCGGCGGTTATGCCGACGTTTTCAAGCGCAACGTCATCGCCTCCGGTGTCGTGCCTCAAATCTCTGTCATCATGGGGCCGTGTGCCGGTGGTGCCGTTTATTCGCCTGCCATGACCGACTTCATCTTCATGGTGCGCGACACCTCCTACATGTTCGTAACCGGGCCGGATGTGGTGAAGACCGTGACCAACGAGATCGTCACGGCGGAAGAGCTGGGCGGCGCCTCCACACACACCAAAAAATCCTCCGTTGCCGATGGCGCATATGAGAACGATGTCGAGGCCCTTGAAGCAGTGCGTCAGTTGTTCGATTTCCTGCCACTCAACAACAAGGCTACCGCGCCGGTCCGCCCGTTCTATGACGACCCGGGCCGGATGGAGCAGCGACTCGACACCCTCATTCCCGACAGCTCGAACAAACCATACGACATGAAGGAGTTGATCTCCGCGATCGCCGACGAAGGCGACTTTTTCGAAATACAGGAAGCTTTTGCACGCAACATCATCACTGGCTTCGTCCGCATTGAAGGGCAGACTATCGGGATCGTCGCCAATCAGCCGATGGTTCTCGCGGGATGCCTCGACATCGACAGCGCACGGAAAGCCGCTCGCTTCGTGCGTTTCTGTGATGCCTTCAACATCCCCATCCTGACGTTGGTGGATGTCCCCGGTTTCCTGCCTGGGACTGCACAGGAATATGGTGGCGTCATCAAGCACGGAGCGAAGTTGCTGTTTGCGTATTCCGAAGCAACAGTGCCGATGGTGACCCTCATCACCCGCAAGGCCTACGGCGGAGCGTACGATGTCATGGCATCGAAACACATTGGGGCCGACGTCAACTATGCCTGGCCGACGGCTGAAATCGCTGTGATGGGCGCCAAGGGAGCGACCGAAATTCTCTATCGTTCGGAACTCGGCGATGCGGAAAAAATCGCTGCCCGGACAAAGGAATACGAGGAGCGATTCGCGAACCCGTTTGTGGCGGCCGAGCGTGGCTTCATCGACGAAGTGATCATGCCGCACTCGTCCCGCCGACGCATCGCCCGTGCGTTTGCCTCATTGCGCAATAAGGAGGTGGTAGGCCGATGGAAGAAGCACGACACGATCCCGCTTTAGACAACATCAGATGTGTCATAGCGGTGATGGACGGGGTGGAAATTGCGACCCCTCGGCAGTTAGCCAGCGTGCTCGACGATGAGGACGCGCTCGTCTGGAACCACCACGAGGGCCATATGGATTGGTGCCTGTGCGCAATCAACATAGCCGAAAGTTTGCGCGGGAGTGGCATGACCGCGCGGGACCAGGGCGCGAAACTCCTCATTGAACGGACGGCCAAGAAGCATGTTTAGGAAAATTCTGATCGCCAACCGTGGCGAGATCGCCTGCCGGGTCATCAAGACGGCAAAGAAAATGGGCATCGCGACCGTTGCCGTCTATTCCGATGCGGATGCCGATGCGCTGCATGTGAAGATGGCTGACGAGGCCGTTCATATCGGGCCGGCACCTTCCAGCCAGTCCTATATCCTCATCGACAGGATTCTGGATGCGATCCGCAAGAGCGGTGCCGATGCGGTCCATCCGGGCTATGGCTTCCTGTCTGAAAACGCAGCGTTTGCGCAGGCGCTGGAAAACGAAAGCGTTGCCTTCATCGGCCCGCCGGTCGGCGCTATCCAGGCGATGGGCGACAAGATTACCTCCAAGAAGCTGGCCGCCGAGGCAGGAGTCTCCACAGTACCGGGCCACATGGGCCTGATTGCGGATGCGGATGAAGCCGTGAAAATCTCCGCTTCGGTCGGCTATCCGGTGATGATCAAGGCGTCCGCCGGCGGTGGTGGCAAGGGAATGCGCATCGCCTGGAACGACGCGGAAGCCCGCGAAGGTTTTCAGGCCTCGAAAAACGAGGCGAAGAGTTCGTTCGGCGACGACCGTATCTTCATCGAGAAATTCATCACCCAGCCGCGCCATATCGAAATCCAGGTGCTCGGCGACAAACACGGCACTGTGGTTTATCTCGGCGAGCGCGAATGCTCGATCCAGCGGCGAAACCAGAAGGTCATCGAGGAAGCCCCCTCGCCGTTCCTGGATGCGGTCACCCGGCGCGCCATGGGCGAGCAGGCGGTGGCGCTATCGAAGGCGGTCGGCTATCACTCGGCTGGCACCGTCGAATTCATCGTCGATGGCGACCGCAATTTCTACTTTCTTGAGATGAACACCCGCCTGCAGGTCGAGCATCCGGTGACGGAACTCATCACCGGCATCGATCTGGTCGAGCAGATGATCCGTGTCGCCGCCGGCGAAATGCTGTCCTTCGCTCAGGACGACATCAAGCTCAACGGCTGGGCGATCGAAAGCCGGCTCTATGCCGAGGATCCCTATCGCAACTTCCTGCCCTCGATTGGGCGTCTGTCGCGCTACCGGCCACCAGTCGAAGGCAAGACGTCCGATGGCACCATCGTGCGCAACGATACCGGCGTCTTTGAGGGCGGCGAGATCTCGATGTACTACGACCCGATGATCGCCAAACTCTGCACATGGGCGGAAGATCGGACGCAGGCTATCGACGCAATGGCGGCGGCGCTTGACGATTTCGAGGTCGAGGGCTGCGGGAACAACCTTCCGTTTCTGTCGGCAGTCATGAGACAGGAGCGGTTCAGATCAGGGCGACTGACCACCGCTTACATCGATGAGGAGTTCCCTGAAGGGTTCGTCGGGGTGGAACCGGAACCAGAGGAGTATGCCCGACTGGCTGCGGTGGCCGCGCTCATCAATCAAACCGTACAGTTGCGTGCTACGTCGATCTCAGGCGCGATCGGGAACCATCAGCGCACGCTCGGAAACGCATGGGTCGTGTCATTCCCTTCAACCGAGGTACCGCTGTCGTTCGAAACGCTCGTGGATGGAGCGGCAATAGTTCTTGCTGACGGCTCAAGGATAGCGATCGCCGGAACGTGGCTCCCCGGACAAAGCCATGGGGCCTTTCTGGTCGACGCGATGTCCATGGGGGTCAAGGTCGATCTGATTGGCTCGTCGATCCGGCTCCGCTGGAACGGCATCGATGTCCGCGTTCACGTCCGTTCGCCCAGGGTCGCGGAGCTTGCCAGGCTAATGCCGAAAAAGCTGCCGCCGGACACCTCGAAGTTGCTCCTCTGCCCGATGCCCGGCATCATCACGTCAGTGACTGTCGAAGCGGGGGATGAGGTGGAGGCAGGGCAGACACTGGCGACGGTGGAAGCCATGAAAATGGAGAATTCATTGAAGGCCGAGCGGAAAGGCACCGTCAAGCGGATCGTAGTGACACCAGGACAGAGCCTGGCCGTCGATGAACTTATCATGGAATTCGCGTGACGGAGGCGTTTATGTCAAAGGCAACGAACGAATGGCGCGCATTGGCCGAGAAAGAACTCAAGGCCTCCCCGGAGACGCTTCTATGGCGCACGCCCGAGGGCATTGATATCAAGCCGCTCTACACGGCGGACGATCTTGACGGCATTGACCACCTGAACACGCTCCCGGGCATGAAGCCGTTCGTGCGCGGGCCGCGCGCAACAATGTATGCCGGCAGGCCCTGGACGATCCGTCAATATGCCGGGTTTTCGACCGCTGAGGCCTCGAATGCGTTCTACCGCAGGAATCTTGCAGCCGGTCAGAAGGGCTTGTCGGTCGCCTTCGATCTTGCGACCCATCGTGGCTATGACAGCGATCATCCACGCGTCGAGGGCGATGTCGGCAAGGCCGGTGTGGCGATCGACTCGGTCGAGGACATGAAGATCCTGTTCGACGGCATCCCGCTGAAGGATATGTCGGTATCGATGACGATGAACGGTGCGGTGATCCCGATCCTCGCCTCCTTCATCGTTGCCGGCGAGGAACAGGGCTGCTCGCGCGCCGAACTGTCGGGGACCATCCAGAACGACATCCTGAAGGAGTTCATGGTCCGCAATACCTATATCTATCCGCCTGAGCCCTCGATGCGGATCGTCGCCGACATCATCGAATATACGGCGAAAGAAATGCCGAAGTTCAATTCAATCTCCATCTCCGGTTACCACATGCAGGAGGCCGGATCGACACTCGTGCAAGAACTCGCTTTCACGCTGGCAGATGGTCGAGAGTATGTGCGTGCAGCACTTGCAAAGGGCCTGAGTGTGGACGAGTTCGCTGGACGGCTGTCGTTCTTCTTCGCCATCGGCATGAACTTCTTCATGGAAGCTGCCAAACTGCGCGCCGCGCGCCTTCTCTGGACGCGGATCATGGAAGAATTCGAACCGAAAAAGGCGTCATCGCTTATGCTCCGGACGCACTGCCAGACATCGGGCGTGTCGCTGCAGGAGCAGGATCCTTATAACAACGTCATCCGGACGGCTTATGAAGCTTTATCGTCAGCCCTTGGCGGCACCCAGTCGCTGCATACCAACGCGCTCGACGAGGCCATCGCTCTTCCGACCGAATTTTCGGCCCGTATTGCCCGCAACACCCAGCTTATCCTGCAGCACGAGACCGGCGTGACCAAGGTTGTCGATCCGCTGGCCGGCTCGTACTACGTTGAGAGCCTCACGCATGAACTGGCGACGAAAGCCTGGACATTGATCGAGGAGGTCGAGGCACTCGGCGGCATGACCAAGGCGGTGGCAGACGGACTGCCCAAACGGCTTATCGAAGAAGCCGCGACCCGGCGCCAGGCAAGGGTCGATCGGGGAGACGAGGTGATCGTCGGGGTGAACAAATATCGTTTGGAAAACGAGGACGAACTGCAGATCCTCGCTATCGATAACACCCTGGTTCGCAAGGCTCAGGTCGATAGGCTGGAGCAGGTGAAGCGGCGAAGAGATCCCGAGTCTGTGGCGCGCACGCTCGCCACTCTTTCCACGATCGCAGCAACAGGTACTGGCAATCTTCTCGAGGCTGCTGTCGACGCGGCCCGCGCTCGCGCAACGGTCGGGGAGATATCGGACGCAATGCGCACGGTGTTCGGCGATCACAAAGCCGTGCCCGAAGTGGTCAGTGACATTTACGGCCCGGCCTACGAAAACGATCCCGAGTACGAGACACTGGTGACCAGGCTTGGGGATCTTGCTGCCTCCACCGGACTGAAGCCGAGTATTCTGATTGCGAAGCTTGGCCAGGACGGACATGACCGCGGCGCCAAAGTGATTGCGTCTGCTTTCGGAGATATCGGGTTTGAGGTGATCGCGGGACCGTTGTTCCAGACGCCCGAAGAAGCGGCCGATCTTGCGATGCGCAAACACGTTCACGTGGTCGGGATGTCCTCTCTCGCCGCGGGACACAGGACGCTTGCTCCCCAGCTTGTCGAGGCCCTGCGAACGAGGAATGGACATGAGGTCGTTGTCGTCGTCGGGGGTGTGATCCCAAGACAGGACTATGACTTTCTCCTCAAAAACGGCGTAGCGGCCGTATTCGGTCCCGGTACCAATGTGCTCGACGCTGCAAACAGGATCCTTGATCTGCTCGAAGGCAAACGACTAAACAGCTAGGGGCCATAATGATCAGAAGAGTAAACCATATCGCGATCGCGGTTCCAGACCTGAAATTGGCCGGTGAAACCTATCGCCGTCTCGGTGTTTCCGTTTCCGAACCGCAGAAGCTTCCAGAGCACGGGGTACAGGTGTGTTTTCTGGAATTCCAAAACCTCAAGATCGAGCTTGTTCAGGCGCTAGGTGATGCGTCCCCGATAGAGCGCTTCATGGATAAGAACCCCTTGGGCGGCATGCATCATATATGCTTCGAGGTCGACAAACTTGACCCTGTGACATCCGTGCTTCGAGACAATGATATTCGGGTTCTAGGCTCGGGTGAGCCAAGGATCGGCGCTCATGGCAATCCCGTTATATTCGCCCATCCCTCCGGTCTGTTCGGGGTTCTGACAGAATTCGAGGAGGTGGCCCAGCCGAAGCAAAGTTGAACGGAATGCAACGCTCGCAATCAGTTCGATTTCGTCGCACTTGACGCCTCCGAGCCGGTCTTGGCATATGAGCTTGGGTCCCCGGTTCGAGTCAGGCTTCAAGTTGCAAGATAACACTAAAGAAACACTATCCCCTCCTTCACCGGTCGGCGTCAAAGACGACGCCTTCATGCAGGGCTTCGAAATTCCGACCTACTCTCCGCACGAGATCCGCATCATCCGCGGGACCTATAAGGCAATGGCGACGATCGGTACGCAGCAACTGTCTCTGCGCCGGATCGCGAAGGAACTGGAGGTCAGTCCGGCGCTGATTGGCTATCATTTCAAGTCAAGAGATGCCCTCGTCATGGAGACCATGCGATGGGCGCTCGCGGGGACCGTGCGCCGTATCTCGAAGAAGGTTGCCAATGCAAAGGATGCGCGCGCGGCTTTTTCGGCCCTCATGGACGGCGTTTTCCTTGGGCCCAAGCCCAGCCGCGATTTCCATCTGATCTATCTTGACCTCGTACAGTATTCGACGCGCGAGTCGACATTCGTTGAACTCGCCGACCTGCTTCGGACCCATATCGACGGCACCTATGCCAGCGTGATCCGGCAGGGCGTAGAGGCCGGTCTGTTCGAGGTGGACGATCTTGCCGGCGCTGCCAAGCGCGCGCGTGCAGTCGTTGAAGGGAGCTTCATCCAGTGGCTGCAGGACAAGAACTGGGAGCGGAGCTACGGCGCGCTGCGTGAAGATTGCGAAACTGCGCTGCTCAAGCTCTTTAAGCCCCTCAAAACCTGAAGCAGCCCACTCCCCCGTAACAATCGCGGGGGACTACACATCTTGCCGCGTCGCTCCCTTTCGTCTTCGACACTCCATAACAGTCCTTGCGGCACGAAACGCTGATCGGCAAAAGTCAACTGAAACGACTTGACAAGTGTACAGTCAACCGTACTATCGCTGAACAGTTGTTCAGCTTAGTGGGAGGAGACTGGACAGGGGCATAGTCACGGTTTGCAGGGAGCGAACCGAGAGCACCTGCACCGCATTCGCCATTCATTGACCGATTGCTTTAGAGCAAGCGCATCGTCGCGGATCAGATCCACGCCGAACGCTCCTGCTCGACCAAAAATATCCGCGCGGATGATTGTCATCCTTCGCGAATTTAACTGATTGGGAGGATCAGATGACACATGTGGAAACAATGACCCGGGCCGAGGGCATATCCGCGCGAGACCGAAAGGTCATACTCGCGGCGTCTCTTGGGACAGTATTCGAATTCTACGACTTTTTCCTTATCGGCCTTGTCGCGACTGAAATCGCGAGGGCATTCTTTTCGGGTGTTAATCCGACGGCTGGGTTTATCTTCACCCTCCTCGGATTTGCCGCCGGCTTTATGCTTCGGCCGTTTGGCGCCATCGTCTTCGGACGTCTCGGCGACCTCGTGGGTCGCAAATACACCTTTCTCATAACCATCGTGCTCATGGGCAGTTCCACATTCCTGATCGGTCTTCTCCCTGCCTATGCGACTATAGGTGTTGCGGCACCTATCCTGTTCGTGACCATGCGAATGCTTCAGGGTCTTGCTCTTGGCGGCGAGTTCGGCGGGGCGATGGTTTACGTGGCAGAGCATGCGCCAACCGATAAACGCGCAACTTACACCGCTTATATCATCATGACTGCCGCCATCGGATTCCTGCTCGCGGTTGCGGTTATCATTCCCTTGCGGCTTGCTCTGGGGCCAGATGCTTTCACGTTGTGGGGCTGGCGCGTTCCGTTCCTGATTTCGATCGTGCTGCTCGGGGTTTCTCTCTGGATCCGTCTGAAGCTGGACGAATCCCCGGAATTCAAGCGCATGAAGGCAGAAGGCAAAGCCTCCAGGTCTCCTTTGGCTGAAACATTCGGCACCTGGAAGAATGTCAGGCTCATCATCATTGCGGCCCTGTGCATTCTACCTGCACAAGCCGTTATCTGGTATACGGGCCAGTTCTACACGCTGTTCTTTCTGACAAAGGTTCTGAAGGTTGAAAACCTGTCGGCGAACCTGATGCTGATCACGGCAACAGTGCTGACGGCCCCGCTCTACGTGGTCTTCGGCAAGCTTTCGGACAAGATTGGAAGAAAACCGGTCTATATCGTTGGCTACCTTATCGCCGCAATCGTGACCATCCCGGCTTTTCAGGGGCTTACCCACTTTGCCAATCCGGCGCTCGAGGCTGCACAGGATCGTGCGCCGATTACGATCGTTGCAGATCCTCAGGATTGCTCATTCCAGTTTAACCCTCTCGGAACCGCGAAATTTGTCAAGTCGTGCGATGTCGGAATTGGTGCAGTCACGGGGCTTGGGCTGAACTATCGAAGCGAGGAAGCGGCAGTGGGAACCGTCGCGGCAGTCAAGGTCGGTGACCGCACGATCTTGAGCTACCCGGCTGACGCTGCTGACGCCGCCGCGCAGAAAACCCGCCTCGATACCGAACTGAAGCAGGCTCTGACTGACGCCGGCTATCCGCTGGGCAACGCCAATCCGGAGGAGGTCAATAGTCCGGCTATCATCGCGTTGCTTTGTGTGCTGCTTGCACTTGGTGCTATGGTGTTCGCGCCGACGACGACATCCCTGCTGGAGATGTTCCCGTCACGCATTCGATATACCGCGATGTCCTTCCCGTACCATCTGAGCGCCGCCTGGTTTGGCGGGTTCCTGCCAGCTACGGCGTTCGCGATCGTAGCAGCGACAGGAAACGTCTATTCGGGTCTCTACTATCCAGTTGGCATCGCCGCGACCTGCATGGTGCTGAGTCTGATCTTCGCGCGTGAAACACGCGGGACTGACATATCCAAGGGCTAACCGTCCAAGCACAAGCACAAGCACAAGCAAGGGCCGCGGCGCACGATGCCGCGGCCTTTTTTTGTTTCTTCATTCGGTGATGGACAGGGCTTTCCCAAGAGCCGTGACGTGGACGACGTCGCCGCGCTTCAGCGTCCCGGCCAGGTGAACAATGTGGCCACCAAGCTTGTCGTTTCGCACCACGTCCGTGATCGTCCATTCAGCGTGCATCGTAGATTCAGCCGGGACAGCTTTTCGGAATTGAAAGCTGAATTCGAGGCCTACCATCTCGCCCGTGCGTGAAAAGTGATCCGCTACCAGTCCCATCATGAGCGCGGTATAGTGAGTCCCACTGGCGATAATTCCGCCAAAACGCGAGCGTTCTGCGACCGCTCCATCGTGATGCAGCGGGTTAGTGTCGCCCGCTGCCAACGCGAACGCGCTTATACCCTGCTCATCGAAGGTGAATGACTTGCTAAAGGCATGTCCTACCGCAAACTTCCGTCCGCCACTTTCCTCGCTGTCGGCGTCCATCAGCATCGTCTCCCATTACATCGGCGCGGCTGCAGCCGGATGATCGTGTTCATTGTTATGAAAGCCAAAACGATACTTGACAAGTGTACAGTCGAGCTTTAGCGTCCTGAACACTTGTTCAGTCAAGTAAGGCGAGGTGGAGCTCGCCGTCACACGGGAGGCCTATCATGAGCTACGCTCAATCCACGCAGGACCGCGTCCTGGAACTCGTCCAAACTTATTCTTCAGCAGACTTCAATGTCGCATGGCATCTTTGCGACCGACATCCGGCAGACGCCGTCGCGCACACCATAATCGGGGACGATCTCTCGTCTGCGAAACTCACCTACGGCGAGCTTCGCGTTGAGTCCGAAAAGCTAGCCGCATCTTTTCTCGACCTCGGAGTCGTCCAGGGAGACCGGATTGCGACGCTGATGGGCAAGGGACGCGAGTACCTCGTCACCATCATCGCCATCTGGCGGATCGGGGCGGTCCACGTTCCTCTCTTCACGGCCTTCGCGCCTCCAGCCATTCAGTTCAGACTGGCATCCTGCGGTGCAAAGCTCGTGGCTTGCGACGCTTCGCAGCGGACCAAGCTGAGTACCCTCGAAAAGGAACATCCGGCTCCGACATGGCGCGTCATGACCACTGGTCATGGCTCGAATGGAGATCTGTCGTTCGATACGCTATTGGCGGCGGGAACAAGCGGTACACCGAGCGTCGCGGTGGGTGGAAATGGAGCTTTCATTCAAATCTACACGTCCGGCACGACGGGGAAACCGAAAGGCGTGGTCGTTCCGGCAAAGGCGCTCGCGGGTTTCCATGCCTATGCGGAATTCGCACTCGGCCTGAAGCCGGATGACGTTTTCTGGAACTCTGCAGACCCTGGCTGGGGTTATGGCCTGTACTTTGGTGTGCTGGCGACGCTCACCACCGGAACACCGTCCATCATGCTTTGCGCCGGGTTCTCGCCCGAACTCACATACAAGGTGCTGTCGCAGTTTCACGTCACCAACTTCACCGCGGCGCCAACGGTTTATCGATCGCTGATAGGTTCGGGCATCACACCTCCCCTGGTAAGCCTTCGCTGCGCAAGCAGCGCGGGCGAGCCGCTGACACCCGAAGTCAACGCCTGGAGCAAGGATGCGCTCGGTGTTCTGGTGCATGATCATTTCGGACAGACGGAAGCGGGCATGCTGGTCAACAATCATCACCATCCGGATCTCCATGGTCCACTGAAGGAGGGATCGATGGGGTTGCCAATGCCCGGGTGGAGGGCCGTTGTGCTTAAGCTGGACGAGGATGAGCTTGCCCCGGCCGGAGAAGTCGGCCGTCTGGCTTTCGAACTCGGCGAGAGCCCGTTCGCCTGGTTCTCAGGGTATGTCGAGGAGCCGGTCAAATCTCAGGAAAAGTTCGCGGGCGATGGCAGATGGTACTTGTCCGGCGACCTCGCCAGGATCGATGACGAGGGCTACGTGTATTTCAGTGCGCGTGACGACGACATCATCATCATGGCAGGCTATCGAATCGGCCCTTTCGAGGTCGAATCTGTCCTGGCGACCCATCCCGCTATAGCCGAGTCTGCGGTTATCGCAATCCCTGACCAGGTCCGGGGTGAAGTGCTCGAAGCGGTCGTCGTGCTGCGAGCCGGCGTGGTGCCTTCGGAGGCTCTGGCCAAGGAACTGCAGTCACACGTCAAGCAGAACTTCGCCGCCCACGCTTATCCACGCCGGATTTATTTCGTTGAGAGCCTGCCTAAAACGCCGTCCGGAAAAATTCAGAGATTCGTGGTCAGGCAGCAGGCACGCGAAGGTACGCTTGAAACGCTGAACACCAAGGAAACCGCTCATGCAGATTGACGGAAAGCTGTGCGCTGTTACCGGTGCCGCCTCAGGCTTGGGACGGGCGACCGCAAAAGCCCTTTATGACGCCGGGGCCAATCTTCTTCTACTCGACCTCAACAAGGACCGACTGGCAGAGTTCCAATCTGAGCTTGGGCTTGAAAAGACCGTATCGGCATCAGTGGATATCAGAAATCCCGATGAGATCGAGAACGCTTTCGACAAGGCGATTGAACAGTTCGGTGCTCTCCGGGCCACCGTGAACTGCGCTGGTATCGCTTCCTCCGCCAAGATCGTCTCGCGGGGCGATCCCCACGATTTCGATCTCTGGCGCAAGGTGATCGACATCAACCTCAACGGGACCTTCAACGTCATGCGGCTCGCTGCGGCACGCATGGTCAAAAACGATCCGTTGGGAGAGGCCGCAGAACGCGGGATTATCGTCAACACGGCGTCGGTCGCAGCCGAGGACGGGCAGAAGGGCCAGGCCGCCTATGCCGCCAGCAAGGCGGGGGTAGCAGCACTCTCCCTCCCCGTTGCGCGTGATCTCGCAGAATACGGCGTCAGGTGCGTCGCGATAGCGCCGGGCCTATTCGGCACCGAACTGTTCGAGCAAATACCTGAGAAGGGGATCGAGGCGCTGAAACGCGCCCTCCTCTATCCGGCGCGCATGGGACTGCCGACGGAGTTCGCGCTTCTCGTCAGACACATCGTTGAGAATACCTATCTTAACGGCTCTCTGATCCGCCTCGACGGCGGAGCGAGGCTTCCAGCGTGATCATCAAGGAAGACGACACATGAACGACGTTGCAGTTCACATCGCCCCCGCACCGCGAGAGCGCATCAACGTGCTTTGCGAGCGGGAGGGACGGATCGCGTGGATTACGCTTTCGCGGCCAGAGCGCGCGAATGCCCTGAATGTCGAGACCCTTGAGCAGATCCTCGACGCCATCGACCGTGCCGAGGCAACGCCGGGCATCGAGGGGATTGTCCTGCACGGCTCAGGCGCACATTTTTGCGCGGGAGCCGATCTCAACGAACTGTTGGGGAACGGTCCTGGTGGGGTGCGCAAGCTGCTCGACCTCTTCCGTGAGGTCACGATCAGGATTGAGCGATCGCATCTCATCGTCGCGGTCGCCGTACACGGTGCAGCACGTGCGGGGGGCATTGAAATCGCACTGGCCTGTGATCTCGTCATTGCCGGCAAATCCGCCACCTTCGGCGACGCCCATCTCTCGAAGGGTCTCCTTCCAGGCGGGGGATCAACTGTGCGTCTGCACCGCGCGATCGGTTGGCAGCGCGCCAAATGGATGATCCTGAGTGCGGAATCGATCGACGCCGGGACGGCCCGCGAGTGGGGCCTCGTATTCGACGTCGTTGACGATGCCGATCTTCTGGCCACCACTGAGCGCCATGTTCTGGCAATGACACGCGGCGATACGGAATCGATGGGCCGGGCAAAAGTGCTGCTGTCGATGGTCGATGAACAGAACTTTTCCGATGGCCTCGAAGCAGAGATCGCGACGCTCGAAACGCACTGGCAGTCGGAAGCCTTCCAGCGAGGCGTAGCGGCATTTCTTTCTCGCCGAAGCGGCAAATAGATCTCGGAAGATAAGGAAACTAACATGGACACTGAACGGGACCCGATCGTAATCATATCCGCCGCCCGCACTCCAATCGGCTCTTTCCAGGGTAGCTTGAAGAACTTTCAGGCGACCGAGCTCGGCGGGATTGCGATAAGCGAAGCTCTACGACGCGCCTCAGTCCGACCGGACGATGTGGATGAGTTGTTGATGGGCTGCGTCCTCCCGGCAGGGCTCGGACAGGCGCCGGCGCGGCAGGCCGCCCACAATGCGGGCCTTCCCTGGTCCGTCCCATGCTCGACCGTCAACAAGGTGTGCGGATCCGGCATGAAGACGATCATGATGGCGCACGACGCTTTGGCTGTCGGGACCGCAGGCCTCGTTGTCGCGGGTGGCATGGAGAGCATGACCAATTCCCCTTATCTGCTGGAGAAGCATCGAGGAGGAGCGCGGATGGGGCATGGCCGGGTCATTGACCACATGTTCCTCGACGGTTTGGAAGATGCATATGATCGCGGGCGGTCCATGGGCGCGTTCGCCGAACAGACGGCCGAAACCTACCAGTTCACCCGGGCCGACGTGGACGCTTACGCAATGGAGAGCCTCGATCGTGCAACCAGAGCAATAGCAGACGGCTCTTTCAAGAAGGAAATCGTAGCAGCGGGCGATCTTGCTGCCGACGAACAGCCCGGAAAAGCAAAGCGGGAGAAGATCCCTCAGCTCCGTCCGGCGTTCAAGGAGAACGGAACGATCACAGCCGCAAGTTCTGCTTCCATTTCGGACGGAGCGGCGGCCGTTGTTGTAACCCGATTGTCCACTGCGGAGAAGCTGGGCGTGCAGCCGCTTGCTTATATTCGCGGGACCGGCGGGTTCGCACAGGAACCCAGTCTGTTTACCACGGCTCCGGTCTACGCCATCGGCGGTCTTCTGGAAAAGCTCGGTTGGAGCACCGATGACGTCGATCTGTTCGAGATAAACGAGGCTTTCGCAGTCGTTCCCATGCTCACCATGCGCGATCTTGGAATCCCTCATGAAAAACTCAACGTCAACGGAGGCGCCTGTGCCCTGGGCCATCCGCTTGGCTGCTCGGGAACAAGGGTCCTCGTCACGCTGCTCTCGGCACTAAAGGCGCGCGGCCTGACAAAAGGGGTGGCCTCACTGTGCATTGGCGGTGGTGAGGCAACTGCACTTGCCGTCGAGCTCTTCCACTGATTGCGGAGGGCTGCATGCGCCGTTTGACCGCGTTTGAGCTGGGATCCCCGGAAAATTTCAGATTCGAGGACGTGCCGGATCCTTATCCCGGCCCGGGACAGGTGCGCATCAGAGTGCACGCGGTGGCGCTCGGTTTCGTGGACGGACTGATCGCCGCGGGCCGCTACCAGATGACACCGACGTTGCCCTTCACTCCTGGAGGCGAGATCAGTGGAATTGTCGACATGATTGGCCCTGATGTGCGTGACCTTGAAGTGGGAGCGCGTGTCGTCACCTGGCAGTTAGGTGGTGGTCTCGCCGACAGTATTGTCGTGTCGGCAGCAGAAACCGACGTCATTCCGGACGAACTCGACCTGCGCGTAGCTGCTGCGGTGCTCGTAGATTATCAGACCGCTCGTTACGCATTGAGCGAACGAGGCCAACTCCAAGCACACGAAACGGTGTTGGTGGCCGGGGCGCTCGGAGGCGTCGGTTCGGCCGCTGTCCAGATGGCGCGAGACCGAGGCGCCCGGGTCTTCGCGCTTGTCTCGGATCCGCAGAGCCGTGCCCGTGCGTTGCAGCTTGGCGCCATCGCCGCGATCTCACCCACAGATCCGCACCTGCGTGACGAACTCAGGCGACTGGCGCCGCACGGGATCAATGTGGTTGTAGATCCAATAGGGGGTTCGTTAAGCGAAACCCTGTTCCGCTCTCTTGGCAAAGAGGGCCGTCATCTCGTCATCGGCTTCGCGTCGGGATCAATCCCGGCCATCCCATCAAATCTGGCACTCTTGAAAAGCGCTTCGCTCGTCGGTGTCGACGTGAGGCATTTTGTAGCTGCATATCCAGAAACCGCAAAGCACGCTCGCAACGAGATCTTCAAGAAGCTTGTCATCGGATCCCTCACGCCGCCGCCTTTGATGACCTTTGAGTTCGAGCAGGCAAAGGAAGCGCTTACCGCAACATCCCTCCGGTCAAAGTCAGGAAAGCCGGTCGTACTGCTCGGAGGGCACGATTATGGGCAATCGGTCAGAGACCGAATCAGAGGAACATTAAGTTGATGAGTGCCCAGAGCGCGCGTAGCCGAGTTGGATCTGATCCGCGTATTCCATATGGGCCCGCGGCTGGCGTGAAGGTTCAGTCGTTTTTCATTAATGGCACGATCCCTCAAATTGAAAAAGGAGCCCGCACATATGTGGTCGCACTTCAAGGTCACATTTCCACGACTGGCGAGATTGAAGTCGCCGTTGCTTGGAAAGGGTGCGCGGGGCCGCTGATGTTACCGACGGACATGGAGCCCGGCAGGAGTATATCAAAGCATTTTCGGAAGTTGCGCTAGCTCGGTTGCAGCTTCAGCGTGGTGCGCCAATTCCGTCATCGGTGTATGTCTGAGCAACGGTGATGTTTAACAGCCCGGCGGAGCGAGTCACACTCTACCGCGAAGTCATCGAATACGCGACAGAAGCCTTTTGTGGATGGCTAGGGTCGTTTCAAGAAGCCGATCGAATCCGCATACGGAAGGGGAATATCGAAAGCGGGCAAACAACTGCGGCCTGATCTCAACAGACAAACTGCATGAGCGATCGCCGACGCAAACCGTTAAGGGAAATGCACCGGTCGACATTCGAAGCGCTGGTGAGGTCAGATAGAAATACCGAGACCGCCCAACAGTTATGACGGGATCGAAAACCTCCTGCACGTTTTCGAAACTGTGTTCCTTCGCTTTCGCAAATTTTTCCCTATAAACTCGCCTGGATATGAACCGGCGGACCGTAAGATCAGCATCATCCTTGTTTTTGCGCACTCCGGATTGTCGGACGATGTTTCCAGGTCTTCCGCAAAATAGGTTATTTCACCCGACGTCACCTTCCATCGATCTACGACAGCCCGGTCCTTTTTCCATGGATAGAAAGACTCGAGGCCCTTGGTGCCTGAACTCTCTCGGTCCAAGAAAATATGGTGATCGCCTGTCCCATTGAGTAACTCTCCGTACGAATCCGAGATCGCGCCTGATGTTCCTCTCCATGCAGTTCGAGCTCGTTGCGAAAAGCTGGTCCCAGATCGCCGCCATCGCCGAATGGTACGTCAAAAGCGCCATCATTTCGGGACTGCCGCAAGTTGCTGCAGGCGTCGTGTCGCTGAAGTGTGGTGAGTCTTGGGTCGCATGCCTGAGTGAATAAATGCTCCAGATGTGCGGTCCTCATCTACTGTACAGGGAACAGGATATGTATTTACCGCCTTGAGATCCCATCAGGGGTGAGTAGCGGCCTGCACCATGGCAGAGTGAGGTCGCTAGAAAACTCTCTGGAGGCCAATCATGCCGATAACAGCAGATCAAACTCAATCGCAGATCACTACTC
>NZ_JBFREP010000009.1:0-278032 GCF_052114365.1 Agrobacterium sp. MCAB5
CTTCAGGGCGATTGCCGAGCAGATTGGCCATGTCGAACTTTCGGGCATTCGCCGCCAGCGCCATGATTGGCAGAGACAGGCATCGGTTGCCTTTGCGACCCACAAGACGGCCGAGGGGCTGGCCGCCTATCGCGATCACGGCGACATCCACTTTGCGGAAAGCCGCGACGCGTCGATGGCGCAGATCGTGCGTGATTATCTTGCCGATAACGAAGAGCATCCGCAAGGCACCCGGGTTGCCATGGCGCATCGCCGAGCCGACGTGCGAGCCCTCAATGCCGCCATCCGCTCCGAGCTTCAGAACAGACAAAAGCTCGAACGCGGCCAAGAGTTGAGCGACGGTGTTGACCGTGGAGACCGTGGGGATGGTGGGGTCGGAAAGAACGGCGGAGAACGCGTGTTCCAGACCAATAACGGCAAACGCGCCTTCGCCGCCGGTGACCGGATCATCTTCCTCGAAAACAACCGCGACCTCAAAGTGAAAAACGGCATGCTCGGCACGGTCGAGCATGTGGAGCCAAACAAGATCATCGCCCGGCTCGATGGTCGAGGCGGCGACAGTGTCAGCATTCCGACAGACAGCTATCAGGCAATCGACCACGGCTATGCGACGACGATCCATAAAAATCAGGGAGCGACGGTGGATCGCGCCTTTGTGCTGGCGTCGAGCACCATGGACCGGCATCTGACCTATGTTGCCATGACCAGGCACCGCGACAGCGTGCAGCTCTATGCAAACAGCCAGGAGTTCACCAAGGCGGGCCGGCTGGTTGATCACGGCATTGCGTCCTACGAGCATAATCCGCAATCACGCGACAGCTATTTTGTGACCCTGGAGAACGACAAGGGCGAGCAGCGCACAGCGTGGGGCGTCGATCTCAAGCGGGCCATGCAGGAGGCATCTCCCGCAATCGGGGACAGTATTGGCCTCCGGCATGAAGGCGCCACGCCTGTCACGCTTCCGGATGGCACGCAGGCCGAGCGCAATGCGTGGCGTGTCGTCAAGGGTGACGCGTTGGCGTACGAGCAGCTGACAAGCCGCCTGTCGCGTTCCGGCGCGAAGGAAACCACGCTGGATTACATCAGCGACTTTGCCGAGCGGCGCGGGATCGCAAGCGGCCCGGGGATCGCAAGCGACCAATGGATCACCGGCGACCCGTGGATCGGGCAAGAGTTTGGTGTCAGAAGCGAGATTGAACTTGCTTCCGCCCGGGATGAGCGTCAAGAGGTCTTGTCCCGTGCGGCCCATCTGCAACGGGAGCAGCAGGACCGGCCATCAGAGCGTGAGCAGGTTTACGAGGAACGTGCCGGCGATCTGGCCGGTCCTGTTCACCGCGAAGATCCTCGCAATCAGTTCGCCCGAACAACCGATGACGGTCGGCGCAACGAACGGATAGAGGACACCAAAGGATACCGCCGCATCCGGTGGTCCGAGGTCATGTCGCAAGACGGCGCCGTCCCTGCCCCCACAGAAACTGTAGTCCAACAATCGCTGATCGAAACCGGTAAGCCAGCTCCGCTGGTGCCAGCCATCACCCGTTACGAATACAGCGTCGAAGAGGTGGCCCGGGGAAAAGCGATGTCCGTCATCGATCACAGATTCGATACGGTGGAATCTCTCGCGCGGCACGTGTTCCGTGATCCGGTCGAGGTCGCGGCGAGACTGCGCACCGCGATGACCGAGAAGGAAGGCAATGGCAAGATCACGGCAAAGGCCATGGCCGAGCAGCCTGAGCGGTTCGGGGAGCTACGCGGCAAGTCGGGCCTGTTCGGAAACAACAAGGAGAGGAAAGAGGCACTACAATATGCCCGGTCTCTCTCTGCCCATATTGCCTATGTCTCCGAGGCATGGCAGCGCCGGCTTGGCGAAGAACGCGCGAGCGAACAATGGCAGCGTGAGCAGCGTGACGTCATCGAGGTCCCTGCCCTCACGCCGCGCAGCGCTGAGATCCTTGCCAAGGTGGAGAAAATGCCGTTGGAGAAGCGGAGCCAGTTTATCTCAGAACTGCGCTCGTCACCTGAGGGCCGTGCCGCGCTTGAGGAGGCCAAGCTGGTGGCCGAAGCGCTCACGCGGCGGTTTGGTAATTCCGATCCCCGCAGGTTCACCGAGGAGCTCGAGGCACTCCCGGAGCTTGCAAAACAGGCCGAGCAGATCAAGACGATCGCCCGCATGGTGCATCGTACACGCCATGCCGAGCTGAGCCATGACCATACGCTGAAGCGGCAGCTTAACCGGTCACAGGGGCTTGGATTGAGCCGATAGTGGGTGCCGACGACAACATTGGCGTCTTTTAATCGGTCACCCCAAAAGTGCGCCACGCTTCCAGATTTCCTAGGCGTCGCGATGGACTTGACCCGTCGCAACCGGAGAGAGCATCCCGCTTCTGATGTGTTTGCGTGTCGGGGTGCAGAACATCTCGATGTAATCGAACATGTCCTGGCGAGCTTCATCGCGTGAACGGTGGACCTTGCCGCTTAACCACTTTAGCTTCAGTAGGTTGAAGACGCTCTCGGTGACACACAATCAGTACGGATTGAGAAACCGCTATCCGTAAGGTCTAGGGCAAAAAAATTCGTGAGGTTAAACTGGTCGACCAGCGTAAGCGGGAAGCGAAGCTTGTTCTGGGCACTTGGCCACGAAACTGTAAAGGTTGAGACTTTTCGGAATGCGCGTCCTCTGGTAGAAAAAAGGCAGCGCTCCGAGACCGTGACGCCTCACTGGCAGATCCTCCCGCAAGGAAGTTGAACCGACTTGAGGAACTGGCAGAAGCGTGAAGCGGAGCGCAATTGAGACGAGCAAAAACGATAAGATGAACCGAAGAAGCCTGCCTCACATGTGCCACGAGAAGTTGGCGGAGAAGTTGAGGCGTAATAGCGATATATGATTTTGGCAGCTTTTGCGGTGGCCCTAATTTTCGTTGAGGTATTCGTGTTAGGCGCAGCGCTGGATATCGCCTGGGCCCATCTACAGCAATGATAACAGGTAATCGCCAGACAAGAGCCGTTCTGATTAGCGAATACAGCAGGGTTAGCTTATCTTTTTCATTTGGAACGCACGAGAGCTATCAATTGCAGACGAACGACCCTCCTTCTTACAGCTTTAGCACGCAAGTCCCGAGGCCCTATCAAAGCCCGGGATTCACGATGGTCACGACGGCCTACGTCATCGACGCCAAAGGCCTTTCGGTGCGGCGAGGACACTCCATTAGCCTCATCCCGTGGACTTCCTTTCGGTTCCTGCACCTTCACGTGACGAGCGGGGTCGGCTCAACTGGTTTTCCGGTCTACAGCGCGCGTTTGCGGACACTCTTTACATCAATACAGCTATCCTCGCTGGATTGGCAGGGAGAGACACGCGTCGATCGATCCGCCGACTACGTTAGGTTCATGGAGGAACTGATACCCTTTGCAGTCACTCATAACCCACGTCTTCGCCTCAGATGCGGCGGTGACCCAATGCTGGAGGAGGCGATACCGATGGTGCTTGCCCTCGTCGCTTTACCGTTCTTGTTGATCGCGTTTTTGATCATCAAACCGCTCGGAGCACTTCTTTCTGGCTTGAAACTTGCTGGCTTGAAAAAATTGGGTACTAGACCCTTAGTTGCGGCAATTATCGCGGGGATTGGTGTAGTGCTGAACATGCTTCCATGGTCCACTGGTAAGCAGTTCAAGGCCGACAATCTGCCCATCGCAGAACTTCCACCGAAGTATCGGCTAGGTGGCGTCTGAAGCCAGGTCTTGTAGGGAGAAACGCGTGCGCTTTTTAATCACTTTGTCAATTGCCTTAGCATCGACCAACGGGGCCGCCGTTGCTTGCCCTCTCGATGACGTCATGAAACTTTGCGTGGCGAGTGGCGCAAGCGCAAGTGAGCTAGAGAACGGCGTTAAGAAGGGTGATTGGACTGTCGAAGTTCTTTCTCCTCCGTCGGAATCTCTCCCGACAACCGGTAGTGCCGTCTACACCATGCCGAGCGGGCGAGAGTTCTTCATAGGGTATCGAGATTTCAAAGATTTTTCCTATTCGCACTGCGAACTCAACTTCGTTATGGCCCTTGCAAAGCTTGGTGAAGAAGCAATGATTTGTACCACGGACGAGTTTAGCGCCTTCGAGAGAGCTCTATCGCAAGGCTCCAAAAATACGGTTACAAAGGAGATCAGGACCAGCGGGACTGCTTTCCTTGTAGAACGGCCGAAGAATACCTGGATGACGGTGATCCTCGCCACTAACATGGGGCCGCTGAAGCCATTCAATGTGTGGGGCGAAACTTCATCGGTCAAAAGGTGACGCGTTGATGTCTGGAGGCCACGAATGAGCGCCCGATGGCCCGATACGGTTGGACATTGCTCCTGACTAACTTGAAGGGTATCAAACCGACGACCGCGAACTTAGGTGATCCCAAAGATGTAGTTATTCAAAGCACTGAAGTTAACGTCGGCCAAGGGGTAACTTGTCAGCAGCCACGTCCCGATCCCCAATTGTGGTCTCGATCACGGATTCCACTGATCACGGCCTTCCGGGCGGTTCTGTTCTTGCTGCCATGTAGTTGTGAATGGAGAAGAGGAAATGCAGGGCAATTGCGAAGCGTATGCCGCTGATTGCGTTCTCAGCGGCGTCCCTCCACCCGAGGATCGTCTTCAGCCCATTTCGCACCAATTCTCCCTGCGACCCTCCAACAGAAACGGTGCTTGAGTTTTCAGTCAGAAACAGCAGACAGGAACCCTCTAGCATTGCGTACAAAAACAGTATGTCAGCCAGCAACACGGTCTGGAAACTCAACGAAAATCTGTTCTTGCCTGTAAAAAAACTGACGGCGGCCGACGCCAGAAACAGAAGAATGCAGTAAGTCAAAAGTGCCGCAACGCTGTAGCACGCGACGTTGAAAAGCATCGCCCCTGCGTTTCCGCGGATGCTCTCTGGACTGGAGTTGATAAACGTTGCCAAGGAAATTAGCAGAACTAAAATCACGTACCTGGTCGCAAAAAACATCATAAGAACCCCGTATTTTTCAAACCGATTTGTCTGGCCACAGGACGAGAACCGCTTTCGGTCACGCCACAGCGATCCGTGTAAAACCGGGTTGATGCCCTCAGACTTGGCAATCACGATCACTCGACCGGCTGCGCTCTAAATATCTCACGAATTGACTTCGCTCTTTGCCTCCATCCGTAACAGAAGAGGCCTCCCGAAGTTCCCTCGGTTGCGCGCCCATCTTTTCCATTGCAATCGCCAGAATTTCGCCGGCTCTGCCAGACAGAGAAAGGCGATGGCTTGAGAGCCACTCGCGCAGTTGCGGGAGCGCAGATGATGCGGAGCCACCCGCTAGGCAGAGGCCTTGTACACCAGCAAGGTAGGCCTGAAAATTGTCGCTCTGAGAGACAGCATCTCCTTCTGTTAAGCCGGCTTCAATCAGGTTCAACATTGCGGGAACGGCTGCCTCTCCGTAGACGTGAAGTCTCGTCAACGCTCCCCTCATCCAGAGCCGTGCTTCCGGTTGCCCGGAAAGCCGCACCATCTCGACAATATACGGCTCGAGGTATTTATCAGGCAAAGCCGCAATGCCACTGCTCAGGTTCTCAAGTGACTGCTCTAAAGTGACCCCAATCGACTCCGGCCAGGTTTTACCGGCAAGAGCACGTTTGATCATCTCGCTTGCCAGCACCGGCAACGCCGCCCGTTCGTTCTCACGCGCGTCGTACACCAGTGGACCGAGACGCGGAGGTGGTGGCAATATCGGATCTGCGAGAATTTTAAGCTGGAGATCAAATGCCGGCTTGGAGAGTTCGTCGACCAGCGGCAGACTGTTTTGATGATACGTGTAAGCTCGCCACTCCTCGGCCGTTGGTGCGCGCCGGGCCGCTATTGCAGCTTCGATATTGGCAGCAATCTCTTCTTCGATACCGCTGGCGTCGACTGTCAAATCGAGCCCAAGAGTACCAGTCAGAAATCTGCTCCAGGCTTCTTCGCAGTTCACAGGCCGTTCACCCCCGCTCAACTGCCGATCGATTTGCCACCAACCAATTTCCTTAACCCAGCCGCCCCCTTGTGGGACAGGCAGCAACAAATATCCAAGCGTGCGGTATTTTACTTCGGTGTGCCGATAGATTTCACGAAACGATGCCGACGTCGCGTCTCTGGCATGGGCAATTAACCTGTATACCGAAAGCGCATCGTCGTAGCCGAGCTGTTCACCTTCGAATGAGTAACCGCGGCTCTTGACCTGTTGTCGTGTGACCACGAGGTCCGCTTCGGAAAGCGTGGTGCGCTCGCTGATGAGACATAGCCCCTGGCTTGCTTTCAGACGAACGACATCGTTGACTCGGATCGGCGGTGTATGCGGCGCCGGGCGAGGTTGGACTAGCGCGTTTGGACTAAATTTTTCCTGGGCAACCGGGCAAACTGGCCTTCTCTCAAACCGAAACGCATTTGCGCTCTGCTGTATTTGCAGCTCCATTTGCCCGGGAATCGTCCGTGCTACAATCACCTTTTCCACTGAGCCAGCCAGCAATGCACGAATGCAGAACTCATCGCATCTGTCGCTCTCTGCCTGGCGAAGTGCGATTGTCCTTGAATTGAGAGGAAGGCTGACGCGGTTGAGATCGTCCGAAATCCACTCTCGTGCTTCCACGTAAAGCGGTAGCGTCAGGATAAGGGGCAACAAAGCAAGCGTGGCTGGAACGAGCGCGATCGAAAGAAACGCACGACGTGGCCCGCGAAGGGGTAAAAATCTGAAAATGATCAGGAAGACGATACAGCTGAATAAAAGTGGCGCCGCCGCCCACAAGACCAGCGCTATTGGAAGACCGATAATGCTTATCGCCGCAATCGTTGCCAATTGAGGGAAATTGATGACGAATATTGTCAGGGCCGTGAGGGCAAGAAGTACCGGAAAAAACGCCTTGTAGACCATAATACAGCACTACTCGAAATTGCGGTATATCCGCTCGGCGGGTAAGTTACCTCATTCGCTATTGCCGGCAGTTGATGTTGTAAAGCAAAGTCGGCTAGCATGATTAACGCGAGAGGATGGTGACCGTATGTGGCACGCAGCTGATGGATGTCCTAGAGGATGGGCCAAAGCTGGACACCATAGCCCGCCATCAGACCCATCGCGCGTTCGACTGGTGCCAAATGCGAACTGATCAAGCAGATAGAGAACCGGTGTCGCCGGCTTTGTCGGATCGCGGGCCATTTCGAGCAGGCTTTGTGAGACAAGTAGGCGCAGCTAGCGCGACTAGGTCAAGAGGCGATCGGGAGGAAGGACGATGAACATGACAGTTTATCCCTGTGTGCGCAGCGAGCTCGCGCAATTCCATCTCTCACCTCTCCGAAATACCGCGCCACATCATTGTCAGATACTGGACGAAAAAATCGACATTGCGTAGTTTTGAATAACAATTGCATCCATCGAAGCGATTTGGCAATTCGTCTCCCACGATTTGATTCAAACTCGGATACGTCGCCGTTTCAACCGATCGCACAGGAGAAACCCTTTGCTGATACTTGAGATCGTCATTTTTTTAGCGGCCCTGATCGCGGTTAGCCTTCTGGCTGTACAACAGATTGTTACACAGGTTCGGGAGTATCGATTCTACAAGAAGAACGGTGGCGATTTTTCTGTCGACAGCGACATGGATCGCGTCAGACTTGACAGATCCATGCACTACAACGACCTCCGCCTCACGAACTGGCAGCGATTTTATCTCTTCCGTCCGGCCTGTATCGCCATGCTCGTCTTTTTTTGGGCGATGATGATAGTCTCTCTGCTTTAACCAAAGCACCGGGCTTCTATGTCAGCAGAATGGCGAAAAGGTTTTCTCCTCCGGAGGCGTTGCTTCATGCAGAACAGATCACGCTGGCCGAACATCTCCTAATATGCTTGCAGGCACCATAAGATCGTATAGTTAGGTGTCGTCGTGAAAATGTTGTGCTTTGGTTACCCTTGTGCCGGCCAGCGAACACATTCCCGCACCCTTCCAGCACATCCATGATCCGCCCTCAGTGGGCTCGCCCGCTATTACCCGATCGTATAGTTCGATGCTACGCCGCGAAGATGTGTGACTGTCGCTTGCGACAAGAAACCTTTGCCCAGATATTCAGCAAAGCTGTATGAGAATATGCCACTTCGTTCTATCGCCTGCACCAGATTGGTATCACCAAAGACAACGAGGTATTCGTGATCCTCCGGCGCCCAGATCCAGAGATCATGACCTGAAAAATGGATCAGAAGGCCATAAGGCGAATTTTCAAACAGTGCGTCAAGCACCAACCCTACCGGTTGCGGTGAAAATTGGCGCGGAGGCTGACCGAACTCGTAAGCAGCGAAATCAATCTCGTCACTACCGATACGCGCGGCGACAAGAGCGATTTCCTCCCCGCTTGGAAATTCGGGAAAAATCCTCGCCGCGAAATTCCTGTTTCGGATGGCCTGATGATCCAGCGCGCAATCTTTTCCAATGAAGTCTGAAATTACGATAATCCTCTCCAATCGCCGTGGAAGCCAATACCACCCAGACCGATATCTCTCCTATTGAGACGAAATGACAACGTTACCGGGAGCAACTCGCTCATTTGGAATCCCTCACAAAGGTTTCAATCTCGCTCCGGGATAACGATAAAACACGGCCCGCAGGGAAACGCTCGATAGAAACGGCAGCTTTATCCTCGCTATTGAAAGCCAGATCGAAAGTGGAAGCGAATATCCGCGCCCATCCCTCATTATAGGTGGCACCTTCAACATAAATGACGCTCATCGACGGCCAACTCACCTGCTTTTTGGTTTCCGGATCGGTTACCTTAGCACTGCCAGTTAAAACCTCCCGAGTTTCAAGGGGCGGGGCGTTGCTGCCAGGAGGAGATTGAAACTTAAATCTGTAGGTTCCACTCTCAGGGTAAACAACATCCACGATAGAGGCAGGCGACGACACGCTTATATGGAACGCCTTTTCGCGAGCGTCCAAATGTCCCGAATCTGCAGCTAGGGCGCGCCATTATCATCTGAAACCTGACGACCAGATATAATTACCGCCCCACCTTCTATATTCAACGGCTCATCAACGAATATAATCAAACGGGTCGAGAATTTCGGCTCTTTCGTCTGGCTTGATGACGATGATACAGTCAAAGCAAAAAAGTCGGCTAAGCTGACAGCATTCTTCACGATTCTCATCCCTACTGATATTCCTCAGTTCAAATCCATTCGCTTTGCAGCGGTTTTAACGAGCTTTCTTCGTCTACAAAGTTTTTTTCATTAGTCCTGATATTCCGATCAGGAAGTATTGGAATGCGACCTGCCGGGTCGGCGTCTCAACGACGTGTTGCTCCAGACTGGATGCCAGGAAGTTTTGCACTTCCTCTGTCGAAGGAAGGCAGTTTTGCGGGTGTAACTTGCGTTCGCAAATGGGCATTTCGGTTCCTCCGGTGAAGAATACACCACCACAGACTGCCCCCCATTGTCATTGCAATCCCAAATTCGATGCCACTAATACATCTCCATGTCGCCTTCTCTTTGTACACTGAACGCAACCCCGGATTTCCGCGCCCGGCCACCGGCCATCCGGAACACAAACGTGCTTGATGCAAGCCTCATGTTTCACTTCCGGAAAATCCATCAACATTATGATAAAATGAACATAACTACGAAATGCGAGTGAGAAAGCCCACCTCTGCACCCAAGCGCCGTGATGCATCGGCGTTACATTCTGGTGCCGACTTCAGGGCCTGAAGCCCACCTCGAAGGTCTGGGATTGACGCCCGTCAGCCGACCCGGCAACCTCATACAATGACCGTGACCAACAGTTTCATTGCCGAACTTGTTCGCGACGCCAACATGCTCGATCACCTCGACGGCTATCAGAAGCGGCGAATGCTCGAACGGGCCGTCACAACAATCCGCGACATGTGCGAAACAATCGGCATTCCACCCGGCCCCGGCCGTGACCGCCTCCTCGAGATCCAAACCGTTGCCCTCTCGATCGAGCTCGGGTGGCGCAGCGAAGCATGGATTGCCGTATCTGACACGTTTCTCCATCGGCAAAATAGAACCCTGATGTCAGCCCGAACAGCCACTGGATGGCATTGCCGGGCAGAAACCCGATTTCATCCAGTTTTTCAAGTTCACCGCGTTCTTCAAGGATCGCCATAGTGGTGGTGAGTTCGTTTAAATTCATGAGGCTTAGCAAGCTCAACGTTCACCATCGTCAAACCGATGCGTCCACCATTGCGTATACTCCATCTCATCAACACCGTAAGGAGCTTGCAGATAGGGATAATCCCAGGCCTCATAACGCAGGGGCTTGAGAAAATCGTTGACTGCGCGGTACGCAGCAGGGACTCGCCCCTTGTTCAAGTCGCCGAGCACAGGCCGGGCACCCGCCTGGAAAACGACGCCTCCCTCGTAGGGATGGAGGACAATCTCGTCTCCCAGCACGTCTCTTGCTTTTTCAAAGCCACCAACCCGCGCCAGCAGTTCGTCGTTGATGGCTGTCAACCAATTCACGTCTCGGATCACATCGGTGCGACGCAATATTTCCAACGTGAAATTGCTGCCATCTTCGTAAAGAAGGCCTGGAAACCGACGAAACAAGGGATATGCCTCCTCAGTCGCACCTGCCGCATAGGAATAGAAGAAAAGCGACATGCCGGACACTGCATAAAAAACCCGAAGATCGCGGCAAGCGTCAACAAAGAGGCGAACGACGCCGGTTGGATTGCGTGATAATTCCGATAGCCGCGTCTGATACATCAGCCGTCCGTTACCACCGCGGTAGCCGACGCTTGGAAGAAGGACAGTGAAGTAGTCGTGAACCGGATCGGTCGAACGCAACGCCTGCTTTGGCATGTGCCTGATATAGAAGCTCGCAGTCTCTGCCTCGTCAAAATATTCAGCTTGTGACAGATAATTCGCGACGTCATCCCGTGACGAGATACGGCGTACACGCTCGTTAAAGGACAACAAATTTGCGTTGCCTTCCGCAAGGTCGTAGTAACGTAGCGCCAAATAGAGCATGGCTTGGCGTGTACGCCGTGTTTCACCTTCCGCAAAATAAAAACCGGACGTTAGGCCAAACAGCCATTGAACAGCATTGCCCGGCGGCAGGCCGATCTCACCCAGTTTGCCGAGTTCACCGCGCTCCTCAAGGATCGCCATCGCGGTGATGAGTTCGCCAATATCCAAAAAACCACCCTAGCGCTCGCCACCATCAAACCGGCGTATCCACCATTCGGTGTACTCCATCTTATCGACATCATGTGGCGCTCTGAGATAGGCACGCTCCCAGTTCTCATAACGCAGAGGCTTGAGAAAATCGTTGACTGCACGATATGCAGCAGGCACCCGGCCTTTGTTCAAGTCACCGAGCACTGGCTTGTTTCCGGCCTGGAAAACGACACCGCCCTCATAAGGGTGAAGGATCACTTCGTCACCGAGTACCGTTCGTGCCTTGTCAAGGCCGCCTACCCGCTCGAGCAACTCATCGTTGACGGCTGTCAGCCAGTTCACGTCGCGGATCGTATCCGTCCTGTCTCGTATCGCCAATCCGAAACGCGCGCCATCCTCGTAAAGCAGCCCGGGAAACCTACGAAAAAGAGGATAGGCTTTTGCCGTTGCGCCCGACGCGTAGGAATAGAAAAAGAGCGACAAACCCGATACGGCATAGAAAACCTGCAGATCGCGGCAGGCGTCAACGAAAAAACGGACCAAACCATCCCGATCGCTCGACAGCGCCGATAACCTTGTCTGGCACATGAGATGTCCATTGCCACCGCGATAACCGGCGCCGGGAAGGAGAGCAGTGAAGTAGTCGTGGACCGGATCCGTCGAACGCAACGCCTGTTTTGGCATATGCCTTATATAGAAACTCGCCGTCTCCTTCTCGTCGTAATAGTCGCCCTGTGACAGGTATTCCTCGATCTGTCTTCCTGTTGAGATACGTCGTGTCCGCTCATTAAACGACAATAAATTGGGGTTACCCTCTGACAGATCGTAATAACGCGTTGCCAAACCGAGCATGGATTGCCGTATCTGACGGGTTTCTCCATCGGCAAAATAGAACCCTGATGTCAGCCCGAACAGCCATTGGATGGCATTGCCGGGCGGCAACCCGATTTCATCCAGTTTTTCAAGTTCACCGCGTTCTTCAAGGATTGCCATAGTGGTGGTGAGTTCGTTTGAATTCATGAGGCTTAGCAAGCTCAACGTTCACCATCGTCAAATCGATGCGTCCACCATTGCGTATACTCCATCTCGTCGACACCGTAAGGCGCTCGCAGATAGGGATAATCCCAGGCCTCGTAACGCAGGGGCTTGAGAAAATCGTTGACTGCGCGATACGCAGCAGGGACTCGCCCCTTGTTCAAGTCGCCGAGTACAGGCCGGGCACCCGCCTGGAAAACGACGCCTCCTTCGTAGGGATGGAGGACAATCTCGTCTCCCAGCACTTCTCTCGCCTTGTCGAGACCACCGACCCGCGCCAGCAGTTCATCGTTGACGGCTGTAAGCCAATTCACATCACGGATTACATCGGTGCGCTGCGAAATGATTAACCCAAAACGGATGCCATCCTCATAGAGAAGGCCGGGAAATCTACGGAACAAGGGATAGGCTTTTTCAGTTGCTCCTGCCGCATAGGAATAAAAGAAAAGCGACATCCCCGAAACGGCATAAAAGACCTGAAGATCACGGCAGGCGTCAACGAAGGAACGCACGACACCTACTGGATCTAGCGATAGTTCCGACAACCTCGTCTGGTACATCAGGTGCCCACAGCCGCCACGATACCCAATACCGGGAAGAAGCGCCGTCAAATAGTCGTGGACCGGATCGGTCGACCGCAGAGCTTGGGCAGGCATGTGTCTGATATAGAAGCCTACGGTCTCCTTCTCATCAAGGTAATTGGCTTGTGCTAGATGTCGCTCAATGTCATCTCTCGAAGACAGACGGCGCGAACGTTCACTGACCGTCAGCAGATTGGTGTTTCCTGTCGTCACATCGTAGTAACGCGCGGCCAGATCGAGTGCGGCTCGTCGTATCCGTGGTGTTTCACCACCTGCAAAATAGAAACCAGCAGTGAGGCCAAACAGCCATTGAATCGCGTTGCCCGGCGGCAAACCGATCTCGCTCAATTTCTCGAGTTCACCGCGCTCTTCGAGGATTGCCATCGTGCCGACTAGTTCATTTAAATTCATAATATTATCCTACCAGCTTGGTATCGGAGGTCGACGTCCACCAGGGAGCCTCGGGCCTGGCAACGGAAGCCAGATCGGCGGGCCATTCTCAAGGCCTTTTTTGAGCTGTCGCCATCGTTCTTCGGCCTCCCATTGACGTTCCTGTTCGCGCTGCCTCACGGATTCCTCGCAATTGTCACATTCATCCAGCACCACGAATTCCCTGTATCTAGCCCTGTGACGCAATGCGATAGCCTCATATGCGGCATTCTTCGTGGGATCATTCGGAAACTTGTCCCCCGGAAACTTCATATCGTACATATGTGTCATCTGGCCGTTCTCGACTTTCACCACATCGAGCCAGCGCGAGCCACGCACATTGAACCATCGCGTACCGCCCCAGGGCGCCCTGCGGGGAACCTTGGGAATGTCGTGTTCTTCTCCCTGCAGGATGACATTGCCGGGCGGTTTGTCCGGGAACTGATTGTTCGGATTGTTCGGGTCCCAGAATCCAAGCTCGGAAATATAGCCGTAATTGGTGCGCGGATCGCCGACCGGCATGCTGCCGCCAAGGACCGTGTTCGGGTATTGCGCCTGGATCGTCGCATCGACACAGCGCTGGTAGCGACCCGGGCTCGCCTCGTCGTCGCGGGGCAAAACCTGATCCATCCATTCAAGCCCCTCGGTAACGCTATTTCTTGGGCGATGCAGCGCATAACAGCGGCAGCCCACCTCGCAGAGATAACGTTCGGGATGGCCTTCGGGCAGGTCGGTCTTATAGCCACCGACCGAGACGGTGTTACCCTTGTTGAGGAGCATCTTGTCGGTAAGGCGCGTTACTGCGCGGCCTTGCATAAACACATTGGGAGACCAGGATAGGAAAGTCGCCTCATGCAGATGTGTGCCGGATTTGACCCCTCCTGACGAACCGGGCTCGTCACCGATCGATTTGGCGAACCGGGAGCCGCGCACGCCGTTCATCGCCCCGCCATGCGAAAACACCGTGGTGGTGCCGTCGGCAAGGTCGCGGGCAAATGCGGTATTCGTGTATGGCACAGGCACTGGCTTGGGCGGGGTCAGGCATACATCCGGCAACGTCGAGCGGACATAGCCATTCGAGTTTTTATGGCAGAGTGTAATCCCATTGATGCGGATTGTTTCCTTCATGCATCTATCCTGCCGGTTTCCTTGTCGCGCTGGACGCTCTCCACAATTGTTGCCGCTCTCAACCCGTCGCGGGAACTGGCGGACAGAAGGCTGTAGAGCAATTCCTCGCGCGCCGGTTCTGCCTTTTCTACGCGCGATCCCGGCGCAGGCCCAAGCGCAAGCGCCGCCATCACAAGCCCGCTCGCGGCCCCGAGGTCACCCAGCTGAAGCGCGGGGATTTCCGCTTTCTCGGACAGGTCTGCCATTTGCGCGGCGTTGGTCGTAATCGCATATCCGAATTCCTCGGCGCGTACGCGATCACCATTGAGATCCACAATAAATCGATCCGGAGAAAAGCCGCCTTCGAGGAGAGCCCCATAACAGCTGGCAAGGGCGCGGCCCATCAATCCGCGCTCGGGATCAACAGGGCTTTCAGGCTCTTCCATGATCGAAAGGCGCGCGATCCGGCCGAGCCGCCTATTGTCTTCCGGCCCAAGTGCCAACACAGCGGCAGCCTCGCCGGGAACCATGCCGTAGGGGTTGTCCCGGGACAGCAGTTCACCGTGATAGGTCAGACTGTCGAGCATATCCGAGTGAATATAACTGTCGACAACCGCAACAAGGACAACTCTCCCCGTTCTCCTCACGATTTCCGGACCATCCCGACCAACAAGCTGCAGGCTTTCCGCCTGTCCGCCAAAGGAAACGGAGAGGGTCTTCACCTGCGCCAGAGGGGTTTGCTGAATCCTGGCATCAAAGGCCGCGGCGACAGGTCCGTCCTCCATCCAATAGGGCAGCAGTAGAAGCATCGCATAATCCGCACTTTCCTGTCCGCGCTGCGCCAATTGCGCAAGGCAATCGCCAAGCGCGCAGGAGAGTAACTTTCGCAGCCGCTCGACATAATCCCGCTCTTCCGTCAACGGATAGACCGGCGCAAGGGTCGGTGGTCGCCCGTCCGCCATCACAAGATTGCGGTCCTTCTCGGTGAACCGTTCGCCGCGCGAATAGGCGGCAATTGCCGTTTCAAAATTTTTGCCCGCGGGGCATGTCAGGCCGGCCGCCAGAATTGAAACCGCCGCTCTCATGAGACCACCCCGGCCATTTGCCTCAATCGAAGGAAAGAGACTTCGACATCCTGGTCGCGACCGCCACATGGTACATGCGCGTTCCATACCAGATCCACGAGACGCTCATCACCGGTAATTTCAACCTGAATCAGTCTGAACCTATGCGTTAGTGTCCGGCCAGCAATACGCGTGTCCGCTTCGAGGATGCATTGCGGCAGGCGAAATTCGTAACTGCCTTCAACATGTAGCCCTTCCAACCTGACCGGCTCGCCGCCGCGTAATTCGCCCGGATAGATCTGGTCGTCGGGCACGGTCTGGTGGAATTTCTCGGAGAAATCGGAAGGCAAAAGCGGGGACCGGTATTTCATCCATGCGTCATCATAGGTGCCGGCGTGGATATACCGCGTTGCCCAGGCCGGCTGAACCGCGCCGAAACCAACCGGTTGCGAAAGCGGCCGATCGGGATCGAAGACCTGCGCAGGAGCCGCTATCTGCGGCACAGCCAGTTCAGCTCCCTCCGGCGCGCGCTCGAAATGACGGGACCAGCCCCGGCCAACCGGGTTAGCTTCGCACTCGGCCCCATCCTCATCCGCAAAGAGATCGCTTCCGCCGAGCGAACGCGTCCATGACAGTTCGACGCGGGCGGCTTTCTCTTTGTCGGCAACCTCCCAGCCACGCTTTTTTTTGATCATGCGCGCTTCACCAATGACGCTGGCCCGCTTGGTCATTGTACCGACCGCAACCGTGACATCGATACTGTCTATCGGCCTTTCATCAGGTGCAAAGGCTGAACCATGGAGAAGAATATCTGCGGCGGGCCGGAAAGGTGCGAAATCAGCATCCGCGACGAGCTCTTTCGCCTCGGCATCGCGATAGACCGGCGAGAGCCGGATAGGCTGCGGCTCAAGAAGATCAGTCATGCCATCGGGACGCGCACGAAACCGCGCACGGACGGCGACACACCAATATTCCTTACCGGCGCGGTCCCGGACGAAGTAACCGTCCGCAGAGAAAGGCGTGTTGTTGCTGACAGCCCACATGCCGGTCAGTTCAGATCGATATAGGCGGCGTCCAGTGCGATATTCTGGCGAGCCGTCTGGATAATTTTCTTGCCTTCCACCCTCACGATCCCGTCAGACCCCAATGAGATGCGGGCTTCGCCGTTACGGATCGTCAGCGTCCCGGAGCCATCGAACTCGATCATCGTCGCTAGCTTCAAAAGTGTCTCCCAAGCACCCTCTGGCAGCGGAAAAACTTCTCCCAATAGCGCTTTGCGATCAGGGATCTGATTCATATCGTGCAAACTCCCACTAAATTCACCAGATGGAAGGCCGCTCCTAAAAACAAGCGGCGCCTCCGTCGACTACGGATCTTTATTTCAGTTGATCCACCAAACCGTCCCCCATGGTACGCGTGACGAAGTCGGTATGGATCATGGTTGCAACGTCTGTAGGCGTGGCAGGAAACGCCGTGAGCGAAGCCACTGCGGCGACAACGCCTTTTCTGAAACTCAACACGGTCTTGGCACGTATCTTCTGCCCACTTCCTTGAAGAGTAACGATGTCGATGAAACCCTTATCCACATCGCCAACTTTTTCGCCGGGAACGAAGCTGACGTCCTCGTCCAGCTTAAAGCCGACCTCCGGCATGAGATTCTGCAGTTCGATTTCCACCACTTTCGCGGCGAGTTGCCGCAATTGGTCGTCAGTCGGTGACAGGTCCGACTTGGGTGTTGGAAAGATGAATAGGGACACAGCCGCGTTTCCATCCGGATCATTGGAATTTGTGAATATCGCCCCGGTATAAGACGGATTGGGATCGCTGTTCTGCGTCAGTTTTTTCCATCCGTCCGGCAGGCGTGCGGAGTAGACAGTGCCGCCGCTCGACGGCAACTTTTCCAAATGCATCGAACCTTCAATATTATCGGCCGTTTCTGTGTCGAACTTCAAAGCTCCGAAAAATTGCCCGATCTGGGGTTCGACGCGAGAGGCCTCCTCCTCTGCATAGCCGGCACGCACGATGAGCAAAGACTTATCCTTGCGCCAGACGGCGACCCTCTCACGGCGGTTGAATCCATTATCCGGCCCAAGGGCAAACACATCGCCGGCGTCACGACCATATTCCTTCATAGCGGAGACGGTAGGTGCCCATTCTTTCGCAAAGAGCCGGGCGTAATCGACACCACGGGCAACCTTTTCCGGTTTGATCTCGGCACTGATGATTTGGATTTCGAAATGATCGCGATTGGCGGGATCATAGCCGATCGTCTGCAGGGTAACATTGTCGAAAGTTTCGTACTTGTCCCATTCGGACAATGCCCGCTGCTCCTTGAACCACATGAACTTGTCGATCTTGACCGATTGAAAGTTAAGCTCCTTGGCTTCTTGAAATGTATATGGCTCCGACGCCTTCGCTGTGGTGTCGAGCGTCAAACTGCTCGTATAATCTTCAGCCATAACATCCAATCCAATTGCGGTCGTCACTAAAACCATTGCCGAAAAAGACAGTCGGCGCAGCACCAAAAATAGAGGCTTCAACGTTCGGTTCTCCGTATCATTTTCCCCGCCATTCCTTGATGAGGTCTGCGGCCTTATCAAGACCTGTCAGGCCCGCGGAGGCTTTTGCGCCACCCCCGACGCCAAAACCAAGTTTCGCGCCAACTTCAGCCCGCGCCTTGCCCTTCTTCACACCTGCTTCGGCAGATGCCTCAGCCTGAGCACCAACAGCGCCCTGAAGCTCACCGCCGACGCAAACACCTATATCCCACTTGTCTTCGATAAGCTGATTGTGCTCTTCGAACAGCCAGTTCCATGCTTTGATGACAGGATTACCAACTCGGGTTGGTGTCAGGCACAGTTCTCCGTTAACTGACCCTTCAATGACGTTCGCCTTGGCGGCAAGCTTCAATGTCCCGGTTATCTCTTCAGGATTACCGACAAAAGCAATCTCGCCCTCGAGCTCTCCTTTCAGCACAGCACCTTTCGCAGCCCCGGAGATGACTTGATCCTTTAGAACTTCGACTTTGCCCTGAGCCGCAGCAGCACTGGCTTTCGCACTTAATTTGGCGTCAACACCGCCTTTGGTCAGGGAAAATCCGGCCTTTCCATCACCCTCCAGTGCACCGAGCTTATATTCTCCTGAAGCCCAATCCTTTGCCGGATCCCCAAAACTGTCTCCGGCGAGTTTTTTATCTGCTTTCCACCATGTATACTCGGCAACCTGGAAATTGCGTTCCTTCCATTTGCCGCGCCAGTCAGTGTCGTGATCGGTCTTCCCGTCCGGATTGCGACGCGTGTAGCCCGAAGCAAGATACTCCCTGACGCCCCTTTGGTATTTTTTGCCAATGCCGGCATCCTTGTAGTCCTTGCTCAGTTCGCCAAACTTCCAGGCACTTTCCTTCGTCTCGTTTTCACGTTCTTTCTGAGGAAGAAGTTTGTTTGCGCTGGAAGATCGTCCAAACAACACCGTCTCGTTCACTGCGGGTATGTATTCGCACAGTCCACCATTAGAATTGAACGTTGGCTGAGGTGTATCTAGGCGATATGGCGGCCTTATCCTCGGCGACTCCGGAAAAAACGGGTGACGCTTGAATGTCGACAGATCGGTTTTCAACATATCCAAGACATTATCGTCGTCGTATGCAGCAAACGGAACACCCAGCATGCGAGATGGAGGTAATCCTGACGGTTTCTCAGCCATGGCCCCACTCAATTCTGCGTAATCTGATCAGCTTCGAAATGAATGTGCTTTCCTTTAATCACGATATGCCCCTCGCGCGACATCGTGAGCATCGACTTCTCTCCAACTTTTATCGTCAATTGTTCGCCTACCCGGATGTTCATGATGCGCCCGATATCTGTATCTGAACGGCCCCGAACGATGATGCTGTGTGATTTGCCGACCGTGGTTTGATAGGTATGTCCGACAACCGTCGATTTTGCCCCGCCGACAACCTCCGAGGAGCCGATACCGACGACCTGCGAATGATTTTTCTCTACGAAGAGCTGGAAATTCCCTTTCGCGAAATTGAAGGGGTCCGGGATCTTCAGTTTTCCCAACGCAGCTCCAACCTTGTCGAAGACGAGCTTCGTCTTGTCTCTCAAAAGGTTTGAGAGGGCATTTTCGCCTACCGCGATCGACATGTTGCCCGCAATAACCTCGTCATGGTCGCCGCCAACTTCCGTCGATTTATCGTTGGCCACGAGTTCCGATTTATCGCGCCCTACACGCTTGGAATAATCGTTCAGAATTTCAAAATTCGTGTCTTTCTGGGCGTGGAGAAATATCTCCTCCTGGTCCGCTTCGTCCTCAAACCGCAATTCGTTGAAGCCGGACCCTTTATGCGTATTGGTGCGGAACGTGCTGCGCGTCTTGTGCGCGGGCAACTCATACGGCACCGTCTGACGCGCGTTCGGCACCACGCCGGTCACCAGTGGCCGGTCCGGATCGCCATCCACAAATGCAACCATCACTTCCATGCCGATGCGCGGGATGATCTGGCCGCCCCAGGTGGAGCCCGCCCAGTTCTGCGCAACCCGCACCCAGCACGTATCCGTGCCATCCTTCTTCGCCTTACGATCCCAAGGGAACCACAGCTTGATGCGGCCATATTGATCGGGATGGATTTCCTCACCCTCGGGGCCAGCGACGATTGCCACCTGCGTGCCTTCGATGCGTGGGCGCTTCGTCGTCCGGTGCGGCGTTAAGGGAACGCGGGCCGGAATTGCCTCGAAGTGGTTGCGATACTCAGGCTCGTTACTGTTTGTCTCATAGGAGAGATCGACGATGCTGTGGCTTGCCCTGATGATCACATGCTCTTCATAGGCATGTTCGGGATGGGCAACCTCGTAAGGCGTAAAGCGACGGCCGGGTTCGAGAATGCGTGAGGTGGACGATCCGAACACCCGGTCGTGATCGGCCTCGATCGCCTGGGTGCGCAGTTTCTGCGCCCGTTCCGCTTCTTCCACCGTCTTGATGCGGGCCGGATATTCGTAGAGCTCGCGCTTCGTCGCGTCCGGCATTTGCACCAGAGACGGCGTCATCGTGCGAGGCACCATGCCCGGCGTCTCGAAATTCCAGTCCGCGCCCGCCCGCTGGCCGGAGACATAGGAGAACCGCCGTGCCCAGTCATTGATGTGGTTGCGGTCCGACGAGCCCTGCGCCAGCCGCACAGTTCCCTCCCCCTGGGCAGCCGGAGACGGCCCGAGCCAGCCGCTGGCGCTGTCGGCCACATACAGCTTGTGGCTGCCACCCTCGTGGCTGAACCAGTAGAACAGGCCGTCCTCTTCGAAACGGCGGGTGAGATAATCCAGATCGGTCTCGTTAAACTGCACGCTGTAGTGCTGTGCAGGCGGCGGCGAGATGATGCCTGACGTATCGGGAGCAGGAATTCCGTGTTCGGAAAACAGCGTCTCAACGATATCGACCGCCGTCTTGTCAATCCAGATGCGGCAATCGGAACGCCGCGAAAGCAACCACATCTGTGGCCGGATGGTCATCGAGTAAGAGCGCAACCCACGCGTGATCGGAGGACCTTCATGAAGCTCTGTTACAAGGCCGTTAAAGGGACGGCGAACACCGCCGCCCTCACCCTCGCCCTGGCTGATCTCGAGCGAAACATCGACCAGCCGCCCGATCAGTTCCTCGGGCTTAACCGCCTCCTTCTTGGCACGCACCGTCAGGCGAATATCAAAGAGCTGCGATACGCCTTCCTCGACCGTCAGACGCTCCGGCAAAAGCTGATCCTCTCCCAAAGGCGACTTGACCTTGAGGACGCGGCTTGCCTGAACGAAATCAGAAAGTGACGACTGGTCGTTCATGGAACACTCCTAATCAGGACCCGCGGCTGGACTGAAGTGGCCAGAACCAGATCGTTTCCGAATTGTAGTAGCAGGCCGACGCGCATTGGGTGGCCTCTGAGCCACCCCGCACAAGATCGATATGGCCGCCTCCGGTGTAACCAGGGATATTGTTGAACGCCACAACACCGTTACGGGCACCGATGCCATTACGCGCTGTCGCGGGGGTAAACGGTTCGGGCTCGCCTAGATAGCTCGTCCGTTTCACCAGATTTGCGAGGCGGCGCATGTTCACCTCAATGCCCTTGCCCGCATATGGACCTTTCTGGATGCGATGCGAGGCTGGCACGATGTTGATCCCCGATTTCACGAAAGCGATGCTGACGCGGATGGCACAGGTATTGTGGTAGTTCGGGTTACCGATAAAATCATCCCAGCCTATTTCCGTGAAAAGATCACGCTGGCTGACATAGTTCGGGTGCGACGGGTCGCTGCTCGGATAATTCTTATAAAGAGTGTCAAAGTTAACGCGCATGGTTCGTCCCACTAGTTACTTTTCTGCTCACAGGGAAAGGAGACCTTGAGCGCCTCCCGCACGAGAGTGGCTGCCTGTTCATCCAGTTTTTCCGCAGGAAGATCGCCGAGATAGGTGTAGATCCGGTCATTGAGTTCATGGGGCGCCACGGCGCCTGCACCACACCAGTCCGATCCGCTCGTCAGATCGGCCACGCCAGCGATATAGGCGCTTGATTTTGCAACGGAAACCAGCCGCCGCATTTCCGGATCGGACACCTCCGGGGCAAGCTTACCCTCGATGGCCTGCTTGAGTTCGGCACCAGAGAATATCCATGTCCGCTCCGCCGCACCGACCGGCGAAAGACCGGAAGATGCCAGAACAACCGGCACGGAAACAAAAAACGCATATAGGGAGCGCATCAAAAAACCACCTAGACCAAACTCGACGTGAAACATCACGACGTGAGCTGCAAAACTGCATTGAAAACGTTCCGGTGCCGGCAACGCCGGCACCGGGTCGCGTCACGATCAGGCAGCCTTCGTCGTCGCCAGATCGTAGGAGGCGATCATCGGAGACTGCGGCGAGTTGTTGTCGTCGAACGGCGTGTACTTCACTTCCATCTTCGTGAAGTTGAGCTTGACGGTTTCCACCGGACGGTCACCGCTGGAATCCACCGAGTAGCTGGCGATAAGCGTGTTTGTCAGCAGATACTCGATATAGGTGTTGCCGGGATTACCCGTGGTCACCAGATGAATGGTTGCGAGCTTGCCGGTCCGGCCGGCGCAGGCTTCCTGGAAAAGCTTGGTGGAAGAAGAATCGCTAACCTTGGTCAGAATGACTTCCGAAATGGTCGGTTCGGATGCCTCGCGGTTTGCAGCAGAACCAGCAGAGGTGTTCATGTTGCGGGCCACGTTCCAGTGAATGGCTTCAATATCCATCCACTTGCGATGTTCTTCATGGGTGGCGTCGCCCTGGATACCGTCAATCTGCAGATAAATTGGCATGCTGTAAGCTCCTGTAGCTAAAATGACCTCTTGCTCCGAGGCCGAGTTACCCTTCGTTTAATGCCGCATGCGTCGGGTAGCCCCATCCGACGCGGCAACTTTATCCACCCCAACCTCTTCGGTTACGGCGAATTCATCTGCTTCCCCAGCCTCTTCGGCACGAATGCCGAACCCGTTTTCACCAAAATCGACAACAATGTTCCCGACACGCTCTCCCGCGATTACCTTTTCGAGGAAAAAGCTGGAAAGAGGCGGCAGGAGGTCCTTGCCGATCATGATTTCAATGGCGCGTGCGCCAATCTCACTTGCACCGGCGCGCGCCACCAGGGCATCTCGCGCCACATTGGACAGGGTCAGGCCGGTGCCATATGTTGCGAACACACGTTCCCTGATCTTGCCAATCTGCATATCCACGATCCTTGCAAGCGCCTCCGTACCAAGCGGCATGAAGGGAAGAATGATCGTGCGCCCGAGGAACGCGGGCTTGAACTGTTTGGTAAGCTCCGGCATCAGAAGCGCTTCCAGCGCTTCGCCTTCCGGCATCGTGTCGGGATCGGCCGACAGCGCCGAGAGCAACTCCGAGCCTGTATTGGCCGTCATGAAGATAGTGGTGTTCTTGAAATCCACGTCGCGGCCTTCGCCATCACGCAACACGCCCTTGTCAAACACCTGATAGAAAATGTCCTGGACGCCGGGGTGAGCCTTGTCGATCTCATCCAAGAGCAGAACGCCGAACGGCCGACGGCGCACCGCTTCAGTCAACACGCCGCCTTCGCCGAAACCGACATAGCCGGGCGGCGAACCGAGAAGCAGCGAAACCTTATGCTCTTCCTTGAACTCCGACATGTTGATCGTCGTCAGATGGCTGTTGCCGCCGTAGAGCATATCGGCGAGCGACAGCGCGGTTTCGGTCTTTCCTGTTCCGGACATGCCAACAAGGAAAAAAACGGCCGGCGGGCGGCGCGGATCGGATAATCCGGCCCGCGCAGTGCGCATGGCATCGGCAATCCGTGCAATTGCAGCATCCTGCCCCACCACCCGCTGCCGCATACGCGCATCGAGTGTCCGGGCACTTTCGATCTGGTCCGCCAGAAGTTTGCCAAGTGGAATTCCGGTCCATCGCGAAACGACGGCGGCGATCGCCTCACGATCAACGACCGTCGGGACAAGTCTCTCGGCATTTGCCGGTTTTGCCTTAACCGCAGGCCGCAGGGGAGAGACATTGGAAACATCGCCTTCAACCGGCTGCTCTTCGCTTAGCTCAGCCATCTCCGCGTCGTAACGGCTGCGCAGATCATCGATCCCACTCTCAAGCTTTTCGACTTCGCCCCGTATCGACTGGATACGGCTGTCAATCTCGCCATCCTGCGGTTCACGCAGAAGCCAGTTCAACTCATCGGTGAGAAGGCGCCGCTCGCTTTCCATAGCGCGCAGCCGCTCCGGCTCGGTCTGCCGTGCCAGTGAGACGGCAGCCGCGGCCGTATCGAGAAGGCTGACGGCCTTGTCCGGCAACTGCCGCGCGGGCATGTAGCGTGCGGATAATTGCACCGCGGCCACGACCGCCTCGTCACGAACGACAACGTTGTGATGGCTGACGAAGCTGTCAGCGACACCGCGCAACATACGTATGGCGGTCGTCTCATCCGGCTCGCGCACATGTACAGGCTGGAAACGACGGGTCAGCGCCGCATCCTTTTCGAAATACTTCTTGTATTCGCTCCAGGTCGTCGCCGCGACGGTGCGCACTTCACCCCGCGCCAGAGCGGGCTTGAGAATATTGGCCGCATCGCCCTGCCCGGCCGCACCACCCGCACCAACGAGACCGTGGGCCTCATCGATAAACAGGATGACCGGTTCGGTAGAACGTTTGACCGCATCGATTACGCCATGAAGGCGGCGCTCAAACTCACCCTTAACGCCGGCACCGGCCTGAAGTAGCGAAATATCGAGGTTCAGCAGGCGGACATTGCGCAACTTTTCCGGAACGTTGCCAGACGCGATTTCCAGCGCCAGCGCCTCGGCAACCGCCGTTTTGCCAACCCCCGCCTCACCTACCAGGATGGGATTGTTCTGTCGGCGGCGCGTTAGAATATCAACGAGCTGGCGTAACTCATCATCGCGGCCGATAACAGGATCAACCTTGCCATTGCGGGCATCTGCGGTCATGTCCTGGGTGTAAAGGCGCAAGAAATCATTCTGGCCTGCAGACTGTCCTGTCCCTGCCTGCCCTGAGCCTGCCAGCGCGGAAGGAACATCCACGCCTGCGCCATTTTCAGTCGAGTTGCGAAGACGCTCAAGCGCGGTGCGATCCATCGCCTTGAGAGAAGGAAATGCCGAGCGGACGAAAGAGCGAAGTGAGGTTTCCTCATCCATCGCCAACAGAAGATCGCAAAGCGTAACACGGTCGCGGCCAGCCTCCAGCGATGCGAGAATCCATGCCTCCCGGGCCGCCGTGAGGATGTTCTGGGAGAGCGACAATGCCTCTCCGTCGCCGATGATGGACTCCTCCAGACTGCGGCTGATTTCAGCCTGCAATACCGGAAGTGGAATTTTTAATTCCTCGAATGTTTTCGCATAGATGCCGGAGTCCACAACCGCAAGCAGCCAATGCGGGATATCCACGTATCTGTGCCCCATGCGCACCGCAACAGAAGCCGCAGCCTCAAGGGTAACACGCAGGTCTGGCTCAAGCGCTCCAACAAGGCGGTTGAGATCGATATGCGACATGCAATGAGCCTCCTGCCCGGGTTCATTCCACAACGTGACGTGGAGTAAATATGATGATGAAACCAACTTGTCCACCCCGAAGTTGATTTTTTGTCAGATGAGATTATCCACTAGATGCCACAATTTAGACACATTTAGAATAAGTCTGTCTTATGAATAGCCTTACGTAAGGGAAGTAACTACAAAAAATCCATTACTATTTCTCGGAGATAGACTGCCGTTGAACGCGCCGAACGTTAAAACAGATATAGAATTTCTGAATGACTGCGGAGAAAATATCCGGGTCGACGCAAGAACGCGTGAAATATACTATAGAATTAAGGATGAAAGAAACCAAGCTCGTACAGAAGAGCGCGCCGCTTCTCCGCAGGATAACCTGAAAATATCCAGTAGCTGGGATAATGTCAGCAATCTTGGATTGCAGATTATATATTCCGAAAGCAAGGATGTTGAAATATTGGCGTGGCTTGCGGAAGCATCGCTGCGCCTGCGCGGCTTTCATGGTCTGCGCGAAATCTACGACCTCGGCAAAGAGCTGTTTTACAACCACTGGGACTCGCTGCGGTCAATCAGCGACGATAATGACGAAGAAAAATTTGCACCTTTAGCGGGATTGAACGGTGTCGGCAGCGAAGGAACGCTTGTTCAGCCTTTGCGCCTCGCCTCATTGATCCCAGGCGGCAAATTTGGCGAACACAGCCTATGGGACTTTCAACTCGCGCAGCGCCCAAATGAGAGCAAACGTCGCGAAGAGCTATATCGGCTTGCGTCTGAAACTGGCGTTGCCGCCATGTCATCCCAGTTGGCAGAGGTGACTGCGTGCCTCTCCTCGTTTGATGCCATCATGGCCATCCTTGCCGAGCGCTGCGGGCAATCCGCACCACCGAGTTCCCATATCCGCAACACGCTGGTCGAAGCAGCGTCTGCAATTCGCTCGCTCGGCGGGCGTGACCAGGAGCCGGCATCCGTCGAACAGGAACCTGTGGGCATCAGCGGTTCAGACGAGAGCGGGCCGGCGGCCGCGCGGCCCGCCGTGACCGCACCGGAAGGCATATTATCGCGCGACGAAGCATTTGAAACTCTTCTCTCGGTTGCGCGTTACTTCCGCCGTACCGAGCCGCATTCACCGATCTCCCTTGCCATAGAGACACTGGTGCGCAGGGGACGCATGGATTTTTCGGAACTGCTGGCCGAGCTTTTGCCGGAAGCCCAGGTTCGCAACGCAGTCTTAACCGCCGCCGGCATCAAGCCAAGCGGAGAGAGCAACGGAAAATAGAAAGCGCGGAGCGCGACGCCGCTCCGTAACAGTCGTCTGTGCCAAGGGGCACCAAGGAGGTTGAAATGGCAAGTGTACATGAGAAGCTGGAGCGTGTTCGCAAACCACGCGTTCACATCAAATACGAAGTCGAAACCGAAGGCGCGATGGTAGTCAAGGAACTGCCTTTCGTGGTCGGTGTGCTCGGTGATTTCTCCGGCAATCCCACCCAGCCGCTCAAGCCGTTCGGGGAGCGTAAATTCGTTCAGATCGACCGCGACAATTTCGACGAAGTCATGCGGCGCATGACGCCCGGCCTCAATATTTCCGTTGCCAATACGCTGCAAAAGGATGGCACGGACATGCAGGTCAACCTGAAGTTCGAAAGTATGGATGATTTCGAACCCGGCGCTGTCGTGCAGCAGGTTCCGGCGCTCAAGGCGCTTTTGGATGCCCGCAACGAACTGCGCGACCTTCTTTCCAAGGCCGACCGTTCGGAAGATCTGGAGCGGATGCTGGAGGATATTCTGCAAAACAAGACCGACCTCGCAACGCTGGTTTCCGAACTCAAGGAAAAGAACGGCGCGAACGAATAATCGCCTGTGTGGAGGAAAATCTCCTCGAACGGCCCCGCTTGGGGCTTCTAACTGTTCAAGCGGCATTTTCAAAGCCGCATGTGGAAGGACTGAAACATGAGCGCTGAGAGCCTGCTGAAAAATGAAGCACAGGCAACGACCGCCGAAGATCAGGGACTGCTGTCCAAGGTGGTTGCCGCTACCCGTCAAACCGAACCGGACCGCGCGCAGAACCTCCTGCGTACGCTGACCGATCAAGCACTGAAGGGGACGGTAAAATATGATCGCAACCTCACCGTCACCCTTAACCACGCGATCGCGGAGCTGGACCGCACGATTTCCGAACAGCTCGCCGCTATCATGCAGGCGCCCGAATTCGCCAAGCTTGAGGGCACCTGGCGCGGGTTGAACTATCTCGTCAAGAACTCCGAAACGAGCGTCAACCTCAAGATCCGCGTCATGAATGCCGGCAAGCGTGAACTGGCGCGCGATCTCGAAAAAGCCGTCGAATTCGATCAGTCCCGCCTCTTCAAGGCGATCTATGAAGACGAATTCGGCACCCCCGGCGGCGAACCGCTCGGCGCCATTATCGGCGATTACGAATTCGACAATTCCTTCGATGACGTCCAGCTGCTGCAAGGCGTCTCATCGATCGCGGCGGCAGCCTTCGCGCCATTCATCTCTGCTGCCAGCCCGCACATGTTCGGTTTCGAGGACTATCGCGATCTCGCCCGTCCGCGCGATCTGGAAAAGATTTTCGACACGGTCGAATATGCCAAGTGGCGCAGCTTCCGCGAAAGTGACGATTCCCGTTTCGTCACGCTCGCTCTTCCGCGTGTGCTGGCGCGTATGCCCTACGGCCCGAAAACCAACCCGATCGATGACTTCGCCTATGACGAAACCAAGGGTGCGGTGAATGGTGACCTTGAGCATGACGAATATTGCTGGATGAACGCTGCATACGTGATGGGCACCAAGCTGACCGATGCCTTCGCAAAAAGCGGTTGGTGTACGGCTATCCGAGGGGCTGAAAACGGCGGCAAGGTGGAAAACCTGCCCATGCATGTCTTCTCCAGCGATGACGGCGACCTGGATCTGAAATGCCCGACCGAAGTCGGCATTACCGACCGCCGCGACGCCGAACTCGGCAAACTCGGCTTTCTGCCGCTGTGCCACTATAAGAACACGGACTATGCGGTGTTCTTCGGCGCCCAGACCGCGCACAAGCCGAAGCTCTACGACAAGCCGGAAGCAACGGCCAACGCCGCCGTTTCGGCACGTCTGCCCTACATCATGGCCACGTCGCGTTTCGCGCATTATCTCAAGGTCATGGGGCGCGACAAGATCGGCTCCTTCATGGAAGCGTCCGATTGCGAAGTCTGGCTCAATCGCTGGATCGCCAACTACGTCAACGCCAATGACGAGGCGGGTGAGGAAAGCCGCGCCAAATATCCGCTGCGCGATGCCAAGGTGACCGTGCAGGAAGTGCCCGGCAAACCCGGCGCCTACAATGCGGTCGCATGGATGCGGCCCTGGTTGCAGATGGAAGAACTGACGACCTCGCTGCGCATGGTCGCCCGTATTCCGTCGAAGAACTGAGCCTGGTGCGGGGTGCTCAGCCACCCCGGCCCCGTTCATCATCCGGAGCACACTCATGGCGCATCAGTCCTTCACGGACGCCCGTATTTTCGCCGACCAGCTCATCGCCCTCATCGACGATGCGCTGACCGGCCAGGTGAACGCTATTCTCCACCATCCCGATTTTCAGGCGATGGAGGCGAGATGGCGCGGGCTTGCCATGGTCGTGCGCGAGGCGGGCCGCAGCACCGACGTGAAGGTGAAACTGCTGAACGCCAGCTGGCGCGACCTTGCCCGCAACACAGAACGCGCCACCGACTTCGACCAGAGCCATCTTTTCGAGGTCGTCTATAACCGCGAATTTGGCATGCCGGGCGGCGAACCGGTAGGCCTTCTGATCGGTGACTACGCCTTTTCCCCTGATGATCTTGATGGTGCCGATTCCATCACAACGCTGTCACAGATCGGCATGGTGGCTGCGGCCGCCTTCTGCCCTTTCGTAGCGGCGGCTTCGCCCTCCACCGTTGGGCTGCAGGACTTTTCGGAGCTCAGCCGGGTCCATGACTTTTCCTGGCTGAAACAGGAGAAATCGCGGCTGCGGTGGAATGCGCTTCGCGCACGCGACGATTCACGCTTCGTAGGCCTTGTCGCACCGCGCGTTTTGCTACGTTCCCCCTACAGGCCCTATGCGCGCGGGCGGGATGACGGATTTCCATTCCGCGAGCATGTGGCGGAAAGCGGCGAGACCCTGCTGTGGGGCAACGCCGCCTTTGCCTTCGCAACGGTTGTGGTGCGCAATTTCGTCGATTCCGGCTGGTTTGCGGATCTGCGCGGTGTGACACAGGACGCCGTGGATGGCGGCATGCTCTCTGCCCGACAATTGCCACCGCTTGATCTCGGCATCGAGAGCAACGGCCTGTCCGCCCAGCCGCCCGTGGAAGTGCAACTGACGACTGGGCAGGAACAGCAATTTTCCGATCTGGGCATCGTACCCGTCTCCACAACCTATCTTTCCGGCATGGCGATCTTCAACGCCAACCAATCCCTGCATGCACCCGGCCATTACTCCACCGAAGCGGCGAGGCAGAACGCCCGCCTCGCTGCCATGCTGCAATATGTTCTGTGTGCCTCCCGGTTCTCGCATTACCTCAAGGTCATCATGCGCGATGACATCGGCCAGCTCAGCGATGCCACGACCATCGAGCGTAAACTGGAAAGCTGGCTTTCCTCCTATACGCTCGGCAACGACGATGCGGAGGCGGCGCTGCGCACGCGCTATCCGCTGCGCTCTGCAGGGATCAATGTCTTCGAGGTTCCCGGCAAGCCCGGAACATTCTCATGTACCGTCCGCCTTCAGCCGCATTTCCAGCTCGATGACGTCTCCACGAGCTTCCACCTCATTGCCGAAACCATGATGCCGGCCACCGCCGCATCCCGGCCTTCGGCCGAGCCGCAAAGGATATCCGCATGACGCTGCGCGACGAAATTTCCCGCCTCCTGGACGACAACCAGCTGCAAGACGCAATCGGGCTCGCGCGGGACCATGTGAAAACCAGGCCGACCGACAAGGATGGCCGCCATTTCTACATCGATCTGCTGGTCCTCGCCGGCGACTATGAAAAGGCCGATGCGCAATGCAATCTGGCCGCAACATTCTCACCGCAGGACAGCGTCGGTTTTTCCCTCTTCCGCCACCAGCTGCGCGCCATGGCCGCACGCAATGCGTGGTTTGAAAGCGGCGCCGTACCGGATTTCCCCGGCGGCCCCTCCGAACTTGACCAATTGGCCATCCGGGCGAACATTGCCGCGCGGAGCGGCGATGTCGAGGGCGCGAAAGACGCGTTGAATGAACTCGACGAAAAACGCGGCAATGTGCCAATCGGCCACGACGGCAAGAGCGCCGGCGACATCCGCGATCTGGACGATCGGGTTCCGCATGCGCTGGAAGTCCTGACCAACGGCGGACGTTATCTCTGGATCGATTACGGACGCATCGAGAGCCTCAGCATCGACCCCATGAGCCGCCCGCGCGACCTCGCCTTTCGCGTCGCCGAACTGACGTTGCGCGACGGGGCAGTCGCATCCGTGCTGCTTCCTGCGATCTATCACGGTGCGGGCGACGATGTCGGCCTCCTTCTCGGTCGAGAAACGCACTGGAGTGAGGGTGAACCACTGATAACGGGTCTCGGCCAACGCTGCCTGCTGATTGGCGACGATGTTGTGCCGTTCCACGAAATCGGCGCACTTTCCGCCCTGTCCGACGAAGAAAGGCAGATCGCCCGTGGTTGATCCGCTGGAGCAATATCGCGCACGGCAAAGGACGCTGTCGCGCTCGGTTCTGGACCGGCTGCTCGATGACGCGCCGGATGCGGAAACGGATATGCTCGTCAGCCTGAAGGATCAGGCCCGCGAGATGCGCGAGGTGATCCGCCGCGACCTCGAGGCATTGCTCAATACTCGCCGCAACCCGGCCGGCCCGCCGGCTGCGTTGAAGGAACTGTCCGATGCCCTCGTAAGCTACGGCGTGGACGGCATTCTTTCAGCCAATCTGGTGACGGATGCCTCCAAGGCGCGACTCGCTCGCAGCATCGAGCGGCGGATTTCCCTGTTCGAAACACGCCTTGCCGACGTGCATGTGACGATCCTGAAAAACCGCACGGATGGTGACCGGGCGCTTCGCATGCGCATACAGGCAAGCTTCCGCCTACAGGAAGGCATGCCGCCGATCAGCTTTGAATCCCGAATCGATCCTTCCACGCAGCAATTCCTGGTGGAGGCGACGAATGGCTGAAGGCTTCCTCGAAAAGTACAATGACGAGCTTTTTGCGCTGCGAAAGCGCGCATCTCGTTTCGCGGCGGCGTTTCCGAAGATCGCGGGCAGGCTGCGGATGACGGGCGACGTTGCCGACGATCCGCATGTCGAGCGTCTGATCCAGAGTTTCGCCTATTCCGCCGCCCGGGTGCGCCAGAAGCTGGATGACGAATTCCCCGAACTGTCGGACAGTCTGCTGGAAACGCTCTATCCGCATTATCTTGCCCCGATCCCTTCGATGAGCGTCGTGCAATTCGCTCCGAGCCCGGCGCTGGCAACCGTGCAGACGCTTCCCCGCCACAGCGAAATTCTCGCCGAACCGGTTGGCGGCGAAAGCTGCCGTTTCCGCACCACGCAGGACGTCGAGATCGTTCCACTGGAGATCGCAGCCGCCACGCTCACCGGTCAGCCGATCGACGCCCCTTTTTCGGCGTCCTTTGCCGGCACGGCCGCCTGTTTGAGGCTTTCGCTGCGCAGCACGGCCCCGCGCGGCGGTACTTTCCCGGAAATGGGACTGACGAAACTCCAGATTTTCCTGTCCGCCGCGTGGCAGCAGGCGACAGCGCTTTACGAGCTTTTGACCAACCATTGCGTCGGCATGGCGCTTGCGCGTCACGCCGAGGACAAGGAAGCCGTTTTCCTGCCCGCCGGAAATCTTACGCCGTCCGGGTACTCTCGCGATCAAGCCATGCTGCCATATCCAGCCAACAGTTTTGATGGATACCGGCTTCTCACCGAATTCTTCGCGCTGCCGCAGAAATTTCTATTTCTCGACATTGACGGGCTGCAGAAATGGGGCGGCGGCGACTGCGAGCTATACATCTATCTGGATGCGGCGGACACGCGGCTTGAGCGCATGGTGTCGGTCAGAGATTTTGTGTTGAACGCCTCACCGGTGATCAACCTGTTCAAACAAAGTTGCGAACCGCTCAGTCTTGATGGTACGCGGACGGAATACAGGTTGCTGCCGGATGCACGGCGGCAGCGGACGCGCGAGATCTATGCTGTTGAAAACGTTCAACTGACCAGCCGTTCCGGACAGACCGAGAAGACGTCTCCGTTTTTTGGTCGCACACAGCGCAATAATGGCGCAAACGTTTATTGGCAGATACAGCGCCGGTTCGATGATGACGGCTCTTCCGATACGGACATCGCCTTCGTGGATCAGAAGCGCGGCCCGCTTGGGCCGCTCGACATGGTGGCAAGCATCGATACACTTTGCCTCAACCGCGAACTGCCAAGCCAGCTTCCCTTTGGCGGCGGGCACCCATTCCTGCAGCTTTCTACCGGCAACGAGGCGGTGAAATCCATCCATGCACTGATGCCTCCGACGGAGGCGATCCGCGTCAACGAGCGTTCGGCACGCGAGTGGCGGCTGATCTCACATCTTCTCCTCAACCATCTCTCGCTCAGCGACAACGGCGGTGCACCGCTGAAGGACATTCTGTCACTGTATTCCTTCAGGGACAGCCCGGAAACCCGACAGATCGTGGAGGCGATCAGCCATGTCGAGGCGCAGAATTCTCATGCCCGGATTGGCTCGGCCATGGTACCGGGAACAGATATCACGGTGGAGTTTGACCCGGCACTGATCGCGCGACCTGCCGCATTTGTTTTCGCCGGCGTCCTCAACCATTTCTTCGGGCTCTACACCTCGATCAACAGTTTCACGCGACTGACGGCGACGATGCGAGGCCACTCCAAACCGATTGCCCGCTGGCCAGCCCGCGCGGCCGACCGGCCGCTGCTTTAGGAGACGGGTATGGAACAGCAGACGCCAACCATCAAAGACAGACAGGCGGCGCTTCTCAGCAACGATCCCGGCCGTTTTGACCCTGCAACCGCGTTTCGCGTCGCCCAGTTCGTTTCGGCGGATGACGGGATCGTCATCGGCGCCCATGGTGGAATACAGCCGACACCGCTTGCAGTCAGCGGTTTCAGCCGCAAGCGCGGTCATGCCGAACTGAAATCAGCTTTCGCGCCCATCGTCGGCCCGCTTGGTTCGCTACCGCCGGCATACGGCGAACTGCTGCAACGGGAAGAACGCAATCGTTCGGGCGCGCTGGCCAGCTTCTTCAACCTTTTTGCGGCAAGGTTCAGCGAGCTGTTTGTATCCGCGACGGAAAAATACCGTCTTGCAAGGGGTTTGCGCTGGTCGGCCGATCAGAGGGACAACGGTTTCCGCAAAACACTGCTCGCCCTCATCGGGTTCCGCACTGCCGGTCTGGTCGAGAAAGCAGGCGTGAGCGAAGACGCGCTCCTGCGTTTCAGCGGTCTTCTGGCCGGCCGCAACCGCAATGTTTCGGCCCTGACATCAATGCTTTGCGAATTCACGGGACGTCCGGTCCATATCGAACAGTTTCGCCGGCGTTGGGTGGCTTTACCGCTTCACGAACAAAGCCAGCTCGGGCAGGCATCAGGACTGAGGCTCGGACAGAACTCGACAGCGGGAAGCGCTGTCGAAGATATGAGCGGCGGCTTCCGGGTCGTGATCGGCCCTGTCGCCTATGCGGATTACCTTGCCCTCACGCCCGGTTCGAAACGGCTTGCGGAAATATTTTCTCTGACACGCCTGTTCGTCGGAAGCGCATTGCACTTCGATGTGCAGGTGATCCTGAAAAAGGAGGACATTCCCTTTTGCCGCCTCGGCCAGTCCGATGCTCCCGCCCGTCTCGGCTGGAACAGCTGGGCTCGCGTGGCACCCGCCCAACAAGACAGCGCTGACGCTGTGGTGACCGAGCGGGAAGGCTCGGCGATTTCCGCGTGAGGGGGCATGGATATGAAGCTTGCACTCAAGGACACACGCAATATCGGAGCAGCAAGAGCCAGTCAGTGGACCTTCGAGCGCGGCCGCCGCGTCATTGGCCGTTCGCGGGAATGCGACTGGCAGATCGACGACAATGAACGGCGCGTTTCCAAGCTGCACTGTACACTCAACCGCGATGGCGAAGGCTTCACGATAATGGACCAGAGCGCGAATGGCACGCTGGTCGATGGCCGCCTTCTGCTCGAAGGCGAAAGCGCACGTCTCCGCGACGGTTCGCAAATCAACATTGGCGGGCAGGTTTTTCAGGTCGCCATCAGCGGCGATGCCGAACTGGATTTTTCCGACCCCGACGCATCCCTGCGAATGAGCGACGAGCCGCTGACCATTTCGGCGATCCTTGCGGACATCGCCCCGAACGGCCGTTCGGCCGGCGGCATGATGGGCAACACTGCCTCTGTCGACGACTGGTCCGAAACATGGCGGGAGGGCGCCAAACGGAAGGCGAAATCCATTTCGCGAAATGTCGAGATCGGCTGGAGCGAACCGCCCGCGGCGCATGGAATAAGTGCCATTCTTCCTGATAACTGGGATGAGGAGCCGGTTGCAAGCAGCGAGCACGAACATACCGACGCGCTAAACACGCCCGTCATGATCTCTCGTCCCGTTTCGACCGCCCGCAGCGAAGATTTCGACAATGTTTTCCCGGAGACAGAAGAAAACTTACGAGTGGAAAACGCATCGGCTGCAGGCGTTTCTACCGCGCCGGAGATTGGTGATCTTCTAACCACGCTGGAGCAGGAAAGCGCCGATTGTCTAGCCGTTCTCGACCTCGAGAGCGAGCACGCTGGCCAAGGTTCGTCAGCCTCCCTGAGCGAGCGGATGGAAAGGCTCATCCGCCAGCAGCGGCAACTTGCCTACGCGCTCGAAACTTTGATCCATGGTTGCACGCAAAGGCTCGAGCCGAGGTTTATCGAGGCGTCTGTCGATGCCGGCAACGATTTCCGGGCAAAGATCGGCCGCCGGGACTGGCAGGGGCTGATCATCAAAACAGACTACTGGTCCGCCTACAAAAAGCAATTTGAAGAAAACGGCCGTCCATTGCCGGTCAGGCAGTTCCTGCAGCGCGCAGCGCGTGGTGAAGCCGCGCCGGTACGGCAGACTGACGCGGCCACAGCCGATGCCAAGGGGGTAAATGACCACGATGAGACATGAGAACCGTGTAGCCTGGAGCGAGGGCATGTTTCTTCGCGTCCAGCATTTTCAGCAGTCCGACCGTTGGACCGAACGCCTGGTGCGCAACACCACACGCAACCTTTCGCCCTATCCGTGGGGGATCGTTGAGATCGGGGTCGATCGCAGCGCCTTGTCGATAGGGCAATTCGCTCTGTCGAACCTGCGCGGCATCCTTCCCGACGGCACGCCCTTCGAGGCGCCTGAGGATTCCGACCTGCCGCCGCCGCTCGATCTCGACGAAAGCGTCAAAAATGCCATCATCTATCTCGCCCTGCCGGCCCGGCAGCCGGGTAAGGCCGACATGTCCGCCAGCGGCCACAACGACACCAACAATGTGCGTTTCACCGCATCCACCTATGAAGTCTCCGATACCAATATGGAGACGGATTTCGTGGCCCCGATTGATGTCGGCCGCCTGAGCCTGAAGTTCCTCAAGACCGGTGACGATCTTTCCGGTTATGAACTCATCGGGCTGGCGCGGGTAATCGAAGTCCGCTCCGACCGTGCGGTCATTCTCGATCCTGATTTCATCCCTCCAAGCCTCAGCTGCGCGGCAGCGCCCCGTCTCAACGAATTGCTGACTGAGCTTCTTGGGATCGTGCGCCACCGCGCCCAGGCGATCGCCGAACGCATCGGTGATCCGACGATCCGGGGGACGGCGGAAGTGGGCGATTATTTCCTGCTGCAGATCCTCAACCGGGCCGATCCGCTACTGGCGCATCGCTGTGCCAACGCTACGCGTTTTCATCCCATCCGCTTTTACGAAGACTGCATCCAGCTTGCCGGCGAGCTCGCCACCTTCACCACGGATAGAAAGCGGGCGACAGATTTCCCGCCCTATCGACACGACGATCTGAAAGCCACCTTCGGCGCTGTGTTTGATGATCTGCGTACCTCGCTGTCTGCGGTTCTGGAACAGGCGGCCGTCGCAATCGAACTGGTGGAACGCCGTCATGGCGTCCGCGTCGGCACTATCCACGACCGCACGCTTCTGCGCGACGCCGGCTTCGTGCTTGCCGTGCGGGCGGATATGGCTGCCGAGGATATTCGCCGCCGCCTGCCGGCACAGATCAAGGTCGGTCCGGTGGAACGGATTTCCGAACTGGTTAATGTGGCACTGCCGGGTATTCCCGTGCGGTCCCTGCCGGTTCTGCCGCGGCAACTACCCTATCGATCCGGCACCGTTTATTTCGAGATCGACACGCAGTCGCCGCTCTGGAAACAGCTCGATACTTCAGGGGCGATTGCCCTGCATCTGGCGGGAGAATTTCCCGGGCTTGAAATGGAAATGTGGGCATTACGCGAATGAGCACGGAAAACCCCTCTTCCTGGCAAGACTTGCCAACGGTGGTCGAGATCACCGAGGAAAGTCGCCGGCGCAACCAGAACGCCCGCAACATGGCGGCAATCCTGGAGGACATCGTCGAGACCGACGAGCCGGCAGGCCCCAGCAGGGCAAAGGCGACTGCCATGCCGGTCGAACAGCTGCTGACCGGTTTCCACTTCGGCGGCGAGGAGGTTCCGACACTTGTGCAATCGGCAGCTCCCCTTCTCAACCTCGCACATCTGCTGCGCTTCAGCGATGCCGAGCCGGATCCCGACCAGCTTCGCCGCGCCTGCGTTGAAGCAATTACACGCTATGAACGCGACCTCGCCTCCGCCCGCATTAGCCCCGAGCGGGCAAGGGCTGCGCATTATGTCGTCTGCGCGACGGTCGATGACGTCGTTCTCAGCAAGCCTTGGGGTGTGCGGGCAGGCTGGGCGCGCTCCGGGCTCGTTTCCACGTTCCACAATGACGTCACTGGGGGCGACAGGGTTTTCGACATTCTCGACCATTTCCACCAGTCGCCCGGCACCAACAAGGATCTGCTGCTTCTGATCTATCTGTGCTTGTCGCTGGCTTTCGAAGGACGAACCCGCGTTTCACCGAAAGGAGCGCTCGAGCTTTCACGCATCCGCGACAGCCTCTACAAAACGCTGATCGGCCAATATGGCGCCTTCGAACGGGAGCTTTCTCCGCATTGGAAAGGTGTCGATGCCCGACATACGCCATTGCGCGCGATGGCGGCGCTCTGGACCATGCTGTCGCTGATGGCGCTCGCCTTCGCGCTCGGTTATCTCTTCTTCACGCTGTCGCTCAACAGCGCATCCGATGTCACCTTCGAAAGACTTGCTCATCTGCCGCCGAACGAAACACCGAGCGTGTTGATCGCAAGCCCTCCTGCACCAACGCCGCCGCCAATTGAAGTGGAAACTCCCCGCGTCGTTGATCCACCCAAAATCGTGGAGCCGAGACAACCCTCCCGGCTTGAAAAGCTGATGGCCTTCCTGCAGCCAGAAGTCGACAGGAAGCTCGTGACCCTTGCGGATGTGAACGGGCGGCTGCGGGTTCGCATCAACAATTCGGGCCTTTTCACGACAGGCAGCGCCGATGTCAGCCCGCAGTTCCGCGATCTCATCCAGCGTATCGGCGGCGCGCTTGCGGCTGAGAAATTTCGTGCGGTGGTCATCGGTTATACCGACACCGTGCCGATCAAGACGGTGGAGTTTCCATCGAACTGGCACCTTTCCGAGGCGCGCGCCAAGGCCGTTGGAGACATTCTTTCCCAATTCACCGGCCCTGAAGCAATCCTGACCGAAGGCCGGGCCGACAGCGACCCGATCGCCGACAACAAGACGGAAGAAGGCCGTCAGATAAACCGCAGAACAGAAATCATGGTCCTGACCAATCCCGATGAAAAACTGAGCGATGCCGGCATTCTCTCGCCGCCCATACAGAACAGTCCGGGACAGCAGCCGGGAGAGACCCAGCCATGAATCCATTGAGCTATTTTTATACGATCCGCTCCTATGTCGAGAGCTATGCGGCCCTCGTCGGACGACGTTTCCTGTCGCTTTTATGGGTGATAGCGCTCTGCGTCGTCATCTGGTTCTACGGCTATCTGATTGCGCTCGGCGATTTCAAGCCGCTTGGAACGGTGCAGGCCCGGCTCATCGCCATCGGCATCATCGTCGCCATCTGGCTGGTCTACATCGTCGTCACGATCTACCGCGGACGCAAGCAGGACAAGGAACTCGTCGACAGTATCGAGCGCGAGGCGCTGGCCAATCGGCAGGCGGAAATCGGCGAAATCCAGACACGCCTGAAGGAAGCGCTCGCTCTCTTGCGACGCGTCACGAAAAAGCGCTTCGGTTATATTTACGACCTGCCCTGGTATGTGATCTTCGGCGCCCCCGGTTCCGGCAAGACGACGGCACTCACCAATTCCGGCCTGCAATTTCCGCTTGGCGATGCGCTCGGCGAAAATGCGGTGAAGGGCATTGGCGGAACGCGCAACTGCAACTGGTGGTTCGCCGATGAGGCGATCCTGATAGACACCGCCGGCCGCTATACCACGCAGGACGATCTCGACGGATCCTCAAAGGCCGGCTGGGAAGGTTTTCTCAGCCTCCTGAGGCGATATCGCCGTTCGCAGCCGATCAACGGCGCATTGGTTACCCTATCCATCCCCGATCTGCTCAACCGTGATCCCGAAGAACAGCGGCAGGAACTGCGCTCCATCCGTCAGCGGCTTTCGGAACTCGACGAATATCTGCGCGCTCGGGTCCCGGTCTATATCGTTCTGACGAAGGCCGATCTGCTGCATGGTTTCGTGGAGTTTTTCGACGGTTTCAACAAGACCGATCGCCAGCAGGTTTGGGGCACAACCTTCAAGCTGGATGAGAGCTACTCCGCCGAGAACCTGCCGCAGCGCCTGACGGAAGAATTCGAGCTGCTGCAGCAGCGGGTCGATGCCATGCTGATCGAACGCCTGCAGCAGGAACAGAATGCGGAGATACGCGGACGTATCTTCCGTTTTCCGGCCGAGCTGGCGCGTCTGAAGGACCGCCTGCATGAAGCGCTTGCCGAGCTTTGCGCAAGTTCGCCTCTCATTGAGCCCCCGCTTCTGCGCGGCGTTTATTTAGCGTCGGGAACGCAGCCGGAAACGGAAAGATCTCCCGCAGCCCCCAAAACCCGCCGGAGCTACTTCCTCTCGCGGCTGTTCAAGGATGTCATCTTTCCCGAAGCCGCATTGGTGATGCGCGACAAACGCCTTTCCGGGCGGCAATTGCTGGTGCGCCGCATTGCCTATGGCGCATCCGCCGCGGCGGTCGCCATTGTCTTCACTGGCTGGATTTTCACCTATTTCGCCAATACACAGGCGCTCGCCGAAGCGGATCGCAAACTTGGCGCTTATGAGCAGCTCGTTCAGGGAATTCCCGTACGAGACGTCGCAGATGCGGATTTCCTGCGCATCCTCCCCGCGCTCGACAATCTGCGCGATGCCAATTCCGGCTTTGCCCGCGAACGCATGTGGAATGTCAGCTTCGGTCTCGATCAGGAAGAAAAGATTGCCGGGCGCCAGCGTGATGCCTATCAGCGCGCGCTCAACGCCCTGCTGCTGCCGCGCATGATCGTGCAGCTGCAAAAGCAGCTTAAGGACGAGAAGGATGTCACCCGCACGTTCAATTCGCTGAAACTCTATGGAATGCTGGGCGGGATGGGTGCACTGGACCGCGATTTCCTGACCGTGCAGACGCATCAGATGTTCGCATCGCTTTACCCTGGTGATGGAAGGGCTGCGGTGCGAGAAGCGCTGGACCAGCACGCAAAGGCGCTGGCCAACGGCGTGCTTGCACCGATCGAGCTCGATGCGCGGCTCATCGCTACCGCCCGCGAAACGATCCGCGATCAAGCGATTAGCACACGCGCCTACGATATTCTCGCCGGTCTTCCGCAGGTGCGCGAATTGATGGAATGGACACCCGCGGCGGCTTTCGGTCCTCTGGGGGAGCGGGCTTTCGAGCGTCGCAGCAAAGCGCCTATGGCGGAGGGCATAGAGGGCCTCTTCACTGCGGATGGATATCACCGTGTCGTCATTCCGCAAGTCGCTCATGCCGCCCGCATCGCGCTTTCCGAAGGCTGGGTGCGCGGTTCTGATGATGCCATCAAGGGCGCGACCGTGGAGCAGGTGGCGCAGGCCGCGCTGCAAATCTATTTCGACCGGTTTGAGAAAAAATGGGCTGATATGCTGGCCGACCTTCGGGTCAAACCGTCCCAGACCCTCGGCGACGCAGTGGAAACCACTCGTCCGCTCGCCAATGAGCGCAATATAGTGATGGAGGCCGCCAGATCGATCACGGAGGCGACCGATCTCCGCCCCGGAGCAAACCCCGCCACCCTCGCCTCCACTGCGGGAGGCGACGCAACCACAGCCGTTATGGTGGCCTCGGTGAATGCGTCCGATCCCTATGCGAGACTGCGCGACATGCTGGCGACAAAAGGCGCAGCCACAACGGGCGAGCAGGCCAATGGCGACAAGACCGGTGGTTCGCCGTCGGAACAGTTGCTCGCGCATTTCAAGCTGCTGAACGAACAGCTTGCCCGCTCGGCAACAACCTCCGATGAAGTCGCCAAGGTGTTCGACGTGGACAGCCAGCTCACCAAGGCCAATCAGGACCTGCTGCAGCAGGCCCGCGAATTGCCGGCACCGCTCGACGTCTGGGTGGCAGGCGTGGCGGCGGATGTCGGCTCGCTCGCAGTGAAGTCCGCTCGCAGCCGCATCGCCGAACTCTGGACATCAGATTCAGCCTCCCTGTGCTCTTCGATCGTCACCGGTCGTTATCCCTTCGACCGGACCTCCGCGCGCGATGTCGCCATTGCGGATTTCACGCGTCTCTTCGGGCCGGCAGGGGTTTTCCAGACTTTCTTCAAACAGCGCATGGAACCGTTTGTCGACAAGACGACGACCCCATGGAGCTGGAAGGGTACCTTTGGCGCGGCCGGCCTTCCCAGCAGCGCCGTCGCCCAGTTCGAAAATGCCGACAAGATTTCGCGCGCCTTTTTCCCGAATGGTAGCGAGACGCCGGCGGTTTCGATCAATGTCAAACCCGTCTCCCTCACCAATGCCTCCAGCGCGGTGATGCTGGAGATCGAGGGCGAGCGGGTCGTTTATTATCATGGTCCGATCCAGGCGAAATCGATCACCTGGCCTTCGCGCGAAAACACGGCAAGCCTGTCACGCATCGCCTTCCAGCCCGGCGGCTGGCAGCAGGCCAAAACCGAAAATGGCGACTGGTCGCCCTTCCGCCTGTTCGACGGTGCCGATATCGAGAACCAGTCGGGTGATCTGCTGCGGGTGCGGTTTGAGAATGGCGGACAGGCTGCCGAATTCGATATTCAGTTCGGCTCGGTTCTCAATCCGTTCAAGCTGGATGCAATTGCCAGCTTCGCCTGCCCCGCGCAGTTCTAGGGACGGAACGGAATGGTGAGTTTCAAAGGAGGGGATTAGAATGAAGGCAGGCACGACACCGACAGCGGGTCATCGCAACTGATGGCCGATCAGGCATCAAGGTCCACGCAAACGGCGACGGAAAGCGATCGCATCGGTTTCTTCGGCAAGGTCCCAAGTCATGGCGATTTCATCTCCGATGGGCTCGAGCGGGAATTGATCGGTACCTTTGACGGCTGGATGCGATCCGGCATGCACGCCGGTGCGGATATGTTTACGGGCCGATGGCCCGAAATATTCTCTTCGTCGCCACCCATACGCTTCATCATTGAGCGCGGCATATGGGGAAACTGCGCCTATGTCGGTGTACTGGTGCCGAGTGCGGACCGGGTGGGACGCAAATATCCGCTCGCCATCATCGCGCAGCTCAATGGCTTCCGCGAACATCCACGAAGCCTCTATCTCGACGACACCTGGTTCATGGCCGCGGAGGCGCTGGCGGAGACATCGATGACCCGCGATTTCGACATCTCCCGGTTTATTACTTCGATCAAAAAACTACGTCTGCCAAAATCGCGGGAAGAGGAGGATGTGCCGGAAATGGTGCGCGGCCGTATGCCGACGAGCCTCTGGTGGTATATCGATCCCATCAGCCGTCGTGCCCGCGGCCTCAAATTTGACGGCAAACCCAAAGCCTCCGATTTCCTGCGTCTCTTTAGCGACATGCCGGGCAAAGGCGGCGAGGACCGTTCAACGCCAGCGCCAATTCCAGCAACGGCGCACGAGGAAACAAAACAGCAAATGCCGCCCGTGGCGCCAGCGAGTGGGCCGGCAGCGAAACAGCCGTCATCTGTGACCTACAGCTATGCCACACACCCTGGAACGCGGCTTTCCCTGAATGCGGACGCTCTTTTCGTTTCCCAGACACCTTCCCTCTTCGCCATAGCGGATGGACAAGGTGATTCGCACAGCGCTGCAGAGGCCGCCCGTCTCGCCACGAATATTCTTGCGGAAACGCCAGATGCCGAAAACCCGGAGATGATGGCGCAACAGATCAGGGGAAGGCTTGGCACAATCAACAGCCTGCTCCTCTCCCGCCAGACGACCGGTGCCGATGTCAGGCCGATGGCCAGCGTCGTCATAGCTTCGATCATCTCGCGCAGGCTGAGCGTCCTGTGGTCTGGTGATGCGCGCGCCTATCTCCTGAAAAACGGCACCATGCACCAGCTTTCGCGCGATCACGTCGTTGTCGGCATGAAAAAGCAACTCTCGCAATGTGTCGGGCTTTCCCAGCAGTTCCGGCCGGACATCGTTTTCGAGGAGTGGGGTTTGCAGGACAGGGTCCTGCTGTGCAGTTACCCGCTGGTGCAGATCCTCCGGGACCGCGCCATCGCCGAGATCGTCTTCAACACCCCGGTCAAGGATTGCGCCAATGCCCTGGTCCAGGAAGCTCTCATCGAAAACGCCCGCGAGAATATAAGCGCTATTGTGATTGGAAACCGGCGTGAACAATGAACTTGCCTATCCGGAGGTAGCCGCCCGCTTTTCCGACCTTTGGCGAAGCATCCGCCATGAGGGCACGCGGCAAAGAAGCTATCAGGAGCAGCAAGACCTGATCGACCAGATCCGAAATGCGCTGGATCGAAAATTACCAGATGTTTCTGGCGAAAAACCGGACTGGATTGCGGACAGCTTTGCCGTGAATTTCACAGCTTACCAGAGCGAGACGACACTTTTGCTCCAATTGCGCCACCGCGATCTCGGCTCGCTGCACGCGCTTAAAACCGTGCCGCCTGCCCGCAGGGACGACACCGTTTTGCTGCACCGTTTATGGGACGAGGCCGAGATCGGGGTCGCGCTGCGCCATCCCTGCCTTGTGGAAACGTCCGCCCTTTTGCGGTTACCCGATGGTCGGCCGGGTCTGTTGCAGCCGTGGTTTGCGCACTCACTGGCATCGATCATATCTGCGCAACCGATTGCCGCCTCGGAGGCGATCGTGATCCTTCGCCGCGTGCTGCAAGCGCTGAGTGCAGTGCATGCATTTGGATATGTGCACTGCGACGTCACGCCCGCCAATATTCTGCTGTCGGATGGTAAGTTCGAAACGGCAAGACTGGGCGACTTCGGCATCGCCCTGCAGATTGGTCGTAAACACGCCGGACAGGGCCTGCGCTTTGCTGCCTCAACTGAATTTTCGCCGCCGGAACAGATGCAAGGCGCACCTGCAAAGCCGGATCAGGATATATATGCCGTGGGACGGCTCGCCAGGCGGCTAATCGAGACGGATAAGGCACAATCACCGCAATGCCTCGCAGATCTTGCGGACGCCTGTTGCCATTATGATCCCGCTTTGCGCCCACAATCGGCAATGGAAGCTTTACAGCTTCTGTAACGCCTCATTGGTCAGTTGCCGCCGCCGGGAAGCGGCGCCGCCGCAGTCGGCACACTCTTCTGGAACACGGTCAGCAGCTTGGCCGAATCCACCAGCGGCGCGTTGCTGGCATAGAGCACATCACCCTTCTGCATCTGGAAGAGCTGCATGAGTGCGATGCTGGAAGCGTCGCGCATGTTGACGTGATATATCACAGGCCGCATGGTCGTGGCCGTCGCGACCGGACCTTTCGCGCCCGGTATCCTTGCGGCTGGAACCTGAACAATCTCATTGCGGAAGACATAGACATTGCGCGCGTCTGCGCGGTCATCCAGCAAGCCACCGGCGCGGCCGACGGCCTGCGCAAGGGTCAGCTTTCCGGCTTCAAACTGGAATTCACCGGCACTCTTGAAGGCACCGAGTGCGGTGTAGCTCGCCGCGTCGCCATCGATCATGATCTGATCATCCGGTGACAGGCGGATGTTCTGACGGTCTTCCCGCATGACGCGGTCAAGAGGCACGCTGGCCCTTTGCGAGCCGCGAACGACGGTGACCGTGGCCGCGCCCGCAGCGACAGTAGGGCCACCTGCTTGATTGAGCGCATCGAGCACCCGCTCCTGCCGGGCGGTGAGCACGATCTTTCCGGGATTTTTCACCGCGCCGCTGAGCATGACGGCGCTCGTCGGCTTATCAACGACAGTAACGACGGCCTGCGGATTCACGGCCGACCCCTTGAGGCCGGCAACGACCTGCGATTGCAGCCCTTCCGGTGTGGAATCAACAACCCTCTGTTTGCCAACAAAGGGAATATTCACCGAGCCGCTCTGATCCACTGTAAAGCGGCCGAGATTAAGCGTCTTGCTCTGTGTCGGGGAGAAAAGTCCGTCTTCTCCCGTATCCAGCACGGTAATGTCGATAACGTCGCCGCGCCGCAACCTCTGAGCGTTGTAACCGGTGTTGCGAAGCGCGGTAAGGCCGGGCCCGGAGGCGTTCTGTGTACTTGCGGCGGAAACCGTGGCTGCCGATGCGTTAGCCAGCTCGATGACGGGGATTTTCTCGTTGGTTCGCGGTAAAGTCGCAGACCGAATATTGCCTGCGGTCGGTCCGTCAGATGGCTTTGCACATGCGCTCAAAAGAGCCATCAGCAAAATCGCCCCCAACTTTTTCATCCCTCGTCCCCTCAATGATTCAACCTGACGCAGAGATAACATCCCGACACGTCATCGCAACAACTTTAGCGGTTGCAATTTATGGAAAACCTTCTGTCGAAAGAAAGGGTGTGACCATTCCGCAACCTTTTTGGATCCGGCCGAAGCAAACTCCTAGAATGCACCGATGAGAAATAAGCAGGACAACGACTCCGGTGGCGGCAATTGGCTTCTCCAAACCGGATGCAGGAGCCAAGGCTTTCAACAATCCCGCAGCGCCGAAATCAGCCCGCCCTCAAAACGATCCCGAGCACTTGTTTCCTGTTTACATCGTTGGAATGCCATCACCGACAGAAAAAGGCTGTCTGCCGCAGCAAACTTGCTCCCCTATACACAGTTGACAAAAACCCGTTGAGCCGATGGAAGCCGTTTCCTTATCAAGGAACTCGCCGCTGATTGCAGCCGCTCGCTTTGGCGTTCGTGTGGCTTTCCCACGATCTCCGCCACCCGCACTGGTTCTGATGATTTTATCGAGCTTCCCTGGCGCGGCTCAAACGGGTCCAGTTGCTGTCTACAGCGCGGAACAACTTTCTCAAGGCGATAGGATCGCTGCTGATGAGTCAAAGCGCTCCAGCCTGCCCAACGTTTGCAGACCCAGTTCCACGGCACCGAAACCCTTCGCTCGCTGGAACTCGGCTTCCGCGCTGAACACCATGCCCAGCACAACTTTCGTCGTGCCATCCTGATTTCCAGGCCCACGCATCGGCATGTTTTGGCCCGTTTTCGCCCCATAGCAGCGTATAGGCGATCCTCTCTTCGGACCGGACCTCGATATAACGATGATGGTTCGGAAAGACTGTTCCGCCAGGGCCGATCATGTCAAAGACCCATGCGCCGCCGGTCCGCCGGTCAATGCTCTTCATGCGGCGGGAAAAGCCGTCAGGGCCCCGCTATCGTGGCAGCGCCTCTTTGTTCATCCAGCCTTTCCAGACGATGTTTCGCGGCACCTTCATCGTTCGCTCCAGCACCATGGTTCGCCCGGCCACGCTGGCCAGATTGTTGAGACCGGCACTGAAACCTTGTTGATAGCCATCGCGCATATCCTCCGCCAGCGAGGAAAGCCGCTCCGTTACGGTCAAGCGGCTACGCTCTTTAACAGCCTGAAATGTGTTTCAGCGTGGGATTTGACCCCTCCATGGCGCGAGAGGCTGATCCCCGCCACGCCGAAGAAACGGCAAATTGATCAGCGTGTTAACCTGCCCCAACCAGGGTCAATTTTTCCGCGAGGCGTACAGGAAACGATAGACGTCGCCGCGCCTGTGATACGTGGCATAGGCGTCGAAATCCGTAGGTTTAAAACGGCGAAGGGTTAACTGCGAGGTCTGGATGGGTAGAGAGGTCTCAGGAAACATTCATCAGCCTTTTCAACCACCCCGGACGTCTAGTGGCGAGATCTGTGAACCGCAAGTCGTCAAACCTCGATCGGAAAGGAAAATCCGGCCTTTACCCGGTCCATGACGACCATGGTCTTGAAGCCCTTGATATCGTGGTTTTCGTAAAAGAACCGCCGGGTAAAGGCCTCATAGTCCTCCATGTCCTTGGCGGTGATGACCAGAATGAAGTCGGCATCTCCCGTCACATAATATCCGATCATCACTTCCCGGGTCGCGCGGATGGCCGCCTTGAAGCGATCGACAATATCGGCGCGTTCGCGCTCCAGTGAAACGAGCACGATCATGGTAATGCCGCGCCCAACGGCCTTCGGCGACACGATGGCGACATCCGCTTCGATGACGCCATCTTCGCGCAGACGTTTGAGGCGCCGCTGGCATGCGGTCGGTGAAAGATTGACGAGTTGCGCCAGCTCTTCCGACGTAAGGCGATTGTTTTTTTGAACGGCCTCAAGCAACGCCTTGTCCGCTCTATCGAGAGTATTCATGCACAAATCCTGCGTACGGAACCTAAAATAAGCGAAATTCCGGCTTGAACGATATAATTAACGCAGTCAACCGCTCAATGCGCTTGATTAGTCTCCCTGTAAATCTACCGGGAGCTCCATATGAGAAGTATTGCAAGCACTGCATTAAAAAACCTGCGGCGGCCCGATTTGATCGAGCGACGCGCTTTTCTCCATGGCAGTTGGGCTGCTCGCGATGAAACGCTCAGTGTCATTGATCCGGCGACCGGAGAAGATCTCATCAGTGTGGCGGCATGTTCGCTTGAGGATGCGGATGATGCCGTCAGTACCGCGAAAAATGCCTTTCTAGAATGGCGCGACAAGCTTCCAACCGAACGGGGCCAGATCTTGCGTGAATGGGGCAAGTTGATGCGCAACAACGCGCATGATCTCGCCGTCATAATGACGGCCGAACAGGGCAAACCACTCTCGGAATCGCTTGGTGAAATTGCTTACGCTGCCAATTTCCTTGATTGGTTTGCCGGCGAAGGCGAGCGCGCCTACGGCGAGACGATACCGAGCCATTTGCCCGACAGCCGTGTCTCGGTCCAGATGCAGCCGCTAGGCGTCACCGTAGCCATCACCCCGTGGAACTTTCCCTCTGCTATGATCACCCGCAAAGCGGGCGCAGCGCTTGCCGCTGGCTGCACAATGATCGTCAAACCGGCGCCTGAAACACCCCTCTCGGCGCTCGCTTTGGCAAAGCTCGCTGAGGAAGCTGAAATGCCCGCCGGCGTATTCCAGGTCATCACTGGTCACGCCGCACCACTTGCGCATCGTCTGTTGCAACACACCGATGTGCGCGCATTTTCCTTTACCGGCTCGACTGAAATCGGTCGTATTTTGCTGGCGCAATCGGCGGCGACCATCAAGAGGGCCTCGCTGGAACTTGGAGGTCACGCGCCCTTCATCCTGTTCGACGACGCCGATGTCTCCAAAGCCGTAAAAGGTTGCATCGGGGCGAAATTCGCAACATCGGGGCAGGACTGCCTCGCTGCCAACCGGATTTACGTCCAGCGAGGTATTTATGACCGCTTCGTCAGTCAGTTCGGCAAGGCAAGTGCCGAACTCAAGGTCGGCCACGGTTTCGAGGCTGGCATCGATATAGGGCCGATGACACGCCCCTCCGTCGCTGAAAAGTGCCGCAAGCAAATCGCGCAGGCCCTCTCTGCCGGTGCACAACTCATCTGCGGCGGGCAGGACAGTCCGCTCGGCGGCAATTTTGTCACCCCGACCGTGCTGGCCGATGTCACAGACGACATGCTGATCGCGCGGGAGGAGACCTTCGGTCCGGTGGCCGCGATCTTGCCATTCGATGACGAGCGGGAGGTCGTGCGACGCGCCAACTCGACGGAGATGGGGCTTGCGGCCTATCTCTACACCAACGATCTCGGCCGGGCGATGCGTCTGACGCATCAACTGGAATATGGCATGGTAGCCGTCAACACGCCGAAATTTACCGGCGCGCCCGTTCCCTTCGGCGGCTGGAAACAGTCCGGCCTTGGTCGTGAGGGCTCGCGTCATGGTCTCATGGAATATCTCGAACCCAAATATGTCTGCTTCGGCAACTTAGCTGCGTGAAAAGGAACTCGCCTATGACAATCGACGTCAAGAATATTGCGGAAATGGATCGAAACGCCGTTTTGCACCCTTTCACGCAGCTCAAGGATTTTGCCAGCGGCAAACTCGGCGAGCCCACCATTGTCGAAACCGGCAAGGGCATCCGCATTCAGGACGCGCACGGCAAGCAGTTGATCGACGGTTTCGCCGGTCTGTATTGCGTTAATGTCGGTTATGGACGTACCGAGGTGGCTGAGGCGATTTCACGTCAGGCCTACCGCCTTGCCTATTATCATTCCTATGCCGCCCACACGACGGATGAGCTGGCCATCCTTTCCGATCGCCTCGTCAGAATGGCACCAGGCAAAATGAGCAAGGTCTTCTACGGCATGTCAGGGTCAGACGCCAACGAGACACAGGCCAAGCTCGTTTGGTATTACAACAATCTGCGCGGCAAGCCGCACAAGAAAAAAATCATCTCCCGCGAACGGGGATATCACGGCTGCAGCGTGGTTTCCGGCTCAATGACCGGCATGAGTTTTTATCACGACCATATGGACCTTCCACGGGCCGGCATCCTGCATACAGGCGTTCCGCATCACTATTGGGGCGCAGAAGCCGGTGAGACGGAGCTGGAATTTTCGAGGCGGCGCGCGGAAGAGCTGGACGCGCTTATTCTGCGCGAAGGACCGGACACGATTGGTGCATTCATCGCCGAGCCGGTGCTCGGAACGGGCGGTATCACACCGCCGCCGGAAGGTTACTGGCCGGCCATCCAGGAGGTTCTCAAAAAATACGATGTCCTGTTGATTGCCGATGAGGTTATTACCGGCTTCGGCCGCACGGGTTCGATGTTTGGTTCACAGCATTATGGCATCGAGCCGGATCTGATCACCGTCGCTAAAGGCCTGACCTCGGCCTATTTCCCGCTTTCGGGCGCTATCGTCGGGGAGAAAGTCTACAAGGTGATGGAGGAAGGCGCGGATCGCGTCGGCGCCTTCTCCCACGGCTACACCTATTCCGGCCATCCTATCGGAGCGGCGGCTGCAAACGCCGTGCTCGACATCGTCGAAAAGGAAGACCTGCCAGGCAATGCACGAGCCGTTGGGAGCTATTTCCAGGAACAACTGAAGGCGAAGTTCGCTCAGCTTCCGATCGTCGGCGAGGTGCGCGGTGTGGGACTGATGGGCGCTATCGAATTCGTGGCGGACCGGGAAAAAAAGACGCGTTTTGCCCCTCAACTCACGGTGGGTGCACGCGTTTCCAAGGCAGCGCGCAACGGCGGTCTCATAGCACGCGCCATGCCGCATGGCGATATTCTGGGCTTTGCACCGCCGCTCGTTACGACCCGGGAGGAGGTCGACGAGATCATCGCCATTGCTGAAGCCGCTGTGCGCAGTGTCATGGATGATCTTGTCCAGGCCGGCGAGAAAATCTGATCGGCAGCTTCAGTTTTCAACGTCGCAAATGCTGCTCATTTCGACGGCAACTGCGCCTCTTTGCAGCGCAGTTGCCGTCTGCGCTGCATAAGGCTTCATCTTTTCATAGAAGCATGCATAATGTCATGAAATTACCTTCGTCGAAAACGAGACAATTTCATGCGTCGTCAAGCCAATTCACCCAGCCCAGATCCAGTTTCCCCAACGAGACCGGTGGCATGGCGACCGAAGCTAGCCAAGCAGAAAGGCGAAACGAAACATTCCGCACTGACGGAACGCATCATTGCTGATATCGACGCCGGCGTTCTGAAGCCGATGGACCGCATGCCGACACACCGCGATCTGGCCCGCGAACTCGGCCTTTCTGTCCAGACGGTCAGCCTTTCCTACAAGGAGGCGGAGCGGCTTGGTTATCTCAGCGGCGAAATTGGCCGCGGAACCTTCGTGAAGACGCGGGTGACGGAGCGGGCAGGTCGTATGATGCTTGATCACAGCCCAACCGAGGTGCTCGATCTATCCATCATCCGCGGCGTTTACCTCGATGACCATGAAAATGCCTCGCGCGCCATTCTTCGCGAGATGGCCGATGGTGACAATTCTGGCTTCATGCGCCCCTGCCGGCCGGTCGCGGGGCTCGAGAGCCATCGCGAAACAGCCAGAACATGGCTTGGGATGATGGGCGTGACAGCCGGCCCGGAACGCATTCTTGTCACCAATGGCGCGGCGCACGGCATTTTTCTCGCTCTGAGCTGCATTATCCGCTCCAACGACGTGGTGCTCTGTGAAAACCTGACCGACCACGGCATCATCGGCCTGTCTAATATCCTCGGCTTCAGCCTAAAGGGCTTACCCACCGACGAAGAAGGCATTTTGCCCGAAGCGCTGGAGGCCGCCTGCGCAGCCGGAGGTGTCCGCGCTCTGGTGCTCATTCCCACGCTTAACAACCCGACCGGGCATGTGTCGGGCGCAGCGCGAAGGCAGGCCATCGCAGCAATTGCCGAGCGGTACGGCATTTTTGTCATCGAGGACGAGGTCTACCGTCCGATGATCGAGGATGATCTCCCATCCATCACCGAAATGCTGCCTGATCTGGGCTTCTTCGTCACCAGCTTCACCAAGACAGTGTTGACAGGGCTGCGCGTCGGTTATCTCGTCGTGCCACCCGCCTATTCCATCCGCGCCGCCTCCATCCTGCGTGTGTCGAGCTGGAGCGGGACATATCTCACGGCCGAGATCGCTACGCGTTGGGTCGAAAACGGCACGGCACGGCTGCTGCTGGATGTCCAGCGCACCGAGGCCCGTGCGCGGCAGAAAATCGCCATGGACATACTGGGCCACCATATAGGGTCGACCCACCCCCTCTCCCTCTGCGCCTGGCTGAAGGTTCCGCAGCGCTGGACGGAGGACGGCCTGGTGCGCGCGCTCACGAACCAGAACGTCGCGGTAACCCCGTCAGAACCATTTATTGCCGGTCCTAGCCATGGCGGCGGCATTCGCATATGCCTCGGCGGCCGCCTCAATCATGCAAGCCTCGCCAGGGCTTTGACCACCGTGCGGCAGACATTCGAGCAACTGCCGCCGGTCTACGATATCGGGTCAATCGGCTGAGGCTGCCATCCGAAAATCATTGAATCATTACAATATAATAATTGACATGATTTTATTTCGCTCTCAACATGACAATCATGAAGAGCGAAAACCTGTCCATATCCGCCGCCGACAACTTGCTTCCAGTCTCACTGACCGCGATAAAGCGAGCGGCGGCGCGGATTGCGGGACAGGCGGAGCGCACACCGCTGGTTCGCTCGGACTTTCTCTCTGAGCGCTGTGGTCATGCCGTTCATCTCAAACTTGAAACCCTTCAGCCCATCGGCGCCTTCAAACTGCGCGGCGCGATGAACGCCATTCTCTCGCTAGACGATACGACGCGCCAGCGTGGCCTCGTCACCGCCTCGACGGGCAATCATGGCCGGGCCGTGGCCTATGCCGCAGACAAACTCGGCATCCCCGCCACAATCTGCATGTCGGCGCTGGTGCCGGCAAACAAGGTGGAGGCGATCCGCGCGCTCGGCGCGGAAATCCGGATTGTCGGCGGATCACAGGATGATGCGCAGGAGGAAGTGGAGCGCCTGACCAAAAGCAGAGGCCTGACCGCTATCCCGCCTTTCGATCACGCCGACGTCGTGGCCGGCCAGGGCACTATCGGCCTCGAGGTCGTCGAAGACATGCCTGAACTGGCGACAATTCTCGTTCCTCTATCGGGCGGTGGCCTTGCGGGCGGTATCGCCGTTGCGGTGAAGGCGCTGAAGCCGGAGGCACGTGTCATCGGCGTTTCCATGCAGCGGGGCGCGGCCATGCATGCGTCAGTCACTGCCGGGCGGCCCGTCACCATCCATGAAGAAGAAACGCTGGCGGATTCGCTGGGAGGGGGGATTGGATTGAAAAACCGCATCACATTTGCGCTCTGCCAATCTCTTCTCGACGAGATCGTGCTGGTATCCGAGGAAGAGATCGCAGCCGGCATCCGCCATGCGACGCATGAAGAAGGTCTGACAGTCGAGGGTGCCGGCGCAGTCGGTTTCGCGGCGATCCTCTTCGGCAAGGTGGACATCACCGGCCCAACCGCGATCATAGTGTCGGGTGGAAATATCGATCCGGCGGTTCACAAGACGATCATCGAAGGGCCTGCCGCATGAGCCAAATCACCATCCTAACCGAAAAAGATCTGCGCGCTGTCGTGAAGCTCGACCTCTCAGCAGTCGAGTGCGTGGAGCAGGCCTTTGCAGCGCTCGCAACCGAAGCGGTCGCCATGCCGCCGATCTTGCGGCTCGATATACCAGAGTTTCGTGGCGAGGTGGATGTAAAGACGGCTTATGTGCCGGGTTTCGACGGTTTCGCCATCAAGGTCAGCCCCGGCTTTTTCGACAATCCCAAACTCGGTCTGCCGAGCCTCAACGGGCTGATGATCCTCTTCAGCGCAAGGACGGGACTGGTGGAGGCCCTTCTTCTCGATAACGGCTACCTCACAGATGTGCGTACCGCCGCAGCCGGGGCGGTCGCAGCACGGCATCTCGCCCGTAAAGATGCTTCCGTCGCAGCAATTCTCGGAGCGGGCATGCAAGCCCGTCTGCAGTTCGATGCGCTGAAACTGGTGCGACCCATTCAATCCGCACGCATCTGGGCTCGTGACCATCAGAAGGCCGAGGGGCTCGCAGGCGATCTGGCCCGCCAACACGGTATCGAGGTCATCGCCGCGGCCGATCCGCAGACCGCTGTCCGGGGCGCCGACATCGTCGTGACCACGACGCCAGCCGAAAAGCCGATCCTGTTTGCCGGCTGGCTTGAAGAAGGCCAGCATCTGACGGCCATGGGATCGGATGCCGAACACAAGAACGAGATTGATCCGGCCGTATTTTCCAGGGCGCGCTATATCGCAGACCGGCTTTCGCAGACCCGAATTCTCGGTGAATTGCACCACGCTATCGCCGCGGGGCCTGTAACGCAGGATCAGGAATTCACCGAGCTCGGTGCTGTCATCGCTGGCAAGGCACGCGGTCGCGTATCGAGGGACGACATCACCTTTGCCGATCTGACCGGCACCGGAGTGCAGGACACCGCCATCGCCAATCTCGCCTTTACCCGCGCAAAAGACGCCGGCAGCGGCCAAATCATCGAAAACAGTGTGAAAATGGGAGACGCAGCGTGAGCGTAACGCTGAACTTTACGCGCGAGGAATATGCCGCGCGCCTGTCCAAAACCCGCGACGCCATGGAAAAGGCAGGCATCGACCTGCTTGTCGTCACCGACCCATCCAACATGCATTGGCTGACGGGCTATGACGGCTGGTCCTTCTATGTCCACCAATGCGTGCTGGTGCCGCCGCAAGGCGAGCCGATCTGGTATGGCCGCAAGCAGGATGCCAATGGCGCCAAGCGCACCGCCTACCTCGCCCAGGACAACATCATCGGTTATCCTGACCACTACGTTCAATCGACCGAACGGCATCCGATGGATCTGTTGTCGAAGATCGTCGATGACCGGGGCTGGTCAGGCCTGTCGGTCGGCGCCGAGATGGACAATTATTATTTCTCGGCTGCTGCCTTTGCATCCTTGCGGAAACATCTGCCGAACGCCCGCTTCAAGGATGCCGCCGGTCTTGTAAACTGGCAGCGCGCGGTCAAAAGCCCGACCGAACTCGACTATATGCGCAAGGCCGGCAAGATCGTCGAGCTGATGCACAAACGTATCGTTGACGTAGTCGAGCCGGGCATGCGCAAATGCGATCTCGTCGCCGAGATCTACGATGCCGGCATTCGTGGCACCGCGGAATTCGGCGGGGATTATCCCGCGATCGTACCGTTGCTCCCGTCGGGTGCCGATGCTTCTGCGCCGCATCTGACATGGGACGACAAGCCGATGCGCTTGGGCGAAGGCACCTTCTTTGAAATCGCCGGCGCTTATCGCCGTTATCATTGCCCGCTCTCTCGCACTGTCTTTCTCGGCAAGCCGACGAAGGCGTTCCTTGATGCGGAGAAGGCCACGCTTGAGGGCATGGAGGCCGGTCTTGCGGCTGCCAAACCCGGCAATACCTGCGAAGATATCGCCAATGGGTTTTTCGCGGTGCTAAAAAAATACGGGATCATCAAGGACAACCGAACCGGTTATCCCATCGGCCTCTCTTATCCGCCGGACTGGGGCGAGCGCACCATGAGCCTGCGCCCCGGCGACCGCACGGAGCTGAAGCCCGGTATGACGTTCCATTTCATGACCGGTTTGTGGTTGGACGACATGGGGCTCGAAATCACCGAGAGTATCGCCATTACCGAAACGGGTGTCGAATGCCTCTCCAATGTGCCGCGGCAACTGTTCGTGAAAGGCTGAGAGATGTTAAGCACCGCGCTACGCCCCTCACCTATCACGTCTTCGGTCGGTTTTGACAGGAAAGGCGTGCAGCACGGTCATCTGCGGCTACCATACAGCCGCGATGACAGTGCATGGGGGTCGGTAATGATCCCGATCTGCGTGATCGCCAACGGCGAGGGGCCGACAGCCCTTTTGACCGGCGCCAATCACGGCGACGAATATGAGGGGCCGGCCGCACTTTTCGAACTTGCCCACACACTCGATCCAGATGACGTCAGCGGGCGTATCATCATCGTGCCAGCACTCAACTATCCGGCCTTTCGCGCGGGAACACGCACCTCGCCGATCGACCGCGGGAACCTCAATCGCAGCTTTCCCGGTCGTCCGGACGGTTCCGTGACGGAGAAGATCGCCGATTACGTGACCCGCCATCTGTTACCGCTTGCGGATATCGTTCTTGATTTTCATTCAGGCGGCAGGACGCTTGATTTCCTGCCTTACGCTGCCGCTCACGAATTACCCGACAAGATACAGGAAGCCCGGTGCTTTGAGGCGGTGGCAGCTTTTGCTGCCCCCTATTCGATGAAGATGCTGGAGATTGACGCCGTCGGCATGCTGGACACGACGGCCGAGGAACTGGGAAGGGTCTTTGTCACCACCGAGCTTGGCGGCGCGGGCACGGCCAGCGCAAAATCGATCGACATCGCCCGCAAAGGTACCATCAACCTGCTGCGCCATGCAGGCATCCTGACCGGCGCCGCGGTGCCGGCGCCGAGCCGCTGGCTGGATATGCCCTCCAACGATTGCTTCACCTTTGCCGAAGATGACGGGCTCGTCGTCTTCGTCCGCGATCTCGGAGACACGGTCACGGCAGGTGAAACCATCGCCAGGGTCTACCCTGTTGGAAAAACCGGTCTTGCGCCGGTCGAATACCGCGCCTCTATCAGTGGCGTGCTCGCAGCGCGCCACGTTCCCGGCCTCATCAAGGCCGGCGACTGCCTTTCCGTCATCGCCACGGTCACGGAGAATACCTAGTCCGAAGAATGAAGTGAGATCCGAAAACGGACCACGCAACCCAACCAGAGGAGTTAGAACATGAATATGACAAAACTCGCCGGGCTTTCCGCCCTTGCTCTTTCCATCAGCGTGACAGCGGTCAACGCACTCACCCTCGAGGAGGTGAAGAAGCAAGGCTACATTCGCGCAGCGACTGCCAATGAAGTGCCCTATTCATACATGCAGCCCGACGGCACCTCTGCCGGCATCGGCCCCGATGTCGCAAATGCAGTTCTGAAATCGATGGGCATCGAGGAGGTCAACTGGACGGTGACCCCATTCGGCACGCTGATCCCCGGGCTGAAGGCGCGTCGCTTCGATTTCGCAGCCGCCGAACAGAACATTTCGCCCGAGCGCTGCAAGCAGGTGGCCTTCACCGAACCGAACTCGTCCTATGGCGAAGGCCTGCTGGTGAAGAAAGGAAATCCTAAAAAGCTGACCACCTATGCCGATATTGCCAAGGATCCTGCATTGAAGGTCGCCGTCGTATCTGGCGCCAACAATGTAGACTTCCTGCGCGCCGTCGGCGTCAAGGAAGATCAGATCGTCTTCATCCCGGCCAATGCAGATGCCATCCCCACTGTCCAGAGCCGCGCCGATGCCTATGCCGCCACGGAACTGACAGTGTCAGAACTGGCCAAGGGCCAGGCTAATGTCGAGCAGGTGAAGCCCTTCGTTGATCCTGTCGTGAAGGATGCGCCTGTGCGCAACTACGGCGGTTTCGCTTTCCGGCCGGAGGACAAAGAATTGCGTGACGCCTTCAACGCCGCGCTCGTCGAATTCCGCAAGACCGAAGACTACAAGAAAATCCTCGCAAAATACGGCCTCTCCGAACAGAGTATCGCGGCAGCGGCCGAAAAGAAGGTCGCCGATCTCTGCGCCGGAAAATGACGCCAGCCGGCGCCCGGGCATTACCGGGCGCCGATTACCATGAACTCGGGAACACTCCAGATGGACATGACCGCCTACCTGCCGATGTTGTGGCAAGGCGCCGTCGTCACCATGACGATTACGCTCGCAGCCCTTGTTGTCGGCACGGTACTCGCCTTTTTCTTCGGCATTCTTCGCGTCGAGGGTGGACCAATCCTCTCGACTGTCGCATTGTGCTACACGGAGGTGTTTCGCGGCACCTCGCTGCTGGTCCAGCTTTTCTGGTTCTATTACGCGCTGCCGCTCGTCGGTCTGAGTTTCGATCCGGTCACCACCGGCGTCATGGTGCTCGCCGCCCATGCGGGTGGGTATGGCGCCGAGATCGTTCGCGGCGCGTTATCTTCCGTTTCGGTGCAGCAGCTGGAAGCCGCACGAGCGCTGAACTTCACGCGGATGCAGACGCTGTTTCGCATTTCCTTGCCGCAGGCGATCGTCGAGATGATGCCGTCCTTCGGCAATCTGGCTATCGAAACGCTGAAGCTTTCCTCACTTGTATCGCTGATCTCGATTGCCGACCTCACCTTCGCGGCACAGTCGATCCGCAACCTGACGCTGGATAGCACCAGCATCTATTCGATCACACTCCTCTGTTATTTCGCGATGTCGCTGATCCTGATGGCCATCATCCGGGTGATCGAACATGTCGTGCGGCGCGGCAATGTGTTTCCGCGCACTCGCCATTCGTAAGGATATTCAGTCATGATGTATGGTTACGAATGGGACACGACCACCTGGATTACCTACACGACCTCGATCCTGCCCATCATTTTGATCGGCCTGACGGTAACGCTGAAAGCAGCCGCCGCCGGCTTTGCCATCGCGCTTATTCTGGGGCTGGTTTTTGCGCTGCTGCGCCGCAGTCGGGTGAAATTGATTTCATGGCCGACCGCAGTTGTTGTCGAATTCCTTCGCGACACTCCGCTTCTGGTGCAGCTTTTCTTCCTCTATTACGTTCTTCCGGAATTCGGCATCGTTCTGCCGGCGTTTCTCACCGGCGCGCTGGCGCTCGGCCTTCAATATGCCGCCTATACGTCTGAGGTCTATCGCGGCGGCATGGAGGCGGTACATCATGGCCAGTGGGAAGCCGCGACTGCGCTTAATCTGACGCGCATGCAGACGTATCGGGATATCATCATCCCGCAGGCCATCCCGCGCATAGTTCCGGCCATGGGCAACTATCTTGTCGCCATGATCAAGGAAACGCCGGTGCTTTCCGTCGTCACGGTTCTAGAGATGATGGGGCTGGCAAACATGATCGGCGAGCGCACCTTCGAATATCTGGTGCCGCTGACGCTTGTCGGCCTGATCTTCCTTCTTCTGACCATAATCTGCTCAGCAGGCCTCAGCCGCCTGCAAAGGGCGCTTCCAAAAGCAGGAATACCCTTGCGATGACAAACAATACCAATCAACCGCTGATCGAATTTTCCGATGTCACAAAGCGGTTCGGCATTTTGACGGTCCTCGACCAGTTCAATTTCAGCGTGGCAAAAGGTGAAAAAGTCACTCTCATCGGTCCTTCCGGCTCCGGTAAGTCGACGGTTCTGCGCATTCTCATGACGCTGGAACCGTTCCAGGAGGGAAAGCTGACGCTGGCGGACATTTCCTACCATCAGGCCGGCGGCAAAGGCCCCTTCCAAGCCTCGGAAAAACACCTGCGCCAGATCCGTAACCACGTCGGCATGGTTTTTCAGAGCTTCAACCTCTTCCCTCATATGACGGTGCTGCGCAACATCGTGGAGGCGCCGGTGCGTGTACTGGGCATTGCCCGTCCGGAGGCAGAAGCACGGGCGATCGAACTCCTGAAGATGGTTGGCCTGGCCGACAAGAAGGATCACTATCCAGTGCAGCTTTCCGGCGGCCAGCAGCAGCGTGTCGCGATTGCCCGCTCTCTTGCCATGCGCCCGCGTGTCCTGCTTTTTGACGAACCAACCTCCGCCCTAGACCCCCAGCTGGTTGGCGAAGTGCTTTCCGTCATCCGTGGCCTGGCCCACGAGCACGATTTGACCATGTTACTTGTTACCCACGAGATGCGTTTCGCTCGGGAAGTGTCGGACCGGGTCTGCTTCTTCGACAAAGGGCGTATTTGTGAGCAAGGAACGCCAGAAGAAATCTTCGGCGCACCAAAGGAAGATCGGACCCGCGAGTTCCTGTCATCCGTTCTGCGGTAACCGCACTCTCACAGGCGCGAGAAACAGCCAACCATGAGGCAGCATTACGACGCGTCGTTTTCCTTGTTCAAGTGGGTCAGTTACAAACGGTGTGGGGCCTCCAAGATATCGTGCATGACCCGGGTTAATTGACATCATGTCACCTCCTGATTTTTGGTTACGGCCTGATACCCGATCGCAAAAATTCCTGAACACACTGGAGTGTCACGTGCCCCTCATTACAACGACCGAACGGCTGCACATACGCGAAATCGTGGAGGCCGATCTCGCTTTTCTCGCCAGGATTTATAGCGACGCCGTCTGTATGCAATATTATGCTGGCATCAAGTCGCATTTAGAGACGCGCGCATGGTTTGAGCAACTCGCGTTCGACAGCTACAATCGCCATGGCTTCGGTCTATGGGCCGTTGTCGATGCAACATCGAACGAGGTCATCGGTGATTGCGGGATTACGCTACAGCAAACCCCTGCGGGGTTCGAGCCTGAAATCGGGTATCATTTATGGCGCGAATTCTGGGGACAGGGTTTTGCAACCGAGGCGGCGATCGCCTGCCGCGACTACGCTTTTCAAAATCTTGGTCTGCGCAGAGTGGTCAGTATCACCAGCTCGGACAACATACCCTCGCAAAAGGTTGCGCAACGCGTGCACGACAGGAAAGAAATCTATCAGAAACGGCTCCGCGGTACGCTCGTGGATCGCTATCTCTATATCAGCGAAAAATGCTATCCCTAACAACCGGCGTTATCCATCGCGGACGTCACTCAGGCTCTATGATCTGCCCGCGCGGTAAATCAGCTCCCTCAGCATGGCGCAGGAATACGGCCAGCGGTCATCCTCGCGCTTGAATTCCGGTTCGGACATCGCCGCGATCTCATGGAGGTAATTAGGTTTCAGCCACAGGAGGAAACATCCTGCGACGCCCTACCGACGCGCAAAGTCCTCCTCGGCAACCACAGCGGTGCCGTAGACCTAGCCGGTCTTTTTGGCGTCTGAAGACGTTCCGATGGAATTCGATTTAAATTTTGAATAAAGGAATGCTGAGAGCGCTACCCCACTAGACGCCGAGGGAGAGTGGCGCGGCAACGTCTTCGTCGAGCGCCTCTGGCGGCCGATCAGATGCGACAAGGTGTACCTCCACGCCTACAAAACCTAGTTTGATGTCCGCGTTTGTATCGGTCGATCGCTGACTTTTGACAAACCCTAAGCCCACATCTATCCCTTCCAGGAAAACGGCAGGATCAGGCTTACTCCAACGCGCGATAACAGCAATGATGGCGGCAGCATACATCCTGAGAGCGAAAACGGGAGGATGCTGCTAGTCCTGATAACATACTGACAACGTTTCGTTAACCATCCAAATGCTTGTATTAGTACATTAAAAATTGCTCATGAAGAGCCCGATTCTAGCAAATTCTGAGCTTGTACATGGCATCAATCCTGACCAACATTGCAGCCATCTCTGCGCTGCAAACCCTTCGCTCAATATCTTCCAGCTTGGAGAGTTCCCAAAAAGCTGTATCATCTGGGCTACGGGTGGTAACGGCTTCCGACAACGCGGCATATTGGTCAATTTCAACAACCATGCGCTCCGACAATGGTGCACTCTCTGCGGTTCAAGACACACTTGGTCTTGGCGCGGCAAAGGTTGATGTTGCTTACGCGGGTATCGATTCAGTTATCGCCGTGCTGGACAAGTTCAAATCAAAGCTTGTCGCTGCAACCGACGAAGGTGTGGATAAGACGAAAATCCAGACGGAGTTGGATCAACTAAAAAAGCAAATTGTCAGCACCGCAGAATCCGCGAGTTTCAGCGGTCAAAATTGGCTGAATACCAACATTATCGACATATATGACAGCGCGTTGAATAGATCGTCGGTCGCCTCTTCGTTCTTGCGCTCGGCGTCCGACGTCTCCGTCAAAACGATAGGTATCGATCTTTCGAAGATATCGCTCTTTAACAGCACGGGCGGCGGGCTGCTTCAGGCAGACGCGCGGGACATAAAAACAATCGGCGGACTTCGATCCTTGATATCCACGTCGAATCCTGAGGCTATCGTGAGCGACTATACAGCGTATGACGGCGTTGATGGATCTTCGGGATATATGGTTCCCCGATATGAATTGGGAAGCGCAGGCACTGTTTTTCTGAAGTTCCCGGCTGCAACACCTTTGGACTTCAATCAGCCAGGAGCCGAGATCAGCTTTACAATCATCCTGGACAAGGAGGCTTCCAATCCAGATGGTCATGCCGGGGCTACTGGCAACATCCAGGAACTTCCCGGACCCTATTATGGTGGTTACCCCGCAACCGTCACCATTACCAAAGCAGATGTCGATGCCTACAATGTCGGGCTAGGCGGGATTGTCTCTACGAATACCCAGTTTGCCGGGGTGCTCAACGCAAAGCTCGTGTCACTTGGTGCGTCAGCATCGGCTAACCGATTGACAGGCTCCCCTCCGATCCACGATCCAGAAGCGATAGCAATCACGACGCTTCAGCAGCACGGATACGGCTCCTATGTCGAGATCTCCGCCGTCAACAGCGTTGGCGTCAGTACAGGCGGTCTTAAGCCAGACCTCGATTTCGGATTTCGTGGCTCAGGCGTCGCGCTGAACTTCGAGCCATTTATCGTTCATAGGGATGGAAAGGACGAAGCCGGCATCGATGTTAGTTTCACATTTTCAGTGAACGGTTCTTCACCTGTTTCCTATTCGTTTAACCGGCACTACGTGAATGAAGTGCTGAACCGCGACGACGGCAAGGTCTCGTCGCCAGAGGACATGGCTACTCTAATGCAAGCCTTACTTGGCACAGACTGGCCAGATCTCATTATTCAAGCTGACGCAGGGTCGGTTGTCATCAAGTCAAATCCAGATGTGGATAGACAATGGGGTGCTGGAACACGAATCAACTTCGATAATATCCGGGTTAGCAACGAACCACGCTCCACCCTAAATTTACTCGACCTTGACATCGTAAAGAACCACGATCTGATCGATACCTACATAACGTATATTGAAAATGTGACAGCCAATTCGATTGACGGCGCAGCTATGCTCGGAGCAATTCAAACCCGCATTGATTTGCAAGCGGGTTTCGCCGCAAGCCTCTCAGATTCGATTAGCAGGGGAATTGGCCGCCTGGTGGATGCGGATATGAATGACGAATCGATCAGGCTGAAGGCCCTTCAAACCCAGCAGCAGCTCGGTGTTCAATCGCTACAAATCGCAAACAGCCGCTCGGAGACCATCCTCGATCTATTTCGCTAGTTCCGGGTCGATAGATTGAAAGTCGCCGCGCCGCTGTGGTTCAATTGGCCCACCCCTCCCAAACAGTCGCAAGGTGTTCTCCTGATTGATACTTTAGATAGATTGCAAATATCAGTCGCAAGCGATAAAAAATGCCGCCGCGCGTCCCCTGAAACAGGCCGCGGCATGAGGCCTCGTCGCGGTATTGCGAGCGACAGGCCTCTTTTTGAATACGACGCACGCACAAAATGCCGCAGTAGTGAGCGGATTGTATTGTTCATTCTTGCAGCGTCCGCTGCCTTGGACACGATTCTTCCCTAGAACGCAGCTTGTTTGTAGCTCAGTATTTCGAGCTGCGATCACCATACAAATCGTCTTTCGGTTGTGATCGTTGCAGGAGATGAAATCTTTAAGAAATTTATCGAGGGGCCCCTCGCCACAAAACTCAAGCCGATGACGGCAAAACCTCGTACAATATTAAGCTGTGCATATTGCTGAGCAGTGTCGCCATAGCCCCATACCCTGAACATCATCCGCGAATATGCTCCCGCGACCACTTTTGGGTTATCATAGTCACTGATGGAACTGCTGCGCCGGCACGTTTATCCAATCGTAGCGCGAATGGCTGGCCAACCTCGCTCTGGCGGCGGAACAAGTGGTAGCTAGCTTAAAGGGTCTTAAGCCGACCAAATACGCAAGGAACATTCATATGAAAGTTGAAAAAATCACTTTCGATCCAAGCTGTCGGATCCCCAATAACCAGACCTTCCCTGTCATCATCTATCGGCAAGTCAGCTCGCCATTCGATTCCGCTGCTTTCGAGGCACTGTTCGCACGAAACGGATGGCGCGGCATCTGGCGCAATGGTGTGTTTGCCCATCACCATTACCACAGCGGCGCGCATGAAGTTCTGGGCGTGGGGGGCGGTGAAGCGACGCTGCAGATTGGCGGGCCGGATGGGCAACCCTTGCACGTTACGCAAGGTGACTGTCTGGTCTTGCCAGCCGGCACAGGCCACATGAAGCTGAAATCCTCTGCGCGTTTTCAGGTTGTCGGCGCTTATCCACCCGGCCAGGAGGCCGATGTTCAGACGTCTGCACCAACCAGTGCGATGCTTGCACAGATAAAGTCTTTGCCAAAGCCGACAACCGACCCCGTGTACGGAGCATCGGGTGGCCTGATCGATCTCTGGTGAGAATGAGCCGGGTTTTCGAAACCTGCCAGCTTCCTTCACTAGTAAGAAGTATTGAGATTGCTCCGTGATTCAAGCCTCGGAAAGCTCCTGCTGCACCGCTCCCCCCGCAACGCGCGCAATACTCAGGAGCCGCTCCACGTCGCGGCCAATCCGCGCCATGGCGGAGAGACCGACCATGGTCGAACTCACGAAATCCGCCAGACGCTCAGCCTCTTCCGGATGGCGCGCGGCAATATAGGAGCGGATCACGCCCTCTGCCGCCGTGTGAAAAACGCGGGCTGCGGCACGCGCCTCTTCATCGTCGCAGCGCGTACCTTCAAGAACGAGGCAGCCAGGGGCTGCGGAATGAGCGGCATAACGCCTTGCCGCATCTTCCAGCAACGCCGCAAGGCATTCCCCAACCGGACGGTCCGGCCGCAGGATATCGGCAAGAGGAATTGCTTCCGTGCCGGCGTAGAGATCAAGAACCCGCTTGTAGAGGCCCATCTTGCTACCGAAGGCGGCATAAAAGCTTGGCGGGTTGATGCCTAACACCGAGGTGATCTCCGCGACGCCCACAGCATCAAAGCCACGCGCGTGGAACAGCTGCTTGGCCGTGGCCACAGCCTGATCAGGATCAAAACGGCGCGGACGGCCGCGGGAGCGAATGTTTTTTGTATCGGTCATTACATAATATCTTGACGAGTGAGCTGCTTCGTATTTATGTATCGATCATTAAATTAATTTTCAAGGTCATGGAGAGTGCTCGTGTTTCAAGGAAAATCCGTTCTGGTTCTCGGCGGCAGCCGAGGCATAGGCGCAGCCATCGTGCGGCGGTTTGCAGTCGAAGGTGCAAAGGTAACGTTCACCTATGGCGCATCCCAAGGTGCGGCGGAAGAGCTGGCGAAAGTGACGGGCAGCACTGCCATACGGGCGGATAGCGCTGACCGCGACGAAGTCATCCGCGTCGTGCGTGACAGTGGTCCTCTGGACATATTGATCGTGAACTCCGGAATTGCCATTTTTGGCGATGCTCTCGACCAGGACCCTGATGCCATCGACCGTCTGTTTCAGATCAACATCCAGACGCCCTATCACGCCTCTGTGGAAGCGGCGCGGCAGATGCCTGACGGTGGCAGGATCATCGTTATCGGCTCGGTCAATGGAGACCGGATGCCGGTGCCGGGCATGGCCTCTTACGCCGTTTCCAAATCGGCCTTGCAGGGGCTGGCGCGCGGTTTGGCACGCGACTTCGGGCCGCGCGGCATCACCATCAACGTTGTGCAGCCCGGCCCTATCGACACCGACGCGAACCCGGAAAACGGGCCGATGAAGGACCTGATGCACAGCTTCATGGCACTCAAGCGCCATGGACGGCCGGAGGAAGTGGCCGGCATGGTGGCCTGGCTTTCCGGGCCTGAAGCCGGTTTTGTGACGGGCGCGATGCACACGATCGATGGCGCATTTGGCGCCTGATAAACAGATTGCCTGATTGTTTGCGGCCGGTTTCGGGACATCACGATGCTGTTGCTCCCGAAACCGGCGAATAGAATGCGGCGACGGAAATTTCGCCGCGATATTATCGGTTTTGCCTTTGGGCGATCTATCGCGGCATTCGCGCGAAGCCCTTCGCCAGGATTGGGCCGGTTGGCCTTCCTGTTGGTGATCCGCCTGCCTGTTCAAGCGTGATCTCGTAGAGCTGGTCGCTTCTGGGGGTCGGCAAAGCCGGTCCATCGAGACGCGCTGAACGGACGCCATCGATCAAGCCGAGCGAGACCGGGCCAACCTCCCTGGAGGGCAATGTCCATACCTGGATCGTCTTGTCTCCAGGCACTGCAAAATCGGCTAGCATCCGCACGTTTGCTCTTTCGTTGCCAAAATCCTCAACAACGGCCTGAACCTCACCCGTCTCGTTGACTAGGACTGCGATCACCAGTGGCTCCGTTGGCCGTGTCAGGCTAAGCGTAAGGCCGGCGGCGAGCACGACGGTTGCGGCAATGGCGGACACGGCAATGGCGCGCCAGCGGTTTGTGCTGTTGTCGTTTGCCGTGTGGGTGGGCTTGAGGGATGCGGATGTCGACTGGAGCGGCAGGCGGGATTCGATGTTGTTCCACAATTCTCCCTTGATGGCTGCCGGCTCGACGGTGGTATCGAGCGGCAGAAAACGCTCACGGCTGGCCGCGATTGCCGCCCGCAGTTCGCCATCCGATTCCATTGCTGCTTCAACAGCCGTGGCTTCGGAGGTCTCCAGCAAGCCCAATACATAGTCATCGGCGATGGCGGGAATATCTTTGCGCTCCATCATCATGCCATGCACTCCCGAAGCGCTGAAAGGCCGCGCCTGATCCAGGATTTCGTCGTTCCAAGCGGAATGCGCAACCGGCCAGCGATTTCGCCGTGGGAATATCCGGCCACGTAGGCCATCAGGATGCCCTGTCTCTTTGTCTCCTCAAGACCGCCGAGACATTCATAAAGGCGTGAATTCCGATCGAGCTTCTGCCATGCGGCCATTACTTCATCTGCCTGCGCGCCATCGCGGAGCGTTTCAACATCCTCCACGGGGAGTTCACGCCTGCTGTCGCGCAGAAGATTAAGCGCCCTGTTTCTGACGATCGCGTAAATCCAGCCGCGCGCCGACCCCTGATCTGCCCGATACTGGTGCGCATGGGTCCAGATGCGCACGAAGCTCTCCTGTACCACCTCTTCCGCCAGTTCCCTGCGCTTGACGATGCGCTCTGCCACTGCAATCAGCCGGCCTGCCTCGCGATCGAAAATCGCACGCAATGCGTTTTTGTCCCCTTTTGCGCAGGCAGTGAGCGCCCTGTGTAGATCGTCCGGCACGGAGCCCATCTGCATTTGAAACCTTTCAACGTCTGATCGCCAGCATGGTCGACTTGGGCATAATACCCATCGTGGCGGCATATGGATGCATCTCGCAAATATTTTTTCACTGCCTGCATCCAAATGCACCCTGCCCGGTGTCTTGAACTGTGGAAGCGTCGAAAACCAACCGCTGGACGCCTTCCGAACGGTTCAACGCACGGGAGAAATATCATGAATATCATCCGCTCCACTCTGATCGCCTCCGCCGCTTTCGCAGCATCGGCAAGCATCGCGTTTTCAGCACCGGTCCTCGGGCTGACCGGCGACAAGACGCTCGTCATGTTCGACACTGACAAGCCTGCCGTCACAAAGACAATGGATGTCACCGGCGTCGACAAGCTCATTGGCATCGATTTTCGCCCCGGGAACAAGACTGTCATCGGTGTAACGCCGGACCACCGCATCGTCTCCATCAACCTTGAGACAGGTGCTGCCACCGATGTGGCCAAGATGGACAAGATGCTGACCATGACCGAAGCGCCTGTTGTGGTCGATTTCAACCCAGCAGCGGATCGTCTTCGTTTCATGACCGGCACGACCAATCACCGCGTGCATCCCGATTCCGGTGCGGTGACGGTTGATGGAACACTGGCTTTTGAAGATGGCGACATGCACAAGGGAGAAGCGCCAAACATCGTTGCCGCCGCCTATACCAACTCTATCGGCAAGCCGGAAAAGACGGCGATGTACAATATCGACGCGACCATCGGCGCCCTGGTTCAGCAGACGAAGCCGAATGATGGCACACTGAAGGCAATCGGCAAGCTCGGCCTCAAGGACATGCCGGCAACCTACGCATTCGATATCCACGGCGAGGAAGGCGGCAAGAACACCGCATACCTGGCCGCCGGCAACACGCTCTACACCGTCAACCTCGAAACTGGCGCTGCCACCGAAGTCGGCGGGATCACAGGCGCAGACAACGGCTTTCGGGATATCACTATCCTTCCTGCGATGTGATTTGGGCTCGTAGACTGGGGATTTTAGTTGTCAGGAAAGGCTGGTCCGGTTGTGCGGGCCGGCTTTTTTCATTGAATCGGTCTGTTGGCGATCAGATCTTCGGAAGGTGAGAAAATCGGCGACTATTCGTGTGGAGTTGCTCGTTATAGATCGGGCAGGATCAGGTTTCTGATTGAAATGATGTGGTGGATGCCCCCTTCCGGCCGGAATCGGCGTATGATGCCTGCGGGAAGGGGCATCCACCCCATCAGTTCAGTAGGGTATCGTTGTGATATCGCTCAGGTCGCTTGCGAGCTTCACGTTTTCCCCGCGTGGTTCCATTCATTTGTGCGCTGCCGACTTGGTCGGCCCGTGGAGAATCCCATTTCGAAGACGACGTTATCGCGCGGCATTCGCCAATCCTTAACGAGGTCGCAGCAACACTCAAATTTGCATAATTGCGGGCTGCACCATAGGCTTGCGCATCAACACACGAGAAACTGTTCAATCTGCTGATTTTGTTGCGGAATACCAGAAACCGCGATATTAGTTAGAAAAATTTACTCGAAGGCGCCTTTGGTGCTCTAAGGAGAGCTTGTGACTACACCATATGACAATTTGCCGTCTGCGGCCTTCTGGCGTCGGTCTGTTTCGTCCGTTCCTAATTTTTTGATCGATCCTGTCCGAGGTGCTAGTTTCAAGATCGGTAGAACGGACGCAGTCGCAACGGCAGGAAGCTGTTTTGCCCAGCATTTGTCACGGGCAATAAAATCAAAAGGTTTCAATTACTTGGTCACTGAAGCTGGCGAGTGCTTGACCGATCAAGAACGGGATCAGAGAAATTTCGGAGTCTTTTCTGCTCGATTTGGCAACCTATATACCGTCAGACAGCTCAGACAGTTAATCGAAAGAGCATACGGGCTTCGAAAAGATAATATCGATCCATGGATTCGATCCGATGGCCGCTATGCTGATCCATTTCGTCCAAATATTGAGCCAGCGGGATTTGAGACGGTCGAGCAAGTTTATGCTGATAGAGTTGAACATCTTCGTCGAGTACGTGAAATGTTCTCAACACTTGATGTTTTGGTTTTTACTATGGGCTTAACAGAAGGTTGGGAGCATTTGGAGTCCGGCGCTACATTGCCGTTAGCCCCGGGCGTGGCGGGTGGCGAGTGGGATCCGACAAAATATCGTTTTGCAAATTATAAAACCTTTGAAGTCTTGGAGGATTTACAAGAATTCTTCAAAATCTTGAAATCCGTAAACGGCTCGGCGAGAATGCTATTAACTGTTTCACCCGTTCCGTTAATTGCTACCTACTCTTCAAACTCAGTTCTGTCGGCGACGGTTTATAGCAAGTCTGTTCTTCGTGTCGTTGCCGAGGAATTTTCTTCCTCGCAGAAAGGTGTCGATTATTTTCCTTCGTTTGAGATAATCACCAGCTTAGCTGCCGGCAACAAGTACTTTGAAGACGATCTTCGCAATGTCAGAAAAGAAGGGGTCGCGCATGTGATGCGGTCTTTTTTCAGGCATTACGTCGATGGATATGAGGCGCCTGTTGAAACACAGGCTCAAGAGCGGTCGACTATTTTGAAGCGCGTATCAGAGAGCCAGTCAAATAACTCGTATCGAGTAGTTTGTGATGAAGAATCAATTGAAAAAAATGTGATATAGGCGCGAAATGAAAATATCGCTGATCGGGAATTGCCAAATCGAGAGCATCCGCTCTTGTCTAAGTGTGATGCTTCCAAGTTCGGAAGTATCTTTGCACCACAGCTGGAATATTGTCAATGATTATCAGAATATCAACGATTTGGGTGCGTTGATTGATGACTCTGATCTTGTCCTGGCTCACCGGTTTTACAACTCAACGACCCTAGATTTTGATGATCTGACTTCTAAATCAAATGTTGTTGAATTCCCTGCATTGAATTTCTCCAGCTTCCATCCGGATTGTATTTATCTTGTTGATCATGATACCAAAAAGATTGTTCGGAGTAGTATCGGAGACTATAACTCGGGCCTCATTGCTTATAGCTATTCTCGGGGCTTAACTCAGGAAAAATGTAGGGCATCTTTTAGAGAAGAAGTTTATAATTTTTTAGGCTACTTTTCCAATTGGGAAGCTTCTTTAGCAGCGCTTAACGCTGAGTTCGATCGTTGCGGTTTTCCTGGCAATCAGTGTGTCCAAAAATGGCTCTCACGGAAGCCGTTTGTTCACTCGATCAATCATCCGCGTTTATTTGCCATCTATGATCTCGTTTCGCTCGCTCTCAGCAAGGCAAAAGTGGCGCATCGTCAGGTGGAAGATATTGAAGAATTTGTAGCTGATCCTTTGCTCAACTATGCTGGTTGGCCAATTTACAACGAAATTGCCGAATACTACGGAACTAGAGGAAGTTATGTTTTCAAAGGAAATGTGACAACTGATAATTCTCAGTATGTGTTTGATTTGGATGAGTTTATCAATAGTTCCTACGAACTGTATGCCAATGCTGGTGTTCGGCAATTCTCGAGTCAGATTTTTGAAACGTGGGACAAAATTGCGCTCAATGAGCTTATCAAATAGTCGCTCGCCTTATGGGTTGATCTCCACGTGGAGATGAGTCCGAGGTTGAGTGAACGATTGGAGCTGGAAGAACAGATGGAAAGGAAGACATACAGTCTACTGCCTTACAAGGAGAAGATGTATCAAGCTCCCTGTCACGCCGTTCAAATCGTAGTTTTGTCGGGATACCTAAAACGATGTACGTGACCTTGACCGACTTTGCTCGTTGTTGGTCACGCAATTCGATCACGGCAAGGCTGCCTTTATCGAGGCTATCCAGATTTATCACCCTACTGCTTATGCATCGTGGAGTGGCGCATCCAGGAAGGCGCGATGGCAGTTGTTCGACACACTGCCAAACAGGTCAGTGAAGAAGAATCGTGGCTTGGAGGAATGCTAGCGCGCAAGCCAAAGATGCTAGTGGCAGTGGCATTGGCAAACAAAATTGCAAGTGTCGCTTGGGCACTGATGGCTCGCAGCAGGGTGTATGAATCTCCAGCTACCGTCTGACCGCGGCGGCCGGAGTGTAGGCATGCGGGTGTGTTCTAACCGGAGGTTTATGGGCGAAGTTGAGAGTGACGAGATCGGAGAACCAGTTAAAAAACACTTGCCCCGTGCACGCCTGTCCGCTGTGGACCGAATCCCCGCACGAACAGTAATGGCCGTATCTAAAGCGATGCACTTCAACAGGCCGGACACACGACGCAACTCAACAGCATGCTCATGATCGAAGAAGAAATCACCTGCGTTCCGAGAGGTGTCCACACACGGTTTTAAAGAGGCAACTCAAGCCGTCCGTGATGCAAGGAGTTCTCTTCTCGCGCGCGGTGTGATCAGGTGCGATAGTGTTTCAATCTTCAGTTTGCGGCAGTATACGTCGCCAATCGAAATTCGGTCATCGGTCCCGTGTAGTGACGGATGAAATCCCAATCAGTCGGCTTCGTTGTGTTGTTCCAAACTGGCGATAGCAAGAACAGTTTATTTTTGAACACTGGTCTCCTTAGAAGGTTGATTACGTGGCCGTTGTCGCCTCCTTGTCGCGCCTGATCCATCTCGGGGATTTTGTTTTCGCGTTCAGAAAGAAGGGTCTTCAGAAATTGCCCCGATACTGGTGATCTCCCTCGCAATAGAATCATCCCGGCATTCGGCCGGAAAGAGTGTCCTAGCGCCAAGAACAGATCGAACGAACGATTTGCGGCTAACAACTCTCCAAACCCAGGGCAGGAGGGCATAATTTCAGCATCGCTATCAATAATCATGATGCCGTCATATGCACCGATCGCGTCTAGGGCTGCCACGTGCTTTGACCAGGTTGGGAGGGCACCCTTCAGAAGATTTTTCTTCACTTGACGGTACTCATACCCTTGGCGTTCGCAATAGCTGCGGTGGCTATCCGAATAGTCCGCCAGTGAATTTGTTTCGTAGCCGATATTTATATTGATGACGATAAATCGAGGGCTCCGAAACAGTCGAGCCGCGTTCTCAATGAGCTTCTTCAGAGTACACTCCTTTCGATCGATATCGCAGAGCGATCACACCGCTAATCCGCGCGAAAGACTCATAATCGATCGCTCTATTTTTATCTACCGCACCCAACAAAGAGGTGAATGATGGGGTAGTCCTCCCCGCGAATAAGGGGCTCTAAAAGTAAAATTTTGTCGGCAAGATGCTCGCGGGGATTTTAATGAAGGAGTGTCGGTGGCGGAGATCTGCCGGAAAGCAGGGATTAGCCAGGCGACTTATTTCAACTGGAAGAAAAAATACGGGGGGCATGCTGCCGCCGGAGATAAAGAAGCTGAAGCAGCTCGAGGACGAGAATGCGCGGTTGAAGAGGATCGTCGCGGACCTGACACTGGATTGTGAGATGTTGCAGGATGTCATTCGGCGAAATATAAGGTCCGCCCTGTCATTGCAAGAAGTCTAAGTTCTGGCGATAGCAGTTTGCGTTAATGTATCCGGCCTCTCTCGGAATTTGACGCGCTGAACGATCGCGCCTGAGCAATCAAGGGCCACTATATGGAAGAGGTTCTTTCCAATATCTATTCCAAAGACGCCGCACTCCTGCGGTTGGTTACGATTCGTAATCAGGGCCCTCCTTTGCCCATCCCCACTATGCTCTCGGGAGACAGGGCGGGCCATTCCATTAGCTCTAAGGCCTGCTCGGAAACGCGAGATGGTGAAAGGCATGTGCCGTGATTGGGCGATCTCGATCCGTCGTGCCTGGGGTGCGCTGAACTTCGATCGTTTGACTTACCACTAGACCTCTCGCCGTGCCGGTCATGCCGGTCTGGAACGTCGAATTCGTGAGATCTGCGAGACACGTGTCCGCTACGGCTGACGTCGTGTACATGTACCCGTCGAACGCAAGGGTTGGGGGACCAACATCGAGCGAACCTATCGCATTTACAGAGACTTGGGCCTGCAACTGCGCAACAAGACGCCGAAGCGACGGGTCAAAGCCAAGCTGCGGGAAGATCGGCAAATGGCCGTTGGACCGAACGATGTTTGGGCCATGGACTTCGTTCACGACCAACTGGCGACCGTCAAGAAACTGCGGGTGTTCACTGTGATCGACACCTTCTCGCGCTATGTGCCGGTGCTTGATCCACGCCACAGCTATTGAGAACGGGTATGCTGGAAAGTTGGTTATCCGAAGACGATCCGTGTCGATCAGGGGACTGAGTTCGTGTCCTCGCGATCTTGACCTCTGAGCCTACGCCAAAGGCGTCACCTTGGACTACTCACGGCCCGGAAAACCGACCGACAATGCGTTCATTGAAGCATTCAATGGCCGCTTCCAGCGGAGTGCCTGAACCAGACTGGTTCCTGACCCTTGCGGATGCCCGCGAAAAGATTGAGGATTGGCGTATAGACTACAATGAATATCGGCCGCATGGTGCTGTCGGCAATAAGGTGCCGATCCCGCTGATGAAATCAGGAGGCTCGACCAGCCCGCCTCCCTGAATGAAGCCTGAAAACTCTAGCCTCAGCTGGTCCAGAAACCTGGAGCGGTTCAAGAAAACCCCATACTCTCCTGAAAACTGGAGGGAAGATGGGTCTCAGGTCACATCGCCTCTCCTATTTCGGCGAAATACTGCCTAAAGTATACGGAGCTTAGACCGATCCTTCTTTGGGTGAATGCGATATCTATCGCATTCACCCTACCCCAAGGGTTGGCATCAAAACCGCACCGTTCTACGATCGAAGCAATTAGTCAATCAGGCACGTCACATGTCATCTAACTCTAGTTTAGAACGCATCTCAATCGATGATCGTATTTGCTTAGTTACAAGTGAGTTTGGAGACGCTGGAGGTTTCGGTAGCCTTGGGAATGCCCTATTAGGGGCCGTCGAAGCGCTTACACAAACTGGATTAACTGTGGACATAATATTTATGTCTGAGGACGAGGAGGATGTGGAAGAATGTAAAAAAAATCTAGCTACTAGTTCAATAAACATCATTTCGTTCAGTGAATTAATTTCAAATGCGAATTTTGCGCGCGCACGTTTCGGCGACAGCTCGGCTTCATACCTGATACTTTCATATATCCAACGTACAAGATACCGATATGTCTTATTTCCAGACCGATCGGCATTCGGATTTTATACTTCAATTGCACGCCGACTTGGTTTGATCGACGTTCCAGTGATTACCTATCTGGTAGGATCGAATCGTTTACTGCGACAAATCGAAGGCGGGACGCCGGAGTTGGAAGGTTATGAAAATGAAATGATGGAACAGGAACAAGTCGCGAATAGCGACTTAATTCTCTCCGAATGTAGTCTTCTTGTTTCATGGTACGAATCCAGAATAGGAAAATTGGCTCGATGGGAGCTGATTTGTTGGCCTCTTCCTATGTGGGTTAAGTCTCTCGCTAGACAACCTAAGTCGGAGGCCCCACACGTTGGGTCACCGGGAACAAAAAAGGTAAACTTGGTTTTTTTTGGAGGACAAAGTCGACTTAATGGCTTCGATTTATTTGTCCGGACAGCGCATGATATTCAAAATACGATTCCGGCAGACACTTGGATATTCGGGCCATTTCAAAATATAGACCACGAATTTAGTGGAAATCACGCTTTGCGGATTTTTTCATCTCATACGGGATCGATAAATTTCAGCGCTCAACTCCCATTTAAGCGCATAATCGAGTTCATATCTGACATGGGCGAGGCACTATGTATTTTGCCGTATAGGAAAACGTGGTCACCGTTCGATTTAACGGTTCTCGACGCGCTTGGTGTCTCAACAATCAGCTCTCTCGATCAATCTGTTGCAGAGATCACGCCCAAGATTGGTGAACCCGATCAAAGTTACTTTGTTAAAAAACTAACTGAGGATTCAATAGGCTACCTGCAAAACAAAGGATTTCCTCCACAAACTAGGAACTCAGGCGCTTTGCCTTGGGATGAGTTAATTTCTATTATAAACAGTATATCTTCAGAGTTTGTTGGCACACCTAAGCAAACCGATTGCCCTCTCGTCAGTATATGTATTGTCCATCATGAAAGACCGCGCTTTCTTAAAGCAGCGCTAGACGCAATATTTGCCCAAAGTTATCCCAGAATTGAAATTATTCTAGTTGATGACGGAAGCAAGACGCCAGATGCGAAGAGGTATATCGACGATCTTGAGAATAGCAGTGAAAAATATCGCTTCAAACTTAAGGTGATTCGCTCTGAAAACCGATACCTTGGGGCAGCGCGAAATCTTGCTGCTTCGCATTCAAGTGGAGATTTTATAGTTTTCCACGATGACGATAATATCTCAGAGAAAAACCAAATAGAAACATTCGTTTCCGCCATAATCGAAAGTAATGCCGACATTATAACTTGCTTAAGCTATAATTTTTCCAGCCACGAAAACCGTATACATGAAAGAGTAATAGATAATTTCCCAACGGGGCTCAACAGCATTTATAGCTTTTTCTCGAATAGATTTGGTGATGCTAACGCGATGTTCAAAAAGGCTTGCTTTCAAGAGATTGGTGGCTTCACGGAACATCGAGGTGTTGGCTGGGAGGACTGGGAGATTTTCTTACGAGCAGCGTTACGTGGAAAAGTAATAAAAGTCGCACCTGTTCCGCTGTTTAATTACCGAGTTAGTCAGGACGGTATGCTCGGCTCAGGGAATTTGGCCAAAAACTTCGAGCAAATATTTAAACTGCTTGATCAGGAGAAGCCACGCTTAAATGCTGACCTAATCAGGTGGGCTAACCGCGATCTCCTACAGATCGAGGCAAATAACTCTAAAATTCGAGCGTTAAAAAAAGAGCCCTATTTCGATCTGCGCCAACAGCTTTTGGAAACAAAACTTGGTAGCGAGAAATTATCAGATTTGTTTGTAGAACTGTCTACGAAATTGGGTTGGCATGTGACCGTTCATACAATCAAGAGTACTATTCGCGAGTCACTTGACATAATATCATTTCAAAAACCGCCAAAAGGATTTGGATCTGTCGTGGTTCCCGAGACGTTGATACGTGAAGGAGAACATTATTTGGTTTTCGAAGGATGGGGGAGGAATAAGTGCAATGAAATTATTATACCATCCGGCCTTCTTTATGAAGGTGTATTTCACCAACGACAATCGTTTTATAAATATGTCCGAAGCGACCTTTCCACTTACAAGGATAGAAATGGAGTTCGCGGCGCACTCGGCTTTAGAGTGATCTCTGCGGTTTCGTCCTCTCCAAAAAAAGTCTTATTTAGGACTAGATACTTCCGTGTAAAACTTCCTCATGGGCAAATATTAGATTTGTTTCTCGGTAGAGAGAAAGCAAAATCAATCAATATCGACTGGATAAGGAGATATCGAGAGAGAATTGTTGCTTTACCGTTCGCAAATTGGTCGGGTACTGTGAAAGTAATGTGTCAGGGCTTAGAACCAATATATGTCAGAGATGAACACGGGTTTTTTGTCGAAGTAATGAATACGAATTCAGATTATAAGGTGTTCTTTCACGAATCTCGGAATGGTCGTAGTGAGATAAATATTATCTCCCCTGAGGATAAGAAGCTTCTTGTGCTACTAGAGCCAAGTATGTTGGTTTCCACGAGGAACTGAGGCGGTAATCCCCGGCAATTAACTTGCTTCAAAAGTAGAATTTTCTCGGGCTTAATGATCAAGGAGATTTTTGATGGAGACGAGCAGATGTAGCGAACCGCAAATTGACCTTGCCCCGTTGAAATAATCCATTTTGAAGTAAGCTCTAGCCCATTGTGACGTGGTCCCCGTTTTTGGGCCAGCGGGAGCTGGAATTTTCCGGGGTTAAAGCTCAGCTTGGCGGGGTGCCGATGAGCTATTCATGAGCGATATCGGCACCTTGTTGCCGATCGCGATGTGTGGCCGGAACTCGTTGTGGTCTCTACGCCAACCCTCCATCTTTACCCATGCGTCGTCAAGGCTCATGAACCAGTGGGCGTTCAGGCACTCCGCACGGAACTTTCCGTTAAAGCTCTCTATGTAGCTATTGTCCGTCGGCTTGCCTGGTCGCGAAAAGTCGAGCACGACACCCTTGTGATATGCCCAGAGATCAAGGTCTCGCGAGATGAATTCGCTGCCATAATCGACACGTATGGTTGCCGGATATCCGATCTGCCGGCAGACCCGCTCCAGTGTCTGATTGACATCCTCCCCCTTGTAGCTAAAGCGAGCATCCACCACTGGCGAGAAGCGAGAGAAGGTATCAACAACCGTCAGAACTCTTATCTTGCGACCCGTGGCCAACTGGTCATGAGCGAAATCCATAGCCCAGACATGGTTGGAATGGGTCGGCTCCGTGCGGTCAGCCCGCAGCTTCGCCTTGACCCGGCGCTTGGGAACCTTGTTGCGGAGCTGGAGGTCCATCTCATTGTAAAGACGATAGATTTGCTTCGGGTTCACGGGCCAGCCTTCACGCTTGATAAGGATATGCACACGCCTGTAGCCGTAGCGTACCCGCGTCTGGCAGATGTCCTTGATCTTCAGCTTCAACTGCTCACCGCGCCTGGACTCGTAGACATACAGCGACCGGTCGACTTTCAACACCGAGCATGCACGCCGGATCGAAACCTCCCAATCCACTTTCAACGTGTCGACAAGCTTGCGCTTGCGGGCAGGCCTCAAAGCTTTTTTGAAAGCACATCCTGCAGCATGAGCTTGTCCAGCGACAGGTCGGCAACAATCCGCTTCAGCTTGGCATTCTCTTCCTCAAGCTGTCGCAGCCGCTTCATCTCCGAGGGCATCAGACCGGCGAATTTTTTGTGTCAATTGTAAAACGTCGCGTCCGAAATGCCCGCCTTGCGGCAGACCTCGCCGATCGGCGTGCCACCCTCCGCCTGCTTCAAAACAAGCGCGATCCGCGCTTCCGAAAACTTCGAGGCCTTCGTCGAATTCTTCTCTTCTTCCCACCAGGGATCATAAGTGGAAAATTCAAGTTCTAAATGGCCTAATTTATTGGGGTCACGTCGACTTCAGTGGTAGGTCAATGACCAACACTCCACCAACGGCAAAAAAGGCTTGCCTACGCAACGCAATTACAGAGCCGATTGGCAACCGCACAATGGCCTTTCACAGTAGATTTATAAATTTTTCAAAAAATATGCGTGAGGCAGTTCTGCACTCGTCGAGTGCGTCTGGGTGAGAATACGCCAACTTGCTAAACCGGCCCCAATCTCGAACATCACACAGTGGAACAGCGTGCTTTAAGCCGTAAAATTTTGAAGAGAAGGGAAAAGCGATAACTTTGCGCTTCAATAAAGTACCCCAATAAGCACCATGAAAGCTGCTGGTAAGAATTAACTCAGATTCACCAAGGTCTCTGATTACCTTTTCAAAAGGCGTGTAATTATCAATAATCTTAATGTCATGCGGAAGTAGGTTACGTTCGTACTCTCCGATTTCTGTTTCGACATGTTTATAAAGGATTACATCATTTTTAGTTTCAAATTTCTCATCAAAAGCTGAATCCATACACGATGGACACGGCGCCCAATCGTATGTGTCACTCACGTCCCGCAACCCGATTACTGTATAGTTATATGGGATCAAGTCTACATGGTGACGAATTGAAGACCAATTCGCGAGATTATAGTGGTTATGGCCAGCTCCCCAAACGATCAATTTCTGGTCAGCTCGCCTCCTCCTATAGACTTCGTGCAGTCCTGCTTGAAAATAATCAATATCAAGCAAGCCCCCACCACCGATCACAATACAATCAGCAATATCGAAGTCGGCCTCCCACGCTGATCTACGATCTGCAATCAAACTGTCAAGTATATCCCTACGAAGCACCCGCCAGCCTACCGGTGTGAAATAATCGAAAGGCGATGTCTTTAAATCCCCGATATTACTCGTATCCATTCGATTAAGATTCAATATCGTTTTCATGTTTCAAAGACCGTATTCAGCTGGGTCGTTAACAAGACCATAGAACGATAGATCGTTGGCTTTGAAAGCATCAATAAGATTTTTGCGCCGCATCGCTTCATGAGGCGTAGATGCATTTTCGATGAAGTGCATTATATACTCTGTCGTATCCCAGCTCGGAACTTGATTGTTAAGTTCGTTTGCAAACAGATCGCAATAAGCTACTCGCGCTCCGTGGGATTTTTCGCGTAAAAGTGCCGCGACACGCCAGTAAAAATAGTGTTTTGGTGCCATCCAATTGACATACAAATCCCAATATTTTTTCGGAACGCGCTCTTTGTGACGGCCCAACATTTCTAAAGCAGCAAATACCTCGATGTTGCGCTCAACGTTTTTACGCGCAGTCGAAAGTATTGAGTCTGGGCGCTGAACGTAATTGTAGGTAGCGGCCCCTACAAATCCGATGTTCTTAGCGGAGCCAATTAGAGCAGGTGTAAGTGCTAAGTCTTCAAACCATCCGAGCGAATATCTAGCTAAATCGTTATCGGTAAATGTATCTGTTAAATACATTTTATTCCAAGCATAGCATTCATAATTTGAAACCAAAGCTTGCGTGATAGGGTCGGGCTCACCCCAGAATTTGCTAAGTTCACGAATCTCGATGAGACGACCGTCAGAGGCCGTTACCTTGAAATCGCATATTGCGAGATCGTGACCTTGACGGAATGCAGCCTCAAGCAACGATATATGGTTGGCATCCAAAAAATCATCGCTATCGACAAAAGTGACAAGATCGGAATCCAAATGCTTAATAGCAAAGTTGCGAGCATCTCCCAAGCCACCATTCTGCTTCTCTAACAACTTGAAGCGAGTATCCACCTCTGTAATTGCCCTGGCGATTCTCCCGCTGTTGTCTGTAGAGCCGTCATCAACTAAGATTACCTCGATATGAGAATGGTCTTGAGCTTGGATAGATTTCAAACTCTTTACCAAGTATTTCTCAACGTTGTAAATTGGCACTACCACGCTGACCTTATGAGAGTTTTTCTTGGTAATTTTAGTTAGTTGAGAAGGAAATTCCACAACCTCTCTGGTGGCAGACTCGGGTGCAAGAGGCGCGGACCTCGGTTTAAGGTGCCAACTAGAAATAGTATTCAAGGGATTGGCGGCTCTTACGGCCTCAATAACTTGTTGCCGACCTATTGATACGCCCTCTAAAGCCAATTTTTTGAGTTGCTTGAAATTTTCGAGACCGTCAATCTCCTTCATTGCGGGAAACGCGATATCCGCGTTGCGCAAAAAATAGTAACTCCATTCCAACAATGGATTAGTTCGCTTCTTGCGCCGCAACTGGAGTTTTAAGGCAGAATTTTCTTTAGTCCAGCTATTAGCGATGTCGATCAACCCGTCTTTATAAGAAGTACTGTGTTCCGGCACCCACCCGCCATAGTACATGTGCTCAGCAACACATTTCCCATCGTTGAAGTTCGTCGTGAAAACATTCTCGGTTTCCACGAGATTTACACCGTCTAAGATCTGGCGGCTGCCGTCAAGTCTCAAGCCGAATTCTGTCGTGAGCAGCCATGTAACAATCACAGGAATTGGCGTAAGGTTTAGCTGTTCGTTTTCGTAAAATTTGCGGCTACGGTAAACATCTAAAATGCGTCCGATAATTGCATTTCGAGGAGCGGCCATCATGAAATGCGGGCCGATAGCAAAATAGTTTTCCCAACAAAACACCGACTCAAACTGCATATATTGGTTGAGCGGCCGATACAACGCGACATCTCCATCCGCGTACACGCCGCCGTTTTCGTATAATGCCTTCAACCTTATATAGTCGGTTGCGAAAGCCCACTTTTTTTCTCGCAATGCATCACGAAGGAAGGGTGTCTCATCGCCTTCAAGACTATCTATATTCCATTTCTTGACCTCGAAATCAGGGTGAAGCTTGAGGAATGTCCTCACATTTAGCGAAAGCGGCGCAGGGACAGCATCATCGCTAAGCCAAACATGGTGCAGTATTTTCGGAATCTTACGATCTGCCCCATTGACATTCATCGGAGAATCCAAATAGCTGGGCTTTAAGCCGTTTTTTATTAGTTCATAGTGGACGATTGGGTTCTCGCCGGTACCTATCAGGCTCGGATAATCTTTCAGATACATTGAGGTCGAAAAATTTGCACTAGGATCTCTCCGTTCGCGAGCACCATATAGATAATAGTGCAACGCAGGATCCATTTTGGAAGCGCGAACATCCGGATATTTTTCGTAATACCAATGAGCATCGAAGAAGTCGCTGCTTTTTATAATTGAAACAAACTCAAAATATTGCTTTTTTTTACCGCGGAATACCATGACGCTCCTTCGATGCATGTGCCAAAGCTCAACATCTGAAAGTATAAAGTTTTTACTTGTATCGCGGAGCTCGACGCCTCGATCGGCGAATCGGTACAGCCGCGAAAGAACACACCCAATAACTACTGGATGATTACTCGGTCAACACCCTGACGTTGTAAAAAATTATCCATTCCCTTGGAATACCCTCGAATTGTTGGTTATGGGATGGCCCGCCCTTCCGAAGACATCGAGTATGATGTCGTTCTCTTGAAGGGAAGGCGCCGAGTAATGCAGATTTCCGTACTGGGTATCGACATCGGAAAGAACAGCTGCAGCGTCGTTGGTGTAGATGACCGCAGCGCTGTGGTTGTCCGTCGAACGATGCGGCGACAGACATTGATCGGATTCGTCGAGAAGCTACCAACCTGCGCTATTGCGATGGAGGCCAACTGTGCTGCTCATCATCTTGGCCGGTTTTTTATCGCGAGAGGTCATGAGGTTCGGCTGATGTCGCCGGAATACGGTAAGCGGCGTTACCATCGCACCTTGGGAACGTAGTGTGTGCCGGTTTCGAAGCCTGCGGCCACGACGGAAGCGTTAGTGCCACGCCCGCAGCATCATCGACTGATGAGATGAGATTTAAGGCCTTTTGGATAAAGCTCTGGCTTTCCTTCGACATCGAGCTCTTGCGGATCATACCAAGCTGCGACCATTAAGGTACCATCGTCCTCCCGAAATCTAATTCGTTCTTGGCCTTCAAACGCTCCTTCGGGAAACGCGAGATTAAAAATGAATAGGATTTCGTGGCGTTGTTCACCCTCGTGGACGAAGACATTCTCAAGGACCATAGGACCTGCGAGAACGGAAACATCAGTGTCGATTTCTTCTTTGAACTCCCTGATAACTGCATCTTTTGCCGACTCGCCAAACTCGACGCCACCGCCTAGCGGACGAACGCCTTTTAGTCGCCCTTCGTGATCATAAACCTCGAATGCCAGGAGCTTGGGTCCTCGCCAATGTAGGCCGAGAGCTTTGATGCGGATCACACTGGATTTTGAATTGATTGTCATTCTTCCCGGCTATCGCAATCGTATATGTCCCGCAAGAGATTAGAGCTTACCCGACTGCAGTCTTCGAAGTACATGACTGATCACGGTAGCACCAAGGCAGCAACTCATCGATCCGGCTTTGCTTGTGGCAGGTGACGATGGCGGTGGGCGTGGCGGTCAAGTAAGTCAGCGGCTCGACGGCATTGAGCTTGCAAGTTTCGATGAGCGAGGCGATGATTGCCCAGTTCTCCGCTCCCGCATCGTGCCCAGCAAAGAGTGCGTTCTTCCGATTGAGGGCTATCGGCCGGATGGTTCGCTCGACGCTGTTGTTGTCGATCTCGATGCGGCCGTCGGTGAGGAAGAGCTGCAAGCCATCCCAGTATTTGGCGATGTAGGCCAAAGCCTCGCCGAGTGGAGACTTCGTTGCGACACGGGCGCGGTGATGGACAAGCCAGTTATACAGGTCTGCGACAGGTGGCGCTGATCGCTCTTGCCGTCCAGCGAGACGAGCGTCAGGATCGAGGCCGCGCAGTTCGGCTTCGATGCGATACAGTTCTCCGCTCCCGCTTGACGCCATCCTCGGCAATCGGTGCTGAGCCGTTGCGCGTGATCTCCACCAGCTTGCGACGTGCGTGGGCCCAACAATAGGCGAGCCGAATGTCCGGGCCAATTCGCTCAGGTGCTATCAGCCTGTTGTATCCGGCATAGCCATCCACCTGCAGGACGCCTGAGAAGCCCTGGAGTATCCGCTCGGCATGAATGCCACCGCGCCCGGGAGCGTAGGTGAAGGCGACGCCGGGCGGAGCACCGCCGCCCCAAGGTCGATCATCCCAGGCCAGCGCCCAGAAGTATCCGGTCTTGATCTTACGCGAGCCGGGATCGAGAACCGGGGCACGGTTCTCGTCCATGAACAACTTGGTCGAGCGCTTCAGGTTGGCGATCAATGCATCGAAGACGGGACGCAATTCGAAAGATGCTCGACCGACCCAGTCAGCCAGCGTTGATCGGTCGAGATCGATGCCCTGACGGCTCATGATCTGGGCCTGACGGTAAAGCGGAAGGTGGTCTGCATATTTGGAGACCAGCACATGGGCGACGGCCGCTTCCGTCGGCAGTCCTGCCTGGATCAGCCGCGCTGGAGCCGGGGCCTGAACGACGCCTTCGGTGCAGGCACGGCACGCATATTTGGGACGGCGAGTGGCAATAACTCGGAACTGCGCCGGGACGACATCCAGCCGCTCGGAGGCATCCTCCCCAATGCAATGAAGGCAACCACCGAAGGCGCAGATCAAGCTTTCCGGCTCGATCACCTCCTCCACACGGGGAAGATGTTTTGGAAGAAAGCCACGATTGATCGCGCGTGGTTTGGCAATCCTGATTCCAGTGGGAGGGTCTGCTTCATCCTCGGCATGGATGGAAGCCATGGACGTTTCCAGGTCTTCCAGGGCCAGATCGAACTGGTCGGGATCGGTCTTCTCGGATTTGCGTCCGAAGGCGGCCTGCTTGAAGGCTGCGACGAGCTTCTCAAGCCTTTCGATCCGCTCGTCCTTGCGAGCGATATGCTCTTCCTTACTGGCTATCTGGGCGTCTTTGTCTGCCGCGCGTACCTGGGCTGCAATCAGCATCGCCTTCAGGGCGGCAACATCATCGGGAAGATCGGCGGCGTCCAGCATGGCTGGAACCTATCAAATCCCGCGCCGATTTGCCTTTGGAATTTGCCGTGCTGAGTCATCTTGCCGCAGCTATTCGACGGTCTGCGGCGTTCTCGTCTGGACGGCATGAACCCGCCGCCAATCAAGGCCCGCAAACAGGGCTTCGAACTGGGCGTGGGTCAGCGTAATCAATCCATCTTTGATACCTGGCCAAGTGAACGTGTGCTCTTCAAGCCGTTTGTAGGCCAGCACGATACCGGAGCCATCCCAGTAGATCAGCTTCAGCCGATCCGCCTTGCGGAGCCGGAACACGAAGACTGTTCCGGTAAACGGGTCCTTGTGCAGTTCGTTCTTCACCAGTGCCGTCAATCCATCATGCCCCTTGCGGAAGTCCACGGGTTTGGTTGCCACCATGATCCGCACGCGGTTCGATGGAAAGATCATGTCGCCGCTGCCAGGGAACGAGCTATGGAGACGATCCGGGCTTCAGACGCGCCTTCCTCAAGACGGATCGTGATGGGGCGGAGGACGATCTCGGGGCGACCAACCGTTTTAGGCGGCAGTTCCGGAAAAGGCGGATCGACGATCACCGCCGCGAACTCTACCGCATCCTCCGGTGCTGGCAGGATCAGCTTGCCCTGTCGCGCCATCGTCCGCCAGGTTGAAAGGCTGTTGGCTCGCAATCCATATCGTTGCGCAACTTCATTGACCGTCGTGCCAGGTCTCAAGCTCTCTGATACGATCTTCGCCTTGACCTCGTTTGGCCAATGCCGGTGAACCTCACGCCCAGGCTTCCTGGATGTAAGAAACTCCAATGAGGTCTCCATGGAGAAAATCCCGTTCATGATCCATGGAAACCTCGATTACAGATCAGGCAGCGAAGGACAATGTGGGACCGAAACACCGGTTACGGAATACGTCCGTCCGTATGTGAAAACACGACGGAGATGCCGAGGGCATTGCCGAGGCCGTATTGTTCTTTACAGTCGTACAACGTCGGCCTGCACACGCCCAGCCGGTCGGCCGCATGTTGGGCACTTTCATCTCCACTACATAGTCCGATGACGCCGGTCATCCTCCCGTTTCTAGCGGGGCTCTGCAGTAGAATTCACGCAGCCATTTTCTGTACGGGCGTGATGCCGCCGATGCTCGTATTGGCCAGTCCGTTGTTATACGTCCATAACCAGTGCGTGGTGGCGAACTCCTGCGCCTCCTCAATGCTTTCGATGATGTTCTGGTCGAGCCACTAATGCCGTACAGTGCGGTTATAACGCTCGACATAGGCGTTCTGTTGCGGCTTTCCGGGCTGGATATGGTTAAAGGCAATTCCTTGTTTCTCTGCCCATTCCATGAGTTTGCCGCTGACATATTCAGCGCAGTAACACCTTCGAAACTTTGCGCTGAATGAGGCCACGGCGATTCGATCGACCCCGCTGGCCGCGACTAAGCGAAATGCTTGTCCCCAACTTGCTGGAATCGCTGGCACGATACATCAAAATCCGCATAAGAAGTTACGTTTGTATGAAACGTCTCAACATACGTTCCATCAAAAGACCGATGGCTAGGCTTCCAAATGCCCAGCCCGCGAGATAAGTTTTGCTCAACTGATAGGCAGGATAACCGAGATAATAGGCAGATCTCATCCACTCGACGGCGTGAAAAGCTGGATTGTATGAACAGTAATACGCAACCAGATCAGGAAAAGAGTGCAAATAAATCGGAGCGCCTGAGCTGATGTAAATCACTGCGGTAAAAAGAGAATAAAACATCGCGAAGAACGGCCACAAAGCAGAAACAACGCTTATTACGATACCCACTCCGACCGATAGGACAGCAACCAGCGCGAGAACTGATATTACATCGATCATCGACCTCGGAACCGGACTGGAGCCGACAGATAATATGATTGCAGTCATAAAAAAAATTGCTAGCACGACACCAACCAACTCCAAGGCAGACCTCGCTATGATGATATCTAACAATTTCACAACTGGGAAAGCGAGCATTCCTTTGTTTGCTAGAAGCGACACCGACATAAAGCGTGAAACATAGGTAAACATAAGCACGGGAATGAGACCAGTGGCAAAAAACAGAACGAGATCGTCTCCAAACACCGCTTGTCTGTCCATTACCTTATAGATTGCGAGAAGCATCGCCATATGCGCCACCGGAAACAGCGGAACAATCAGGAAACCAAGACCATGATCAAAGTACCGGCTACGAATATCGCGTAATATGACTGCGTGCATTACGTTAAGCTTGCGCCTTAATGCCTCTTTTATTGATGCCTTCTCTCTGTCCCTACTGGGATAACGCGCAGACCGCTCCATATTTAAGCTCATCAGCGGGCTAATCTTACTTGCATATTTAGTCACCTTCGCGATCTTAAGTAAGCACTAGTCGAGTTTTTTCCTCGCCAGAAACAGCGTACCGCACGCAAACATAGCAATCGCCGCAAAGATCAGCAGAGCAAGAAACAAGTTTAATGCAACTTTAGGATACTTTGGAAAATCAGGCAAAGTGGGCTGGGTGAAATTATCCACGTAAACAAGCTGCAAAGAGCTCACGAGTTTGACCTTTTCAAGATCAGTAATAGCGGATTTCAGCTTGTCTTCTCCAAGCTTCAGATTGAGCTGCGCATTTTCGAATGCTGTCGCATTTCCTGATAGACTATCCTTTTGCGCACTCGCAGCGCTGTCTCGCAACCGTGCTGCTTCTGCTTTTAGGCCATCTAACCGGCGCTCGATTTCGGACAACTGCGGCGAACCCTGCCCTATAGTTTGAATGAGCGCGTTGCGGCGGCTTTCTAGATCAGCGATGTTTGCTTCAACTCCGGTCAAAACGGTACTGAGCCGCTCTGCTGACATATCCAAATCAAAGATTCCACTTGAATTCTGAATGTCGCGGAGCTTCCCACGCAGATCGCCTACCTCCTGCGTGGCACTATCGACATCCTGTTGCGTAGCTCGGAACAGATCATCCCACATTCCTGAGCTGAGCCTATTAACCTGTTGTTCCGACAGGCGAAGCACAAGCTCCAGCAGGTCACGGGCCTGTTGAGCAGTATACCCAGCGACTTCAAGCTCGACGATTCCGCTTTTTGGATTTACAGATGCCGTGTAATGCTTCCGCCAATATTTCAGGATCTCATCCTGATTGGCATCCGCTTTCAGCCGCGATAGACGATCGATATCATCGCTGGCGAAGTAGTCCTTCAGCGAGACCTTCTTTTCAAGATCCTGCACCATAGCGGGGCTATCGATATAATTGAGCAGAACGGCAGTGTCCTGCACGATCTTTGCTTTTGGCTCGACGGTGGAACTCGAGTAACGGTCCCGGCTCAACATTGGAGCGGAAGAGCGAAGTACGAAGCGCACCTCGGACGCGTATCGCGGGCTTGCGATAAAAACGTAATAGACCGTGCTTGCTATCATCGGGATGATAAAAGTCAGCACGAAACAAACGAGGATAAGTATCGAGAAAACTTTGTCACGCGTGCGCGGCGCAAGGCCCGCCAGACGATATAGGTTGCGACGCGAGCGGTTTTCAAATGTCAGCATGCGAGCGTAAGCGCTCAGAGCGGATGCCATTTTCTGCCGGCGCTCAGATGCCGATAATGCACCTTGCTGAACAATCTGATTACTATCCGTCACGTGTTTCCCCTGCCACTAGCTGCTAGCGATTTAGGCGCATATAGGTGGCGATACCTTGCTCAACACTATCAAACTGCACCATGTGGCCGTCAATCAAAACTATAGCAACATCGCAATAGTCCTTGATTGTGTCCATATCGTGCGAAATGATAATGACATCTGACTTCTCCCGCCGCTGCCGGAAGGCCTCACGACAACGTCTCTGAAAGTTAGAATCACCCACCGCAGTGATCTCATCGACCAGGTAGCAATCGAATTCGATCGCCATGGAGAGACCAAAGGCAAACCGCGCCATCATGCCGGAAGAATAGGTTCTAAGAGGCTCGTTCAGATAGCTGCCGATCTCTGCGAAGTCCGCAACAAACCTAAGGACGCGGCGAAAATCCTCTCCATAGGCCCTCGCGACGAATTTAAGGTTTTCCTTGCCGCTCAATTGATTGTTCAAGCCATTGGCAAAACCTAGTGGCCACGACACTCGAACGTTTCGCTTTATGCGGCCGGAATTCGGCAGTTCGGCACCCGATATCAGCCGCATTGTCGTTGATTTGCCGGCACCATTCACGCCAAGCAGCCCGTAGGAACGGCCCGCTTCGAAGTGCATAGTCTGATCTCGAAGGATGTAACGTCGGTGCGCGGCGGTCTTATAGTACTTCGTCACTCGATCCAGCGTGATCATTCCTACACCCGATGGTCTTCGACGGACATCCATATGAGCGTTGCTGTCATCCATAAGGTCAGCAAGCCCCCAAAGATGATCAGCCACTGGGAGAAACGTTGCGGATAGCGTGATTCCTCCGGGATTTGCGCGTCCGAGAAAATCGAGATGAACGTCGTCCGCTTCAGCGCGGTGGACTTGGCTGTGTCCAGATTGCGCACAGTTGATTCGTAGAGCGCTTGCGTAACGATCCGCTGCGTCTCCAGTCGGGAAAACTCCGTCATGCTGCTTGAAAGTTGGACACCAGTTGAAGGTGTGGTGGACCCTGCGACGCTGTCCTGTCGCAGCCTGATTTGATCGTCTATGGCTTCTATGGTGCGCTTTAGTTCTCGTCCGCGCGCCGAATTGTCAGCGCCAGCCGCCGTCAACGAGTTCAGAGTGACTGTTAGTGTCAGCTTTTGCTCGGTCAACTTGGCAATGACCGCATTCGACATCTTGGCTGAGGCCAAGGGATCGAGGATGCCAGTCTTGTTCTGGTACTCTCGCAGGTCATCTAATGCCTTACGGTATTCCGCGAGTGCGACATCCATATCGACTTCGCCACGCCTAATCAGATCATGTTTCGCTTTTTCAGAAATGTTATCAATCATTTCGTTGGCAGCCTGCATAGCTGCCTTTGAGATCGTCACGGCATCGGCTGACGAATAGGCTCTGATTGTTAAAACGATAATTCCTGATGGACCATCGACATATGTATCGACCTGGCTTGTCCAATATTTGTGTAAATCCTCAAATCTCGCACCGGCGGGCAGACGCGAGAACCAGTCAATCTCCGGTTTTGAGAACAAGTCGTGGAGTTTGATACGCTCGTTGAGGATTCGCACCATTTGCGGCGATTCCAGATAGTTGGCGACTATATACGAATCTTGTGTGAGCGAATCGCCACCGATGATGGATCGACCATCGCGTTTCTCGGATGTATCGAATTGCTCGCTTACCCCGATCGTACGTACAACCATCCGCGATTCAGAAATATACTGGCTGCTTGCAAAAAAGGCGTAATAGATGCCCGCCAGAATGCTAGGCAAAATAACGAAAAGTAAAAAGGATTTTTTCTTAGTAAAGAACCCTTTGCCTTCGCCGAACTCGTCATCATCGTCCACCACAGCGGATACCAGATCAACATCACCATTCGCTTGGCTCAGGTGACCAACCTCAACATTCATATCTAACGCCTATCCAAGACTGGTCGCTCCGACATATCGAGGGCAAATTGAAAACCACTCCGTTCGAATTCTGGGTCGATCTAACGATCCAATACAGTCGCCATTTGGTTTTACGGTGGCGACGCAGCCACAAGTTTATACCGACAACAGCGGATGAATGCCAGAGACTAAGGCATGCGCTGGAAATCGCATATTGGAAGAACAGTTATGATTTCGCTCTCTGCTCTGCTTTCCGAATGAAGTGCAACAGAATAAGATCATTTTCAAGCACATGCTCCAGGATCTTGATCTCTCTCAAGATGTTTGCGATTTCAAGGAAAGGTGATCGGACCGGCGAGAAAGCGATGTCATCGCGCGCTATGCCGGTGCTCTCACTAATTGCATCCGCTATGTCGCTATCGGTTTCGTGAGGATCGAAAATTGTGAACTGCGAAAGCGCATCAAGAGCACTAGACACACCATCACGGGATATTTTTTCTGTTGGGTTGGTCGCCACCAGCTGGTGCGTGAACGGTGACTCGAAAAGGGAAAGCACGTCTTTGTGTGCGCTGAGTACCTTTGCCTTAATAGCCTGAGGATCGCTAAAATTGGTGTCCGAGAAGTGCTGCATCGCTGGCTCGAAGAGAATCATGTCACGCTCGGACATGAACTTTAGTGGCCGCTTCTTATGAGAAGCGACAGTCAGGAGCCTTATGGCCAACTCATAGAATGGGTCTCTAAGGGACGTGATTCGTAGGGTTTCATCAGTAAAGTAGCGATGCACCGTCCTGAGCAAAACTCGGCCGCTTACGTAGGTCGACGGTTGATTGACTATCTCCAGCATCTGGCGGACGGTTTCTCCGCCATATAGCTCAGCGCTGCCAGCATGAAATTGGAAGTGGTCCTTCAGACTGTTGTCCAATTCCTTATGCGGCGCGAACTGGGTTTCGAGACGGAACACACGTTTGGGAACGTGTCGGTTGGCGTCATATCTCTGATAGATAACAAAGCCGGTCTCGTCGTCCGCAATGAGAACGTCCGATGAACCTGGGAGCCCTGGCACATTTTCACCGTCCAAGCGGAAGCCAACGACACCTGTGTCGTGGTGGCCATGTTTAAGCGGCCCTTCGAGAAAAACGTTACACGGGAATGGCCCATATGTCTGCGAATTACACGTCACCGTTATGGTCGGCTTCGTGGAAAAGCCATCAGGGATCAAATATCCTTCGATCGTCTCGCCAGTGTCGGAATAGACGTTGAAGTACATTCACTTGGTCCTTTTGCCTCTGCGCGTCTCGTTATCGCTGTTTAATCAGGTCTGGACCTCGGAGTTACCGATCATCTTGCCAGACGCGGCCAGTTGGGCGCCGGAATTCAAACTCGTGGCATTGGATATGGAAAAAGGAACGAACGTGCCTTTCTTCCGCAAAACGACGTCGAAGCTAATCTTTCGAGGCAATGTGTCGATAACTTCCATTTCAAAGTGATCGGCCAGCGCCTCAGTGAAAAGACGCCTGAAAATCTCTGCGCTCGAATTCCACTTGTGGCCGAACTGGCTTTGATCGCCAGCCGCATTCCAGGTATAGCGATAGTCAGGCAATATCAGCCCTATACCACCACCGGGCTTCAGCACACTTCCCCAATGCATTAGCACGGCGACTGGGTCAGATACGTGCTCCAACATGTGCAAGGCGACAATATAGTCTAGGCTCTCTAGCTTGAACGGCAAATCTTCGGGATTGGCAAGAATGGCATCCTTCAAAAATGCGTGGTGTGCGCCGCTCGACCCTTCATCCTCACGCATAATGTCAACGGGCGTCAGATACTCGCTTATCCGCCTGTCCCCGCAGCCAATGTTTATCCCGTTCAATTGTTTCAGCGAATAACCTTTAGGCGCCGCCCGCAAGGCGGCTTCCTCCTCCTGAAGCTTTATCGCAATAGCTTCAGCCGGTGGATAAAGTACGAGCGAGCCTGTTTTCACGGCAAACTCTTCGCGGCTCTCGGGTGTGAAGCAAGACATCATGCGAATGTTCTGCGCATCCGCCATGAAGGAAAAATTGAGCGTTTTGCGAAGATTTTCCTCGTCCTCAGGCGTCATATCGCGTTGGGGCTCGCCGCGGCGACGAACATCTTGCAAGCGCCTGTAGCACTCCAGCGCGAAATTCCGCGCCCACGTTATCATCATCTGAAATCCGTTCTTATTCAAAGGCACCGTGCTAAGACCTAAAAAGCTTTTCATCAAGAGACATACGCCTGGCTAACCAGGCCGGAAAAATTTCATGATTTGCGCCGGCGCAATGGCCAGCAACCAACATCGACCGTTGCAGCGCCCGTCTCAGCCTGTCGCGACGGCGCAACTTTCCATACCGAGGATCAAGATCCTGCGAAAAGGCTTCGATTGTGAATCTGTAAATTGCTTCAAACAGATGGAATGGTGTCGGACTGAGCAGGTAGCCGAAATACTTTCGGAAGTTCCGCGACTCGTCAAACGCACGGCTGAATTGCTCACGCAATCCGTAGTCGTGAGAATGTATCACTACCGCATCGGCACAGTAGGCTTTCTTATATCCTGCTTCTATGACCGCTCTTGCCCAGAGCTGGTCTTCTGCAAATTCCACATCTGGATAAGGAATCGTCTCCCAGACTGACCTTCTCATGAGGGAATTGTTGTCTGAATAAAAATGCATAATCTGGCGCCAGCCCTGTTCGGTCTCGTAGCGCGCCTCGTCAAGCGCCCGACTATGGACTAGCGGCAATTTTCCAAAACCGTCAAAGTGTCGATCAAGATCGTACTTTGTGTAAGGTGATGCGTCATCGCGAGCGACATGCCGGCCGAAAACACCGGCGATCTGCGTGTCGGTCTCCGCAACAGCGACGAGATTTGCGAGCCAAAAATCATCTTTCGGAACAGCATCATGAGTTAGAAACGCAACGAACTGTGAGCTCGAGATACTCACACCGAGGTTTCGGGTCCTACCGTGCCCAAAATCGGATGGTGAAATCTCAATGAGACGAACCGTGTCTAGATTGCGCAGATATTCAGCCGTGCCGTCTTGAGAACCGGAATCGATAACGATGACCTCAAACGGCCATTCTGTTTTCTGGGAAAGCACCCGATCGATAACTTCCGGCAGTATGCGCACCGCGTTCTTCACAGGGATGACGACCGAACATTTCAGATTGTTCATCGTAACTGCTCACTTGATCCATACATGATCCGGTCTTGAATGGCCTTTTCTACCATTCGCGCGGAATTCTCCCAGGAGAGGTCGGCGACGTGGCTTTTACCCGCGAGAGAAAGCTCTTCTCGCTCCTGTTGATTTTTGAGAAGTCGCTCCATGACATCGGCGATGTCAAGCGGATTGGGTTTGGCAAGGGCTATTGTTCCGGCAGGGAAAATCGATGTCACGGTATCCAGATCGAGATCGATTACCGGAAGGCCGCAGGCCATCATTTCCCGATTGACGAGCGAATGATTTGTCGCGGAGAACACAACCCCAAAGGTACTTTCACGGTAAAGCTCTGCGAGCTTTGCTCCATCCAGGATGCCGTGATCGCGATAGGGAAAGCTCACCTGAAGGGGGCCGAGCTTCCACCCAAAGAAGTCGACTTCGAATTCGACACCACGTTCCTTCAGAATTTCAAGAGCCATGAAAGCGAGCTCCACGGCGCGGCGCGGCGTCACCCAGCGGGCATATATAGCAATGCGATTAGTGGGCCTTGATGCTTCCTCGAGACGAGGCGAATAGACGGCGTGATCGTAAGCAAGAGGCCAGTGCATCGACCATTGTCCGTATTTCTGAGACATGATCTTATGAAGCCATTCTCCCGCACAAAGGCAGTCGAAGCCAAAAGAATACGTGGCTTCGGTGAGCAATGCTTCGGTGCCGGCCGGATAGAACAGCGGTTCGTAGTCCTGGACGAAATAGAACTTTCGCCTGAACTTTTCCATCGCCTTCACCGGATAGCAGGTGAAACGATCCGTAGCGATCAGCGCATCGCCAGAGGCCGTGGGAGTTGTGCCGGAGAAAAGTTCGACTTCCCCGGAAAATGGCAGAAAATGGGTGTTTATCGTTTTGAGCGCTTCGCTGCCGCTTTTGTGAACACTCGGATTTTGAACTAGGAAGGCTACATTGTGCCCGAACTTTTCTAGATAGCTTGCGATCCTGAAGATCGTCATGTGCCCACCCGCGCCGGGTTTGAAGTCGGGGATGAGGAATGTGATGTGCATCCGGGTTGGATCGAACGCGTGTTCTGGCGGCAGACCGCCCGATGGCTGGTAATGAACGAACTTATTTATGTGAGCGACCTGCCGCTCTAGGTGGGATTTTTGCACCCCGCCGAAAGCAAATATTCGAGATAAAAGCCATGAAACGCTCGACATTAACAACGAAAAGCAACCCCTTGATACGAATTCTCGAAAAGCCGAGCTCGGCTTTAACAGCAATGCATGACCGCCTCTGATACCCATATCGGCTGTTTCAAACAACTTCAAATAAAGCAGACCGAGAGAATTGTTCAACCAGTGGTGAATATTATACTTTTGGCTTTTCCAACTTGACTGGTTTTCGCCTCAGTCCCCCTCCGCTATCGGCGTTCAGCCTTCCCTCCAAGAGGCGACGAGCTATAGCTCTCGCGGCTGCATCTGCACCATCATAACTGCAGAAATTACCGCGCTCCTGAATTGAGTAGGCGACCAGACGAAAAAATGCCTTCTTTAATGCCTCGTCAGGTTGCCCCTCTGACTGCCAAAAATCATCGATCGCTTCCTGCGCCGTCAGGCCGGGAATGTCATATACCGCTGAGCCAAGGACCTTCGCCCTTATTCCAAGCGTGAGAGCCGCTAGCGCTGCAGTAGAATTGACAGTGACTACGCCACGCGCACCGCTAAAAAGCGCTCCTAAATCGCCGCCATCGAGAAACACGACACGATCGCCGATGCTGAAGCGGTCTGCCGTGGCCTGTACGACCTTTCGCCAGGAAATAAGGCCATTGTCCAGCGGATGTGTCTTGACTGCCAAACGCGCATCTTTGTCCGCTCTCGCTGCGAATGACTGAAGAACCAACTCTATCGCCTCCCTCTGCGAGTTGAAGGGCGAATGCGATCGCAGTTGATAATCTGTCTCCAGCTGAAGCGGATACACGAAATAAGACCCCGGCGACGCCATCAATCGGCGCTGCAAATTGGCGGCCTCACGACTGCGACGGCGCTTGGTTATCAGACGACCTATCCATCCGGCATACTCTCGAAGGGGATGACTTATACCGTGGAAGCGATAGTGGGGATAAAGAAACCATAGAAAAGATGCCGGCAGATAATAGGCGAGATCGAATAGCGCTTCTGCCAGGAAAGTCTGGTTGAACCTGCGCGTCCAGTGCGGCTCAGGAAGGTTCTCCGCCGCCTTGAGGATTGCCGCAGGATCGTTGGGGAAATGGGAATTGGACGATAGCCCATCTCGCTCCACCGTTACCCAATCCGGGCGCAGATACCCCATTTCCACTGCAACGATTGTTGCGCCATAAGCCTTTGCAACCTTGATGGCCTCACGGTGATAAGGCCTCTCCTCACCAAACAGGATCACGGTTTTGATGCCATAGTCCTGGACAAACTGTTGAACGAAGCTGCTCCAGTTCTCCGCGCGGCCCCGATAATTCATGGCACCGCCCCTGCGCCAGAATATCTGGTCTCCGACATTCAGGTTGATGCGGTAACAGGCATGGCCTGCGCGAGTGAGATGGCCAGCCATATTTGAAAAAAGCGGAGACGATGGTCCCTGAAGAAAGAGATACGGTCCCTGAGAGCTCACTTGAACTGCTCCTTGTAGAGATGCGCGTGCCATAACAACGTCTCGAATAGCGTCCACGGCGCCTCGATGCGGGAAGCGGTTACGACATGCTTGGTCTCTTTTGCTTTCGCCAGCGGAACGATGAAATAGTCCGTTCTCGGATCAGGAAAAGGATCGGCGTACTTCTTCAACAGTGGCGCATGGTCGCCGTAAAATGCAAGCCACACCGGGCGATCATATGTGTCGAGTTCCTCAACAAGACGAGCAAGCGCTTCATCTGCTTTTCGCAATAACTCTTTGTAGATCTCGACCGGATCAGTCATGCCCTCGACGCGACCCGGTTCCCAAGGCCCATGATTTGCCATGGAGGCGACGAAAAGCAGAGTGGACTGGTGCCTGTCGACTGTCTTTGCGATCTCCAGAACTTTTTCCGTAAGGCGCATGTCCGAAACGTAGGGTCCGTCGCGACCAGGAACATGATCGAAGCCGTCAAGCATTGTCATTTCGGCAAAGCCCAGGATCGGCATTGCCTTGTGCCTCAGAAAAAAGGTCCGATCATAAGGATGGATGAAGTGCGTATGCCATCCGGCCTTGCGAAGCTTATTTGGCCAAACAATATCCGCGTAGTGCGAAGCGCGAAGATAGGGGTAACTTGCATCTGCGTGGACGTCATCCGGCTGAAGTCCGCTCAAGACCGCAAACTCAGTTCTAAGTGTATATCCCCCTTCGAAAACGCTGATGAGGCGGCCCCATTGTGCTGCCCGCTCCTTCAAAATATCGATCGTCGGCAAATCGAGGTCATCACACCCAACATTTCGCAGGTCCATGAAGGATTCCGATTGCCAAAAAATAACCAGGGGGGATTCACGTGTGGGCTCGCCCAACAAATCGTGGATGACGCCTTGCAGGCCCTTGGTTAGGTCCTCGATAATCGCCTCACGCCGCATGCCGAGCCACATCATGAAATGGTAGCTGACTGAAGCAAAGGTTCCGAACCTCGCCGTGTTGGATTTAACGTTCAAAGTTGTCAGCAGCCTCTGCGCGACTGATGCTGCGAAATGTCCGACCGGCTTTACGAAAAGCAGCAATATTGAGAGACATGGCAAGAGCGCGCCAATCAAAATCCACAGCCAGGCATACTGCGACGGCAGGATGGACGGCTCGAAAATCATAAAGAGGGCCGAGACGCCGAATACGTAAGAAAGCGCCACCAGCCAGAACAGCACGTTGAAATTGGTAGCGTAAAAAATGCTCTTGTATTTGAAGACATCGACAACCAGCGCAATGTCAGAAAAAACGATGGGTTCACGAATAAAAATATATTTCACCCGCGATATGCCGGTGAAAATGACAAAAAAGCTGATTGTTCCCAACCCGCAATAAAGTGGCCGCCACGAGATTGCAAAGAAGATGGAATAGACGAAAAGAATAATCGGAAGCCGAGCGAGGTGTTCGACAAAGATGCGCGCTCGACTATGCAGCAGGCGATTTTGCCTTCGGATTTGCCGAGGCATAGCGAACGGGTCCGTCAGGTAAACGACGATCGCCGAGACAAGAAACGATAGGGCTGCGAGAGCGACTGGATGATCATGATGAAGCGAGATATTGGACAGGTGTGTTTCCATATTCAGGACTGCGATCGCTGCAGGCGCCAGTAAAGCACCGGTTTTATGAATGCGGAAAAATATGAAAGCAGCGTGAGTGCCGCGCCGAAATGTAACTGCGCCGCGCCCCTATCTATGCCCTTTACAATACGATCCGCCACCTTCTCGGCAGGCCATGGTGCAACAGTGCCCATCAAGCGTCTGGCGGGTTCAGGCCTTAATGGTACTTCCTTTTCGTATTGGGGCGTCATCGTATCGGGGGGAAAACTGACACTCACGGCGACACCAGCTTTTGCGACCTCCAATCGTAACGACTCGCCGAAGGCAGAAAGAGCCGATTTAGAAGCACAATAGGCGCTGTAGCCTGGGATACCCAGGAGAGCCGCCCCTGATGACACCAACATAATACGGCCGTTTCCTCTTTTCTTCATGCCTTGGAGGACCGCGCGGACAGCATGCACGCACCCCATAAAGTTGACCGACAGTTGCGCCTCAAATACTGACACGGACTGCTCTTCGAATGCCTGCGGATCGACGCGCCCGGCAGAGGCCACAAGCACGTCGCAAGGACCCTGACGCTCTTCGGCTGCCCTAATCGCCGTTGTCAGCGCCAACTCGTCACTCACATCAGCCGAAGCGAAATATACCGATCTATTCTCCGCAAAACCGGTCCCGGCAATCTCTCTAGCAGCCTCGACTAAAAGCTCTAACCGTCTTGCAATCAACGAAACACGGTAGCCTCTGTTGTAGTAAATCCGAGCAATCTCCAGGCCAATGCCGCTCGAGCCACCCGTTATGATGATGTGAGGCATTAGCCTTTTCCAAATCCGGGCCGGTTAGCTGAATATCTTTGCGACTTGCTGCAAATCGAGATTTCCAAGACCGACGTTACGTTCCACCAGGTCTTTCAGACATTCCGCCGTCATATTGACGGCAGTCTCGATATGATCGCGGGTGTGGTCACTCGTCAGGAAGAAACGAAGACGAGCCATTCCCTCCTGCACGGCGGGATAGATGATTGGGAGGGCATTGATGCCTTCCTTCAACAGCGCGTTCGATAACTCAACGGCACGCAACGAATCTCCAACCATGACTGGCACGACGGAATATCCGCCGCTCGTGCCAGTATCCAAGCCGGCGCGGCGCGCCAAATCGAGAAAAAGGCTTCCATTTTCTCGCAACCGCTCAACGCGCTCCGGCTCGTCCTCCAGGATTGAGAGGCTGGCAAGGGCGCTGCTCGCTAGCACAGGCGGCAAGCCGACGCTATAAACAAAGCCTCCAGCATTTGCCTTTAATATCTGTATCAGAGGTGAACACCCGGCCACATATCCACCGCAGCTTGAAGCGGTCTTGGACAAGGTCCCCATCCATATATCGATATTGCCAGGATCGACCCCGTAATGCTCAAAAGTTCCCCGGCCCCTCTCGCCCAACACCCCGAGTGCATGAGCTTCGTCAACCATCAGCCAAAAGCCAAATTTTGTTCGCAGGCTGACGAGTTGGGGGAGTGGCGCGACGTCCCCGTCCATTGAGTAAACGCCTTCGACAATCACGAGTATGCGATCAAAATCACCCTCAATTCCAGTGAGGATATTTTCGAGATCGGCAATGTCGTTGTGCCGGAAAAAACGACGGGTGGCGCCTGATAGCTTGATACCTGCCAGAACACTGTTGTGGATCAGCTCGTCGTGGATAACCAGGTCCGTTGGGCCTACGACGCAGCTTATGACCGTAGAATTGGTAAGATAGCCGCTGACAAAACAGACCGCAGCTTCCGTCTCATAAATCCCGGCTATCTTTTCCTCCAGTAAGCCGTGCTGCGGCCTTTCACCTGCGACTAGACGGCTTGCCGACGCGGATATGCCAAATTGGCCGATGGCGGCAATTGCAGCTTCATGCACCGCTGGATGGCCGTTCGTCGCCAGATAATCGTAAGAAGCAAAATTGATGACTTCGCGGCCGTCAATGCGGGATGTGGCACCCGCAGCCTTCTCGTGGGAACGGTAGAAAGGGTTATCGACGCCGGCTAGTTCGCTGATTGCCTTTTGCGCCAGGATCTTCCTGTACTCCGGCAGATCCTCGAAGCGCTTGGGAGCCCTCGCCTGCTGCGGAATCCACCTGTTGACGCGTGCAAGCCGGCTCTTACCGGCGACGTCATGTCGATTGCGCATCGCGTCCATGTAGCCCGTGTCCGGCGTTTTCGCAACGCCACCGTCAGCGTCCTCATTATCGATCATCTAAGCCGTTTTCCGTTCCTGCGCGTTGGCTCCATGTTTTTCCGTCAACGTCGTCAAAACTGAAGACATCTCTTGTCCTGCGGCCCTCGCCTCCGTTGAGGTGCTGGACGTCACTTTGTCATACAGCTTTTGCACGATGTCACCGATTGTCGCGCCTTCTCCCATGCCCGAAAATGGAATGTCTATGCCGGTCTTTTGCTGGAAACTTGCACCGAGTTCCATTGCCATGAGGCTATCGAGACCGATGTCTTTCAGAGCCTTGTCGGCCCTGATGCTGTCTTCAGCAACCTTCAGTATCGACGCAATTTCAGCGGCAAGGAACGTATGAAGAAGGCCACTGGCCTCCTCCCTCGACTTGCCGAATATCAAAGCAGAAAGATCGATGCTGTCACCGTCACCTGCGCCGGCATTCGAGATGGCGTTGCGGGGAACTGCCGAAAATAACGGCTGCGCCGTCAACGGCAACGACCCCGCGCTTGCCCAATCAATTTCAGCAACCATAACGACGGCTTCGTCCGTCGTACCGCCAGCCTTCACAAGGATGCGCTCCACGAAATTGAGCGCGCTCGTTGCCTTCATTGCCGACTTTCCAATGCGGCGAGCAAGAATATCATTCACATCGGTGTTGCGTGCCAGGAACCCTGCATCGGAAATCGCGCCGAACCCGGCCGCTAGGGCAGGAAGCCCAGCAGCTCTTCGCGCCCTGGCCAGCCCTTCTAGATATCCATTCGCCGCAACATAGTTGGCTTGCCCTGGATTACCAATCATCGTGGTTGCCGAGGAAAAAAGAAGGAACAATTCGAGTTTGTCTTGGCGAGTTAGGCGATCAAGATTTGCTGCACCCTTTGCTTTAACGTCAATGACCGCTCTATTGCGCTGGCGATCGAGATTTCCAATAAGCCCGTCATCGAGAACCATTGCAGCGTGTACAATGCCCTTAATTGGACCGGTTGAGCGCAGCTTATCGAGCAAGGCACCGAGTGCTACTTCATTCGTGACATCGCACGCATGAACACTTGAGGCTACTCCAGCGGCATTCCACTTCGCCATAGCAGTTAGGGTTTCATCATCCGGAATACCACGTCGGCTGCAAAGAGCCACATGCGACGCTCCCCGTTTCGCAAGCCAGTCAGCAGCAGCAAGCCCGAAGCCCCCAATCCCGCCAACTACGAGATAAACGCCCGAGCTCAGCCCGAGGTATTGCGGTTCGCGTTTTTGAACAGTCTCCCGCATGGCCTGCGGCGGCCGGATAATAATTTTTCCGATATGGCCTGCATTCTGCATGAGGCGAAATGCCGGGCCGGTCTCATCGTAATTGAATGCCCGGTACGGCAGCGGGGCAAGCTTACCGTCGGCAAAGAGCGCCCCCACCTCGCGGAAAATGCGCCGGGTAAGCTCGGGCTCGCTGATCAGAAGCTGGTCAGCGTCGATCCCGAAATATGATATATTCCGTCGGAAAGGCCGGAGGGCAAGTTTGCGGTCGGAATAATAATCCCGTTTCCCGAGTTCCAAAAAGCGCCCAAACGGCTTCAGAAGCTCGAAGCTGCGTTCCATCGCTTCGGCAAAAAGCGAATTCAGGACAAGCTCTACTCCCTTGCCATCGGTCACGCGCAAGACATCACCGACAAAAGCGAGAGAGCGCGAATCGAACACATGGTCGGCACCGAGCAGCGACAGGAAACGTCTCTTCTCAACCGTTCCCGCCGTTGCAATGACCTTTGCGCCGTTAAGTTTGGCGATCTGAAGCGCTGCGAGCCCGACCCCGCCAGCCGCGCCGTGGATGAGGATTGTATCACCCTGGCGGATACGACCCAGTTCCACGAGCGCATAATAAGCCGTGAGAAACGCAACCGGCACGGTTGCTGCAGCGTCTAGATCGACACCGGCCGGAATTCTTGTGACGCCATCTCGCGCCACGGCGACATGCGTTGAAAGCGCCTGCGAAGCGATGCCCATGACCTTGTCACCGGGCGCTAGATCACGAACTCCATCGCCGACAGCAACAATCTTGCCGGACATCTCCATACCGATTGTGGCGCCGGCGAAGCCATCTTCCAGAGCCTCTTCAGGCAGCAGGCCCATCGACCACATAACATCTCGGAAATTCAACCCGGTTGCCGCGACCTTGACGCTGACTTCCCCAGCAGATGGCGCAGGCAGCTTGTTCTCTTCCCAAGAAATTGAATCGATACGCCCGGCAGCGAGCTGGCGGATGGATGCACTTTCGAAATCATTCGTCTTCAAATCTAGATTTGCTGCGTGACCGGGCACAGCCCTCACAACGGAGAGCAGACCGGTTCTCTTATCCTGTACCCACTCCCTGTCGGGTTCACCCGTGGAAAGCAAGGCAAGTACGGCGCTTGAGCGCATCGTATTTCCCGCAGCCGGGTCAAGGAGTAACACCTCGATCTCATCATATTCGTTCTCAAGGGTGCGGACAAATGTCCAAAGCCCGCTTGCGACCGCGTCAGGCGCTGCCGATCCGGCGGGCGAACCGCCTTCGGCAAGTACGACGAGCCGTATCCTTAGTGGCGAGCCAATAACCCGCATGCGTCTCCGTGCAGCCTCTGCGAGAGCGCTGAGAATCTGAACCGAGTCCTGCAAGCTTTCAGACCCACAGCCTCCGCGATAGACCTCAAACACAAATGCCAGTGTGCCTTGCCTTTCAGCCAGATACGCATCGAATGCGGTCTCGGCACTATCGGCGGTCAAAGGAAGCGCATCGAAGTCGGGGAAGGAACCGGCGCTTTGGTGCGCGATTTCTACAATGCTCTCAAACGAGCTCTGGTTGGCGTAAGCCGCAGGACGATGACCAGCGGCCGAAGCCTCGACGAACAGCAACGCACCATCGGCATGGTCTCGCTGCTTCACATTCATGGTGGAGAAGCCGAAATCCTCTAACAGCTGGCCCCACTGATCCTCCGTAGCGAATTGCCCAATTGGGAATTCAGGCGTTACGCTGTTGGAGAACCAGCCATCTGTCAGGCCGAAGATAAAATCCGCAAAGCTGGATGATGCCATATCGACAACGGCGAAGGTTGCGCCGCTCGAAGCGGCAGAGCGCATAATCGCCTGCAAACGTCTGTCGCGGCTCACTTTCCCGAAGGTATCGCCGCTGGCGCTGACAACAAGATCTGCCCTTAATGCGGCAGCGGAGTTTTCGAGGTCCAAACACGAGATGGACGGGTTGCGCTCGAAAGCTATCTCCAGAGTACGACGTAGATGTTCCGAGGACTCAGCAACAGTAAGCGTCCCACCTTTGCGAGCTACCAGCTGTGACAAGCGCTGAGTGAACGCCGGCGATACCGCACAAAGTTCGACGACCGCGAAGCCATCACCCGGTTGAACCTCGCGTAGAGCTGCTTCGACTGCTGACAGGACGTGCGCTTCGCGCTGTCTTGCCAGGGCGGTATGATGCCGAACGTGATCGAGTGTTGCGTCGCTCAGGAACACCGAGCTTTCCGTTTTTTGCAAAGATGACTGACCGGAAATCCGGTCCATCGCCTCCCGGTACACATCGTTGACGAGAACGGCTTCGGCGACCCTGTCTGGAAAGCGCGCATTAATCTGCCTGAGAAGATCGTTAATGGACGGCAGATCACATCGCTCTGGTAGAATCCACCCCTTGTCGGTTGGCTGTGCAATTCCCGCATCCTGGAGCGCATAAAGGCAGCTCGTGAGGTAGCACCTGAATTCCTGATCGCCCGGCAAAAGTGCCAGGGAGACGATGTGCTCCTCATCGGCAAGAAGGTGACCTATGTCAAAAGACGCACGAAGGACTGCGGCATTGAGAATTAGCGTGGCATCCCCAACCGGAGTTGGATCAACTGTTGGCAGATATCCTGCTCCCTCCGCCATGGAGGATTTGGTGGCGGCGGCGAGGTCGATCGTTCCCGGCACCGCTTCATAGTGAAAAGTAACCGTTTCAAGAGTTGCGTGCTGTCGCAGCCACGTTCGCCTGAATCTGCAATCGTCGAGTGACGCAACCAGCGATCCATCGGTAGCGATCAGGTCAATGCGCGACTTGAGGCTATGAGGACTGAAACGCTGTATCTCGATGACAGCGCGCGTTACTGGCTTTTCCGATGATGCAAAGCAGACGGACCCAAATCGCACAGGAATGTAAGGCGCACCGTCTGCCTCACCGGTCAGCGAGCCAAAAAGTGCAACGAGGCCGTGAAACGCAGCGTCGGTAGACACCGGATCGAGCCCATAGCTCAGATATGGATGGACGGGACTGGCGGCCGGCTGTAGTTCAACGACTACATGCTTTCTGTCATGCACCTCAGCCGTTTTGAGGAGCTGAAAACAATCGGCGTAATCCAGGCCGAAACTGCGTGCCGTCTGATAAGCTTCGTCGCCTTCAATTTTGTGGATTTTTCCGTTGGATGGTCGCAGTCTCGCCGCACCCAACTGATCCGCCGGCTTACGGCTGCGTGCAGTGGCGTGTGTTGTCCAATCATTGTCGCTCAGATATTCGCGTGACGCAATTTCGATAAAACCGGTCTCTGGCGAAAGCCTGGTGGATAGTTCGACAATTTTCGTCTCGCGCAATTCGAGCGGTCGGAAGATTTCAAGATTAGTAATCTCGACTTCCTGAGCACCAAAAAACTGCCGCGCAGCCTGGACTGCGATCTCAATGAACGCGCTGCCAGGCAAAATGGATTTTCCGTCGACGACATGCCCCGCCAAGTCGGGAAACAGCTGTGCGTCCAGATGGTTCTTCCAGACGGAGGAATTTGGATCGTTGCGCCAACCCAGAAGGGTGTAGCCGCCATCAGCGCCATCACGGCCGAAAAGATTAATCCCGTCCGTCGTCGGCGTCGTGCGGTAGCTCACCGTTTCGAAAGGAATTGCCGGCAGATCGATCGCTGGCACGCACTCATTTCTCTGTTGGGCGCTGACACCATGCGCGACGGCGCGCAGTGCAATGGTTGTAACGGGATCGGAACCCGCTTCCCGGCCAGACCGACTGAGCGTCGGCAATACCGCGGCAGCTGCGGATTGCTGCTTTGCAGTTTCGATCACATAGTTAGATAGAATTGGCCGGGGCGAAATTTCGAGAAAGAGATTGCATCCCTTTGCAACAGCAAGACTAACCGCTGCCTCAAACGCGATTGGCTCGCGCACATTTCTCCACCAGTAATCCGCGTCAAGTTCATCGCCTTCCATCTCTGTTCCGGTGACAGTTGAAATGAAGACTGTGTGGCCGGACTTCGGTGTAAGCTTGGGGATATCCCGGAGAAACGCCTCCCGCTCACTGTCGATGATTGGGTGGTGAAACGGATAATCGATATCGAGGACATGCACCACATGGCGTGACATCTGCGAAAGAGACTTGAACTGACGAACGTCTTCGACAGGACCGGAAATGGTCACGGAATTATGCGCATTCACACCGGCTACGACGATGTTGTCGAGACCGTGCTCCTTCGCGAAAGCAAGCGCCGACGCCTCCGACATGACGGCAGCCGCCATGGCACCTTTGCCGGCAAGTGAATGCTGGTGTCTGGACCGGATTGCGACAATCGCAACCGCGTCCCTTGCCGTCAAAATGCCCGCCGCGTAAGCAGCTGCCACTTCACCAACGGAATGACCAAACACAACCTCAGGCTTGATACCCTTTTCAACCAGGCAATCCGTCAGTGCGGCCTGCACGGCAAACAGCAATGGCTGCGCCACGCGAGTATCTCGCAGGTCCTGCTCAAGATCAACAGATCCTATCAGTGCCGATAGATCGAGACCGACCTGGCTTACGAACATCTCGCTAAAGGCATCGAACTTCGCCCTGAACGCGGCATTTGCCTGATAGGCGTCCAATCCCATTCCTGCCCATTGGGATCCATTCCCCGCATAGACGAACGCCGTTTTAACGTCCCGGCCTGGCACTTCGCCAACCTGAGCCTGATCAGCTTTTCCTTCCTGCAAGTAGGATGATATCACGTCTGCTATATCGCCGGAATTGGCGCCAAGGGCAGCAAAGCGATGTCTGAGCGACATATCATGGGTGGCGGCAACAATCGCCTCGACCTCGTCATCGTCGGATGACGAGAGCCGAGCGTCATAGTCGCGAAGCAGCGATTGAAGTGCCGATGGAGTGTGCGCGGAAATAACAAACATTCCGCTGAACGGCACGGCAACTTCGACTGCCCGTTTTGGAGGGTCCGAAATGACCACGTGAACGTTTGTACCGCCGAATCCAAAGGAATTAATCCCGGCAAGTCGGCGCTTGTCACTCCGCTCCAGTGCGCGCGTGGATCGGTTCACTTCAATATTTAAATCTTCGAAATTAACGTTCTGGTTGAGTACATCGGCATGAAGCGATGCCGGCAAGACATCGTTTTCGAGCGCCAATATCGCTTTTATAAGGCCAAGTATACCCGATGCCGGTTCTGCGTGTCCAATATTGGACTTGATCGAACCGATTGGCAGCGGCTTGGCGCGGCCTTTCCCGAGGACTGTCCCGATGGCCCACAGCTCTGCCGGATCACCAACCTTGGTGCCCGTGCCATGCCCCTCAATAAAAGCCAGATCGTTTGGATCAATTCCATTTTCGCCGTAGATCGAGCTCAAGAGCTCCGCCTGCGCTTCCTTCGATGGCAGTGAAATGCCGTTCGTTCTGCCTGCAGAATTTACGCCGGTCGAGAGAAGCGTTGCGTAGCTGCGGCCTCCCTCGCGAGCAACTCGGTCGGCACGCCGCAGCACGACAGAGCCAGCACCTTCCGCACGGACGTATCCTTCGCCATTTTCGGCATATGCCCTGCAGAGACCTTCCGGTGAGAGCATCCTAGCCTGAGAGAAGCCAATGAACGAAAAAGGGTGCAACAAGAGATTGACGCCACCCACAATTGCGGTGTCGATTTCGCCATTTTCAAGAGCTCTTCTTGCCTGATGAAGTGCGACCAGCGATGAAGAACACGCCGTATCAATTGTCATACTTGGGCCTTGCAGACCAAAGATATGGGAGATTCTGTTCGATATGATCGACAGCGTGTTGCCGGTCATGAAGTGAGGGCTTCCAGAGGCGGGATCAGCAACCTGAAGATTGCCACTGTCTAGCGACGAGGCCCCGATGTAGATTCCGACCCTTTCGCGCGCGAGGAGCGGCACATCTATCCTAGCGTCCTCAAGAGCGCGCCACACCGTTTGAAGCAAAATTCTCTGCTGCGGATCCATCTGCGCAGCCTCACGCGCCGATAGACCGAACAAGGCAGGATCGAACCCATAAACGTCATCGATAACGCCGGCCGAAAACGTGTAAGCTTTCCCTTGGACACTTCTTGCAGGGTGCCAGAATCGCGCCATATTCCAACGGTCACTCGGTATCGAAGTAACTGCACACCTTTCTTCTTTCAGAAGAAGAAGCAATTCCTGTACATTAGCAACAGAGGGAGCAATACATGCGCGCCCAAGTATTTCGACAGCCATAATTCATCCATTTTAGGGCCAAGCGCGTCGAGCGCTCGCTCAGACCTTATCTAGCCCGGAAAACAAAAAGATTTGCAACTCCTCGTAGCGCCAAACAAGTTATTAATTTGCGGCAGAGACATTTATTGGTCGTGAACAGTTGCCAGTTGAATTCCTGATGCCAAATTTTCATCGCACTGCAAAGGTTTTTTTTGCATAAGCGCCCAGCAGGCTAGCCACCATTAACGTTTTCTTGCTATTGGGATCGCACCTATGAGTTTACATGCGGGGCAAATGTGAAGAAAACTGGCTTGTTATTGTTAGGGCTGGGATTGACGTCGTGCAACAATCTTCCCGGTGACGGCCCCCTTGCGTCCGACGTGCTCGAACAATCCAAACAGTCGATGACCAGGCCCTCGTCAGGGCAAAACGTTGTTTTCGACATTGTCGATATCGACGTCAACTCGGCAACTCTCATCTCGCGATTCGACGGAAAGCTGTTGCAAAGCCGCTTTGGCATTGGCGGTGGCGTCAAGCGCCCTGTCATAGGTGTCGGCGACCAATTAAAAATCACCATCTTCGAAGCTAGTTCGGACGGCCTGTTTTCAACAGGCGATTCTAAACAGACGACGCTGGACATCGTCGTTCAACCGGATGGCAAGGCGGCAATACCCTATGTCGGGCTTGTGACTTTCTCTGGCAAGACACTTGAGCAAGCCCGACAGAACATTCTGACGGCCCTCGCGAGCAAGGCTGTTGAACCCGACGTCGTCATAAACAGCACTGGTACAGCGTCTCGTAACGTTACCGTGTCGGGCGCGGTCAAGAGTCCGGCGGTGGTGCCACTCAACCTTGTTCCTGAAACGATCATGGAGGTGCTGGCAAAGGCAGGCGGCCCCACTGCTCAGCCTTATGAAAGCTACGTGACCCTGACGCGCCAGTCGAAAACCGGTACTGTTCTCCTCAAGACGTTGGTACAGAATCCCCATGAGAACGTCTACGTACAGCCGGGGGATCAGGTTTTCGTAACACGAGAGCCTCGCACGTTTACGGTTCTCGGATCCGTGAAGTCAAACAGCCGACTGGAATTTGGCGCAAACGATCTTAATCTGCTGGAGGCCGTGGCCCTTGCTGGCGGCGGCTCGGCGGAAACGAGCGACATGAAAGGGTATTTTGTATTCAGATACGAAGAGCCCGATATCGTTATGGATCTCGTCGGCCAGCAGCGCTTCAACGACCTGAGATCCAAGGGTATGCGCGCGGACAAATTAGGGCGATACCCGATTGTATATCGTTTCGATATGACGCGTGCTGGCAGTATGTTGATTGGACAAACCTTCGATGTAAAGGCACGCGACGTCATTTATGCTTCGCGGCATCCGTCGGTGGACTTCACACGCTTCGTTTCAATTATTGGCCAGCCAATCGGTATAGTGGCGGGCGGCGCGGGCATCTACAATAACTTCAATGACTGATGGTATTGAGTAGATTTCAGCGCCTTCCTACTCCGACCAAACGCTTAAGCAGCGAAGAAAGATATGCGGATGTGGAGAAGGGCCTTACGCCGATTTTGTCGTATCCCGCGCGTGTCAGGGAAAAATATCGTTGTCCATCATGTTCCTTATATCTCATATATCCCATGTTAAGAGCCACGTTGATGGCGGGCATCATGTGCGGTAGCCACGCAACGTTGTCCCCGGGAACCCGTGCGCCACCGGAATCATGAAGGATAATCAAAACTTGCTTCAAGTCGTCGATCATTTCGAAAGCGTATCAACTAATTAGCGTTTGACCAATGGTCCCTGTGGTTCTCCGTTGCAAACAGCATGTGGGTCCGACTTACGGTGACGGTCGTTGCAGCTTCCTTCTCAACAATAGCCGGACAGGAGAATGAAGGGTGCGAAAATTCTGCATCGCCATCTTCGGCCTGTTATTACGAACCACGTTTCAGATTATCATCCACGGAACACCGTTCACAAGAAGCAAGATTTAAGGTTTGCGGTTGTTGGTCGATGTTGCGAAAAAAGATTAAGGGCTGGACGTTGTGAAATTGGCCGTTTCTGAATATCTGCGGTCTCAAACTTAAGCACTAGGTACGACACGATGGCCGACGGACAGGTACAAAACTATAGCGCACTTGCCGATAAGCCCGTCATCCTCCGCATCCGCACTGCTCAACGTGATGCTCCTCTCGCCATAACGGTCAGGCTCGACCGTAAAGACCGTCACCCCGGCGTGGTACTCCGATCGCTTATCCTCGACACATCCGGCCGCGGGAAATTCTTCGGCTGGATGCCAGTCGATCTCAATGGGATATCTGTCGTGTCAGACAGTATCGGCACACTGCCCTTTGACGTCCGTCGATTGTCTTACGCCGAATTGATCACGCGGCTCGCATTTTATTCACTCAAGACTGTTGTCCGCGCTTTTCACTTGTTGTTTCGAGGCAATGTTCGAGGATTCCAGTATCGTATCGTAAGGCTCCTCGACAGCATGAATGCGCCAGAATATTCTCAATGGCGGGCGCTGAATTGCGGTTCTGCGACGAGAATTACTGATCTCAATTATCGCCCGACAGTCTATTACACAATTACTGGGGCCGGACCCGGCGTCGATGAAAGTCGCTCGTCACTTCAGAAGCAGACTTATCAGAACATCCGCGAAGTAAGTCTTGCACCCCCTGCGAGCGCCGACTCTAACAACGATGCCGTCTGGCTGCGGGTTCCAGCTGGAGTAACGCTCGACACGAATGCCGTGAGCGAAATCATACGGCCTCTCTCAGAACCCGGCATCGTTGCGGCCTACTGTGATGAAGACTACGTCGATCCGAAAACCAGGCGCGTCACCCCTTTTTTCAAACCCGCTTTCAATCCCCCTCTCGCACAATCTGGCTGGCTTGCACCAGATGGAGCGGCGATCAAGTTATCTGCCTTGCCAAGCGGACAGGATCTCATTCAATGTTCAGCGGGTGAACTCCTCTTGGCTGCATCAAAAAAAGGCCAGGTCGCCCACGTGCCGCTTCCGCTTTTACATCGATGCGGTGGCAAACCGCCGGCGAAAATCGGCGTGAAGCCTGCTTTGGAAAACGCTTGGTCGATCAGCGTCATCGTACCCACCCGTGACCGGGCGGATCTGTTAAAGGTTTGCCTTGAGGGACTGATTTACCGAACAAGCAATGTTTCACTGGATATTATCGTGATCGACAATGATAGTTCAGATCAAGATGCATTACTGCTGATGGACCGGTGGGAGAAGACCGACAAAATCAGACGTATATCGATGCCCGGTGTTTTCAATTTTTCCAAGGCTTGTAATATCGGTGTGCAGGCGGCAAAGAATGAACTGGTACTCCTGCTCAATAACGATGTCGAACCCATCAATTCAGATTGGCTTGGTCAAATGGCCGCTGAGTTGGATGACGAAACGATTGGCGTGACAGGCGCGCTGCTGTTGTTTCCTGATGGCTTCGTTCAGCATGGCGGCGTAACGCTCGGGGCAGGATCGGTCGCGCGTCACACCTTTCACTTTCGTCATCCGAAGGCCGGCGAAGATTTTGGTCTCCTGGCCCAAAGGCGAGAGGTAAGCGCGGTGACAGGGGCCTGCCTTTTGACCCGTAAAACGCTCTGGAACTCCGTTGGCGGCATGGATGAAGAGTTTTTAAAGGTTGCATTCAATGATGTTGATTATTGTCTCAAGGTTTTGATGTCTGGCCATAAGATCATTTGGACACCCTACGCATGTCTGACCCATCTGGAATCGGTATCCCGCCGAGGGGATGATACGCCGGAAAAAAAGGCTCGCTTTGCTGCGGAAGAAAAATATATGCATGAGCATTGGGGCAAATTGCTACTAAGCGACCCTTATTATAATCCTAATCTGTCCTTTAGCGGGGAAGACTATGTTGTCGACGCCATACCGCGACAGCGAGACTATAGGCTTCCCGATGTAAGAAGTATCACCGCCGGTGGCGCATGACAGACCACACATCACATCTTGCGCTTAAGCTTGGCCGCGCCATGAACAGGTTATCACAGTTCGTTTATGAAAACTGTTTGCCAAAACCGGCGATTAGGCAAGAGCCGTGGCACGAGCGCCGGTCGCCTAAATCTGTTATAGTGTTCGGTCGGCACCCTAACCCCACCACAGACTATTATTTTTCAGGCAGGTTTGCGTACCTACAGGATTTGAACTTTCAGTTAGCTGACATCAGGTCAAAAGACCTCAGACACCTCGAACCGGAAAGTGCACTGGTCATTTTTTGCCGCTACGCTTCGGCCTCTGCTATAAGGTGGGTCGAGGAAAATGAAAAAGCGCTGTCCGGCGTCGTTCTTTTTCTGGATGACGATATTCCCGCTGTCGTGACCGGTCACGATGCGTCACTCCAATATCGTATCTTTCTCTGCTATCGTGCGTTGTTGCTGCTTCCTCGTCTCCGCCGCTTTCTCGACGCCGTATGGGTGTCCACCCAGAGGCTGGGGGAAAGCTTGGGAGGTGTAGAGTTCGAGGTCATGCCCCCTGCACCGCACCCGATGTTTTGGTGCGTCGACCGCAGGGAACCGTCCTCTCGGGACAACGTGCTAATTGCTTACCACGCGACAGGAGTTCACTACAGTGAGCATAGGTTTCTTCAGCCAGTTATCGCAGAAACTTTGAAAAACAGACCAAATGTCCATTTCGAAGTTTTTGCTGACCGCCGCGCGTCGAAAGTCTGGGTAGGAATGGATAGGGTCACGGTTCGGCGCCCAATTGGTTGGGCCGACTACCTCGCTGAAAGCAACGAGCGGCAAATTGACATCATGCTAGTGCCACTCTGTGACTCTGAGGTTAATGCCTGCAGAGCTCAAACAAAGAGGATAGATGTGGTGCGGCACGGAGCCGCGGCGATTTTTTCTCGCAGCCACGCCTATGGAACATCATCTGCATCCGGCGAGATTATTTTAAAAAATGATCAAAGCCTCTGGATTGAGAACATCGATGTACTCGTTGGGGACAGACTGAAGCGGGCAAGTACTGCCGAGGCCACGCGAAATATAGTGCAATCAATGGCAGAGGAAGGGGTAAGGCGGCGGACATCTTGCGAACCCTGGTTGAGCGGCGATAATACCCGTTCTTCAACCTGATAAGTTGAGATCATTCGCTATGGCACCCTCGGCTTCAGCGCAACTATCATGGCATGGCACACGAGTGCTGTCGGATAAGTTGGTTAGCCCGTCCCAACTCCAGTTCCAGAAATAATAGTCCTCAATGTGCGGCGGGGGAGGTGAAAAGTGAGGAGCTCGCCGATTTCGGATCTGTGCAAAATTGTATTGTTCGCGGCTAAGGGTTAAGTCGGCAGGGGGGCAATGAGTCGTTCATGATTGAGTTGGCAGCTTAGTGACAACGGCGAGATAGGCGAAGCCCTCGCAGGTTCGAATGTAGGTGATGTCTGAATAGCCCCGAGATTTGTAGACGCCTTCTTTCCTAATTTTAAGGCAGGAAGAGCATCATGAGCAAATCGAATTTCAGCGAAGAGTTTAAGCGTGACGCGGTGCGCCAGATCACGGAGCGGGGCTATTCGGTGGCACAGGTTTCGCAGCGTCTCGGCGTCAGCCAGCATTCGCTGTACGAATGGAAGAAGAAGTTTGCTGCGTCGAACTCCAAGGACAACGGCGAGGCCGAGGAGATCAGGCGGCTGAAGAAGGAGTTGGCTCGCGTCACCGAGGAGCGAGACATCCTAAAGAAAGCGGCCGCGTATTTCGCCAGGGATGCAAAGTGAAGTACGCGTTCATTGCTTTGCATCGCTTGCAGTTTTCTGTGCGGACGATGTGCCGCCTTCTGCGGGTTCATCCCAGTGGATTTTACACCTGGCTGAAGAACCCGCTGAGCACGCGAGCCAGCGAGGACAAGCGACAGACCGATCTGCTCCTGAAGGCATGGGAAGAAAGCGGCAAGGTCTACGGTTATCGCAAGCTGCACGACGATCTTCTAGATCAGGGTGAAATGTGCTGCCCGAACCGGGTTGCGCGTCTGACCCGCCTTGCCGGGATCAAGGCACAGATTGGCTACAAACGCCGTCCCGGCATCTATGGTGGTAGGCCTGCCGTCGCCATCGACAACACGCTCGACCGACAATTTGATGTGGCGGCTCCAGACACGGCCTGGGTGACGGATATCACCTACATCCGAACCTGCGAAGGTTTCGCTTATCTGGCTGTCGTCATTGACCTCTATTCGCGTCGTATGATCGGCTGGGCAATGCAGAGCCGCCAAACCACCGACGTCGTATTGCAGGCTTTGCTCATGGCTGTATGGAGGCGCAAGCCGAAGGAAAAGGTGTTGATCCACTCGGATCAGGGCGCCCAGTTCAATAGCATGGACTGGGCATCGTTCCTCAGGCACCACAATCTGGTTCATTCAATGAGCCCACGCGGAAACTGCCATGACAATGCGGTGGCCAAGAGCTTCTTCAATCTTCTAAAGCGAGAACGGATACGTCGCACGGTTTACCGTAAGCGATGAAGCACGCCAGGACGTGTTCGACTACATCGAAATGTTCTACAACCCGAAACGCAAACACGTGAGAAACGGAGTGCTGTCGCCCGTTGAGTTTGAGAAGCAGCAGAAAATCTAACCCGAGGGTGTCTACGAAACTCGGGGCTATTCACCTAACCGGCTCAAGCAGCACCTCACTCAGCATCGCAATTATACGTGGTAATTAGGTCGGAGCCACCACTGCAATCAAACATAAGGATGATCGCGACGGGTAATATTTCCTGATCCACTATGTTCGGCTCATTTGAACAAGCCTCACGCAAGGACAACAAAGTAATATAGTCGTTGTTTGCTTGGAGATCGCAGATGGAACCTAGAAGGTGGTACAGTACGGTTCAGATCGAGCTTGGCGGCCAGAGGCGGATATACACCCACATCTCATCGACACGTGGTGCGGCATCCTATCTCCTTGATCAGTGGCCAGGCTCTCGCGATAAATCGTACAAAGAGGCCGTAGTATCCTGCACGAAAGCGCTTAAAGGCCTGGTGAATGATGAAGTCGCGTTCAGCAGCTTCATCCATGCAGCCTCTGTATCAGGACTCAGTTACCTAAGTACTCAGCAAGGATCACCTGACGAATTCGAACGGGACATCAGAAAAGCGTTGAGGCAATCGATTTTGAGCGATTTCGGAGCGATGCTTGTTGTCGATCGTCAGCGGGACTAGGACAATCTAGTTGCGCGTCCCCATAAACAGGCCCCGACTGGAGGCTGCGGCATTGTTAAGCGCCTGACCTCTCTGCATTTTGGAAATGCGACTTTTAGTTTAGGTGACACAAGGTCTGCGCAATCCAACTTGTTTTTAATTAAGCCAAGAGAAATGGGTTTTGTGCAATGCCGGTTGAGCAGAACGATTATCCAGAAGATGTGAAAATAATGGCTTGGGTCATCACGTCTAAGCACCTCTGCCGTGGCGAGAAAGATGTAAACAGAATTGTCGCCGATGCGATCTGGCAGGAGCGCCAGAGATGGCTCGGTGAAACGACAAACCAAACGTCTGGCGTTCAATCCGCTTGGTAAGGGTGGGCCGACGCAATTTCGATGACATTATGGACTCAAACTGTCAATCGGCGACGTGTTAACACGCATCACACTTACGCAATGATCTCATCTCGGTTGAGGGCCTATATAGCGGGACTGTGGCCGGATGAGCCGTCCAGTGCGCTCCTGTTCCAGCACGTGCGCTGTCCAGCCCGCCATTCGTCCTGCTGCAAACACATTCGTAAAACTGTCGCGAGGGAAACCAACGGCCTCCAGTAAAAGCGCCGTATAGAATTCTACATTTGTCTGCAGTGGGCGCAGGGGCTTCTTTTCCTTTAGAAGGGCCAGCGCCTCCTCCTCCACCTTCCCCGCAAAGGAAATACGATCGGAGCCGTCCGCGAGAGCCGACACAGCCCCTTTTAACACGTCTGCACGCGGATCTCGCACGCGGTAGATCCTGTGGCCGAAGCCCATCAAGCGCTCGCCCCGGGCCAATGCAGCTCGCAGCCAGGGACTTATGTTTGCTTCTGATCCAATCGCGTCAAGCATATCGAGCACTGGACCCGGCGCCCCGCCGTGGAGAGGCCCCTTCAAGGCGCAAAGCGCCCCAACCACAGATGAAAAAAGCCCCGCCCCCGTCGAGGCAATAACCCGCGCGCTGAAGGTGGAAGCATTCAATCCATGATCGGCAACCGTGGTCAAGTATGCGTCAAGCGCTCGCACCTTATCTGGCGATGCCTGAGCGCCGGATATCATGCGTAGAAAGTCGGCTGAGAAGGAGAGCATGGCATCGGGCGCTATCGCGACAAAACCCTGCCTGCTTCGGACGATGGCCGCGACAAAGACCGGAACGGCCGCAACAGCCATCACGTGATGCGAAGTGCTTTCCTCGTCCGGCAAAGAAGACAGCAGAAGGCGCAACGCCTCGACAGAGGAAAGATTGGGCAGGACGGGAAGCAAGGGTTCCATGAGGCCGAACGCGCGCTGCCGTGCCGCTCCCAGTTTAAATCGAATGCTCTGCATAGTCATCACCTCCGGGGTCTGCCCGGCCCAGAGGAGTTCCAGCATCTGTTCGAAAGACCAGTCGGCAAGTTCCGCCAGGTGATGTCCGCGAATGATCAGTTCACCCTCCTGCCCATCCACGTGACTGAGGATGGTTTCGGCGGCGACGACTTCATCAAGGCCGGAAGCCGGAATGCGGCCAACGAAAGCGGGTATTGCGGACACTGTCATTCTCCTCAGTTAAATGCGAATGGCCTTGAAGATGCTGCAGCGCATATATATCGTCAATCTTGATTCATATAATCAATATGAGAACGCCATGCACCATTCTGACAAATTCATGACAGCCGCTCACGCCGCTTCCGAATTGGGCATAAGCCGGGCAACACTTTATGCATATGTGAGCCGTGGACTGATCCGCACCAGCGGCTCGCCGGATGACCCCCGTCGCAGGCGCTACAGCGCACATGACATTGAAGCGTTGAAGAAAAGAAAGGCCGTTGGTCGGCGGCCGAAACAAGTGGCGGCGACCGCGCTGGACTGGGGACTGCCAGTGCTGGAATCCTCAATTACCGAGATCGCCGAAGGCCAGTTGCGCTATCGTGGCCGAGACGCCCTAACACTTTCACAGGATGCATGTCTCGAGGACATTGCGCGACTACTCTGGGATTGCGGCAACGATGATCCTTTCGCTGACATAAAGGCCGCTCCATCGCCATGGCCACACGCTGTCCTCGACCACGCCCGGGAGCTGCCGCTCACGGAGCGGTGTCAGACGCTCCTTCCTTTGGTTGAAGCTGGCCGCCTCACCGCCTGGCAGCGCGACAATCGCCGTCTATGGCCTGGCGCCGCTAACATGTTGCGAGCCACAGCTGCCGCCTGCGCCTCACGTCAGCCGGACAAGCAGCCAGTTCACCTGTTTCTTGCTGATGCCTGGCAGACGGACAGTATAGGCGCAGATCTTATCCGTCGCGCCCTCGTTCTGCAGGCCGACCATGAACTCAATGCCTCGACATTTGCCGTACGCGTCGTTGCGTCCACAGGCGCGTCCCTCGGCGCTTGTCTGAACGCCGGACTGTCCGCCCTGAGTGGGCCCTTGCACGGTGGAATGACCAGCCTTGTCGAATTGCTTTTCGATGAGCTGGAGCAGTATGGGGATGCTGAGCGAGTGATCGATCAACGTCTCCGGCGAGGTGAAACAATTCCTGGCTTTCACCATCCGCTTTATCCGGAAGGGGATCCAAGAGCGAGCGGTTTGCTTCCACATCTGCCGCCTAGAGCACTGCGGGACGAACTGTTGCAAGTCATGAACGAGACCGCCGGACAATTACCGACCTGTGATGTCGCTCTTGTCAGCCTGCGCCGTAGCTTAAATCTTCCCCGCGGTTCAGCTCTGGCCCTTTTCGCGATTGCTCGAACTGTGGGCTGGGTCGCGCATGCTCTGGAGCAAAAGCTCGATGGCAAGCTAATAAGACCTCGAGCCCGGTACTTGGGGCATTAGGTAGGCCGACTTGATATGTTGCCTAAGAGCAGTTGAGAATCAAGGTCGTAGCAGCTGGAGGGGCAAAGTCGATTCGGGATTGCGAGCGTCGCGATTCTTTTCAACAAAACCTTATTTGGTCGTTCCAACAAGGGCGCCTTTGCATCGTAAATTACTCTTGTTCAATAGCCCCGACGCTAATTGCGCGCCTCCTCAGCCGGACACTCCGTTATGGGAGTGAGCAAATCACGAGACAACCAGGAAAGAGTTTCAGCGGTATGATGGCCCATCATTCGCTCACTTCAAATTCGCCGGCGTCAACGAATGCCGGCACTCACCATTCGATCCTTGAACCGTCATAGGCAAAAAACTGCCCTGTTTGTACCGGTGTGAGACCATCGATTGTTTCCATCAGGCGCGCGGCAGACTGCTGCGGGGTGAACAAGTCTTTGCCCTCCGAAAATTGCTGGGACAGCTCTGTTTCGACTGTTCCGGGATGAAGTGCCACGATGATGGCCTGTGGGTTTGTGCGGGCGATTTCGATGGCTGCGGTTCGGATGATCTGATTTTGAGCGGCCTTGGATGCTCTGTAGGAGATCCATCCGCCCAATCTGTTGTCGCCAATCGAGCCAACGCGAGCGGACAGGGAGGCAAAAATGGTTCGCCTGTCTCTACGCAGAAGCGGGGTGAAATACTTCAAGAGCAAAGCAGGGCCTATGGCATTGACCGCAAACTGCCTCGCCATGTGAACTTCGTCGATCGCCCTTATCGACTTTTCGGGACCGGCACCATCGACCGTCAAGGCACCGGTTGCATTGAAGATCAGGTCGAAGGAGCCGCGCTGAGCCTCCAGACGAGCGGCAACTTCGCGCACTCTGGTTTCATTCGTTATGTCGAGACCGTCGACGCTTCGCGAGAGCGGCAAGGCGAGCGCGCAACGAGGGTCGGCCTCGAAGTACGACAACAGGGCTCCACCAATGCCGCCGGATGCGCCCAAGACGATCGCCCTGTAGCCATTTTCAAGCGACTGCATCATCCATGCGCTCCATCAGCTGTTATTTCTGGACCGGAAACTCGAGCTTGCTGACGTCGTAGCCAAGCTCACGTGCTTTCGTGATCATTTTATTGAGCTTCGTTTTGGACGGGATGTTGCGGGCGTAGATCCACACATCGCCGGTCGACGGGTTGGCGCTGATGAACCAGGACTTATCAGGCGATTTGTAGAAAACCCAATAATTGAATGTGATGAAAAGAGGGTAGCGAACGCGCATCTTCGCATTGGTTGATCCAAAATCCTCGATCTTGCCGACGCCGTTCACCGTCTTGAGGCGACCATTCGGATTTCCTGCTCGACAGCCATCCTCTATCAGCACTTCATCTGCCGATGCTCCCTGCCGATAGGTGGAATATCCTGCAACACATCCGTCTGTCAGCAACATGGGTGTACGGCCGATTTCAAGCCAGGTACCGCGGTAATGATCGAGACCCACGGCAACTGGTTTGGGGGCTGCGGAAACCACAGAACCGGCAAACACAAACAACGAAAATGTCAGGGCACCAATCACGCGGTTACAATATCTAAGCATAAACTCCTCCTGTCGATGGCAAGGCTCTTGTTCAGATTTCGGTTCGCCGTGAAATGCCGGCATATCCAAGGGCGATAAAGACCATGAGGCTGCCGGCAGAGAACGCATTCAGATTGAGAAGCGTTGCAAGATCATCTGCCGACCAGGATTGCAGCGGCGCGCCCAGAAACGTCCGCGAGAAAAAGAAAGCGATGAAGACGAGGATTGCCATCGCATATTGCCAGAGCTTCTCGTCTGCGCGGAACGACATGGCTGCAAGCATGATGCAGGCTGCGAAGAAAAATTCGGTGCCCGAAGCCTGGCCGAATATTTTGGTTTCAAACAGCGTGTCGATTGTTCCCACCAAGGGGAGAGCGAGGCGCGCGGCCAACGGGGAGTTTTTCGCCAGGAATGGTATCGCGAGAAAGAATGGCACCGACAATAGGGTGACAAGCGATGCCATGCCTCCGTCATCGACCAGATACCACACGTAAAGCGGATAAAATGGCTTGTTGAGGATGATGACCCAGGCAACGGTTATGGTTGCTCGTGTCAGATCATCTCTTGCAGCAGACCCTGCATTTGCGGGCTGGCTAGCGCGGCTTTGAAGCTCCATCGGACCCAGATTCGTCTCCCTTTTCGCCTGAACATTGAAGGCGCAAGCCATGTACGAAAGGCGAGCCAATTTGGTTTCATCCTGCCAAGAAAACTTTAGTCGTCATGTTGGTCACCATTGTTGCGGCGCTGGGACCATACCCCACCAATGAACCGCGACTGAATAATCTCTTCAGCTTCCGTTCCAACGAGACCGTCTACAACAAAGACGTTCAACCGCGGTCTTATCCGCCTGAGGAGATAGTCATGATCCGTACGTCTTTCGTAGCAATTGCACTCTCCGCTCTCGTTGGCTTCACCGCCACGGCCCCCGCCATGGCCAACGATGTGCGCATCGAACAATATGGCTGGTCGAACTCTGCCGGTGGTGCACAGGAAGGTTATGGCAACCGGATCCGCACCTACCAGAACGGCGGCTATAACCGGATCGTCGGCCATCAATATGGTCGTCACAACCTTTCGGCTGTCGGTCAGGAGGGGCATGACAATTACGGCTCCACCTATCAGAACGGCAACCGCAACGTGGCGGGCATCGGCCAGTTCGGCTCCAACCACACCACCATCCTGACCCAGGACGGCAACGGCAACATCGCGGCTGGTGTTCAGGTTGGTCGTGGCTGCAGCGCCAATGTCAACCAGGGCGGCAATGACAATGTAGCGGCCTTTGTGCAGGCCTGCCCTTAAGGCGCCGCAGGCCTTGACGTGCAACTGGTCGAGATCAAGTCAACAGATCATCAAGGAGACTAGCCATGCCCCATAGCGTCACACATCCACGCCGCCTGGCGGCTATCCTTGCCGTTGCACTCCTTCCCTTCGGCGCCATTGCAGCCATGTCGACCGCAAATGACCTGAGCGAAGGCAAGGTTTGCGAGATAAAGGCAACACCACAGGCGGGCATGGTCAGGTTGGAGGCCTTCGCAAAGGGCAACACCGGTGCTGGAGGTACCTATGCCTTTCACGTCGAAAATTCAGGAGGCAGCGGGAGTTCCGTCATCAACCAGGGCGGCGGCTTTGATGCCGCTGCCGGGCGTTCGCAACTTCTGAGTTCGGTAACGCTTGGCGCGAAGGGAGCGCAGTACAAGGCCGTGCTCGATCTCGAAATCGATGGCAGACACTTCAGCTGCACGAAACAGGTTGGCGGCGACTAGGCTGACTTCAACTATACATTTCCACCAGAGAGGGCGCCAGTTGAGCGCCCTTTTCTTTGATCCTCGTGCAGCGACTGAACGACATGTGAATGGGCAATTCCGTTCGGGTTCAGTTGCAGGATGCGAGAGTGGATCATCGGCAAAGGCACTGACAGAATGGAGATCAGAATGACCCGCAACGTGTTGAAACTTCTCACCGTTACTCTGCTTGTCGGAGGCCTTGCGCCGCTCGGATTTACGGCTCCCGCCCATGCCGGTGGCCGCATTTCCTTTGACCTCGCGCCCGGCAATTCCGGGGATGGGGATCTGTTCTCAACCGGGCTGCGCGCCTACTCGCTTTATCGCGGTCTGAAAGACGCAGACATCCGGCAACTGGGCCGGGGTAATGCGGCGGGCATCGCCCAGAACGGTCGCGGCAATCTCGGCTTTATCCGGCAGCGGGGCAACGGGCATTCCGCAACACTGCAGCAAAACGGCAATAATAATGCCTATGGCATTTTCCAGTATGGGCGGAACACCGAAACCAACGTGGAGCAGAACGGAGACAACGGCAGCGGCCTGACATTCAGCTACGGCTGGTAAGTGATAGTTCAAAGTAAGCAGAGAAACGCGGTAGGCTTCACGTCGCTCCCGATAGTTCGCCTTCGTCGCTCTCATCATTTGCGCCATTGCCGCATGGATCGGCGGCGCTGTCGGCAACACGCGGAGCCGGGTTTACGAGCCGCGTCATGACGGAGACATGCGCAGCGACAGCTCTGATCGGGTATCCCGCCGTCGGCAAAAACAGAGAAAGAGCCGCGTCAGCTCAGACGATTCAAAAACAGAGCTGCCTTTGCCCTGATGTCATGGCGGACGTCTTCGGTCATCCGGGACCATGTGGCATAGGGCTGCGCCAGACGATGGTTGGATTTCAGCCTTTCACGGTTTCGGGCCAGAAAATCCCAGTATAGCGCGTTGAATGGACAGGCCTTTTCACCGAGACGCTCCTTGGGATCATAGCGGCAATTACTACAATAGTCCGACATGCGATTGATGTAGTTGCCACTTGCGGCATAGGGCTTTGTTCCGAGAAAGCCGCCATCGGCGAACTGGCTCATGCCGATCACATTCGGCAGCTCAACCCATTCATAGGCATCCGCATAGACCTCGAGATACCATTGATGAACGGCCTTCGGATCAATGCCGGCGAGAAGGGCAAAGTTTCCCGTGATCATCAGGCGCTGGATATGGTGAGCATAGGCATTTTCGATGGTTTCCGTAATTACGGTCGCCATGCAGTTCATGTGGGTTTTGCCCGTCCAGTAAAAGCCCGGCAGCGGCCTGTCGTTTTGGAAGAAATTGCTGTCGACATAGTCAGGCCCGGCAAACCAGTAGATGCCACGCATATATTCCCGCCAGCCGATGATCTGGCGAATGAAACCCTCGACGGCATTGAGCGGTGCCGCGCCCTCGTAGTATGAGCACTCCGCCGCCCTGCAGACCTCCAGCGCATCCAGCAGCCCGCAATTGATGTAAAAAGACAGAAGCGAGTGGTTGAGATACGGGTCATCCTGCAGCATTGCATCCTGCGTGGCGCCGAAATTCATCAGGAAATCGTTTATGAAGGCACTGAGCGCCCGCTCGGCATCGGCGCGGGTGACGGCGAAACCAAAGTTTTCAAGCTTGCCGAAATTGTCGGGAAACAGGCGCTCGACGGTGTCGATGACGTCCCTTGTTATCCTGTCCGGTGCGAAGACCGGGTGTCTTGGCCTAAGCAGGTCCGGCTTGGCGGGACTGCGGTTTTCCGAGTCAAAATTCCAGCGTCCACCGACCGGCTCTTCGCCATTCATCAACAGGCCAGTCTTGCGACGCATTTCCCGGTAGAAATATTCCATCGTCAGGCTTTTGCGCCCGGCCGCCCAGCGCTGGAACTCGTCGTGGCTGGCAAGAAATCGCCGATCAGGGCGGATATCGACCTCGATGTTGAAGGCACTGGCGAAGCGCTCGATCTCTGACTTGACGCGCCATTCTCCAGCTTCGGTGACGCAAATCCTGGAAGGGGTCAGGTCGTTTAACGCCCGCTGCACCTCGCCGGAGAAGGAGCCGGCATTGTCGCGATCATCAATCCGCGTGTAGCGAACCCGGTATCCTTCGCCACGCAGTTCCTCGGCGAAGTGGCGCATGGCGGAAAAGAGGAAGGCGATCTTCTTTTTGTGATGGCCGACATAGGTAGCCTCCGCCATTACCTCGCAAAGCAGGATCGTGTCGCGCGTCTTGTCGACGCCATCCAGCGAAGATAGGGAGAAAGATAATTGATCGCCGAGGATCAAGACCAGTTGAGACACCGACAATTTCCTTCAAACCCGACATAATCATCACCTGCGCAAGATCACGGGCTAGACGCCCACTCCCTCTTCAGGGTGGCATAGATGAATTCGTCCCCCCAGGTGCCGCCAAACCGGTCATTCTCGATCAAATGCGCTTCTTTCCGCAGGCCAAGGCGTTCAACAACGCCGATCGATCCGTGGTTCAGGGCATCCAGCCGCGCGAAAATCCGGTGATATCCGAGCGTCTCGAAGCCGAGGCTTATCATGGCCCGGACGGCTTCCGTCGCATATCCCTTACCTGAAAAATCAGGATTGAAGACATAACCGACTTCCGCCTGCAAAGCTGCCTTGCTCGCAATTTTAAGCAGGACTTCGCCGGTCAACGTGTCATCGTCACTGCGCGTAACGGCAAGTCGCAACGTATCGCCGTCCTCTTCAAACGGAGCCTCGAGCAGCGCTGCGAATTGCGTTTTCACCGCATCATCCGAAGGCGGTGCGGCATAGAGGAAACGGTGGACGTCATCGCGCGTGTGGTAATCGGCGTATGAGGCGAGATCAGCGGCCTGGAATTTACGAAGGATCAGCCGGTCGGTCTTTATCGGTAGGTAGGTCTCAGGGTTCATTTATGCGCACTTTCAATAATGCGCGATATCTGGGGTCGCGCGCACCTGATCGCAAGAGAGACCTCCATCGAGATCGTTCAGAGTATCTGATCCACCAGTGCGCTAGTCGGAAAGGGTGGTCAGAAGCTCCCCGCCTCTGTTCAGCACACTTGACCGAGGCGACACCGGTTCAGAACCGGTGGACTTAGAAGATGGTGTTATCAACCATGCACCGGGATAATCAGTCCGGATGTGCCGGGAATTGAGGCGAATTCCACTGCCGGCTGCGAAGTGGAGCGCGCCCGCCGTTGCTTCCTTCGACAAAACCGCGCTTCGGATTTCATAGAGTTTTCTTTCGCCATCAAGGGCGAGCGTGACATCCTCAAGAGCGAAATCATCAATGCGGATAGCCTGGCCCGTGGGCGTGTCGAGAACCAACCTGTCGGAATCGATGAAACCGTCGGTATAGACATTGCCGGTGGAGGCACGCAGAAATGTGCCCTTCGGCAAGACAATGCCGTCGACGATGTTCCCGTCGGCAAGGACACATCGGCTGAAAGCGGATACATCCCCGTCAGCCTTCAGGTCGAACTCCACCGGTTGTGCCGCATCGCAGCGCCAGCCGCTCTGCAGGGTCACGCCTGTGCCCGTCACCCGCATCGTCTCTGGAACAAAGCCGACGGTCTCATAATTTCCGTTGGTTTTTATCGCGATATAGCGGGCGATCTCGACGGCATCGACATTCGCGACCCGCACGGGATGGGGGAAGACCGCGCGGTTGAAGGATTCCCTGGTGTCGGCCACGGCCAGTTCAAGTTTCGTGCCTTCGGGCATGTCGATCTGGCCAAGGCGCACCGGCTCCCCAAGCTCCGGGCGATAGCTAGACGCCATTTCCCTGTCATAGGCACGCATCTGGAGATAGAAATTACCGAACTGCCAAAGTGTAAAAATCGCAATGGCGGTCGCCAGGCCATAGGGCAGCATCATCGGGCGCGCCCAGCGGCCTCCTGCGTATCGTGCAATCAAAACCATTGTCCAGATACCCCATACAAGTGTCGTGGCAAGAAGGAAGGCAAGCAAAAGCAGCGTTTCGACGGAGGGTAGTGCAACTGGGATCATGCGAACCAACGAAATGATGTGGATCGATTGCGATCCTGACAGGCAAGATAGCTCTATCCGACGAATGGTGCATTGTTCAACGGCCTGATCTGCCAGTCGGCACGCCACTGAATTCGATCCGGATGCCTCAGCCTATCGCAAAACGTCCGGTCAGGACGATGGACGGGCGGCATATTGCTCGAATTCGACGAGGCTCGTCGGCCTCGCAAAAAGATAACCCTGAAACAATCGGCAGCCGTAGGACAGCATCATCCGCAGCTCCGCCTCGGTCTCCACGCCTTCGGCCAGAACTTCCAGCGAAAGATCGTGCCCCATCTGGACGATATTTCGCGTGATTGTCGCCATACGCCCGCTTTCGGTCACTCCCGTCACGAAGCTGCGATCAATCTTGATCTGTTTGAGCGGCAATTGCCGCAGGTAGCTTAGTGAGGAGTAGCCAGTGCCGAAATCGTCGAGTGAAATCGTAAAGCCGGAACGATCAAGGAGCTTCATTTTCGCGATTGCTGCCTCTATGTCGAATAGGAAAACGCTCTCGGTCAGCTCCAGCTTGAGAAGCTGTGGCTTGATGCCCTGAGACGAGGCGGCATCAAGAAGCTGCCCGGAAAATCCCGCGTCGACGAAATGATCGGCAGTGATGTTGATCGACAAGGTGAGATTCTGGGTTGCCGGGTTCTCCTGCCATCTCGCAAGTGTCTTACAGGCTTCCGCAATGACCCAAGCGCCGATTGTCGGCATGAAACCGGTTTGCTGCGCAAGCGCGATGAAATCGGCTGGCGGGATGTATCCCCGTTTCGGGTGGTTCCACCGCAACAGCGCCTCTGCGCCAAGCAGCGTGCCATCCGCGCGAACCTGCGCCTGGTAGAAAAGTTCAAACTGGCCATTCGAAAGCGCGGAGCGCAGTTCCAGGGCTTTTTTCGTATGACTGCGAAACTGCGCCTGCATGGCGGCGACACCCCCACACAGCATCAACGCTGCGAAAACGCTGTTGAACCAGGCGCTGATGCTGCGCACATCCTGCGGCATGGGGCTACTGAACGAAAACCGCGGGGCGGACGCGCAGAAATAAACAAAGGCCGCGAGACTTGCCGCGATGACCAGAAACTGGGTGGCGGAACGCTGGCGTTGAAAATTCATGTAGCCGACGAAGATGATGACGAGCAGGTAGAGATGCGTCGTCCTCGGTATGGTATCGTCTGAGACATCGATAGCGACGGAATACCAGCAGACGAACAGGATACAGGCGCTCTGAGCCAGAATGAGTCCGAGGGAAAAGTGGCCCATCAGGCAAGTCAGCCAGCACGGCACGATCGCAACCCCCAGAATGAGGAGGCTGAGCGCAATGCCCCATCTTTCCGTGAGGATGAAAAACACAAACCAGCCAGTCGCCAGCGCCACGCCCATCCAGGCTGCAACTCGACACAGGAGAAGAAGATGCTGCGAATATTCCTCTCGGTCTTTTGTTTTCTGAAAAGGCATGCTGACCCTTGGCTTGGACTACGGGGCGAGCCCGCTCCTTGATGCAAAAGCCGAACGGAAGCTAGACGAGGTCGCCGAACTTCGCAGATTTCAAAAAACGGGGTTAAGCAAACAGGAATGAAATACACAAATTTTGCACGATCAAATCATGCACAATCAATCGCATATCCATTTTTCCCACTTCGCCGGCCTCAGCGGCCTGCGCCAACCGAAGACACACCTTCGCCGCATCGCGACGAAGGGCGAAGCGGCGCCGGATTGGGTTCGCATGCGCGTGTTTGCAGCGATCTAGACGCGCGCCATGAGGTAGTGTCCAACGCCCCAGACCTTGCCGTCTTCGTGCCCGAAAAGACCTGCCGTCGCGAGGAAGAACAGTCTCCAACGACGTTCCCACAAGCGCGCATCGTTGCCATAGACCCGCTGCAGGATCGGTCGGATACGGTCGATCTCCCGGTCGAAATTTTCAAGCCAGTCGAGGGCCGTCTGGCGATAATGTGATCCCGACCAGCGCCACTCCTGTTCCACGGTGAACTGCGCCGGGAAACGGTGAGGAAGATCGAAGGCAGGCATAATTCCGCCGGTGAAGAAATGCTGCGCGATCCAGTCTGCCCGGTTGCCATGGTCGAAACGATAGGATCGATCACGGTGATTGAAGACATGAAGGAAGAACTTGCCCTCGAGCGTCAGCCACGAGCGGACGCGCTCGAACAATGCCTGCCAGTTCGACATGTGCTCGAACATTTCCACCGATACGACACGGTCGAAACGCTCGTCAGTGGTGAAATCATTCATATCGGCCGTCACCACCGAGAGGTTCGACAGCCCACGCTCATTTGCACGTTCGATTATATATTCGCGCTGCGAAGCCGAATTTGAAACGGACGTAATCCGCGCATTGGGAAACCGGCCGGCCATATAAAGGGAGAGCGAACCCCAGCCACAGCCGAGTTCGAGAATATTCATCCCGTCCTGCAATCGGGCATGGGAAACGGTCTCTTCCAGCGCCAATGTTTCAGCCTCATCCAGAGTTGTCTGAGCATTGGGATAAAAGCAGCAGGAATATTTTCTTTGCGCGCCAAGGACGAGTGCAAAGAATTCAGCCGGCACCTCGTAGTGCTGCCTGTTCGCCTCGTCGGTGTGCGTGGCGACGGGAAATTTCGCCATATCAGTCACAAAAGCGTTTTCTTCCGCCGCCGGAACGCCAGCAAGTCGCCGTTTGGTGCGCGCGCAGAGCATGTCGATGCCGGCAAGCGTCATATTGTCACTCAGCGGTGCGCGTTCGGCAGCATTGATGGCGAATGCGAGCATGTTCATGGCGTGTCCTCATTCTTGCGTGGCCCCGGAAAGAAGGCGTTGACGCGGTTTTGCAGGGCGCGGAATTTCTCTCCGCGTGATTTCAGCATGTGTTCTTCGAGCGGGGGAATGCCGGAGACGTGGGCGAGCAGCCAGTACATCATGGCTGGCGCAGCAAGCGACAACCATGACCACGGCTGCGCATGGATGGCCAACAACGGAAAGCCGCACCAGAAAAGCCACTCGAAAAAGTAGTTGGGATGACGCGAATAACGCCACAGACCAGCCTCGCAGACGCCGGTTTTGGCCTCCGGGGTTTTTCTGAACTGTGAAAGCTGTGCATCGGAGGTCGCTTCTCCAACAAGCGCACCAGCCGCGACGATCAACGCTATCACATCGATAATGCTTGGAAGTGGCAGAGGATTGCTGGCGGCAAGATAGACGGCGAGAACCAGCACAAAGGCGGCAACGGCCTGAATCTGAAGAAAGGCGAATAGCCGCAACGAGGCATTGCTGCCCCATTCTTCTATAAGCTTCGCGTAACGTGGATCTTCGCCACCTCCCCTCGTCCGCATGCCGATGTGTCCCGCGAGCCGCAGCGACCACACCAATACGAGAAAGAGAACCGCTCCCCGGCGCCAGCTATCTCCATCGGAAAACAAGACGGCAACCACGCCGCCGACCCCGACACTCGCAGACCAGACGGTGTCGATCCAGCCACTCGATCCTGTGTAACGCTGCAACGCCCAGGCCGCCGCCATCAGAAGCGACATCAGCACGGCAAGGGCCAAAACAACAGACATCATCACCATTCCGCTCACTGTATTCGAAGGACTTCAGACCAAGTTTCCAGTGGCAACTACGGGCGAGACGGCAAAAGAGTTTCAAGCGCCTGACAAAATTCTGAAAAATTTGCGCGCCGCTGAAACTTATCGATCCGCTCCTTCGTATCTGTCGCAGGCCGTAAAACTGAATTGTGAATGCAATAGCGAGGAACCATGTTCGATACCGAAGCCAAAAGAAAAGACAGCCGGCGAAACATCGCCGTGATCGGAACAGGCATTTCCGGTCTGTCTGCGGCCTGGCTTTTATCGAAACGGCATGATGTCACGGTTTTCGAGGCTGCGGACCGCGTCGGCGGCCACAGCAACACCGTGACGTTCAAAACTGAACAGGGTGTGGTGTCTGTCGATACGGGGTTCATCGTCTATAATGAGGTGACGTATCCCAATCTGACGGCACTTTTCAAAACGCTGGGAGTGACGACCGCGGCATCCGACATGTCCTTTGCCGTTTCACTGGATGATGGCGGTTTCGAATATTCCGGCGGCTCTGGCTTTGGCCTTTTGGCGCAAAAGAGAAATGCCGTTAGACCGCGCTTCTGGGCAATGCTTGCCGACCTCTTGCGCTTTTATCGCAATGCCCCGCGCGATCTGCCGATGATGGGCGACATGTCGCTCGATGAGTATCTTTCTCAAAACAACTATGGCGACGCCTTTCGCAACGATCATCTTTACCCGATGGCAGCAGCCATCTGGTCTACCCCGGCCATGGAAGTCGGCCGTTACCCGGCAGCACATTTCGTGAAGTTCTGCAGCAATCACGGCCTGCTGTTGCTCCGCAACCGGCCCGTCTGGCGCACCGTTGTCGGCGGCAGCCGGGAATATGTGAAACGACTCACTGCGCCATTCGCCGATCGCATTCGGCTCTCGACACCTGTGACGCGCATCCACCGCCTGGCGGACGGGGTCGAGATCGCCAACACTAACGGCGAATTCGAACGGTTCGACGATGTGGTGATTGCCACACACGCAGATCAGGCGCTGGAGATGCTGACGGACGCGACGCAAGCCGAACGGCGCATTCTCGGCGCGTTTGGCTATACGAAAAACAGGGCGGTACTGCACACGGACAGCAGTTTCATGCCCCGCAGGCGCACCGCCTGGTCAAGCTGGAACTATGTGGCCGATACACGCATTGAAACGGGGCAGCCGAGCATCACCTACTGGATGAACAAGCTTCAGCCTCTGGGTGCAATCCCTGACACCTTCGTAACGCTGAACCCGACGCGCGAACCGGAAAAGGGAAAAATCATCACCGAGGAAACCTACCACCATCCTGTTTTTGATGCCGGCACCGAGCAGATGAGGCAGGAACTTTGGGCCTTGCAGGGTTTGAGAAACACCTGGTTCTGCGGCGCCTATTTTGGGTCGGGTTTTCATGAAGACGGCATTCAGGCAGGCCTTGCCGTCGCCGAGGATCTGGGCGGCCTGTCGAGGCCCTGGAAGGTTAACGATGATAGCGGCCGGATCGTCCGTCTGAATTTGGCTTCGCGGAAAAGAACGATCAAACTCGTTGAGGCGATCCCATGACGTCTCATTTCTCCTCCGCCCTTTTTCCCGGACATGTCATGCATGCGCGCTTCAAGCCGAAAGCGCACCGGCTCGCCTATCGCATTTACTCGCTGCTTCTCGACCTTGATGAACTCGATGCGCTTGACCGTAAGCTGCGGCTGTTCTCCGTCGATCGTTTCAACCTGTTTTCCTTTCACCGCCGGGACCGCGGCGACGGGAGCAAGATGGAATTGCGCAACCAGATCGAAAACGCCATGACGGCCGCAGGCATGACCGTCGATGGTGGTCCGATCCGTCTGCTCACCATGCCACGCCTCCTTGGCTGGGCCTTCAATCCACTCAGCGTTTTTTTCTGCCACGGCCGGAACGGGTCTCTCAAAGCCATTCTCTGGGAAGTCGACAACACGTTCGGCGAGCGGCATTCCTATCTGATCCCGGTGGAGACAGAAGGTGCGGCCGAGATCGTCCAGCGCTGCGACAAGGCCTTCTATGTCTCGCCCTTCATGGACATGGATCTCCGTTATGTATTCCGTGTCATTCCACCCGGCGACAAGCTGAAGATCGTTATCGATACATTTGACGACGAGGGGCCAGTCCTGACTGCAAGGCATCTGGCGCGGCGTGTCGAGCTGACCGATGCCGCGCTGCTGAAGGCTTTTGTCACCATTCCCTTTCTTACCCTCAAGGTTGTTGCAGGCATCCATTGGGAAGCACTTAAAATATGGCTCAAGGGTGTGCGGTTGAGAAAACGACCGCGTCCACCGTCTGCCCCTGTCTCCTTCATTCACCCATCACCATCGCAAATCGAGGCCAAACTTCATGACCCCGTTTGACAATCTCAACGAACTATCGCTGGAAAACACGCAGATGCGGCAACGCACCGGTCCCGAAGGCTGGCTCATGGCCAAGCTCTTGAACAACGTCTCCAAAGGCAGACTGCGCGTCATGCTGCCCGGTGGCGGCGTGATTGAGAAATCCGGGGAACATGAGGGCACCGAGGCGACGCTTGTTCTCCATCGCTGGCGCGCGCTACGGCGGCTCATCCTCAATGGCGACATCGGTTTTGCCGAGGGTTACATCGAAGACGACTGGTCCACACCGGATCTGACCGCCCTGATCCGTTTTGCGGCACAGAACAACGACGCTTTCGGGGGATCGACGCGCGGTAGCCTGCCCATGCGCCTCATCAATCGCCTTGGCCACCGGCTGAACGCCAATACAAAGCGCGGCAGCCGCCGCAACATCGAGGCCCATTACGATCTCGGCAACGAATTCTACCGGCAATGGCTCGATTCCTCGATGCTCTATTCGTCGGCGATTTTCGACGATACGACGCCAACGCTTGAGGCGGCCCAACTCAAAAAACTCAACCGCATCGTCGACAAGCTGCAATTGAGCGGCGGGGAGAGCGTATTGGAGATTGGCTGCGGCTGGGGCGCGCTTGCAATCCACCTCGCGACCCAGGCGGATGCCAACGTTACCGGCCTTACCCTTTCGCCATCTCAGTTGAATTGGGCAAAGGCGGCAGCGGAGAAAACCGACAAGGCTGAGCATATCGATCTCAGGCTCGAGGACTACCGCGATGTCGAAGGCAAGTTCGACCGCATCGTTTCCGTCGAGATGTTCGAAGCGGTCGGCGAGGCCTATTGGCCGAGCTATTTCGAAACACTGAAACGCTGCCTGAAACCCGGCGGGCGCGCGGTGCTGCAAATCATCTCCATTGAACCTGCCCGGTTCGACAATTACCGGCGAAACGCGGACTTCATCCAGAAATACATCTTTCCGGGCGGCTTCCTGCCATCTGACGAAGCCCTTGAAAGAGCAATCGGCAGGGCGGGTCTGAGCCTCACCGATACCGAGCTTTTCGGTCAGTCCTATGCCCGCACGCTGGCGGAATGGCGGCAGCGTTTCCATGCGCGCTGGCAGACAATCTCGCTGCTGGGTTTCGATGACCGCTTCAGGCGGCTCTGGGATTATTACCTTTGCTACTGCGAAGCCGGCTTTACCGAGGGCACCATCAATGTTGGCTTCTACACGATCGAGCACAAATAAGAGGCGGGGCAACAACTGCGGAGAAAGACGATGAAAATCAATCCTTTGATAATCGCATCCGTCCTGGGTCCGATGCTTGCGGCCTCTGCTGCCGGAGCAGCAGACATCGACGGAAACTGGGCGCGCGGCGACGGCAACGCGAAAGTGCTGATCGCGCCCTGCGGCGACAATATTTGCGCCACCAATACCTGGATCAAACCGGGCACGCCCGAGGAAAAGACCGGTGACCGGCTGATCATGACCATAAAGCCCGATGAAACAGGCGTCTATTCGGGCACCGCCTTCGATCCGCAACGCGACAAATCCTACAAGATAACAGTGACGGTTGATGGCAACAGCATGACCACCAAGGGCTGCATCGTCGCTGGTCTCCTATGCAAAGGCATTACCTGGGCCCGCATCAACTAGACTCTGGAAAGGACAAACCGATGAAGACCTATATCTCAGCCTACTTCTTCACCCTCATCGCCTTTCTGGTGATCGACTTCATCTGGCTAAGCACCATGGCGTCGCGGCTTTATCGCCCGGCGATCGGCGATCTTCTGGCTGAGAACTTCCGGCTGGCCCCGGCGATCATCTTTTATCTCATCTACGCGGCCGGACTGACCTTTCTTGCGGTTCGTCCGGCCCTCATATCAGGCCAGTGGACGACCGCGTTGCTTTATGGTGCAGCCGTCGGCTTCATGGCCTATGCCACATATGATCTCACCAATCAGGCAACGTTGAAAAGCTGGTCCACGACATTGACCATCGCAGATCTTCTGTGGGGCACCTTCGTCTCCGCAGCCGCTGCCATCATCGGTTACCTCGTCACCGTACGGCTGGTCGGTCCACTGCAAAATCCGGCAGGTGTGTTATGACAGCGACCATCCCTGCCGCCTGCTTCCACCCGGCCAATTTTTGGCCGGGAAGACGTGAACTTCATTTCGCGCATGCCTTGCCTTCCCACAAAGGACAACCCTATATAGGAGGCGCAAGAAGGGATGTTCGAATGCAGGGTACAGAGATAGCAACGCTCATAAACCGCGTCGGCATGGGCGATCGCTCGGCATTCGTTTCCCTCTATCAAGCCACCAGCCCGAAGCTTTATGCCATCTGCCTGAAAATCCTGCGTGACAGGACCGAAGCCGAAGAAGCGCTTCAGGAAGTCTATATCAAGATCTGGCAAAGAGCCCTCACATTTGCAGCAAGCGCCGGCACACCGTCGACGTGGCTCGCCGCAATCGCCCGCAACCATGCGATCGATACGATCAGGGCGCGCAAACCCGTGGGCGACGACATTGACGAAGCCTATGACCTTGCCGATGACAGCATCCGCAATCCGGAGCAGCAGGTCGTTCTGGCCGATGAGGGTCGCAGGATCGACAATTGCATGCAGGAACTTGAAACGGTTCATGCGCAGGCGGTGCGTCGTGCCTATATCGAAGGGCTGAGCTATATCGAACTCGCCAAAGAATTGCGGGTGCCACTCAACACGGTCAGAACCTGGCTGCGGCGAAGCCTTCTCAAACTCAGAGAGTGCATGCAGCGATGACAACGAGCGAAAACAGCGAGGGCATGCATTCGCGCGACGAAATCCTCGCTGGCGAATATGTGCTCGGCGTGCTGCCGTTTGAAAAGCGTCGTGAGGTCGAGCGGCGCATGCAGGACGACAGGGTCTTCGCGCAGCTGGTCCACCGTTGGGAAAGCGAATTTTCAGACTTCAACGTGGATTACGAAGAACAGGCGCCGAGTGCGGCCATTCTCGCCCGCATTGAAGAACGCCTGTTCGGCAGCAAGACCAGCATCGCCAATGGCAGCCTGTGGAGTTCCGCATCCTTCTGGCGATGGATATCTGTCGCCACGAGCGCGGCTGCCGTGGCAGCGATCGTTTACGCCGCATTTCCCGAAAAATGGCAGGGCACAGCTCCGCTGGTAGCCGAACTTTCGACAACGGACAGTCAGGTCAACCTGCTTGCATCCTATGATGCAGAGACCGGCAGGATGCACATTATACCGGTTGCGACCGGCAAGGCCGATGAGAAATCACTGGAACTGTGGCTTGTGATGGATGGCGGCAAGACCCGCTCGCTCGGTGTCTTCCAGCCCGGAACGAATGGCGATCTCATTATCCCGGCGGATATGCGTAACAACATTTCGGAAGGCACGACCTTCGCGATCAGCGTGGAACCCTTCGGTGGATCACCAACTGGTCAGGCAACCGGCCCTGTTATCGCAATCGGTACCGCAAGAAGGCAGCTTTAAGGCGTCACGCCTTCATGCGCTTTTGCCAACTGCTGAAACATGATTTCAGTCTGCGCACCGTTTAGTGGTTGCGCAATCATCGAGCATTGCAAGCGCGTTCTTTATTGCGGCACCGGAGGCGGTATTGTCGAAAACGCACCAGGATTCGGCGGAAAGGCGTTTTCTAAACGAGAGGATTTCGGCGGCGCTGTAGTCGGAATAATAAATCCGGGGAGCGCCGTGGAGCCGGACATATTTGGGCGGCTCGGAGAAATCACTGGCCGGCCAGACCGGTGCAGGATCGGCCAGCACACGATCAATGGCATAGCGTTGCAGAACCTCTTGCGCTGAATGCGTAGCCCAACTTGTGTGACGCGGTTCGAGTACCAGCATGCCGGGAAAGGTCTGACGCATAGTATCAAACGCGGCCTCCGCGTCGGAGACATCAAATGCGAGATTGGGTGGCAACTGGCACAATAAGGGTCCAAGCTTGCCATCCAGCGCCGCAAGTTCCCCAACAAATGCCTTGAAGACTTGTCCGATTTCCCGCAACCGGCGCTCATGCGTGATCTCGCGCGGCAGCTTCACGGCGAAGCGGAAGTCATCGGGCACCGAATTTGCCCAACGCTCGAACGTCGTTGGCCGGTGGTGGCGATAAAAGGTGGAGTTGATCTCGACGCCGTTGAATACGGCAGCATATCGGCTAAGCCCACTTCCCGTTTCGGGAAAACGGTGCGCCACAGTCTTGGGGATCGACCATCCAGCTGTTGCAATGACCGGCACTTTCACCTGCCCCGAGGCTATCAAAGAGAAGGCCGGCACATGCCGACCTTCCCTGTTTCTAACGCTTAGCGTCTGTAACGCAGACGTTCCTGTTCGATTTCAGTGGGCTCATAAGGATCGAGCGTGTCGTCAAACCGTGACCAACCGTCTTCGGCATAGGCCGCGCGCCGCTTGTCCGGATCAACCCAGTTGGACTGGCGCAGGACTTCTTCGGCGTCCGTGTAAAGGCTGTCCTCGACCTTCGCGGTCACGAGCGTGCCACCCCGGCGAACGCCTTCTGCGTAAACATGGGCATGGTCTTCGGAAACGCCGGCGTCCGTCAGCGCGCCGATAAGGCCGCCGGCGGCGCCGCCTGCGACGGCACCGGCAACAGCGCCTGCCGCCGTCGCGGCAAGCCAGCCTGCCGCAACCACCGGTCCGACGCCGGGAATTGCCATGATGCCAAGGCCTGTCAACAGGCCGCCAACACCACCGACAGCAGCGCCGATGCCGGCACCCGTGCCTGCGCCTTCAGCAGCTTTTGAATCATTGCCATGGCGTTCGTCTGCATTGTTGGAAACAATGCTGATATCTTTAGACGGGACGCCGCGTTGTTCCAGTGCAGTAACGGCGGCGCTGGCATCGGAGTAGTCGTCGAAAAGTCCGGTAACGGTCTTCATAGGATTCTCCCAAAGATTGAATTAGTTAGCGACAATATTGCCCTGATAGTCGAGCGCCACGTTTACAGACTTGCCGTCCTTCGAGGCCTTGGCCTGCCACACGCCCTTGTCGTTGAGCGTAAGACCGGTCACTTCGGCATATCCGGCGTCCATAAGGCGTTTATTCGCCTGTTCCTCGGTAAAGCTGTTTGCGCCTTCCACAGGCGCAGTCGCATTCTTGGTGTCTGGCGTAGCGACGGCAGGCTTGCTGCCATCGGTGGCTGGAGCGGTGGACGTCTGAGCGAAGGCGCCAAGGGTCGACGCGCCGAGAAGCGCGGCGGCTAAAAGAAGCTTTTTCATGATTTTTCCTCGTTGTAGCCTTCAGTGCAGGCTCGACAGGGAAACAACATGTCGGGCCTCATGGTTCCGCCAATCTGAAAATAGAATTTGCAGACCTTGCAGTTCCATCATCGTCGAAACGCCACAGAACTATCTCTGCCGGATGAGGAACGTCCGCCTATTCAACCGGTTACTGGCATCGCTGCGATGCCACCGCAGACCGGAGTGTGAATTCTTTTCCGGGAGCAGGAACATCGTCTCCACTCAGGGGTTGTCCAGTTACATCATTCAAAGTTGATCGGATTCCCACATGCCTGCGGAAACTACATTGCATGACCTGTTCCTCGATACGCTCAAGGACATCTGTCTCGCCGAACAACAAGTGCTGAAGGCTCTGCCGAGGACCGTGCGGGGACCCTTCCAAGCTTAGGCCGCTTTTTAGGGCGGCTTTTTCATTTCCGGGTCGGATAGGCCCCTTCCAATTCAGGAGCCACACCATGGCCAAGACCACCTCCACATCACCAAGCGACAAGACCGAAACCGTGACGATCCATGACCAGAAGCTGGAGCGCGGTGCTGGCGGCGAGCTGCATCAGACAGCCGAAAACGACGCGCCGGTGCTGACGACCGCTCAAGGGGGGCCGGTCGCGGACGACCAGAATTCTCTAAGGGTCGGGCCGCGTGGTCCGCTCGTCGTTGATGATTTCCATTTCCGTGAAAAGATCTTCCATTTCGACCATGAGCGCATTCCCGAGCGCGTCGTGCATGCTCGCGGTTACGGCGCGCATGGCTTCTTCGAGACCTACGAGTCCTTCTCCGCATACACAAAGGCGGATTTCCTGCAGCGCGCCGGCGAAAAGACACCAGCCTTCGTCCGTTTCTCGACGGTTGCGGGCAACAAGGGCTCAGCTGACCTTGCGCGCGACGTGCGCGGTTTCGCAGTGAAGCTCTATACACAGGAAGGCAACTGGGATCTCGTCGGCAATAATATTCCTGTCTTCTTCATTCAGGACGCCATCAAGTTTCCCGATCTGATCCACGCCGCCAAGCAGGAACCTGACCGGGCTTTTCCGCAGGCGCAGACGGCCCATGATAATTTCTGGGACTTCATCAGCCTGACGCCGGAAAGCATGCACATGGTCATGTGGGCCATGTCGGATCGTACGATACCGCGGTCTTTCCGCTTTATGGAGGGTTTCGGCGTTCATACCTTCCGTCTGGTCAATGCCAAGGATGAATCAACCTTCGTCAAGTTCCACTGGAAGCCGAAGCTCGGGCTTCAATCGGTCGCCTGGAACGAGGCGGTCAAGATCAATGGCGCCGATCCCGATTTCCATCGCCGCGATCTGTGGCAGGCGATCCAGTCCGGCAACTTCCCGGAATGGGAATTGCAGGTGCAGCTCTTCGATCAGAAGTTTGCCGACAGCTTCGATTTCGACGTGCTCGATCCGACAAAGATCATCCCCGAGGAAATCCTGAAGCCGCAGCCGGTCGGACGACTGGTACTCGACCGTATGCCCGACAACTTCTTTGCCGAGACCGAGCAGGTTGCGTTCATGACGCAGAACGTGCCGCCGGGTATCGACTTCAGCAATGATCCGTTGTTGCAGGGTCGCAACTTTTCCTATCTCGACACCCAGCTGAAACGCCTTGGCGGGCCAAACTTCACCCACCTGCCGATCAATGCACCGAAGTGTCCCTTCGCGCATTTCCAGCAGGATGGCCACATGGCCATGCGCAATCCTGTTGGCAGGGTGAATTACCAGCCGAACTCGTTCGGTGAAGGCCCGAGAGAGTCGCCGAGCCGGGGCTATCGTCATTTTCCGGCAGAAGAACAGGGGATCAAGGCGCGGCTGCGCCCCGAGAGCTTTGCCGACCACTACAGCCAGGCACGGCAATTCTACATCAGCCAGACCCCGCCAGAACAGCGTCATATTGCGGCAGCCCTGACATTTGAACTAAGCAAGGTGGAAACAGCCGTGATCCGCGAACGCATGGTGTCGCATCTCATGAACATCGACGAGACGCTGGCAAACACCGTCGCGCAGAAGCTGGGTTTCAAGTCCATGCCGAAGCCGGCGGATGCGGCTATGCCGACACGTCAGGATCTGGAACCCTCGCCGGCGCTCAGCATCGTCGAGCGTGGTCCGAAACGCTTCGAAGGCCGCAAGCTTGGTATACTCGTCACCGATGGTGTCGACGCCAAATTGCTGAACGGCCTGATGTCGGCGATTACCAAGGAAAAAGCCGTCTGCGAATTGATAGCCCCGAAGGTAGGTGGCGTCACCGCCTCAGACGGGAGCTGGATTGCGGCCCATCACATGATCGACGGCGGGCCATCGGTTCTCTTCGATGCAGTTGCACTGTTGACTTCTGCCGAGGGGATAGACGATCTGGTCAACGAGGCGACGGCGCGTGACTTCGTGGCCGATGCTTTCCAGCACTGCAAGTTCATGGGTTACGACCAGTCGGCGCTGCCATTGCTGGAAAAGGCCGGTATCGCAGGCGATCTTGACGAGGGCACGATTATCCTCCCAGGTGAGGAAGGCCTCGCTGGCTTCGTGGCGAACCTTGGCAAGCTGCGTGTCTGGGGACGGGAACCTTCCGTAAAACTCGGCAAGGCTTCACCGCCAGTAAAGTGAAATCAAAGGCGGGCGCGGCTACAATGCCGCGCCTTGATGACGCACGATCGCCCGCCCGAGGGCGTGAAAGCGTTTCAGCGTGAACAACATCAAGATGGCTCATAAAGGATGTACTGAATGAAGATTCGCGCCGGGTTCGATATTGCTTATGAATGCGAGAATGAGACGGCAATGCTGCTTGTTCTCAATCTCCACCCCAGCCGGCGCGCAGATCTGCTCACCGAACAGGTGCTGACCTTCGACAGGCCGATCGAGGCCTGGGGTTACATGGATATCTTCGGGAACGCCTGCAGCCGCATAACCGCACCGCCAGGCGCGACGACGATCTCGACGCGGTTCGACATATATGACGGCGGCCTGCCAGATCCGGTTCCTGAAAACGCTTTCCAGCACGATATCAAGGATTTACCAGACGATGTTCTAGTGTTCCTGCTAGGCAGCCGTTACTGCGATACCGACCGCCTAGCGGACTTCGCCTGGAAAAATTTCTCGGCAACACCGCTCGGCTGGCCCCGTGTGCAGGCGATCCTCGATTTTGTGCATTCCCATATTGTCTTCAACTACGAGAAAGCCGATCCGCTCAGGACGGCATATGGCGGCTTCATCGACCGGACCGGGGTTTGCCGCGATTTCGCACATCTTGCGATCACCCTCTGCCGTTGCATGAATATCCCCGCTCGCTATTGCACCGGCTATCTCGGTGATATCGGCGTGCCGAAGGACCCCAATCCGATGGATTTCAGCGCCTGGTTCGAAGTCTATCTCAGCGGCCGTTGGTACACGGTCGATGCCCGTCACAACAGGCCCCGCATCGGACGCATCTTGATGGCGACAGGACGAGATGCGACGGACGTCGCCCTGTCCACCGCCTTCGGTCCGGCTATCCTGAAGCGGTTCGAAGTCATTACGGAAGAACTGGCCGGATAGCGACGGGTAGCATCAAGACGCTCAGGTCTCGCTCGACCTAGACCGACGCGACCTGAATGACCTCGGGAGCGGAGCCGTATGTCGACTTGTTCCGACGGTGAAAGGCGATGAATTCCTCGGCCGGAAGCGGCTTGGAAAACAGCCAGCCCTGACCAAAATCCACACCATGTTCCCGCAGATAGGCCGCCTGCTCCGGCCTCTCGATACCTTCCGCAACCGAAAACAGTCCAAGCTCACGCGCCATCTCGATAATATGGAGTGTCACGGTGCTCGTTGCCGTGTTCCTGCCGATCGTATCAACGAAGGACTTGTCGATTTTCAGGGCGTCCAACGGCAGTCCCTGCAAATACTGAAGGCTGGAATAGCCGGTTCCGAAATCGTCAATTGCCACGGAATGCCCGGCCTTGCGAGCTCTGTCCAGCGTCACGCGCGCCGCTTCAATGTCGATGAAACCGCGCTCCGTCGCTTCAAGCCATATCTGCTCCTTGCGTATATCCGCGCGGACAAGGCGTTGATCGATGAAGTCTAGTATCCGGCCTGATTTTACATCTTCGGCGCAGAGATTGATGGCGATATGTGCGCTGCGATCCCCAACGAGCATGGTACCAAGATCTGCAATAATGGCTTCAACGACCTGATCGGTGATGGGCTCTATCAGCCCTGTTTCTTCCGCCAGCGGAATGAAGAGGTCTGGCCTCACCAGCGTGCCATCAGGCCGCCGCCAGCGGACAAGCGCTTCGGCGCCCACGCATATATTGGTCTTGAGTTCGATGATCGGTTGATAGTGGACGATGAATTCACGGTTCTGGACTGCGATTTCCAGTTCCGTTTCCGGCGACAACCGCTTGCGCGACATCCAGATGACGATGCCGACGATAAAGAGCGCAATGAATGCGCCAATGGGCAAAAGGATAGTCAACTCCCGCACCAGCCTCGTTCGCAACGCCGCCCTTGGCTCGAGAACCACCGCCGTCAGCGCATTCTCCTTTACCACCGAATAAAGCCATGCGTCCGTCGTGCCCTGTCCCTCTTTTGTCGGCAACGTGGCCAGAACCCCTGTATCGGGAAGGTTCTGCGTGCTGATGACCGCAGCTTTATCGTTGAGGATCGCGAGAGACATCCCGTCCCGCAGCACAATATCAGCAAATCTGGAAGGTGCGACGAGCGCGTTGTGGTGGCCGAGATGCAGGCTCGTCATCTGGTCGCCGTGGCTGATGCCGGGTTGGATACGCAACGTCACTTCAAGGCCGTCCGGTGTGACGTAGTCGACATGGGATTTGGCTACGTCGCCAGCGGCGCGGCCCCAGGAGGTGCATTTGATGAAGCCGTTTTCGAAATAGCCAATCTCCTCGATTGAGGGGACGTTGATCGTCACCATCCGCATTTGTGCAATATGCTGATCCGAACATGCGGGAGGGTGCGCCGTTTCAATTGCTTCCAATGCCCCTTGCGCTTGCCTGAATGTATTTCCGGCACGAACAAGCGATCTTTCGGCGACGAGGTCGAGAATGAAGAGTTCTTTTTGAATGGCGATACGCCAGGACGTCCAGGCCATGGCGGCAATGGGCAGCGCGGCGCCAACTATGGCCAGAAATATCCCCACGGCTATCACACGCCAACGTCGTGACTGCATCATCACTCTCCAAAAGGTAGTCGAGACATCAGTGTCGCAATCTCCTTAATTTTTGCTGTGTGCGGAACGGTGAAAACCGGGTGATGCAAATTATGATTTCTGCCGTCAACGCAATCTGAAAATCACCGTGACGGCAGGAACGCGGGGCCGATAATCCAGTTACCCCGAGAGGGCATCACGCCCCTGTTGAAGTTCAGTCCCGGTGCGATTACGATGCGAAAACAAAGCGTTCCAGTTTACCGAGCGTCTGCTGACCCAGTTCGATAGCGCCAAAATCCTTCGCGTCCTGGAACTCGGCTTCCGTGCTGAACACCATACCGAGCACGACCTTCGTCGCGCCGTCCTGATCCTCGAACGAAGCCCAGGCGTCGGCATGTTTCGGCCCGTTTTCGCCCCAGAGCAGCGTGTAGCCGATCCTCTCCTCAGGCCTGACCTCGATATATCGATGATGGTTCGGGAAGACAGTGCCGTCAGGTCCGATCATGTCGAACACCCACTCGCCGCCGGTTCGCAGATCGATTCTCTTCGTGCGACACGAAAACCCTTCCGGTCCCCACCATTGCGGCAGCGTCTCGGAATTCATCCAGGCCTTCCAGACGATGTTGCGCGGCGCCCTTATCGTTCGCTCCAGCACCATTGTTCGTCTGGCCACCTCGGCCAGATTGTTAAGACCGGCACCGAAGCCCTGCCGGTAACCCGCCTGCATATCCGCAGCCAAGGAGGAAAGCTGCACGGTTACGACAACGCGACTGCCCTGCTCCGTCGCCGAAAAATCAGCGGTCACCAGCGCCGCGGACTGCGTCACGTCGCCGGACGACACCACCTCGTAATTGACGCTGCGCAACGCTGGCTGCAATTCCAGCCACCCGCATTCGCAGCGAATATCAGGCTGCCCATCGACCTTGCAGAGCGAAACTTCGCGTCCGCCAACTCTGGTATCGGCTTCCAGAAACTCCACGGTCACGGCGGGCGTGGGCGCTGCCCAGACAGCCCGCGCGGCAGGCGACGTCCACACTTGCCAGAGGACCGACAATGGAACAGCGACCACCCTTTCGAAGCTCAGTGTTGCAAAGCGGCCATCGCCAAGATGGGGTTCAGCACGGGTGCCGTCCTGATTGAGTTTCGACATCATTCCGTGCGCTCCTTCGCAGCCTGCATTGCAAATGCCTCCAACCGGTCGAGCCGGCTCTCCCAAATGGCCCGCTGTTCATCAAGCCATGTCCGCACCGGCTCCAGAGCCTCGGGCACGATAGCGCAGGTGCGCACCCGCCCATCCTTGGAGGTGCGGATAAGTCCCGCCTCCTCCAGTACCGACAGATGCCGCATCACGGTCGGCAGGCGCAGCCCCGTGGGAGCGGACAATTCCATGACGCGGGCAGGCCCTTGCGCGAGCTTCGTTAGAATAGACCGGCGTGTCGGATCGGCCAGAGCCTGAAAGATCAGCGATAGTTCGGGCGAATGCTTAGTCATAATGCTAACTATCATGCAGCACGGCTCTAACGCAAGGAAAACTTCGTCGATTAGCTAAGTGTTTGACCGCGAGCATTTGTTGGCCGTCGCGCAAAAGAAAAACGCCGGAGCATTGCCCCGGCGTTTCATTTTTTAAGCCACCAGACCCTTGGTCAGTTCCAGCGCCTGCCGCTCGAACAGCCGGCGATAGATGCCGTCGTTCAGACGGATCAGCGCCTGGTGGTCGCCCTCTTCGACAATCTTGCCCTTGTCGAACACCAGCAGACGGTCAAGCGCCCGCACGGTGGAAAGCCGGTGCGCAATCACCAGCGTGGTGCGGCCATCCATCAGGCGTTCCATGGCCTCCTGGATCTGCACTTCGCTTTCGCTGTCGAGGCTCGATGTCGCCTCGTCCAGAATCAGCACCGGCGCATCCGCGAGGAAGGCACGGGCAATGGCGACACGCTGCCGCTCCCCGCCAGACAATTTAACGCCGCGCTCACCCACCATCGTCTCATAGCCCTTGGGAAGGGACATGATGAAGTCATGGGCGCTTGCCTGCCTCGCCGCCTGCTCGATCTCACGCCGCGAGGCGCTCGGCCGGCCATAGGCGATGTTTTCCGCCAGCGTGCGGTGGAACAGGATGGGTTCCTGCTGCACGATGGCGATCTGGCTGCGCAGGTTTGCCTGCCTGGCCTTGGCGATGTCCTGGCCGTCAATGCGGATCGAGCCGGAATTCACATCGTAAAGCCGCTGGATAAGCTTGACGAATGTCGTCTTTCCCGACCCCGAATGCCCGACCAGCCCCACACGCTCACCCGACCTGATGATGACTGAAAAGTCCTCATAGAGCGGGCTGGGATGCGCGCCATATTGAAAAGTGACGTTGTCAAAAACGATTTCGCCCTTCTCTATCCTGATCGGCCGGGCATCCGGCCTGTCTTCGACACCCAAAGGCATCTTGTCGAGCAACACCAACTCTTCCATGTCGTTGACGGCACGTTGCAGGTTACGGATGTGTTGACCGACATCACGCAGATAGCCCTGCAGGACGAAGAACATCGCCAGCACGAAGGTGATGTCGCCCGGCGTCGCCAGCCCCTGCTGCCACATGACAAGGCCTGTTCCCAGAATACCGGCCTGCATGGACACCATCATGAAGCCCTGGATCGTGCCGTTCAGCGTGCCGCGTTTCCATGTCCTTCGCGTACGGTTGTCCCATTTGGCCAGCACATGGCGCAACCGCGCCTCTTCGCGGGTCTCGGCGCCAAAAGCCTTGACCACCGAATTGCAGCTGACGGCATCTGCCAGCGCGCCACCAAGCTTGGTATCCCAGGCGTTTGCAAGTCTTGCCGCCGGCGATACGAAGCCCATGGAGAGCAACACGGTGACGCCGACATAGATCAGCGACCCCGTGCCCACGATCAAGCCCATGATCGGCCAGTAACTACCCAGCACGACGGTTGCGCCCACCAGCATGACGATGGAGGGCAACAGGGCGATAAGAAGCACGTCATTGAGTGAATCAAGCGCCCACATGCCACGCGTGATCTTGCGAACCGTGGAACCGGCAAAGCTGTTGGCGTGCCAGTCGGTTGAGAACCGCTGCACCCGGTAGAAACCGTTATTCGCCACATCCGCCATGGTTTTCAGCGTCAGCCTGATGATGCCGTTAAACACGAACCAGCGCAGGACCACGCTGGTCAAGCCCAGCGCCACGACGACGACGAAGGCGCGCAGCGCCCGGTCAGCCCCGTTGCCGCCGGCAATGGCATCGACGATCTGGCCGGAGAAAACCGGCACCATGACTTCGGCCAGCGTGCTGGCAATCACCAGCACAACAATAAAGCCCACCAATGCCCGCCGGTGGCTCCAATGGTGGAAAACAAAGCCGAGCACATGGCGATAGGCATCGGCGCGGAAATCGAGCTTCTTGCGAGACATTTTAACCAGCACGGCGCCATGCGTTCGGCAACCGGTCCTCAAAAACGGAAGTTGGATGGCACAGCCCGGGCGGAAAACAAAAATGATCCCGTCAGATCAATCGGGCTATGAAGGAAAACAAAACCGCATGTGGGGCGCGCTCGGGGCGGGCCACGAATGGAAATGACCTAGTGTCGGTTCATTCCACGCGGGAGGAACTTGATGAATGATGATGTCATGCAACGCCTCCCTATGTTCGATCTGACGCGGTGAGAAATTTGTACCTGAGCTGTTCGCCGTTGCCAACCGGGTAATTGCAACCTTATGGCAAGTGATGCGAAAACGACACATCAGCTGGTGTGACGGCAACGAACGTGGCCGATGCCAATGAAAGCTTCGGCCACTTTTTTTTGCGTGGTGGCGCTTCCCGCCGCACCCAGGCTCGGGTGCGCGGCGAGAACATATCTGGTCAATCCATCTGGACGTTTGCGTTCTTGACGACCGGTTCCCACTTGGCGATTTCGGCTGCAACGTGGCTTTTCAGCTCATCGGGCGAAGAGCCGACGATCTTGGCGCTGAATTCGGCCATGCGGGCCGCCACACCCGGATCGGCAAGCGCTTTCTTGGCCGCCGCATTCAGTGTGTCCACCACATCGGCCGGTGTGCCGGCAGGCGCAAACAGCGCGTTCCACGTGTAGGTTTCATAACCGGGTACTGTTTCGGCAATGGTCGGCAGATCCGGGAATGATGACGCCCGCTCGGCAGTCGTTACGCCAAGCGCCCGCAATGTGCCGGATTTTATGTGGCCGGACGACGACGGCAGATTGTCGAACATGATCGAAATCTGGTTGCCGAGAAGATCGTTGAGCGCGGGGCCGGCACCTTTATAGGGAACGTGCTGCATGCTCACACCGGTCATGCTCTTGAACAATTCCCCTGAAAGATGCAGCGGCGTGCCATTGCCGGACGAGGCATAGGCATATTTGTCCGGTTCGGCTTTCAGAAGCGCGATCAATTCCGCAACGCTGTTGACGTTCAGCTTCGGATTGACAACAAGCACATTGGGAACCACGACCAGAAGCGAGACCGGGGCGAAATCCTTTTGCGGATCGTAAGGCTTTGTCTTGAGAATGAGCGGGTTCAAGGCATGGGTAGCAACGGTGCCCATCAGGATCGTGTAACCGTCAGGCTCTGCGCGTGCGACACGGTCGGCACCGAGATTACCGCCTGCACCGGCAACATTTTCAACGACGATCTGGTGACCAAGCTCATCACCCATTTTCTGTGCGATGACACGCGCAACCACGTCGGTTGAGCCACCTGCCGCGAAGGGAACGACCAGCGTAATCGTTCGATCAGGAAAACCCTGCGCGCTCGCCGTCAGTCCCATCATGCAAAACGAAGCAGCCGTAGCCGCAAGTTTCAAAACCATACGCCGTTTCAAAGACCGGTAATTCATGAACCCTCCTGTAGAATGGCCTCCCCGCCATCAGCGCATAGTAGCTCAAATGGACCTGAGAGCAAGCAACCGGCATCGCAAACCATGCGGGAAGGCCAAGCGACACGCCTGCCCTGCAACGCTTGGCGGAACCGCGCGTTATATCGGGCACAAAGCATTGAAATACCGGGGGCAACATGGACGACAGCGTAAACATTCCCAAGATCAACCGGCTCGTGTTGCAAAACCTCATAGCTGGCCTCAGCGACGGGTTGATCCTGCTCGAAAACGACGGAACGATAGCCTGGGCCAACAAGGCCGCCCTTCAGATGCACCGTATAGAAGCGATGCCTGAGCTTGGGGAGGATGCCGCTGCCTATCGGCGAAATTTCACGCTTCGATACCGCAACAACCACCTGCTCGACGAGGGGCAATATCCGCTTGAACGGCTTCTGGCGGGCGAGACCTTCGAAGATGTGACGGTAGAGATATCGCCAAGCGGCGATGAAGCGGAATGCTGGGTCCACACGGTGCGCGGGCTCGTTCTTGAAGATGCTGGCGCAAAACCGGATGTTCTGGTCTTGATCATCCGGGACGAAACGCCGCGTTTTGAGGCGGAGGCGCGCTTCGAGAGCGCCTTCAATGCAAATCCGGCGCCGGGACTGATATGCCGGCTCGAGGACAAGCGTTTCATCCGCGTCAATCAGGGTTTCCTTGAGATGACCGGGTTCAGCCGTGAAGAGATCATCGGCATCAATGTCGAGGAACTCGGACTGTTTTCCGAGTGCGATACAGGCGAGGACGCCCTGAAAAAGCTGGAGGATGGCCGGCTCATCCGTCAGCGCGAGGCGCTCATTCCCATCCCCGGCGGCGACAGGCTGGTCATCGTGGCCGGCGAAACGATCGCCGTTGCCGAAGAACCGTGCATGCTGTTCACCTTCGCCGATCTGGACGGCCGCCGCAAAGCCCAGAACGCTCTGCGACAGAGCGAGGAGCGCTTCTTCAAGTCCTTTCGCCTGTCGCCTGTCCCGGCAGCGATTTCGAGGCTGGACGACTTCGTGCTGATGGAAGTCAATGACGCGTTTCTGGTGCTGTGCGGACGCAACGAGGCCGAAGTCGTGGGCAAGACGGCCAGCGAATTGCGGCTGTGGGAGGACGCGGGCGCGCGCCGCGATCTCGAAAAGCGGCTGAAGGACAACATCCCCATCCGCGATGAGAACATGCGCATGAATCTTTCCGGTGGCGGTTTGGCCGAATGCATCGTTTCCGCCGAACGCGCCGAGATCAACGATCAGCTCTGTGTCATCTGGGCGATACAGGACGTGACTGAGCGGCGTAGAACCGAGAACGAACTGATTGAAGCGATCGAAAGCGTCATGACCGATACATCCTGGTTCAGCCGGACGGTTGTCGAGCGGCTGGCGGGGCTGCGACAGAACTCCCGCGGCACAACGTCTTCAGCCTCCCTCAAGGATCTCACCGAGCGCGAGGAGCAAATCCTGTCACTGATCTGCGATGGATGCAGCGACAAGGAAATGAGCGACAGGCTGAACCTGTCCAAGCATACGATCCGCAACCATATCGCCTCACTCTACGGCAAGATCGGCGTCAACCGCCGCACCGCCGCCGTGATCTGGGCACGCGAGCGCGGTTTTACCGGCCATAGGGAAAAATAACCGCAGCCGAACGCGAAAATAGGTCAGTTTGTACCAGTTCAACTAGTAGCTATTGCTCTGCAAACTGTGATTTTCCCGAACTACCTTACCATCATGCCGCTACCAACAGCGGCACCCTCTAACGATGGAAGGAGTTCGTCATGGACAATAACCGTATCGAAGGTATCGCCCGTCAAGCCAAGGGCACCATCAAGGAAGCAGCCGGCAAGATCACCGGCAACGACAAGCTTCAGGCAGAAGGCAAGGCCGAGAAACTGGCTGGCCAGGCGCAGGAGAAGCTCGGACAGGCAAAGGACGCCGTCAACAAAGTTCTCAAGTGAACCATCTATGTTCAAGGCAGGAGGTTTCACGATGATGCTCTCGTGCGATGCAAACCAGGTGTCAAGCTGCGATCCCCAGGAGATCAGCCTGTGCGCCGCGTTGCAAGCCGTGATCGCCTATGCGGACGGGCAGGAAAAAAGCTCGATCTCCGTCACCTCCGTGGAGGGCCGTATCGTGCTCTCCGGAGAGGTGGAAACACTCTCTGCCTTCGAACATGCGGTCATCATCGCAGAATGTTTCGCGTCGCGGCCCATCATCGCCGATCTGGCGATACGGCAGCGGCCTTGCACCTATCTGGAGACGCCGTCCCGGCGCGTCCATCTAGCGAATAACAACAGGAGTGAAAAACAATGAAGACATTCGTTCTCGCAACCGCGATTGCAACCCTGGCCCTTGCCCCGATTGCTTCAGCCGAAACGAAGCACAATGCAAAGCGCCCCATGGAAACCGCGCAGAAGGAACGCGTCGGCACCCTGTCGTGCGAAATTGCCGGCGGCGTCGGCCTTGTGGTCGGCTCCAGCAAGAGCGTGGCCTGCGAGTTTCGCCAGCGCTCCGGCAAGACCGAGCGTTATACCGGCACGATCGGCAAGCTCGGTCTCGATATCGGCGTAACCGGCAAGACCTATATGAGCTGGATCGTGCTGAACACCGCAGCCAGCCGCGTGGGTGATGGTGCGTTGAGCGGCAACTATGTTGGCGCCTCCGCTGCCGCATCGGTCGGCGTAGGCTTGGGCGCCAATGCACTGATCGGCGGCAATGCGAAGAACTTCGCGCTTCAGCCGCTCAGCGCCGAAGTCGGCACCGGCGTTAACATCGCTGCGGGTGTCTCGCGTCTGCAGTTGAAGCGTGCAGGCTAAACCTTAAAAAACCGGCGGTGCGGGCTCGGGACGGTTATCGTCTTCGAGCCCGCGCCGTCTGGCGCAGATCAGGCCCCGATATCAGGGTTTGGGGTTAGGCATCATCTCACCCATCGGGCCGTCGCCTTTTGGCCCGCGCATCATATCCTCTTTAGGACCATGATGCGGCGGACGGCCTGCCGGTCCTAGTGCCTCGATACTGCCATCCTGACGGACGACATAGCTTGCCCGCAGGACACCCCTGTCGAAACGGCCCTGAACGCTGACCGCTTCATCGACAGTCACGACCTTCCCATTGTCGCCCTCGGGGCCGGTATCGATGAGTGCGCGGCCGCTATCATCCTGAACAATGAACTTGTTGCCGAAAATCTCGGCGACCTTGCCCTTCAGGGTCACGAGATTCCCTTCCTTGACGGTGGAAATGGCAACGGGCGTCATCGGCGCCATCTCGGGTGTCGGGCGTGTCAGCTTCACCGCACCGGCTCCGGCAGCTGCCCCAACGGCCAGCATGGCAACGGCCGCAAAGGCGAAAGCTCCGGTTTTACGGCGATGTTTCCGGTGCGGCGGCACGGGAGTGTCAGAAGTGGCCTTCGGTGCTGCGATTTCGTTATTCTCTTCAGAGTGGGACATGGTGGTCTCCTGTTTGATTGACAGGGCCTTTTTACCTGCCAGGCACCACCAGCAGCCTGAACCTTGTGGTTCAGGTTGAGTTAAGCCTTCCGGGCCTAGTTAAAACACCGCCCACGAAACCGAAACGGCAGGACCATGCGCATACTTCTCGTTGAAGACGATACCGATCTTTCCCGGCGCATCGCAACCAGCCTGCGGGCGGAAAATTTTGTCGTCGACATCGCGCAGAATGGCGAGGATGCCGAACATGCCGGGCTTACCGAACTTTACGACGTGGCCGTTCTCGATCTGGGATTACCGAAAATCGATGGCGTATCGGTTCTGAAATCATGGCGGTCGGCGCAGCGGAACCTGCCCGTGCTCGTTTTGACCGCGCGTGACGGATGGCCGGACAAGGTGGCGAGTTTCAAAGCGGGAGCAGACGATTTTCTCACCAAGCCGTTCAAGGTAGAAGAACTGGTGCTGCGGCTGCGTGCACTCGTTCGCCGCGCCACCGGCCACGCCGCCTCCGCCATCACCTGCGGTTCGCTCATCTTCGATGCGCAGCTCGGAACCTTCGAACAGGACGGCTTGCCGTTGAAGCTGACCGCGCTGGAGTGGCGGGTCCTCTCCTGCCTCATCCTGCGCAAGGAAGTGGTGGTCGACCGCCGCGAACTCATCGAACGGGTCTATGAGGGCGATGCGGAAGTGGATTCCAATTCCATCGAAGTGATCCTTGCCCGCCTGCGGCGCAAGATCGGTGCCGGGCATATAGAGACCGTTCGCGGGCGCGGTTACATGCTGAAGGCAGAGCCATGAGGGAGTTTTCGGCCATTCCGGGTTCGTCGATCTCGCGCCGACTCACGGTTTTTTCCGTGGTTTTCGTCACCGCGACCGTGATCGTCGCCTCCATCATACTCTATCTCATTGTTGCCGGCGTGGTGCGTGAGCAGATCGACCAACGGCTCGACACGCAGATAGAGGGATTGCGGAGCGCGCTCTCCGGCAGCGCAAGCGGCGGCGTGACACTCAACGCCGCGCTGGACGGCCCGCCATTCGACAGGCGCGGCTCCGGCTGGTACTGGCAGATCACCGGCGAGGGTGTAGCGATCGTCTCTCGGTCGCTCGCGGGGCAAACCATAACCAACCCGCCCTCCCCGTTCGAATGGCGCAAAATGATGGGCCACGGCCCTCGTCCCGGCGCGAATACCGATTTTCACGGCGAGAAGCTCTATCTCAGATCCATTCAAACCATGGTTGGACAGCACCTCGTCGAAATCACTGCCACTGCGCCGCAATTCGCGCTGGTTGCACCCGCCCGCAGCGCGCTTCTGTGGTTGATACCTGCCATGACCCTCTTGGGCGCGAGCCTCGTCGGCGGTATTTTCCTGCAGGTCAGATATGGTCTGCGACCACTGCGGCAACTCACCGCCGATATTTCCTCGATTTCGGCAGGCACACTCGACAGGTTGCCGGAGGCGGATGTCGAGGAACTGCGTCCAGCCTCGGGCGAAATCAACCGTCTCGTGGAGCAGAATATCGAGAGGCTTGCGGAAACACGTCTGCACTTTGCAAATCTCGCCCATGGTCTGAAAACTCCCGTGACAAGCCTCTACCTTGCGCTCAACGAAACCAACGACCCGGATCGCGAAATGCGTGCGCTTGTGGACAGGATCGACCAGCGCATCCGCCACCATCTGGCAAGAGCCCGCAAGACCGCAGCAGGCGGCACGGCCACGGTGACCGCGCTCAAACCGAGAATAGACGATATCGTTGATATCATGTCGCGTATTCATGCCGACCGGGGGATTGTCGCAACAGTCGATGTGGACCCCGAGTTGCTATTGCATGTCACGCCTGAGGATCTGGACGAGATCGTTGGCAATATCATCGACAACGCATTCAAATGGGCCAAAAGCGCGGTTTGTATTTCCGCGAAAAAGACCGGACGCGACGTCTGGATCGTGATCTCGGACGATGGACAGGGCATCGAGGACAACCGGATTTCGGAGGCTTTCCAGCCGGGCAGACGCATGGACGAGACCGTTCCGGGTGACGGCTTCGGTCTTACCATCGTCAAGGAACTTGTGGAGCTTCATGGCGGCAGCATCAGGCTGGAGCGCGGCGAAAATGGCGGGCTTACCTGTTCGCTGGCCCTGCCGGCAGGAGCTTGAGGAAAGCCCGCCTTTCCCTTTGTTGACCCTGATGCGCAGCAGCGTTAAATACAGGTTTCGAAGCAGGGAGATTTATGCGCAGAGGTTGAAAATCTGACCGCCCATCGCGGTTTCAGCCGGCTCTGAAAACGGAGCTGACCCTTTGGCATGTCTAATTCTGCGGAATTTCCATGAATATCAAATCTATCGACATCCGGCCGTTTGACGCGGCAGCGGATACGCAAATCCTGTCACGCATCTGGCTCGATGCCTCGCTGCTGGCACATCCCTTTATCGGCACGCAGCGTTTGCGCGAGCAGCAAAGACTGATCGAAGATACCTATCTGCCGCTATCGGAGACTTTCGTCGCAACGCAGGCCGGTGACCCTGTCGGCTTCATCAGCCTGCTCGACAGTTTCATCGGAGGCCTGTTCGTCGCACCGGCACAACAGGGCAAGGGTATCGGGCGCAGGCTCATCGCCCACGCGCTTGATCTCAAGGGTGAATTGTCGCTTGAGGTCTATACCGCCAATGAGCAGGCGATGCGGTTTTACCGTTCGCTCGGCTTCCTTGAACTCTCGCGCAGGTCGACTGACGATGACGGCCTGCCCTTCGAGAATGCCCGCCTGTCACTCAAGGCCTGAAAACAAATCCGGGCAGCCACAGGGCTGCCCGGACCATCTGATGTTTGTTGCAATCAGCCAAACAGCACAAGGCTGCTTTTGACCGTGACCCACACGCCCCAGAGAAGCGGTATGCCGACGGCTGCCCAGGCCAGTGCGGCCTTGGCGTCCAAGCCACCCCTGCCGATACCGAAGGAACCGGTGGGCCCTGCATTGGCGGCGGCGGTCTTGGCCTGAAGTGCTGCGACCTCCGCATCGGACATGAACCATTTCTCCGGCAACGGCCGGACAAACGCGTTGGCGATGAGGCCGATCGCGAGCATCCCCGCCAGGATGTACATGGTGCTGGTATAGAGTGCGGGACCCGGCGCGACACCGGCCGCAATCTGTGCTTCGCGGATATAGTTGACGACAACAGGCCCGGCGATACCCGCCGTTGCCCATGCCGTCAGCAGGCGGCCATGGATCGCGCCGACGAACTGCGTGCCGAAGATGTCGGCAAGATAGGCGGGAATGGTTGCAAAGCCGCCGCCATACATCGACAGGATGATGCCGAGGGCAAGAACGAAGAACGCCTTGGAACCCATCGTTGCCAGCGTCGGGGCCAGCGCATAAAGAATGATGCCAAGCACGAAGAAGCAGAAGTAAGTGTTCTTGCGGCCGATTTTGTCGGACATGGAAGCCCAGAAGAAGCGGCCACCGATGTTAAACAGCGACAGCAGGCCCGTGAACCCGGCCGCGATGGCGGCGATCGATGCTTTCTGCTCGATGTTGAGGTCCGCAAAACCAACGCCGGGCAGACCGATCAACGAACCCGCGAAAATCTCCTGCAACATTGGCGATGCCATGCCGATCACGCCGATACCCGCCGACACGTTGAGGCACAGAACCGCCCAGATGAGCCAGAACTGCTTCGTCTTGTGCGCATCACGCAGATGAACGTGACGATTGGTGATCATGGCACTTTTGGCCGCCGGGGCCGTCCAGCCTTCCGGACGCCAGCCCGCCGGTGGAATGCGGTAACCGAAGGCACCCGCCATCATGAAGACGAAATAGATCAATGCCATGACGACGAACGTTTGCCAGACACCGACTGAAGTATCCGTCTTGAAGGTGTTCATGAGCAGATTGGCAAGCGGTGCGCCGATCATTGCACCGCCGCCGAAGCCCATGATGGCCATGCCGGTTGCCATGCCGCGCCGGTCCGGAAACCATTTGATCAATGTCGAGACCGGCGAGATGTAACCGAGACCAAGACCAACGCCGCCGATGACACCTGCCCCGACCCACATCAGCCAGAGCTGGTGCGTCATCACGCCAAGCGCTGCAACCAGAATGCCGCCGCACCAGCAGCAGGCGGAAACGAAGCCGGCCTTGCGCGGCCCGACCCTTTCCAACCAACCGCCCCAGATCGCCGCCGAGCATCCGAGCAGTACGAAGAAGAGCGTATAGATCCAGCCAAGATCGGCCACACGCCAGTTGCACTCGGTGGTGAACAGCGCCCCGACAAGGGTGAGGCTGGAGCAACTGGGGTCCGTTGCCGGCAATGCCTTGGACAGCGGCAGCCAGAAGACGCTGAAGCCGTAGGCCATGCCGATACACAAGTGAATGGCCAAAGCCGCCGGCGGCACCAGCCAGCGGTTGAAGCCCGGTTTTGCTATGATCCGTTCGCGGTCCAGAAGCCCGGCTTGCGCCGGCCCTCCCGCAGATACGCCTGCTACTGCCATCGACACTACCTCCCTCGTGAATGTCTGGACAACAATAATACGCCCCAATGGCCGCATTGACCGGGCGTTACCGAGATCGCCGGATGTCCCCCATCCGGCAATACCTGTTTGCGGCGTGTTACCGCCTGGCTTTACGTGGTTTCGGGAATGCTCGGTTCGGACAAGGACTCGCCCGCAGCAACGCCCTTGCCCTCCGGCGTTCCCGTGGCATCCTTGCCAAGCCCGACCGCATCGGCGGCGGACACCCCGGGCCTCTTGATCTTGAGCGCTGCTGCGAGCACCAGCGGCAAAAACTCCCCGGCACCGGCATCAACCATCTCGAAAAACCGTTTGCGCATACGGGGTTCCCAGAATTTGTTAATGTGGGTGGCGACCCCCTCAACGCGGATATCCTCCGGCTGGGAAAGGAAAAAAGTCGCGATCTGGTTCGCCATTCTCACCAGTTTTTCGTCGGTGTGATTAAGCAACATGGCTGTTTCCCCGCGCCGCCTGACGGACGACGTTCACGTTTTCAAAAGGCCGGGATTGCCCCGGCCCCGACTATTCGGCCGCCTCGAGCTTGCCTGCGATCCGCCGCGAACGGCGGCTGAGCGCGTCATATCCTTCCTGCCATTCGGTCGGCCCGTTCGAGGGCGAGACCTGAACTGCAGTGACCTTGTATTCCGGACAGTTCGTCGCCCAGTCGGAGTAGTCGGTGGTGATGACGTTTGCCTGCGTGCCCGGATGGTGGAAGGTGGTATAGACCACCCCCGGCGCAACGCGATCGGTGATTAGCGCCCGTAGCGTCGTATCGCCCGAGCGGCTGGCGAGCTTGATCCAGTCACCATCCTTGACGCCACGCTGTTCGGCATCATGCGGATGGATTTCGAGACGATCCTCCTCATGCCAGACGACGTTTTCGGTGCGCCGTGTCTGCGCGCCGACATTGTACTGCGACAGAATGCGGCCGGTGGTGAGCAGCAGCGGAAAGCGCGGGCCGGTACGCTCGTCCGTCGCCACATATTCGGTGCGGATGAACTTGCCCTTGCCGCGCACGAACCCGTCCACATGCATGATCGGCGAGCCTTCCGGGAATTTTTCGTTACACGGCCACTGCACCGAGCCTCTGCTCTCCAGATAGTCATAGGAAACGCCGGCAAAGCTAGGCGTCGTCGCCGCGATTTCATCCATGATCTGCGACGGGTGCGTATAGCTCCAGTTCAGCCCCATGGCCTGAGCCAGCTTCTGGGTGACCTCCCAATCCGAATAGCCGTTTTTCGGCGACATGACCTTGCGCACACGATTGATGCGCCGTTCGGCATTGGTGAACGTGCCATCCTTTTCGAGGAAGGTGGAACCCGGCAGGAAGACATGCGCGTAGTTCGCCGTCTCGTTCAGGAACAGGTCGTGCACGACAACACATTCCATCGCGGCAAGACCGGCTGAAACATGCTTGGTGTCCGGGTCCGACTGGAGGATGTCTTCGCCCTGAATGTAGATGCCCTTGAAACTACCATCGACGGCTGCATCCAGCATGTTGGGGATGCGCAGCCCCGGCTCGTTGTTGAGGGTAACGCCCCAGAGCTTTTCGAATATTTCCCGGGTGGCATCGTCGGATATATGACGATAACCGGGAAGCTCATGCGGGAAAGACCCCATGTCGCAGGACCCCTGCACATTGTTCTGGCCGCGCAACGGATTGACGCCGACACCGGGGCGACCAATGTTGCCGGTCGCCATGGCCAGATTGGCAATCGCCATGACGGTCGTGGAGCCCTGGCTGTGTTCGGTAACGCCAAGCCCGTAATAGATTGCGCCATTGCCGCCCTTGGCGAAGAGCCTGGCGGCACCGCGCAGCTCCTCGGCGGGAACGCCGGTAAAGCTTTCGGTTTCCTCCGGACCATGCTGAGGTTCGGCCACGAACGCGGCCCAGTCCTCGAATTCCGACCAGTCGCAACGCTCGCGGATGAAGGCCTCGTCGAACAATCCTTCGGTGACGATGACATGGGCAAGGGCTGTCAGCACCGCAACATTCGTTCCAGGCTTCAGCGGCAAATGGAACGACGCCTCCACATGCGGCGTGCGAACGAGATCGATGCGGCGGGGATCGATGACGATCAGCTTTGCGCCCTGGCGCAGCCGCTTCTTCAAGCGTGAGCCGAACACCGGGTGCCCGTCCGTCGGGTTGGCGCCGATGACGAGGACAACATCCGAATGTTCGACGGAATCGAAATTCTGCGTTCCGGCAGAGGTGCCGAACGCCTGCCCCAACCCGTACCCCGTCGGCGAATGACAGACGCGGGCGCAGGTATCGACATTGTTGTTGCCGAAACCGGCGCGGATGAGCTTCTGGACCAGAAAGGTCTCTTCATTGGTGCAGCGGGAAGAAGTGATGCCGCCGATGGATTCGCGGCCATACTTGCCCTGAATGCGCTGGAATTCGGCGGCGACATGGGCAAATGCCTCGTCCCACGTCACTTCGCGCCACGGGTCGCTGATCTTTTCACGGACCATCGGGTTGAGAATACGGTCGCGGTGGCTGGCATAACCATAAGCAAAGCGACCCTTGACGCAGGAATGGCCACGGTTTGCCTGACCGTCCTTCCACGGCACCATGCGAACCAGCTCTTCGCCACGCATTTCCGCCTTGAACGAACAGCCGACACCGCAATAAGCGCAGGTGGTGACCAGCGAATGTTCGGGCTGGCCGATGTCGATCACCGATTTTTCAGTCAGCGTCGCCGTCGGACAGGCCTGCACGCAGGCGCCGCAGGAAACGCATTCGGAATCAAGAAATGCCTCGTGCGCGCCGGGCGAAACACGGCTTTCAAAGCCGCGCCCTTCGATCGTCAACGCGAACGTTCCCTGCACTTCCTCACAGGCGCGCACGCAGCGGGAACAGACGATGCACTTCGACGGATCGTAGGTGAAATACGGGTTGCTCTCGTCCTTGGGCATCCAGTTGGCGTTGAGGTCGCCATCGCCGGCACGGGCTTTCACATGGTTGTCGCCATCATAGCCGTAACGCACGTCACGCAGGCCGACGGCGCCGGCCATATCCTGCAATTCACAGTCGCCATTTGCGGCGCAGGTGAGACAGTCGAGCGGGTGGTCGGAGATATAAAGCTCCATCACGCCCTTGCGGATCTGCTTCAGGCGTTCCGTCTGGGTGTGGACGACAAGACCGGCCGCCACTGGCGTGGTGCAGGAGGCGGGGGTGCCATTGCGGCCCTCCACCTCGATGAGACAGAGGCGACAGGAACCGAAGGCATCGACCATATCGGTGGCGCAGAGTTTGGGAACATCGATGCCCGCTTCTCTCGAAGCACGCATGATGGACGTTCCCGCCGGCACGGTGATCTCGCGGCCGTCTATCGTTAGCGTGACCATCTCTGTCGAGGTGGATTTTGGTGTTCCGTAGTCGATTTCAGATATAAGGGCCATGGTCTTACTCCGCCGCTTCGACACGTGGGATGGGTGCAAAATCCTGCGGGAAGTGCCTGAGCGCGCTCATCACGGGATAAGGCGTGAAACCGCCTAGCGCGCAGAGCGAACCGAACTTCATGGTTTCGCAGAGATCCTCAAGCAGCGCCGTATTTCGCTCTGCTTCTATTCCAAGGGAAATCTTGTCGACCGTCTCGACACCGCGTGTCGAACCGATCCGGCATGGCGTACACTTTCCGCAACTTTCGACGGCACAGAATTCCAGGGCAAAACGCGCCTGGCGCAGCATATCGGCGGTGTCGTCAAAGACGACAATGCCGGCGTGACCGATCAGGCCGCCTGCGGCGGTAAATGCCTCGTAGTCGAACAGCGTATCAAACAGCGACACCGGGAAATAAGCGCCCAATGGGCCGCCAACCTGAACCGCTTTGACGGGACGGCCCGTAATCGTGCCGCCACCGATTTCGTTGACCAATTGCCCGAGCGGCAGACCGAAAGCGGTCTCGTAAAGCCCGCCATGTCTGATGTTTCCGGCAAGCTGGATCGGGATTGTGCCGTGCGAACGACCAATGCCGAAATCCCGGTAGAACGCCGCGCCGCGATCCATGATCACAGGGATCGAAGCGAGAGAAATGACATTGTTGACTACCGTCGGCTTGCCGAACAGCCCCTGCAGGGCGGGAAGCGGCGGCTTGGCGCGCACCGTGCCGCGCTTGCCTTCGAGACTGTTGAGCAGCGAGGTTTCCTCACCGCATACATAGGCTCCGGCGCCCATGCGCACCTCGAGATCGAACGCGCGACCCGAACCCAGCACAGACGCGCCGATCACCCCTTCTCGCCGGGCAATGTCGATGGCTTTTTCCATCGTCCTAACGGCATGGGGATATTCGGAGCGGGTGTAGATGTAGCCCTTCGTTGCACCAACCGCGAGGCCGGCAATGGCCATGCCCTCGATAAGGACAAAGGGATCGCCTTCCATGATCATGCGGTCGGCAAAGGTGCCGCTGTCGCCCTCATCCGCATTGCAGACAATGTATTTCTGATCGGCGGTGGCATCCGCCACGGTTTTCCACTTGATACCGGTCGGAAAACCGGCGCCACCCCGCCCGCGAAGGCCGCTGTCGGTGACCTGTTTGACGATCTCCGAGGGGGTGAGTGCAACGGCTCTCTCCAGCCCCTTCATGCCCTTGTTGGCACGGTAGTCTTCCAGCGAAAGCGGATCGGTCACGCCGCAGCGCGCAAACGTCAGGCGCGTCTGATTCTTCAGGAAAGGAATTTCTTCGGTCAGCCCAAGACAGAGCGCATGATCGCCGCCACCAAGAAAATCCGCATCGAACAGCCCGGAAACATCAGAAGCTTTGACCGGACCATAAGCAACACGGCCATGATGGGTGTCGACCTCTACCAGCACTTCAAGCCAGAGCAGGCCGCGCGAACCGTTGCGGACAAGGCGAATATCAAGATTGCGGGCCGCGGCCTCACCCTGGATTGCATCGGCAACGCGGTCGGCACCAACGGCGAGTGCTGCGGAATCGCAAGGCACGAAAACGGTCACGCTCATCGACGCACCTCCGCCAGAATGTCGCCAAGACAGTGCTCATCCACTCTGGCATGAACCTCGCCATCCAGCATCAGCGCGGGTGCCTGGGCGCAGAGCCCGAGACAGAAGACCGGCTCGAGTGTGACCGAGCCATCCTTTGCCGTCTGGTGCCAGTCGAGACCAAGTTTCCCCTTGATGGTGTCGGCAAGAGACTCGCAGCCCATCGACTGGCAAGCCTCGGCCCGACAGAGCTTCAGCACATGGCGCCCGCCGGGATGGTCGCGAAAATCGGGATAGAAGCTCACAACACCATGCACTTCGGCACGCGATACGTTGAGGGCCAGGGCGATCACCTGTTTGACGCTATCAGGCACATAGCCGAATTCTTCCTGCACCCTGTGCAGGATGGGCAGCATTGGCCCTTCCATATGCAGACAGTCGTCAATGATAGCCTGCACACGCGTCGCCTCATCTGCGGCGACAGCACGAATATTCATGAGCCAGTCCTCCCAAACCGACAGGTGGCGGGCATTTGAACCGGAGGACCTCCACATCCTTGTCCGGCGCGCCGCGCTGCCTGATGGCGAAAGAATGGCGAGCGGAGCAAGATCAGGTCAATATCGTCTTTCCGTCAGTCGATAGGAAATTTCTATCAAAAGCGGAGGCCGCGACGCGCAATCGGGCCTCATGCAGCAGTGCGGAAACGAGTGGCGTATGCGGTTCACGATAGGTGGCGATGAGGCCGACAAGATGCTCGGCATCGGGCTCGACAATGGGAATCATTCGAATCTGTTTTGGAAAACCAAACGATTCCGCGATGTTACGCGGCATAATTGAAGCCCATTGTCCGGTTCGGATATGGGAAAACAGTACAATCATCGAATTAGATTCGAGCGTGGGTTTCGCTTCAACACCCGCTTCGGCCATGTGCTTGTTGATAATGCGGCGGTTTTGCATGTCGGAAGTCAATAGGCAAAGCCGAAGACCCGAAACCTGCTTCCAGGTCACGCTCTCTTGATCGGCAAGGGGCGTGCCTGCAGCCGCAATCAGGTGATATCGCTCCGAGTAAAGCGGAACCGTCGTCACCCGGCCCAGAGGTTCGTTGTCGAGATAGGTGATTCCCGCGTCGATTTCGAGATTTTCGATCTGGCTGAGAACCTGCAACGACGTGCGGGAGGTGACGGAAAACGTGACTGCCGGGTGACGCGCCTGAAAGGGTTCGGTGAGCCTGGGCACCATGGCAAGAGCGGTGGGGATGACGGCCAGCCGGATATGGCCGGCGAGACCTTTACGCGCAGCCCGCATTTCCTCCCGCATCGTGCGTGTATCGGCAACGATGCGCCTTGCCCATTCGAGCACCCGCTGCCCCTCCGGCGTCAGGCCCTGATATCGGGCCGCGCGCACGACGAGCACGACACCGAGCTGATCTTCCAGTTGCCGGATGGCCGCAGACAGCGTCGGCTGCGAGATGCCGCACTCCTCCGCGGCCCGCCCGAAATGCTCCGCGCGCGCAAGTGCAATGAAAAACTCCAGCTTGTCGATCATCCTGCCTCCCATCCCGCGCGGCCATTCTGCGGACCGGCGCGAAAGCAGACACTAGAGCGAGGCGAGCTTTGTCGCAAACGCCGTGGAGGCGCTTTGCCGCACCCGCGTTTCCCGGTCAGGCGACGAGCTTGGTTTCCTTCACCCGCGGATAATCATAGGCATTGACCTTGGATGTCACGTAACCCGCGCCCACCAGGGCTTCGGCCAGCTTGACGGCGGCAGTGACACCATCGATGACAGGGACGCCGGTTGCCTCGCGCAGCCTGTCGCACAGTGCGGACATGCCGGCGCAACCGAGGATGATGGCTTCTGCCGCATCTTCCTTCTTGGCCGCTTCGATTTCGCGGATCAACATCGCCTCGGCTGCAAGCGGATCCTCTTCAAGACCCAGCACCGGCAGATTAATGGCACGAACCCTGCGGCAATGCCGCTGTGCACCGTAGCTATCGACGAGATCTTCGATAATGGGGATGGAGCGCGGCAGCGTTGTGATGATGGAAAAGCGGCGGCTGATCGTCATCGCCACCTGAATACCGGCCTGGCAGATGCCGATCACGGGACCACGCGCGACTTCACGCGCCGCATGCAGGCCCGGATCATCAAAGCAGGCAATGACATAGGCATCGACGCCCAGCCGCTCGCCCTTGCGGATTTCCTCCAGCATGCCGGGAACAGCCAGCGCCTCATCGGCCCCGCCTTCGATACTGACCGGCGTATCGACAGGATTTGCAGCGGAAATCTTCGTATCCGCCTGCCTGACGCGCAAGGCGCTCTCGAGCGCCTGCGCCGTCATCGAGGCGGTTGAGTTCGGGTTGATCAGACGAATATGCATTCAGGTCAGCCTTTCGGGACTGTCACTTGCCATCTGGCTTGATGAAGTCGGTAATCGGGGGCGCCTTCAAGACGAACTGGCGATCCGAGGTAATGTAGTTGTCGGCATGGAGGCGTGCGATCGGTTGGTATCGGTCCGGATCGACATAATGCCCCTCCTTGTCGAGGCAGTCCCTGTGGACATGCATGTGCACGACCTCCCCCAGCACCAGCGTCCGGCGCGGATAATCGATCAGACGCTCCACCCGGCACTCGAAGGCGCAGGGCGATTCCGCTGCAAAGCTTGCATCGATCTTGTTGCAGGGCGTCGGCGTCAGCTGCGCCATGGAAAGTTCGTCGACCTCGCTGTCGAAACCGAGGCCGCAGACAAGCATATGTTCGGAAATAGTCATATCGACCATATTGACGACGAACTCGCCGGTGCGGCGAATATTGGCCATCGTGTCCTTCTCCTCGCCATTCAGACGCGGCTGGATTCCGAGAACAACGATAGGCGGATCATGGGAAAAGACGTTGAAAAAGCTCATCGGCGCTGCATTGTTATGGCCCGCTTCCGAGCGGGTCGTGACAAGCGCTATCGGCCGTGGACCAATAAAATTCGTCAGCAACCGATAGCGGCTCTGTGGCTCAAGCGCGGTGAAGTCGAATTCCATGACGTTGCCCCGTTTATAGTATACAATATTGTTTCATATTGTTGACAATTATGCAACCAAAACCCTGTTGAAACAGTTGACTTTTTCGGCGGCATCACGCTTTTCTAACCCTAATGGAGAGCGAACAAAATGACCGAGCAGAACGGCCAGTCCACACAGCAAATTGTCGAGAAAGTCTGGCTGTCCATCGCTGAGCGGCGGCTGCGTCCCGGCGTGCAGCTGAAGGAAGAACAACTGGCGACAATTTTCAGTGTCAGCCGTGCACGTATCCGTCAGGCCCTGTCCGTTCTGGAGCGCGACGGTCTCGTCACCATCGTTCCCAATCGCGGCGCCTTCGTTTCGAAACCATCGGTCGAAGAAGCCAGAGACGTGTTTTTCGTGCGTCGCACCGTGGAGCAATGTGTCGTTGAACGTCTGTGCAAATCGGCCACCAAGGCCGATCTGAAACGGCTTCGCGACCATGTCGCCAAGGAGCGTGTGGCCAATGCTCACAACATCACCACCGATATCATCAAGCTCTCCGGCGGGTTCCATCTGCTGCTTGCGGAAACGGCCGGTTCCGATTTCCTGTTCACCACCATGCGCGACCTCATTTCGCGTTCCTCCCTCATCACCGCCGTTTACCGCAACACCGACCGCTTCAATTGCGGACCGGACGAGCATGCGGAAATCGTCGATGCGATTGCCAATAACGACCCGGCGAAAGCCACGCATCTGATGACCCACCATCTGGAACATGTGGAAGCGGAACTCGATCTTAGCGAAATCCGCGACCTTTCCCACGATCTGCGCGCCGCACTCGCCTGACCCGACGGTCAGACGAGTTCTCTTTCCTTCACAACCCGCTCTTCTTCGTCCGCCACCAGATGGCAGGCGACACGTGTGCCGCCGACAAGCGTGCGCACCTTTGGCACCTCCGCCGAACAGCGCGCCGTTGCAAGCGGGCAACGCGGATGAAACGTGCATCCCGATGGCGGTTTGAGCGGGCTTGGAACTTCACCGGCAACCAGTTCCCGGTCACGGCGCGGCGCGTCGATATTGGGAATGGTCTGCAGCAGAAGCTGGGTATAGGGGTGACGCGGGCGGGCGAACAGCTCCTCCGTGTCGCCCTCCTCCACGATGCGGCCAAGATACATGACCGCGATGCGATCCGACATGTGGCGAACCACGCTCATGTCATGGCTGATGAACAGGTAGGTCAGCCCCAACTCGTCCTGGAGGCGTCGCATCAGGTTCAGCACCTGCGCCTGCACCGATACATCGAGTGCCGATGTCGGCTCGTCACAGACCAGAAACTCGGGCTCACTTGCCAAAGCGCGAGCAATGGAGATGCGCTGACGCTGGCCGCCTGAAAATTCATGCGGAAACTTTTCGCCGTCCGAAGCAGACAGACCAACCGTCAGCAACAGTTCCTCCACCCGTTCCATGGTCTCGGCCCGGGTCGCACGAAGTTTCAGTTCGCGGATGGGTTCGGCAATTATATTCTTCACCCGCCAGCGCGGATTGAGCGAGGCATAGGGATCCTGAAAGATCATCTGCGCCGAAAGCGGTGTATCCTTGCGACCCTTGGCGAAGTGGAAATCACCCGCGCTTGGCCGGAACAGCCCGGTCACCAGACGGGCAACCGTGGACTTGCCGCAGCCGCTTTCCCCTACGATGCTGAGACAGCCGCCCGCCGGAACCGTAAAATCGATGTCGTTTACGGCCTGGACGAATTGCCGGGGCTTGCGCTCAATGATCCGGTTGAGCCATGGGGCAGAGACATCGAAGGTCTTGGTGAGGCCCTTGACCGTCAATGCGGGTGTTCTTTGAACGGGCGTGTTCATGCTGTACCTCCTGCATTCATCCAGCAAGCGCTGGCGCCATCACCCACCGCTTCCAGTTCCGGCCGCTCGCGAAGACAGCGCGGTCCTGAGAACCCGCAGCGCGGATTGAAGGCGCATCCGGGCGGGATGGCGTCGAGACGCGGCATGGCCCCGTCGATCTGGTTGAGCCGTTCCACTCGCGCGCCGAGCGAAGGAATGGAGGCCATCAGGCCCTGCGTATAGGGGTGCCTAGGCGCATGGAGAACCTGCTCAACCGGCCCCACCTCTATCAACCTGCCGGCATAAAGCACGGCAACGCGGTCGGCTGCCTCGGCAATGACGCCCATATCATGCGTAACCAGCATGACAGCCGTCTGCTTTTCCTTGCAGAGCTTGCGCAGCAGCGAGATGATCTGCGCCTGGATCGACACGTCAAGCGCCGTCGTCGGTTCATCGGCGATGATCAGTTTCGGCGACGCAGCAAGTGCGAGCGCTATGACGACGCGCTGGCGCATACCACCGGAGAATTGATGCGGATGGTGATCGACGCGCTCTTCCGGAGATGGAATACCGACATCACGCAAAAGCTGGACTGCGCGTGCCTTTGCATCCCTTTTCGAAAGCGGCAGATGTTGGCGGATTGTCTCCACAAGCTGCGCGCCAACCGTGAACAGCGGATTGAGTGAGGTGAGCGGATCCTGAAAGATCGCGCCGATTTCTCGGCCACGGATGCTTTCCATAGCCCTGTCATCGAGTTGATCGATACGACGCGACCCAAGCCATATTTCGCCATCCGCGATGCGGCCCGGTTTTTCGAGCAGGCCCTGTATCGCAAGGCCGGTCATGGATTTTCCGGCACCGGACTCCCCGACCACACCGAGGATTTCGCCGGGGCGGATGGAAAGGCTGATATCCGAAAGTGCCGTCACCGTTCCCCGGCGGCCAGGGAACTCGACTTTCAAATTGCGGACATCGATAACCGACTGGTTCATGTCATCCATTGGTATTCACCTCCACCGGGTAGCTCGGGGGGAAGATTTCCGAAACGGGCGGATTGGCCCAGCTTCGCTCGGGATATTTCGCGATCAGCCCATCGAACTGTGCCTGCGCCTGAATGCGGGCGCTCGCCATGTCGATGTTCGCGACCTGTCTTTCCCGCATGGAGAGACGGCCATCGACAAACACGGCGCGCGTGATTTTGCCCGAACCGCCGGTGACAATCGTCGTGATCGGATCGAGGCTCGGTGCCATGACCGTGTCATCCAGACCGAAGACCGCGATATCGGCGCGCGCACCCCTGGAAAGATGCCCGAGATCGGAGCGACCCAGCGCCCGTGCGCCGCCGAGTGTGGCGGCGTCGAACAGATCGGCCGAGCGGATCTTATCTGGAGCACCGTCATTGATGCGGCAGGTGATGAGACCGACAAGCAGGTTCATCAGCATGTCGGCGGGCGCCGTATCGGTGCCCATCGCAATGCTTATTCCAAGCTGCCGGCACGCGGAGAAGGACGACAGCGTACTGCCGCTTCTGGCCGACACCAGCGGACAGTGGACGATGGACACGCCGTTTTCCGCATAGAGCGCCAGATCTTCCTGCGTCGCATTGGTGGCGTGCGGCGCGATAAGGCGGTCGCTTAGCAGGCCTGCCTTGGCGAGCCATACCGGCGCGGTTGAGCCATGCAGCTTGCGAACCGTGTCAACTTCCATGGTGCCCTGCGCCATATGCAGCCGGAATTTGCAGCCGAGATCACGGGCGGCCGCATCGGTTCTTTCGAGCAGGGTGAGCGTCGATGTTTCAACCCTATCAGGTGCGAGAAGGCCGCGGACGAGGTCGCCGTGTCTTCCGGTCTGCCGTTCGATGAACGACACTGCTTCCTTCAGCCCCTGAAGACCTCGTTCCTCATCGAACACGGGCACCATGCGTCCCGGCTCTTCCAGCACCATGCCGCCGGAGCGGAAGGCGGGGCTGAGATAGACCCGGAGACCAAGTTCGCCGGCAGCATCGGCCGCAGCTTCGAATTCAGCGACCGTTTCTCCCCATTCACGATAAAACAGCGAGGCAATGGGTGCCGCCGTGGTGATGCCGTTGAGGAGAAGCTGGCCAAAGGCGAAATGTTTCTGGAAGGCAAGCTCATCCTCGGAATACATCTCGTAAGGACCGGCCTCGACATAGGAGCGCGGCCAGACACGGCCCTTCGCCCAGCCGGGGTGATTGTCGATCCCCAAAATAGTCGTATCGAAATCGGAAAGCGCATCGAGGTCGATCAGGCCGGGGCTGATCAGGGCATTGCCGAAATCGACGCGGCGCGCGACCTCGCCCGGAAAGCCATGGCCGACAAAAAGGATTTCGCCGTTCTCGAAAACCACTTCGCCGTTTTTCAACAGCCGGTGAGACCCGTCCTTATGACCGACCACCCAGCTCGCGGTGAGCAGCGTGCGACCGGAGGGGCGTTCACCGAGAGCGATAGACTGTAGCGGATTGTTCATCATGGCGCCTCCACCACCGCCTTGCCGCCTCTGGCGGTCACGCGTCCGCCCTTTACGACCAGCGGCCGCGGCGCGACATCGACAACGGCATGGGCCAATGTTTCGCCCGTCAGCAGCGTGAAGTCTGCGGCACAGCCAACCTCAAGACCGTAATCCTTGAGGCCCATGACATCGGCACCGCCCTGCGAGACGACATGGAGGACATGCGCAAGCTCGATATCCGAGCGCAAGCCGTTCTTCATGCCGATGATCTTGGCCCGGTCGAGCATATCCGGCTGGCCCCAAGGTCCCCAGGTATCGCGAATGCCGTCACAACCGCCGCCAACGCGAACGCCGGCTTCCTTCAGCCGCATGACCGACGGCACGGTTGCCGAGGGCGCGCCTGTCGTCAGGATCGCCACATCGAGCCGGGCGATTTCATCGATCAGCTTGCCGACCCTGATGTAATCATTCATGCCCAGCGCAAAGGCGTGGCTGATTGCGACCTTGCCTTCCATGCCATTGGCACGAATACGCTCGAAGATCAGCTCCATCGTGAAGGCGCCGAGATCGGCAGCCTCATGCAGATGAATGTCGATCGGCACGCCGTGCCTGACCGCGAGTTGAAAGAGAATATCGAGCTGGCCTTTGGGATCGCGATCGATGCCGCAGGGATCGATGCCGCCAAGGACTTCGCAACCCTGTTTCAGGGCCTCGTCCAGCAACTCCACCGTGCCGGGCATGACCATGACGCCGGACTGCGGAAAGGCGACAACCTCGATGTCGATGATACCTTTCAGCTTCTCACGTGTTTCCCATATGCCTTCGACAAGCTTCAGGCCGTGGGTCGGATCGATATCCACATGGCTGCGGATATGCGTGCCGCCGTTTGCAGCAAGGCCGATGGCGTGGCGCATGGACTGGCGGTGCGGATCGATACCGATCTGGCTGCGGTTCTCGCGCTCGAAATCGATCCGTCCGCGCAGGATGGCGGCACGGTTGTTCTCATGCCAGGGCATGCCCCATGTCGTCTTGTCGAGATGGGTGTGTGCATCGATGAGACCGGGCGCGACGATTGCACCGTTGCCATCCTCGACCGCCATGCCGGGTTCGGCTTCGAATTTTCCAAAACCGGCAATCTTTCCCTGTCTTACCAGAATATCGCAGGTGTCGCCCGCCATGGGCCTGACGTTGCGGAGCAGAAGATCGTACATGGAACTCACCTCAGTTTCGGATTGAGCGCATCGCGCAGCCAGTCACCCAGAAGGTTGACGGTGACGACGAGCAGGCAGAGCTGGAAAACGGGAAACAACACGATCCACCAGGAACCGGAAAACAGGAACTGGTTGCCGATGCGGATCAGCGTTCCGAGCGACGGCTGGCTGGGTGGCATGCCGATGCCGAGGAACGACAACGTCGCTTCAGTCAGGATCGCCATGCCGAAGTTGAGCGTGGCGGCAACCATGATCGGCGTCAGCGTATTGGGCAGAATATGGTTTGCCATGATGCGGCGCGCGGGAACGCCGATCAGCTTCGCCGCCTGCACATAGTCCTTGCCGGTTTCGACAATCGCCTGGGCACGCACGGTGCGCGCATATTGCACCCAGGCGGAAAGCGCGATGGCGAGAATGAGCACGGCAGACGCGCCGACCTCGCGAAGATTGTCCGGAAGCATCTGTCTGACGACCGTGGAGACGAGAATTGCCACCAGAATTGTCGGAATGGAGAGCGTGATATCGCCGATGCGCATCAGGAGATTATCGGCAAAACCGCCAAAATAACCGGCCACAAGCCCGGCAGTCATGCCGATGACCAGGGAAAGCGCCACCGAGGCGACACCGATGACGATCGATATGCGCGTGCCGTAGAGGATAGCGGAGAGCATATCGCGCCCTTGCGTATCCGTGCCGAGCAGAAAGGGCCATTCGCCGCCCTCCTGCCACACCGGCGGCAGTTCGGCCTTCCACATGTCGAGCGAAGCGCCGTCATAAGGGTTCTGCGGTGCGATCAGGGGCGCGAAAACGGCGGCGAGGATGAGGACTGCAAGGATCAGCGCGCTGATCTTGGCCGATCTGCTGTGGCTGAACGACCAGTAGAGATCGCTGTTGCGTATGCGCTTGATGAGCGACGGGCGGGCAGGTTTTGCCGTTTGCGGAAGGTCTGTGGCCATGAAACCGGCTCCCTTCGGTTAGCGCGCAGTGCGCAGACGCGGATCGATCACCGCATAGGCAATGTCGACGAACGTGTTGAGGACAACGAAGATGAAGGAAATGATGCAGAGATAGGCCGCCATGACGGGGATATCGAGAAACGTCACCGCCTGTATGAACAGCATGCCCATGCCCGGCCACTGAAACACCGTCTCGGTGATGAGCGCAAAAGCGATGAGCGAACCGACATTCATCGTCGTCAGCGTCACAACAGGCATAAGACAGTTGCGCAGCGCATGGCGGAAATAAATGCGCCAGCGGGGAATGCCGCGTGCACGGGCGAACTTCACGAAATCGGACCGCAGCACCTCCAGCATCTCAGCGCGGACCAGACGCATGACGAGCGTGATCTGGTAAAGCGAGAGCGCGATGGCAGGCAGAATGAGTGCGGCACGCCCCGATGAGGTGAGCAGGCCGGTGGACCACCAGCCGAGCTGCACGACATCACCGCGACCAAAGGCCGGCGCCCAGCCGAGGCTGACCGAAAAGACAAGAATAAGCAGAATACCGACAACGAAGCTTGGCAGCGAGACGCCGACAATCGACAGGAATTGCAGGCCCTCCGTATACCACTTTCCGCGCCTGATCGCCGTCAGCACCCCGAGCGGCAGGCCGACGACAAGTGATATGATCGTGGCCACCAGAACCAGTTCCAGCGTGGCAGGAAACCGCTCCGCGATCAGCGGCAGCACCTGCTGGCCGTTGCGATAGGAAACGCCGAAATTGCCCTGGGCGGCATCTTTGACAAACCGCAGATATTGCGTTGGCAGACTGTCATTAAGACCAAGACGCTCACGCAAGGCGGCGCGATCTTCCTGCGATGTCTGCTCCCCCACCATCAGCTCGACGGGGTCTCCGGCAAGCCTGAAAATGAGAAATGCAATAAGCGCGACGGAAAGCATGACCAGAATGGCATTTCCCATACGCTTGATGATGAAAACCAGCATTGTAACCTCTCGGATGCAAACCCGTGGCCAAAAGGCAGGCAGGTTTGCCCATTTTTGCAAGAGACGGGGTACGGGCCGCATGCGCCCGTAACATTGTCAACAATTGCACCGGCAGCGGAGCATTCAGGGAGGCGTTCAGCGAAATGCCCAATGCCTCCCTGATAGTCCGGATTACTTGCCGACCTGCGTCAGCCAGTGGCGCGGCTTGTTGTCGGCGCGGAAATCAACGCTCTTGACCTTTCCGAGCATGGCCCAGGCGATGGGCTGCTGGTGCAGCGGAACAAGCATCGTCTCGTCCTTGGCGATTTTCAATGCAGCTTCTTCAAGCGCGAGACGCTTGGTATTGTCCTGCTCGTGTGCTGCCTGATCCACCAGCTTGTCGATCTCGGGGTTAGACCAGCCGCCATAGTTGGATACGCCCATCGCGCCCTTGCGGGTCGACAGGATCTGCGACAGGAACGAGAAGGCATCGAGCGTGGGCTCGTTCGCCCAGCTAAGGTTGAAGACATCGGCCTTGCCACCATTGCGCTTGGGAGACTGCACCGAACGCGGGGCGATGTCGATTGTCGGCTGGAAACCGCCGCGTTTGAGCATGTTGGCAACGCCTGAGCAGATGTCTTCCTCGTTGATGCTTTCGTCATTCATGCAGGTATAGGTGAATGCAAGGTTCTTCATCCCCGCATCGGCAAGCAGCTTCTGCGCCTTTGCCGGATCGGCAGGCTGGTAGGTATCAAGCGACTTGGCGTAACCCGCAATCTCAGGCGCAATAAGCGAGCCGGACGGTCTTGCAAGATCGCGCATGACCTTCTTGTTGATGAGATCACGATCGATCGACGCCTCGAATGCCTGGCGAACGCGAAGATCGTTGAACGGGTTGGGCTTGCCGTCTTCCAGCTTTTCGCGGCGATTGAAGCCGATGAACAGCGTGCGCAGCTCGGTGCGCTTCTTCACCGTGATGTTCGGCGAGGATTCCAGACGCGGCAGATCCTGGATCGGCGCGGAATCGATCAGGTCGATTTCGCCGGAGAGCAAAGCTGCAACGCGGGTTGCGGCCGAGGCAATCGGCACGAATTCGATGCGATCGAGGTTGTGTTTTTTCTGATCCCACCAGGAATCGTTGGCGACAAGAACCGTTTTGCTATCGGGAACGCGGCTCTCAAGCTTGAACGGGCCGGTGCCGTTGGTGTGCATCGTCGTGTAGCCATCGACCTTGGAAGCGAAGTCGGTCGGCTTTTCGCTGTTGTTATCTTTCAACCACTTGGCATTGAAGATGAAGATATTGGTAATGTCGTTGAGGAAAAGCGAGGTGGGCGCGGTGACGTTCAGATCGACGGTGTAATCATCGACCTTCTTCACACCGGCGAAAACCGGAATATTGCCGCGCAATGGTGAGGTGGCATCCGAAGCGCGCGTGAAAGATGCAACGACATCGTCAGCGGTAAACTCAGCACCGTCGTGGAACTTCACACCTTTGCGCAGGGTAAAACGCCATGTTTTTTCATCAACAAGTTTCCACTCCGTCGCAAGCGCCGGCTCAATCTTGAAGTCCGGCCCGTAACGCACCAACCCTTCATAGATATGATTTAGGAAGGCAAGGTTGGAGGTGGAAGGCACCGAATACGGATCAAGCGAGTAAAGATCCGCGCGGCCGCCCCAACGCAAGGTTTCTGCGTGTGCGGGAACGGCAATGGCGGCGGCGGCCATGGCGGCCAGAACGAAACTTCTAATTCGGGACATTTGATCCCCCCTTTTTATAAATCATTGGATAGCCGGCAGACCTACCGGCCGGACAAGGCGGAGTATTGTTTCGCACAGCCGTATTGTCAATAATATTGTTGACAATTATCGTATCCAAAATCGCGAGGTTCTGGATACAAGCTGCACTTCAATGAGGGAGAGGACGAAATGGGGAATTTTCTGCTGCTGCACGGCACGATGGTGACGGTGGATCGTGAAAGACACATCATCGAGGATTGTGGCCTTGCCATTCAGGGCGACCGTATTGTCGACATCGGTACAGCAGCGGAACTGGCGCCACGTCACACCGACAAGCAGATCATAGATTGCCGGGGAAAACTCATCATTCCCGGCCTCATTGACGCCCATGGCCATGCTGGGCACGCGCTGATCCGCAGCATTGCGGCCGACACCAACGCCATGTGGATGAAGGTCGTGACGCCGACCTACTATCACTACGTCACACGCGATTACTGGTATGCGGACGGCCTGGTCTCCGGCATCGAGCGGCTTCGCGCCGGCGTGACGACAGGTGCCAGCATCATCACCTCGATGCCACGCGCCGACGACCCCGTCTTTGCCATCAACCACGCCCGCGCTTATGACGAGATCGGGCTTCGTGAAATCATCTGCGTTGGACCTTCCGGCCTGCCCTGGCCGCACCCGGTGACCCGATGGGAAAGCGGCTCTCCGGAGCGCCGAAATGTAAGCTTCGAGGAAATGATCGAAGGCAGCGAAGCCACGATCGACGCCCTGAACGGAACGGCAGACGGACGCATCAGTGTTTTTCTGACACCCTTTACCATCGTTCCCTCGGTGGAACCCTCCAACGCTTCAAGCCCCGACCAGGCGGTGAAACTGACGGAAAACGACCGCATGCAGGCGCGCCGAATACGCGAGACGGCCCGGAAAATGGGCGTCAGGCTGCATTCGGATGCATTTGCGGGACAAATTCGCATGGCGTTTCAGGATAAGGAAAATGCGCTTCTCGGCCCGGATATCCACCTCCAGCACTGCTGGGGCATCTCGCACGAAGAGATCGACATTCTGGCGGAAACCGGCACGCGCGTGACCCACGCCCCGCCGGGCCGCTCAACGCCGATCATGGAAATGATGTCCAAGGGGATTCGAGTCGCCATCACCACCGATGGCGCAGCACCCAGCCGTCACTTCGATATGCTCCAGACCGCCCGTCTGGCGCAATTCACGCAGCACCTGCTGCACAATCACGATCGCTACCTTTTGCCGCCGGGCAAGATATTCGAAATGATCACCATCGACGCCGCCCATGCCATCGGCATGGAAAATGAAATCGGTTCGCTCGAAATTGGCAAAAAGGCGGATGTCGTCATCATCGATATGCGTAAACCGCATCTGATGCCAATGTGGATGCCGGTGCACCGTCTTGTGCATCAGGTTCTGGGAAGCGACGTCGATACCGTTTTCGTTGATGGCAAGATGCTGATGGAAAACAGCCGGGTTCTGACGACCGACGTCGATGCGGCTCTCTCCTTTGGACAGGAAGAGGCACTGGCGCTTGCCGCCCGCGCGGGTCTTGAAGCGCATATGCATGATCCGGGCTGGGGCCGTTTGCTGCGAACCTTCGAAGAGCCAGTGCACCCTCCCCAGCCGCCGGTACCAATGTCTGGCGAGCGATAGCGCAACCTGATCTCCAGGACCGGCAACCCGCCAACCCAGCGACCCGCCCGCAAATGCCCGCAACGACATTGTTGACAAAAATCTGCCGGAACCTTTCTCAAAACAAAATCTCCCCGGCCTGGAGGGGTCCGGGGAGCAAACCTGACGTCATGTCAGGAACTTTGACTGGAGCTAGCACTCACCCGCTCAAGAGCGGGGTGGATCTGAGTCATCTAACCCGGTTTAGGCTTTTTTCTTATGGCTATTAGAACGCGCGCTGCAGGCGAACGAAACCGGTCCAGCTGTCGCCGCCGCCATTAACACCCTTGGTGCCGTCGACGTCCTGATAGGTAACCGATGCCAGCGTGGAAAGACCGGAGGTGATCTTGTAGCCAGCAGCAACGCCAGCGCGCCATGCGTCACGATTGCCAACGAAGTCGTTGTTAGCACCGATATCGATCGTACCGAAGTACTGGAAGCCGGGGGTGATGGTCAGCTTGTCAGTTGCCTTGATTGCGTATTCAGCGGCAACGGACCATTCGGATTCTTCGTAGTAGTAGTTGGCGCCGGAAGCCCATACGCCGGAGAGGCCAAGGGTGCCCGGACCGATGTCAGCCGTGACGATTGCACGGACTGCACCGTTTTCCTGGTTGGTGTCGTAAGCGCCGAGCAGGTTGGCCTTAACGCCGCCGAACTTCCCGCCGATGATGGCGCTGACGCCGACATCGTTCGTGTTGGTCTTGAACTTGCCGCCCTTTGAAACGCCAAGCTCAGACGTGCCCTTGCGCGAGCCTTCCAGCTCTTCAGCCGCGGCACCAACGTAGAAGGAGCCGGCGTCGTAGGTGTAACGGATGGCGTTCAGACGGGTGCGGTTGGAGCTGAGCAGGTCATACTCACCAGAGAGACCGTCATCCCACCAGTTGTAGTAGAAACCGACCTTCAGGCCGCTGAGTTCGATGAAAGCCTGATCGAGAACGACGTTACGGTCAGTGTCGTTGTCGGCCTGGCCGCGCAGACCGATGTAGCCGCGCAGAGCGCCGAGCTCGGTGTCGGTGCGGGTGTCGACGTTAAACTGGGCGCGCGTGAACGAATCCCAGTCGGAAGTGCCGGACTGGTTACGACCGAAGTCGGTCTGGAAACGAACGTAACCGTCGAACTTCAGGCAAGTTTCGGTGCCGGGGATGTAGAAGAAGCCGGTGCCGAAGGCGTCGCAGACGCGAATATATTCCATGGGCTCGGGCTCGGCAGCGACGATAGCGTCAGCGGCCTGTGCGCCGGATACTGCTGCGAGAGCGGCAGCGGAGCCGATGAGGAGGCTCTTGATGTTCATTTTTAATCTCCAGTCAAAAATTTTTCAACAAATGCGCAAAACTGAGGGCTGGTCTTTTCCCTGCCGCCCGCTTCTCTGCGCTGATTCAGCAAATGGCAGAAATTACGGGAGACTCGCAATTCAAATCTAAAGAATACAAATACACTTAGAGCATACATTCAAATCACGTAGTAAAATTACAACAAATTAATAGCTTAATATATAATATATGAATGTTTTATTTGATGATTTCGATATTTATTACTTAGTTATAGCACAAATTAGTTCTAATATTTTTGAATTATAATACTAGAACAAACTTGCGCCCAATCCCGCAATCGCTTGGGAAAGGCATCAAGTTTCATGAATGAAGATGAGGGGATGCGGGCTTTTGATGCCGCGTGGGGTCGCAAGAAGGGTGATATAGCCGCACTCCCTCCCGACGCCACTATGCGGCAAAGACAGCGCAACGTGCCTTCCGCCAATTCGCGCCCGGCGAATCCGGTTAGAGGCCGGCCACCGAGGTGGGAATTATTGCATGTCGTTCGATAGACCAGCGGGGAAAGTCATCATATTCCCCAACATTGCCTCGATCGCATCCGCCTGCACCGGGCGGCTGAAGTAATAACCCTGCCCATAGGGGCAGCCGGCAGCGCGCAGAAACGCTGCCTGCTCGCCGGTCTCGACGCCCTCGGCAATGACATCGATGCCCAGAGACCCCGCAAGCTGGATCATGATGGAGACGATGGCGCTGTCCTTGGTTTTTTCCGGCAGATGGGTGAGGAACGACCGATCTATCTTCATGCACGACAGGGGGAAGGTCTTGAGCATGCCGAGACAGGAATAACCGATGCCGAAATCATCCAGTGCCAGGCTGACGCCCATCTCCTTGATGACGCGCATGATCCGCACGGATGTTTCCACATCCTGAATGATGAGGGTTTCGGTGATCTCAATTTCCAAGAGAGACGGTGCAAGGCCGGATTGCGTGAGCGCAGACCTGATCTGCTCCACAAGGCCGCCCTGAAATTGCCTGGGTGAAATATTGACCGCCATTTTGACGGGCGGCAGCCCGGCATTGCACCATGCCTGCGCCTGAAGGCAGGCTTTCTTCAGAACGCTTTCCCCAAGTTCCACGATGAGGCCGGTTTCTTCCGCAAGGCCGATGAATTCCGCGGGGCCGAGCAGACCTTCCACCGGGTGCTGCCAGCGCACCAGCGCCTCCACGCCGCTGATGCGACCGGTCAGAAGGTCGACCTGCGGCTGATAGTGTAGAACGAACTCGTCCCTTTCCACCGCCTTGCGCAATTCCTCGATGCGGGTGAACTTCTTCCTCAGATCATCCGCCATGCGCGGCGTGAAGGTTGCAATGCCATCTCGCCCGCTATGCTTGGCCTCATACATCGCAAGATCGGCCGCAGCGACAATTTCCGCCGTGGTTTCCCCGTGCTCCGGGAAAAATGCCATGCCAATGCTGCATGTGACCTTGATATCGTAGTTGCCGAGGCGCAGCGGCTGCGAGACCGCAGCCCGGATATGTTGCAGGCGGCTTTCGAAATCGTCCTTGTGCTTATGCAGAATGATGACGAACTCATCCCCGCCCACCCGCAGCACCAGATCGTTTCGACCGAGACTGCGCGAGATGCGCTCAGCCGTTTTGGACAACAAAGCATCGCCAACGCTGTGGCCGAGCGTATCGTTGATCTGCTTGAAATTATCGAGATCGAGAAAGCCGATGCCGACATGCCGCTTCGCTTTTGCCGATGCTGCCAGTATCTCCGGCAATCTCGTATCCAGAAAGCGGCGATTGGGCAGTCGTGTCAGCATGTCGTGATCGGCAAGAAACGCGATATGTTCCGCCGCCCGTTTGCGATCGATCGCAAGACCCGCCATGCGCGCGGCGGCGGCGATGAACTCCAAAAGCCCCGCATCCGGTGTCCGGCCCGCCAACATGCACCAGACGAAACCGTGCGCATTGCCTTCGCTGGCGGGAATATCGAAACTGAAGGCCACATTACCGGCGGGATAGGTCAGGCTTTCGGGATCGCTGACGCTGGAGATGAGTGCTGTCACCCCCGCATGCTGTGAAAGCGCCGGTGAGGCATAGACCGAGGGTTCGCCGGCCGCGGCATCGAATACGCGAACAGCGCAGGCAAGACCCGTAGCGAGGTTTTCGATGGCTTTCACGAATTCTTCGAGAAAATCCTCGATACGCGCCGCCCCAACAATCATTTCGAGAATATGCGCCTGCGCCTGAAGCAGTCGCTCCGAGGCCTTCTTCTGGGTAATATCTCTGGATGCACCGACCACACCGATGATCGCGCCGTTCTTGTCCTTAAGCGGCACGCGCGACATCATCAGCCAGCGGTCGATATCGCCGCGCATTGCGCGTTCCTCAAAACCGAGATCCGGCTCTCCCGTGCGCATCACCCGCGCCTCGGTCTCTGGAATGCCGGCACGCTGCGCCGCATCGCCGTTAATATCGTAATCGGTGAGACCGATCAGTTCCTCGACTGTGTCGAAGCCGTTTTCGGTGACGATGGCACGGTTGGCGAAGAGAAAGCGGCCTTCCAGGTCCTTGGCATAGATGAAATCCGGCACATGATCGATCATCGCTTCAAGCAGCGCATGCCGGTCGGATGGCGGCGCATCGGACTTCGTCCGCGGCGGCCGGTTCTGCAAGCGTGACTTCGGGCCTTTGGAACGCAACTATCCGCCTCGTTACTGTATAAGGAAGCAGAATAGTAGGATTATACATATTATATAAATATGAACGGCGGCGGGGGATTGAAGCGAAATGGCGCGACAAATACCGCGCGATCAGATTGTCGGCAAAGGCAAAACCTCTCCTGCAACATACCGGCCTTGAGCCGGCATTGAGCCACGGCGCATCTGCGCCGTGAAACAAGCTTTTCCCATTCAATACTTCATAGCACTGAACCGTGAGCTGCAGGACTTCGTAGTCAATCTCATGCAACTGCAACGGCTGCAGCGCTTGACTGCAACCGTCAATTGCTTATCCATCACACGACAGGTGTGGGGAGCTCTTTACCGGCAAAATGCGCGTCGAGATTGGCGAGAACCAGATCGGCCATGGCGCGCCGGGTCTGGTGCGTGCCGCTGCCGATATGCGGCGCGAGCGTGACGTTTTCGAAGGCGAAAAGCGCCTCCGGCACACGTGGCTCATCCTCAAAGACGTCAAGCGCTGCGCCACCGATCGTGCCACTCGAAAGCGCCTCGACCAGTGCCTTTTCATCCACAAGCGAACCACGCGCCACGTTGACGAGCACACCCTGGGGACCGAGAGCCTTCAGCACATCCGCATTGACGATATGGCGCGTTTCGGCGGTGGCGGCGGCGGCGATGATCAGCACGTCGCAATTGGCGGCCAGCGCCTCGATGCTGTCGTGATAATCATAGGGAACATCGCGACGGTTTCTGGCGGTGTAGGAAATACGCGCATCAAAGCCTTCCAGCCTTTTGGCGATCGCCTGACCGATGCGGCCAAGGCCAAAAATGCCGTAGCGGCGGCCGGCCACACGGGTGGAAAGACCCATATCACCCTTCAGCCACTGCCCCGTGCGCACATGCTGGTCAGCCTGCGGCAGCTTGCGCGCCTGCGCCAGAACAAGACCGAGCGCGAGGTCAGCGACATCCGCCGTCAGAACATCCGGTGTGTTGGAAACGCGGAAACCGCGTCGCTTGGCTTCCGCCAAATCCACCTTGTCGAAACCGACGCCGTTGATGGCGACGATCTCGAGATTGGGGAGTGCGGCACCAATATCCGCCGGCAGGCCGATATGGCCACCGGTGACGACGCCGCGGATTGCAGCACCCTTTTCAGAAAGGAACGCCGCCTTGTCTGCCGCCTCAAACAGGCGATGAACAGTGAAGCGCTGCGCGAGTTCTTGTTCCAGTGCCGGGATCAGCGGGCACAGTTGTACGATTTCAGTAGTCATGGATATGTCCTTGTGGATCAGGCGCTATTTCACATCGGCCTTGACGAATTGCCGGAGTTCCGGTGTTTGCGGATTGGCGAAGAGTTCTGCCGAGCGGCCCTGTTCCCAGATCTTACCCTTGTGCATGAAGATGGTTTCGGTCGCCACACGGCGTGCAAAGGCCATTTCATGGGTAACAAGGATCATGGTCATGCCACCCTTGGCGAGGTTTTCCATGACCGTCAGCACTTCCTCCGTCAGTTCGGGATCGAGTGCAGAGGTAACCTCGTCGAACAGCATCACCTTCGGCCGCATGGCAAGCGAACGGGCAATCGCCACGCGCTGCTGCTGGCCGCCGGAAAGCTGGTCGGGATAGGAATCGAATTTCTCCGACAGGCCGACGAGTTGCAGAACCTCGCGGGCAATTTCCTTCGTTTCCGACTTTGCCACGTCCTTTACGATGCGCGGAGCGAGCATGATGTTTTCGCCCACCGTCAGATGCGGGAAAAGATTGTAGCTCTGGAACACGATGCCGACATCGGTGCGCAGCTTGCGCAGCGCTGTGGCATCTCCGCCCAGCGCATGGCCGGCAATTTCGATGCGGCCCGAATTGATCTTCTCCAACCCGTTCATGCAGCGCAGCAGCGTGCTCTTGCCCGAGCCGGAGCGGCCGATGAGGGCGAAAACTTCACCACGGCCGACCGTCAGCGACACGCCTTTGAGGACTTCCAGAGCGCCAAAGCTCTTGTGAACGTTTTCAACGATTACTTCCGGCATGAAGCCTCCTTTCCAGCCAACGAGACAGCTGGGACAACGGGTAGCAGACGATGAAATAAAGCACGGCCACCGCGACGAAGACGCGGAACGGCTGGAACGTGGCATTGTTGATAAGCTGCCCCGCTCTCGCCAGTTCGACGAAACCGATGATCGATGCGATGGACGTATTCTTGACGACCTGAACGGCAAAACCGACGGTCGGCGGCAGGGAAATGCGGATCGCCTGCGGCAGGATGACGTAGCGATATTGCTGGGCGCGGGTGAGAGCCAGCGACTCCGACGCCTCCCATTGCTGCTTCGGCACCGCCTGGATGCAGCCGCGCCAGATTTCGGCGAGATAACCCGACGTATAGATCGTCATCGATGCGCCGGCAGCAATCAGTGGCGGCAGTTCAAGTCCGGCAAGGCTTAGGCCGTAATAGGACAGGAACAGGATCATCAGCACCGGAATGCCCTGGATGACCTGGATATAGGTGCCGGCAGCGATACGCAGCGCCTTCAGATCCGAGGTGCGGGCAAGCGCCACGAAGAAACCGACGAGGCCGCCGCCGATGAGCGCAATGATCGTCAGAAGCACGGTCCATTGCAGGGCGGTGAGCAGGAAGCCGAATTCGTTCCAGCCGAAAGTTCTGAGTGTCATGACTGCACCTCCGGCAAGGCGGTCATCGTCTTGCGCGCCACGCGGCGGCCGAACAGCCACATGCCGACAAGGGCAAGGATGAGCCGCAGGCTGAGCGCCAGCGCAAGATAGATGAGCGTGACGACGATATAGACCTCGAAGGAGCGATAGGTCTGCGATTCCACGAAGGCAGCGGCGGCCGCAAGCTCATGGGTGGAGATGGCCGAACATATGCTCGATGCCAGCATCATCAGCACGAACTGGCTGCACAGCGAAGGATAGACCTTGGCGATGGCAGGCACGATGATGACGTGACGATAGATCTGATATTTGGTGAAGCCCAGAGCCTCGCCCGCCTCGATCTGCGACTTGTGAACCGCCTCGATGCCGGCGCGGATGATTTCCGTGGAATAGGCGGCAAGATTGATCGTCATGCCGATCAGAGCTGCCGTATCGGCTCCAACGCGAAAGCCGAGCCCCGGCAGACCGAAATAGACGATGAAAAGCTGCACAAGAAATGGCGTGTTGCGGATCACCTCAACATAGCCGTCCACGATGATGCGGACGATACCGCCATTGATGGAACGCAGCGAGGCTAAAAGAATGCCGAAAGCGCAACCGAGCACGATGGAGAGGACCGATAGCTTGATCGTCAGCCATATGCCGCTCAACAATTCGTTCTGATATTGGGCAAGCGCGCCGAATTGAAATGTATAGGACATGCGTCACTCCGTGGACATTTCCCGGCCCGCCGGAATTTCTCCCGGCGGGCGCGTTGAATGGCTCAATCAGAAGCTAGGCAGTTGCGGCAGCGGACGGCCGGTCCACTTCACCGAGATGCGGTCGAGATCGCCCGACATCTTCATGAGATAGATGGAGGTGTTCAGCCACTGACGCAGCTCGAAATCCTCAATCTTCGTCGCCATGGAATTGCCCTGCTGGAAGAAGGTGAAACCGACCTGCAGACCGGCTTCCGGACGCTGTTTGATGATCGCCTCACCAACAGTAGACGGCAGGGCGACGGCATCCACCTGACCGGCAAGCAGAGCCTGGGCGCTGGTGGAATCGTCTTCGTAGACGACGATTTCGAGACCTTCGACATTGGCCTTGCGCAGCGCGGTTTCCTGCGAGGAACCGCGATTGACCGAAACGCGCTTGCCCTTGAGGCTGTCGAGATTTTCGAATTTCTGGTCCTTGCCGGAGATGATGTCCATGTTGAAGGCGCTGTAGGGCTGCGTGAACATGACGGTCTTGGCGCGTTCACCGGTCGGGGCGAGCGTCGCGACAAGGAAATCGACCTTGCCGGTCTGGAGCGCCGGAATGCGGGCCGGCGGCGTCAGCGGCACCAGCTCGACCGGCAGCGACAGGTAAGAGCCGATCAGATTGGCGACATCAACGTCGTATCCGGAAGGATTGCCCTTCTCGTCCACCATACCCATCGGCGGCGCGCCGGTGAGAACGCCGATTTTGACCTTGCCGCGCGCGGTGATCTCGCTGAGCGAGACGGCATGGGCCGAGGTGGTGGCGGCTAGCGTTGCTGCGGCAACACCGACTGCGACGGTCATGTTCTTCAAAAATCTGGAAATGCTCATGGTTTCTCCTCCAACCCTTTATTTGCCGTCCGCACGGGAACAGCGGCCTTTGCGCAAACCAAAAAATGTTCTCGATAACATTTCAACCCGATTTGCAAAAAACTCCTCCCAAGAATACGCGAAGATCCAAAACTGTTAGAATTCCCTATGAAATTCAATGATTTTGGCTGGCTATCGATTTTCCTCTGGTCGACACCATTTCGCGTTCTTGGCAGGATCAATAATGCATGTTATCGGTATCATTGCAAGTCCGATCTACAGAACTGTTGCATCGGGCATTCATTCGGGAGGGAACCATGTATACACGCTCGGCAATTTTTGAAGGCAAGATCCACGCCGGTCGGGAGGAGGAGTTTTTCCGCATTGTCGAGGAAAAGCTTCTGCCGGTCTGGAAACGCATGCCGAACGCGCAGGCCGTGCGCGTCATGCGCACCGAGCGTACGGACCCGGACGCGGCGGCCATCATTATGGTGCAGGAAATCGACTATCCGTCGATTGAGGCTGTGGAAGAAGCGCTGGTTTCGCCTGTTAGACTGGAAGGCCGGGTGCTGACGGACGAGATGATGAGCATGTGCGACGGGCGTTTCTATCACCTCGTCTACCGTCGCATCGCATAAATCCGGTGCACGCCGCACCGATCTGCAATCATGCGGCGTGCTTTCCCTTGATATCTTCGTGTATGTCTTGTCCTGAACCGGTTCTAATTCAGGGAGACATGCTTTGGTGGAGCGCACGCCCTTGGCCGCAGCGTTAGTCACGTCAAAAAAAGCAACCATGAGCGACGTCTCGAAACTCGCGGGCGTCTCCAAGATGACCGTTTCGCGGGTGCTGGCCGATCCGGCGCTGGTGTCTGAGGACACGCGCCAGAAGGTGATGAAGGCCATCGAGAAGCTGGGCTATGTTCCAGATAGAATCGCCGGTTCGCTGTCTTCCCGGCGCACCAATTTCATCACAGCCATCCTGCCGACGCTCACCAACTCCAACTTCGCCGACAGCGCACAGGGGCTCGCCAATGCTCTGCGCGCCGCCGACTATCAACTGCTGATCGGCTATACCATGTACGATCTCCAGGAGGAGGAGCGCGTCATCCGCACCATGATGGAGCGCCGGCCAGACGCCATAGTCGTTGCCGGAACGGTGCATACCAAGATGGCGAGCGAAGTTTTGATGCGCGCCGGCATCCCAATTGTGGAAATCTGGGACGTTCCCGAACATCCCATCGACCACGCGGTCGGCTTTTCCAACTATGAAGTGGGAAGAAACGCCGCCAAATATTTAATATCGCTTGGATTTAAGAGAATTGGCGCACTGGGATCGCGTGCGGATGGCGATGTGAAGGACTGGCGCGGCGAAAGCCGTCTGCTCGGTTTTGGTGCTGCACTTCGCGAAGCCGGCATTGCCGACGACCTCATCATCCGCGAGGGCAGCGCCCCAGTCTCCTACGACCATGGGGCCAAAACGCTCGGCTCATTGCTGGCGAAGGCGCCGGATGTCGAAGGTATTTTCGCGGTCTCCGATATTTCCGCCGTCGGCGCACTGATGGAGTGTCATCGTCGCGGCATTCATGTGCCCGAACAGATTTCCATCCTCGGCTTCGGCGATTTCGACATCGGCCGGCAATGTTATCCAGCGATTTCAACGATCCGTGTAGACGCCCAGATGATCGGCCGCAAAGCGGGCGAATTGCTGCTTTCCATATTGGAAGCGGAAAAAGGCGCTGCCGTTCCCGAAGGCGCGCGGGTGGATGTCGGGTTCGAGTTGATCGTGCGCGAGACGACGAAGCGGGTGGGAGGGTGAGGCGTTCCCTCCCTCATCCCTGTGCTGGTCACAGGGATGAGGGAAGTACGGTGTATCGTCCTTATCGAGCGCCCCAAGTGTCCGTCAGACGATATCCTTCCGGCCATGGATCGGAAGGATCAAGCATGTGCTGGTGAATGCCGGTGATCCAGCCGCGGCCGGATATTTCCGGCAGGATGGCCGGGCGGTCGCCCACCGTTGTCGTTCCCAGAATGCGACCGGTAAAGGTGGAGCCGATGAGCGACACGGCCGTCAGCGTCTGGCCTTCTTTCATCTCACCGCGTGCATGCAGCACCGCCATGCGCGCCGAAAGCGCCGTACCGGTCGGTGAGCGATCCACCTTGCCAGGCTGGATGGCGACGGCGGCACCCGCCCGCAGGCCCTCAGCGGTGCGCTCCACCTTGCCCGCAAACAGGCAGAAGGAAAAATGACGCCAATCCGGGTTTTCGGGATGCTCGAAACCCAGAGCCTTGTTGGCCGCATTGGTGATGCGCACGCCGAGACGGGCAATCTCGTGCGCTTCATCCGGCTTCAGGCTGAAGCCCATCGCCTCGGCGTCGACGATGACGAAACTGTCGCCGCCATAGGCCGTATCCACCTTCAACGTACCGAGACCCTCGACCTCGAGTTCTACATCGAGCTTCGCGGCAAAGCTCGGCAGGTTCTGCACAAAAATGCGTTCGGCCTTGCCATTGCGGCATTCGGCACGCACCTTCACAAGCCCGCCCGGCGCTTCAAGCAGCATATGGGTTTCCGGCTCCTGCATTGGCACGATACCGCCATCCAGAAGCACGGTGGAAACACAGATGGAGTTGGAGCCCGACATGGGCGGGGTATCTTCCGGCTCCATGATGATGAAGGCAGCATCCGCGTCAGGATGTTTTGGCGGCACCAGAAGATTGACGTGGCGGAACACGCCACCGCGCGGCTCGTTGAGCACGAAATTGCGCAGGGTCTCATCGCGGGCGATGAAACGGCTCTGTTCCCAGATCGTCTCGCCCGGCGGCGGCCTGACGCCGCCCACGATCACATCACCCACCTCGCCTTCCGCATGGGCGGAGATGACGTGAACTGTCTTGATACTGCGCATTTAGTGCTCCTCAGGAAAGCCAGGATGGAAGACGGGAAATAGCACGGCCGGTCAGTGCGCTTTCAACACAGTCGGCAAGGCTGCCGAAACGCACCGCGCGGCCGCTGAGGCCAGGACCGTAGTGGGCGTACTTGCCCGAATTGGTCATCAGCGCGCGCGTCCTGGTCGGAAAGACCGGTTCGGAAATCGAGCACCAGCACAGATCAGGCAGTACCTGGACGCCACTGTCCTGCAGGCTTTGCAGGGTGCCGTCCCGTTCTGCTGCGTCGATGACCTGCTGTCCGGCAGTGACGATGACGGCAACATTTGCATGACGCCTGCGTCCGTTGAAGGCGGACGCCAGCGCGCGGCATTCCTCCAGCGAGGCATGCGGGCTGCCGATGGCAACCAGTTGCACATCCTCTGGTCCCTCATTCAGAAGCGACCAGCCTGCGGCCATATCAGCAAGCGAAACTGTGACGGTTTCCGCCGTCTCGAGCGGCTCCAGTCCCGCTTCCGGGGTGACGCCCTCGATATGCAGCATGGGAGCCGCAGACGTGGTGCCGAAAGCGGCGCAGAGCGCCTTCAGATCATCCCGCGAAGGCTTTGCTACGCCAAGACCGCGCAGAAGCGGAATGCAATCGGGGGCTGCCTTGCCAGCGAGATAACCGATGAGCGGCCAGAAGGCGTCATTGATATCCTCAGGCAAAGCGACATCGACAATGCGTTGCGGTCGGCGGTTTTCCTCAAGATAGACGCCGGACAATGGCGCCCTGCCCGTCAAGGCAATGCAGAGATCGAGAAAATCCGGATGTTTAGCCGTGCGTGCGCCGAGAACCGTATTTGCGAAAATCACGGCATTCGATTCGGCCCAGGCGATCATGTCGCCGGCCTGCGGCGCGCTGTCGAGCAGATATGGCGAACAGGTGAAGGTGGGGCGACAGCCCATGCGTACATAGGCATCTGCCAGCCTTGCAGCGGGATCGCCGAAATCCTCCGGCACGCCCTGCGCGCGCCAATGCGCCTTGTCCACCGAGATGGCGTTCATGGTCGTCGGCACGCGCACGCTTGCGCCCATCTCCGCCATCTTCTCTGCAAAGGTGAGATTGGCGGGGCTGGCATAGATGCAGCCGTCAATATGACCCTGCGTGACATCGACGAGCGCTGACGCCCCCTGCTGGGCGGCCATGGCGACAATGATGCGCATGGCCTGCTGCACGGCAATGCCGTCGCGGCCCTCGACCATTGCCCTGTCGTCATTCTTGAGATCGAGATGCGTCGTCGCAGGCGGCGCGATCGCGAGGGAAACGCCATCAGCCTCAATGGTATTTTCATCGATACGCACATGAGAGGCTTGGGAGAACCGCGCGAAATTCTCCGCGTCCAGGCGCAGCACCGGCAAACGCTTGCCGAACATTTCCGCAGCGATCAGCGCGCCGAGCGTCAGCACGTCTTCGGCCTCGCAGAAGACAAGCGCTGAGGGTGCGCGGCCCGTCAGGATGAGATCGAGCAAAACGCCAGAACCGGTGCAGGAGCCACGGCTTGACGGCATGAACAGCACACCGCCGGTGAGACAGACGCCGTGCAGCGGGTGGTGCACGTCAATCACCTTGCCGGTGGCGGGATCGACACCGCCCCAGAAACTCAGCGCCTCAGTCGTGGCAATCACCACGCCTTCAGCCGCGCCCGGCAGGATGCTGCGCGCCTGAGGAACGGCTGTTGTCGAACCGGAAGAAGACATCGAAAATCTCCCCAAAAGCATTTCCAGTAAAAGTGCGTAGCGGTTTTACGTCTGGAAAATGCGTAAAAAAAACTAGAGAATTTTTGCGTTTCGGAGAAAAGCCAAAATCCTCTAGAAACGTTGTGGCGAAAATGCCCTTGTATCGATGGCGGTTTTTTGCCCCGTCAGTAGATCGGCGACGATGCGGGCCGTGCCGGCCGATTGCGTCAGCCCCAGATGGCCGTGGCCGAAGGCATAGACCACCCGCGCCGTGTGGCGCGCCGCACCAATCGCGGGCAGGCTGTCGGGCAGCGAGGGGCGAAAACCCATCCATTGTTTGCCGCCTTCGGTTTTCAGGCCTGGCAGAAAACTTGCCGCCTTGGCGAGAAGCGCCTCGGAGCGGGCGAAATTGGCCGAAAGCTCGAGCCCGCCCAGCTCCACTGCACCGCCGACGCGAATGCCGGTCGAAAGCCGCGTGACGACGAAACCATGGCCACCGAAGGTCACCTGCGTGCGCAGATCGAAGGCGCCTGAAGGCAGGGTGGTATTATACCCCCGTTCCGTTTCCAGCGGAATTTTTTCCCCAAGCGAACGGGCAATGCGATGCGAAAACGCGCCCGCCGCCAATACCACCTTGCCGGCCTTGCGGGTGCGCCCATCATGGCTCACCACTTCCACACCGTCTTCCAGCGGCCTGAGCGCTGCGATGTCGAGACGTTCGATACGACCGCCGATGCTGCGGAAATGCTCGGCAAGAGCCAGCGTATAGAGCTTCGGGTCGGCAATGGAATGCCAGCCGGGCGTGAAGGTGCCGCAGGTGAAACGCGGTGCGATGCCCGGCTGTATCTCGGCCATCTGCTCGGCATTGAGGTGCCGGAACTCGATGCCATGACGCTCGCGCGCCTTCCAGCCGGCAAGCGAGCCTTCGAATTCGGCTTCGCTTTCATAGACCTGGAGATTGCCCTCCTTGCGCAGCATGGCAATCGTGTCGGTTCTCCTGAGAAACGGCTCAAGTTCAGATTTCGACAGGTCCATCAGCGCCGTCTGGGCGGCGGTGGAATGTTCAACCTTCGAGGCGGCACAGGCGCGCCAGAACCGAAACATCCATGGTGCAATCTTCAGCGCATAGGCAGGCGGGACGCTGAGCGGCCCGAGCGGGTCGAGAAGCCACTTCGGCGCTTTCCAGAGAATGCCGGGGGATGCGAGCGGCAGGATATCGGTGAAGGCGAAGGCACCGGCGTTACCGGCGGAAGCGCCGGCCGCCGGGCCTTCGCGATCGATAACCGTGACCGAAAGGCCGCGTCCCTGCGCGGCAATAGCTGCCGAGAGGCCGACAACGCCGGCCCCTATGACGATGACATTGTTTGCAGACATTACCGCACGCTCGACAGGAATTTCTGCGTCTCGGGGTGCTGCGGCGCGCCGAAAAGCTGATCCGGCGTGCCGATTTCCGCCATCACGCCCTGGTGGAAAAAGGCGACACGGTTCGACACATCGCGGGCGAAGGCCATTTCATGGGTGACGCAGATCATCGTCATGCCCTCGTCGGCCAGCATTTTCAGCGTATCGAGCACTTCGCCCACCAGCATCGGATCGAGCGCTGAGGTGACTTCGTCGAACAGCATATATTCCGGCGACATGGCAAGAGCGCGGGCAATAGCCATACGCTGCTGCTGACCGCCAGACATGCGGTTCGGATAGACCTTCAGCTTTTCGGCAAGACCGACATGGGTCAGTTGCTTGACCGCGATTTCCTCGGCCTGCTCTTTCGAAATTCCAAGCACCTTGCGCGGCGCCAGCATGACGTTTTCGAGCACCGTCAGATGCGGAAAGGCGTTCCATTGCTGGAAGACGATGCCGACCTTGCGACGCAGCTTGTTGAGGTCGGTCGATTTGGCATGCACCTCGGTGCCGTCGATGACGATCTTGCCGCTATCGATCGGCTCCAGGCCGTTGATGCAGGTCAGCAGTGTCGACTTGCCGGAGCCGGAACCACCGATGATAGTGACGACCTCGCCGTTGTTGACGGTCAGGTTGATCCCTTTCAGAACCTCCAGCGGGCCGAAGGATTTGCGGACGTTTTCGATCTCAATCATTGGGGGACCACCGTCTTTCGAGATACCCGCCGAAACGGGCGATGGGGAAGCTGATAAGGAAATAGATGGCGCCGCAGATCATGAGAATGGTCAGCGGTTCCTGCAGGCGGGTGACGAGGATCTGCGAGGCACGCAGAAGCTCGATAAGTCCGAGCCACAGCACGAGCGCCGAATCCTTCATGACGCCGAGTGTCAGGCCGATCCAGGCGGGCAACGACACGCGAGTTGCAAGCGGCAGCACGATGTAGCGCATGTCCTGCGACCAGGTCATGCCGAGTGAACGGCAGGCGCGGCGCGTGTTCGACGGCACCGCTTCGATGCCGCCACGCACGATCTCGGTGCAGTAGGCCGCCGTATAAAGCGACAGAACCACGCATGAGGTGGTAAATGGCGGCCAGCCGAGCTTGGCGATCGACTGGAAGGCATTGCCAAGGACCAGCTGGATGAGGAGCGGCACGGAGCGGAAAACATCCAGCACGAAGGTCAGCGGCAGCGACCAATAGGCCCCGAGCTGGAAGCGGATGACACCGAAGATGATCCCCATGAGGGTGCCAGCCGTCACGGCAACGGCGGTGACGGCAAGCGTCATCCCCGCGCCCTTGGCAAGGAAGGCGAGATCACTCCAGGTGAGAGCGGTTTCAAACATGGCGCACCTCTCTCAGTAACGAAACAGACGAGCGGCCAGCAATCTGGCGGCAAGAGTGACGATCTTGGCGATCACGTAATAGATGACCGCGGCAAGCGCGAAGAATTCGAAGGTGCGGAACGAACGGGCGTTCAAGGCCTGCGTGACACCGGCAAGATCCGTATTCATGCCGACGGTGACACCGAGCGAGGTCATCAGGATTGCCCAGACCATCTGGTTGGTGGCGGGCAGGAAGGCGACGCGCAGCATCTGCGGCATGATGATGAGGCGGAAGGTCTGCATCGACGTCATGCCGAGCGAACGGCCGGAGCGCGTTTGCGTATCCGGTATCGCCTTCAGCGCTCCACGGAAGTTCTCCGCAAGATAGCCCGCATTGTTGAAGGCGATGCCGGCCAGAAGCGCCGTATAGGGGCTGAGATGAATGCCGAAATTGCCAAGGCCGAAATGGGCCATGTAAATCTGGAACAGCGCCGGCGTGTTGCGGGCGATTTCCACCCAGACGGCGGCAATGGCACCCAATATCCGGTTACCGGAAAGCCGGAACAGGGTCAGCACGATGGCGCAGGAAAGACCGATCACCATCGACAGGATCGCGATCTGCAGCGTCACCACCGCACCGTCCAGCAGCTGCGGCAAAGCCTTCAGCGCCTGATTCCAGTGGAATGTATAATTGAACATAACCGTCTCACCTTTTCAGAAACGATCAACGGCGCGATCGATCCGACCGCGCCGTTTGGGAAAAGTTCCGATCAGCGATAGACGCCGTTGACGGTGAGCGAAGGAACTTCGCCGCCAACCCATTTTCCGTAGAGTTCGGCGTAACGGCCGGTGCGAACCTGCTGGTTGATGAACAGGTTCAGGTAATTGATGAAGCCATATTCATCGCGGTTGGTGAAGAGAGCGACATAATCGATGTCATAGGGTGCCTTGCCGACCACCGAGATGCCGGCAAATTTGCCGGTCTTGACGTTGGCCTGTGCAACGGTCGAGGTCGAAACGGTGGCGTCGATCTGGCCCTGGCTGAGCGCGAGGAACACATCGGCCTGCGTCTGGTAAGGACGGAACTCGCCTACGCCCCATTCCTTGACGGTCTTTTCGAGCGCAATGGCTTCGAACGTACCGGCAGTCGCGCCGACGGTCTTGCCCTTCATGTCCTCAAAGGATTTGACGCCGGACTTGTCGTTGGCGGTGACAGCCATTTCGAAGGCGAAGTAAGGCACGGTCATGCCAACCGTCTTGGCGCGCTCAAGCGTATCGGACGTGGAGGCAACGCCAACATCGACGCGGCCGGACATCAGCGCCGGAATACGTTCCGGGAAAGGCGTCTCGACGATTTCAGCCGTGACGCCGAGCGCCTTGGCGAGATCGTTGCAATAATCGACATCGAAGCCGATCGGGTTGTTGGCGTCATCACGTGCGCCCATGGGCGGGAAGTCGAGCACGACCGCGCAGCGCAGCGTACCGGACGAAATGATGTCGTCAAGCTTGTCGGCCTTGGCCGGAGTAATAGCGAAAGTGGCGGCCAGCAGGCCGGCGACGATGACCGATTTTTTCATTGTTGATTTGCTCCCAGAATTGCTCTGCCATTGAAGGCGAGGTCACTATTTCCCCATGGAGGCGATAAATCAACATAAAAATACAATGAGTATACAAAAAGAATTTTTGCAGCAGCGAACAGTGCTACGGCAGCGAGCTTGCAATTCGGGACCGAAGAGCACGTGAAAATGACGCCCTGGTTGGGCAGTTCCGCCCTACTCTCATCCCGGCGCTTGTGGCAGGAATCGGCACCGGACGCAGAATGCCGAAAAGACAAGTTGCAATAGAATGACCGTTGTATACTTTATGTATTCAAAATGTGCGAGCCCAATATCGGAGGATTATGATGAGCGACAACACCACATTGACCATCGACGGGCTTTTTCAGCGGGTCGAAGCGATTTTCCGCAAGGCGGGGCTCAATGCCGTGCAGGCGGGAGCGCTTGCGCGGGTTATTGTTGCCGGTGAGCGTGACGCCTGCAAATCGCACGGTATCTACCGCATCGAAGGCGCCCTGCGCACCGTCAAGGCAGGCAAGGTTAAGCCCGATGCGATGCCGGAGGTGGCCGAAGACGACGGCACAGCGATCGTGAAAGTCAACGCCAATGGCGGTTTTGCCAACCCCGCTTTCGAGCTTGGCCTGCCTGTTCTGGTGGAGCGGGCGAAACGCACCGGCATCGCCGCGCTCGTCATCAATGATTGTACGCATTTCTCGGCGCTCTGGCCGGAAGTCGAGGGGCTGACAGCGAACGGTCTAGCGGGTCTGGTCATGTGCCCGAGCTATTCCACCGTCGCCCCCACTGGCGGAACCAAGCCGCTGCTCGGCACCAACCCCTTCGCCTTCGGCTGGCCCCGTAAGAACACTTCACCCTATGTCTTTGATTTCGCGACATCTGTTGCGGCGCGCGGCGAGATAGAACTGCACCGTCGCGCGGGCAAATCTTTGCCTGAAGGCTGGGCCGTGGATGCCGACGGAAACCCGACGACCGACCCGGAGGCTGCGCTTGCCGGCGCCATGCTTCCGTTCGGCGGCCACAAGGGCTCGGCGATCGGCACCATGATCGAGCTTCTCGCGGGTATCATGATCGGTGACCTGACCAGTCCTGAAGTACTGGAGTATCTCGGCACCACAACGCTTGCGCCCTTCCATGGCGAGCTTATCGTCGCCTTTTCCCCGGAAGCCTTCGCCAAGGGCCGTCCGGGCGATCCTTTCCAGCGGGCGGAAATCCTGTTCGACGCCATTATCGGCCAGGGTGCCCGCCTGCCCTCCGGCCGCCGCTTCACTGCACGCGCCAAATCGGAAAGCGAAGGCATCACCTTGACCGCCGCCGAAATCGCCGGTCTCGACCGGCTGCTGGAACAGGGGATGGACGCCGTCTCCTGACATCAGTCCTTCGTCATGCCGAACCCAATCAGGCATGACGAAGGATATCTATCGAACCTCATAAAACGAAAAAAGGCCCGCAAATGCGGGCCTTTTTCACTGCAGAAAGTAATCAGGCAGCCTTGCAGGCCTGCACCGCACCCGGAAGCTTGCTCCAGTCGGCGTACCAGCTGTTGAACAGCTTGAACTGCGCCTCGACATAACCGCGCTGGCTGTCGCTGAGGGCATCGGTCTCGTTGAAGTGCAGCGTATATTCCTTGTCGCCCTTCAGCACCATCATGTGCTTGAAGTAGAGAACCAGATCCGGGCCTTCATCGAAGGAGGAGAGGACGGCGAGCGCCTGCTCCAGTTCCAGCGCGCGGGCGCGGGCATCCGCATCGCCCTTGGCGGCGGCCTGCGACAGCTTGCAGAGATGGAGGACTTCCTTCGGCAGGACATTGCCGATGCCCGTGATCGCGCCGGTTGCGCCGCAATTGACGAAGCCGTGGACAACGGCAGTATCGACGCCGATCATCAGGGTGACTTCATCATCGCGGCTGGTGATGTTTTCAGCAGCGTAACGCATATCCGCCGGACCACCGAATTCTTTGAAGCCCACGAGGTTCTTGTGTTCCGCACGCAGCGCGAAGAAGAGATCGGCGCGGGTGGCGAAACCGTAATAGGGGCTGTTGTAGATGACAGCGGGCGTTTCGGGAGCGGCCGCAAGGATGGCCTTGAAATGCGCCTTCTGGGCAGCGATGACCGAGCCGCGCGAAAGAACACGCGGAATGACCATCAGGCCCTTTGCGCCAACCTTCTGGGCATGGGCGGCGTGCGCAACGGCAGATGCCGTGTTGACCGCGCCGGTGCCGACGATGACCGGAATGCCGGCTTTCACCAGACGTTCCACGCCTTCCATGCGCTGCTCATCGGAAAGAAGCGGCCAGTCGCCCATGGAACCGCAATACACGACGGCAGACATGCCATCGGCGATCAGCTCTTTGCCCTTGCGGACAAGCGCGTCGAAATCGGGGGTGCGATCATCTTTGCAGGGGGTCATCAAGGCGGGAATCACGCCGGAAAAAATGCTGGCCGTCATTACTAGCTCCTAAGGGACAGTTTTTCGGGAATGGACGCACCTCCGCGCCACCCTTTCAACAAGGACATTACAATCTTGTATTTTATTTGTCGACAAGAAATCGACAAGCTACAGATTTATTTCCAGCCGCTCATTGCGCACCAGTAGTTTCTGCACCTGCTGCACGATCTGTTCGGCATGCTCGCGGGCCAGTTTCTCGGACAGAACGGTGTCGCGCGCGGCGATCGCCGCTATGATCGCATCGTGATCGTCGACGAAACGTTTCGGCAGGCGATCATCATAGGACTGGTAATACAGCCGCAAGATGCGCCGTCCCTCATCCAGCAGACGCTTGAACAGACTGGTGAAATAGGGGTTGCGCCCGGCTTCGGCGATGGAAAGGTGCAGGGCGGCATTGGTGGAAATCATCGCCAGCGCGTCCTGCTCTTCCACCGCAATGGCAAATTCCGCATTATGGGCGCGGATGCCGGCCAGATCTTCCGGACGGTGATATTGGGCAGCAAGCTGGGTCGTCACCCGGTACATCAGCACCAGCGCATCGAAATAGGTATGCATATTGAGGAAATCGATGTTCGACACCATGGTCGAACGGTTCGGCAGCGTATCGATCAGCCCCTCGCCCGAGAGCCGCACCAGCGCTTCGCGAATGGGCGTGCGCGACATCTTGAACCGCTCGGCAAGCTGCACCTCATCGATTGGACTACCCGGCGGCAGAACCAGATCGAGAATCTCGTCGCGCAGCAGATCGTAGACCATCTTCACGCCGGAGCCACGCTTACGCTCGGCAGAAGCAATTATATCCGTCATAACCAAATCCCTCTTGTCGACATAAAGAGTACTATTATATTTTTTCCATATCAACGCCGCGTTGCAGCACCTGCCCTTCGAATGGCGGAATAATTGTTCAAAAACAACAAAAAGCCGTCACGAAAATTACCCGCGACGGCTTCAATAATTCAATTTGTGACATCGCTGCTTTTTTACAAAGCACCGCTTCGAGGTAGGGACCTCAGTTACGCAGGCCGGTGGCCACGACGGAAATCTTGAAAGCGCCGTCCAGCGTCGGATCGAAGGACGCGCCCATCACCACATCGGTCTCTTCGCTGACTGCCTCGCGCACAAGCGTCATCGCCTCGTCGATCTCGTAAAGCGTCAGGTCGTTGCCGCCGGAAATCGACACAAGTGCGCCGCGTGCCTCCTTCAGCGACGGTTCGCCGAGCAGCGGGTTGGCGATGGCGGCTGCTGCCGCTTCCGAAGCGCGTTTTGGACCCTTGGCCTGCGCCGTGCCCATAAGCGCGCGTCCGCCATTCTTCATGACGTAACGCACATCGGCGAAGTCGAGATTGACCAGGCCTTCGCGCAGGATGAGATCGGTAATGCAGCGCACGCCGAGGGACAGGACCTTGTCCGCCGTCTTCAGGGCACTTTCAAAGGTCGTGCCGGCATCCGCAATACGCAGCAGGTTCTGGTTGGGAATGACGATGACGGTATCGGCGGTATTAAGCAGATTGGCGAAACCATATTCGGCAGCACGCATGCGGCGCGCGCCCTCGAAGCTGAACGGCAGGGTGACGACACCGACGGTCAAGATATTCTTCGCACGGCACGCTTCCGCGATGACGGGCGCAGCACCGGTGCCGGTACCGCCGCCCATACCGGCGGTGATGAAGCACATGTCGTAACCGTTGAGGTGATCCATGATCTCGTCAAGCGAATCGATTGCCGCCTGCCGGCCAACCTCCGGATCAGCCCCTGCACCCAGCCCGCCTGTAAGTTCGGAGCTGAGTTGCACGAGCCTTGGCGCGTTGGTTTTCTTCAGCGCCTGCGCATCCGTATTGGCGGCGATGAAATCAACGCCGCCGATGCCCTCGTCGATCATGTTGTTGATCGCGTTTCCGCCACCGCCACCGACGCCGATAACAGCGATATTGGGCGTATTGCGGGCGATTGGAGCGCGCGGAGACTGGGTCATCGTCTTATTCTCTTTCTAAACTCATAGGGTCTCGCGCCGTTTTTTAACCGCGGCACGCGAATGATCGGCAACGTTCCTGCATGTCCTTCCTGGCGCGTGAAGGACGCTGTAACGCTTTGAATTTGCATGCAAGCCTTTGCCCCGCTTGCGGCTAAAGGCTTGTGCTCCAGGGGCGAAAGATGCGCTACGGCGACTGTCTCCGACCCCTTCCCCGGATGAAAACCAAACCGAATCAACTGCTTCGCTATCTAGAGGTGATAGCCGAAAAGCCGGTCCGTTTACACTGTATTCACCATGTTTATCTCACTTTGGAACGAGTTGCTTCGGCAGGTGTTTGCCTTCCGACCGCGCTAAAGCGCATGGAATGGAGGCAGTCATATGTCCGCATACATCCTGCAAAACGAACCGGGTTTCCGCACGGAACAACCGCGTGTGCTGATCGTGGAGGACGAATTTCTCATCGCCATGGATATCGAAGATTCCATTATGCAGGCGGAAGAGGAAGCTGACGTCATCGGCATCGCCAACCGGCTGGATCAGGCCGTGGCACTCGGCAGCCGCGCAGATATTGCCTTTGTCGACGTCAATCTCGCCGACGGCCAGACCGGCCCGGAGATCGGGAGGCGGCTTTCGCAGGACCACGGCGTCGTGGTGATCTTCATGACGGCAAATCCGGAAGTGGTGGTCAATCTCGGTATCGGCGCAGGCGTTATCGTAAAACCTGTGCCGCAGGACGCCGTGGAACAGTGCCTTTCCTACGCACTTGCCAAGCGCGCGGGCACGCGTGCCGTTACGCCCATCGGCATGATGGCTTTCGACTGAACCATTCTTGTGGAGATAAAAAGCGGGTTGCCTGAAAACGGCGCCCGGCGCTGAAAACTAAAAAGCCTGCCGCGGGAGGAGGTGCGGCAGGCTTTTTAAAAGATTGAACAGCGATATGGGAGGAGGAAACCGCTGTCCCCGGGGCAATCCTTGGGAGGAGGAGTAGGATCACCCGCATTACCGAAAGGATGTGGGAGGAGGTACATCCGTTTCGATGATTTGAAGATATCATTTTTTTCTGCATTTCACAGACACAAGCTTGCACCTCAGACATGCATCAAACGCATGGCGATTTTTCCAACCCGAAACATCAATGCAACAGGCTGATTTTCGCCTTTGCACGGCATGCCCCGTGGGAGACACAAGCGTCGACGGTTCGCCAAAAACAAAAACGCCCGCGAAGCGGGCGTTTAGTCATTCAAAAGCGGCAATAGCTGCCTGATTACTTGCCGACGGCGGCGCGGGCGACGCTGTTGATCTGGCTACGGTCGATACCGAGGTCGTGCAGTTCGCGGCTGCTCATGCGGCCCAGTTCGTTGACGGTCTGACGATACTTGCGCCAGTTATTAAAGCTGCGTGCTACGTTCATGACATTACCCTTTCAAGGTGTTGGCGACGTCAGTAACGTTTCGTTCCGGCGTCCTTTGATGTCCCTTATATGCGCCTTGTCGGGACCGAAGAACAGACAGAATAAGGCAGGCCACCCATGCGCTGAATGCAAGGGTTATCCTCCGAGGGGCGCGGAAAAACAGAAGTATGGCGTAAATTCAGTCATATCCGGGGCCGCTACCGGCACCACGTCGTCAAAACTTGTAGCGAACGCCAAACACATTGGCATTCGTCGCGCCCTTCATATTGCCCAGCGTCTTGCCGCCGCCGGAACGGTGGTGAAGCCGCCAGAAGAACTCCGTCGAGGATTCTTCGCTGAAGGAAACGTTGATTTCCGGGCCGAGGTAAAACAGGACATTGGCGTTGCCGTTGTCCTTGATTTCTTCTTGCCGCTCCCGCCCCGGCTGCGCATCCGAGACGAGGCTCAGACCCGCCGTGAAACTCGGCGAAACGAACAACCGTTCCCCGAGCCTGATCTTGTCATATCGCGCGACCGGCCCCGCCCAGACTTCACCGGTGAAACCCTTGCCAAACCTGACGGCAACGCCGATTTCACCGCCCAGCTTCACATTGCCGATGCGATAGGGATAGAACTGATAACCGCCACCCAGAATGGCGTTCTTCTCATAGTCGACCGGAATGAGTGCTGCGCTTTTCAGCATGTCTTCCGTGGTGAGGGCGCCGCCAAAACCGAATATCGCTTCGCTTGTCTCCGAGCCCATGTCCTCCGAAGAAAGAGACGGTGTCGCGACCAGGGCAATCATGGCTGCCAGTGACAGACTTGGTGCGATATTCATTTTGCTACTCCTGAACATGGCCGCTTTTATCCGCCCTCATAAGGGTATTCACGTAAGGCGAACATACCCTTACCGAACACAATTAATTTAACACATTCGGAAATGGGCGAGAAAAGCCGTCCACCGTTGCCGTCGTGGGGGCATAGGTGAAACAGAAAAAGGCCGTGGATGAAACCCACGGCCTTTTGCATTCAGCGGTTCGGCGAAGCGAGCTTACACCGCGCGAGCGCGCTTCACCTCCACCTGCGTCCATTCCGGCAACCAGTCCCGGTGCGCGACAAGAAGATCGTCCACCAGCGACCAGATCTGGTCGAGATCGAGTTCCGCTGCCGTATGCGGGTCCATCATCGCCGCGTGGAAGATATGCTCGCGGTTTTCGCTCATCAGCGCCCGCACCGTCAGCTCCTGCACATTGATGTTTGTGCGCATCAGCGCGGTCAGCTGCGGCGGCAATTCCCCGATGAAGGTTGGTTGCACGCCGTTATGATCGACAAGGCAGGGCACTTCCGCAGCGCAATCTGATGGCAGCGAGGTGATGCAGCCATTGTTGCGCTGGTTGCCGTAGATGACAGACGGTTCGCCGGTCCAGACCGAGTTGATGATGGAGGAGGCATATTCTTTGGATTGCTTGACCTCGATCTTTTCGGCTGAGCGATAGGCCGCCGCCTGCCCCTTCCAGCGCTCGATCTGCTCGATGCAGCGCTTGGGATATTCATCGAGCGGAATACCGAATTTCTCGATCAGATCCTCGCGCCCCTCCTTGATGAAATAGGGTGTGTATTCGGCGAAATGCTCGGAGCTTTCGGTGACGAAGTAGCCGAGACGCGTCAGCATCTCGTACCGCACCTTGTTGGGGCAGCGCGGGTTCCAGCCGGGCTTCGGCGCACGGCCTTCGCGATAGCCGCGCACGAGATCGGGATAGAGGTTCTTGTAGTTGCCATCAGGCTGGCGGTGCTCGAATTCCAGGAAAAACGCCATGTGGTTGATGCCGGCCGAACGATAGCGGATTTCCTCATAGGGAATATCGAGGTCATGGGCGAGCTCCATGGCCGTGCCCTGCACCGAATGGCAAAGGCCGACCTGCCGGATGGTCGGGTATTTTTCCGCAATCGCCCAGGTGTTGATCGCCATCGGGTTGACATATTGCAGCATGATCGCATTGGGGCAGACGGCGAGCATATCCTCGCAGATCTTCCACAGATGCGGCACGGTGCGCAGGCCCCGCATGATGCCGCCGACACCAAGCGTATCGGCAATGGTCTGGCGCAGACCATATTTACGCGGGACCTCGAAGTCGGTGACTGTGCAGGGCTCGTATCCGCCGATCTGGAAGGCGACGACGACGAAATCGGCACCGGCGAGCGCCTTTTTCTGGTCTGTAAAAGTCTCGGCTCTAGCCTTTGCCCCCAGCGTCGAAATCAGCTTGTTGACGACGATGGCGCTTTCTTCCAGCCTTTCCCGGTTGATGTCCATCAGCGCGATCGTTGCGCCTGAAAGGGCTGGACGTTGCAGCACGTCGCCGATGATGTTCTTCATGAACACCGTGGAACCTGCGCCGATAAATGTGATCTTGGGATCTCGTGCCATATTTGCCTCCGGCATCTTGAACTATGCGATTTCAAAGGCGGCCCGGACGAGCCGCTGGGTGTATTCGGTTTTCGGACGGTTCAGCACCTCCTCGACGGGGCCTTCCTCCACGATCCTGCCACGCTGCATGACGATGACGCGGTGGCAGAGAGCCCGAACGACCTTCAGGTCGTGCGAGATGAACAGGTAGCTCAAGCCCCGCTCGTCCTGCAGTTTGCGCAGCAGGTCTATGATCTGCGCCTGAACGGAAAGGTCGAGCGCCGAGGTTGGCTCATCGAGCAGGATGAATTCTGGCTCCAGCGCGACTGCACGCGCGATGGCGATGCGCTGGCGCTGGCCGCCGGAAAACTCGTGCGGGAAACGCGAGAGGATGTTGCCGGGCATGCCCGCCGCCTCCAGCGCGTCGCGCACCCGCTCCAGCCTTTCGGCCTTGGTTTTACCAAGCCCGTTGATGACCAGCCCTTCCTCGATGATCTGGCCGATGGTCATGCGTGGATTGAGCGAGGCGAAAGGGTCCTGAAAGACGACCTGCATGCGAGAGCGCAGAGGCCGCATTTGAGACCGGGAGCGGCCGTCGACCCTCTCGCCATCGAAAATCACCTCTCCGGCCACCGGCTCGTTCAGCCGCAACAGGGATTGGCCAAAGGTCGTCTTGCCGGACCCGGATTCTCCGACAATTCCCAGCGTTTCATGGCGCTTGAGGGTAAGACCAAGATCGTCGACGGCAATCAGTTCCTTCAATTCCGGCTTGAACAGGCCACCGTAGCGCATCATGAAAGACACCCGCACGCCATTCGCCGTCAGCAGCACGCCGGAATTTTCCGGTAGTGGTTTGGCGGTGCCATGCGGCTCGGAAGCAAGCAGCTTTCGGGTATAGGGGTGGTTCGGCGCTGCAAACAGCCGCTCAGTGGTGTTGTGCTCACGCATCTCGCCATGCTGCATGACGTAGACATAATCGGAAAACTGCTTCACGATCGTCAGGTCATGGGTGATGAGCACCACGGCCATGCCGCGCTTCTTCTGCAGATCGCGTATGAGGTTGAGGATCTGCGCCTGTACTGTCACATCCAGTGCAGTGGTGGGTTCGTCGGCGATCAGCACATCCGGATCGTTGGAGAGCGCCATGGCGATCATGACACGCTGTCGTTGACCGCCGGAAAGCTGGTGCGGATATTGCTTCAGCCGCGCCTCGGGTTCCGGAATCTGCACCTGCCGCAAAAGATCGAGCGCCCTTGCCTCGGCCTGCTTCCTGCTCAGCTTCGAGTGGACGCGGATCGCCTCGACGATCTGACTGCCGATCGTATAGATCGGGTTCAGCGAACTCATCGGCTCCTGAAAGATCATCGAGATACGATTGCCGCGCAACGCCCGCCGCTGGCGGCTTGAAAATTTCAGGATGTCGTCGCCGTTGAAGCGCACGGTCGCGGTTTTCGAAACCGAGGCCCGCTTCGTCAAAAGCCCCATGATGGTGCGGGCGGTCACCGATTTTCCCGATCCGGATTCGCCAACGATGGCGATCGTCTCCCCCCGGTAAAGCTGGAAGGAAATGTCCTTCACTGCCTCCACCGTGCCGTGCTCAACCTTGAAAGTCACGGCAATATTGCGTGCATCGATGATGGCCTGGTCGTTTCGATTATCAGCATCGAAGCGGATGGCAGGGGCGTAGGTGTTCTGTGCAGCAACCATGTTACGCTCCTCTCAATAGGGATCGACAGCATCGCGAAGGCCATCGCCCAGCGCGTTGAAGGCAAAAACGGTGACCAGCACAAAGCCGACCGGCGCAAGGATCCATGGATAGGAACCAATGACGGAATAGGTGGCCGTATCCTGAAGCATCAGCCCCCAGGAGATCAGCGGCGGCTTGACCGCGAAACCGAGAAAGCCAAGGAAGGATTCGAGCAGCACGACGCTTGGAATATGCAGCGTGACGGCAACGATCACATGGCTCATCACATTCGGCAGGATGTGCTGGAAGATAATGCGCCGGTCGGTGGCGCCGACGGCAATCGCGGCGCGGACATAATCGATACGCGCCAGCGCCAGCGTCTTGCCGCGCACCTCGCGAGACATCTGCGCCCAGCCGAGCGCTGACATGACGCCGACCACGAAGAGGAGGAAAACAGTCGTCGGGGCAGTGACCGGGATAAGCGACGTCAAGGCGAGATAGAGCGGCAATTGTGGAAAGGCCAGAACCACTTCCACGAAACGCTGCACCCAGGCATCCAGCGGCCCGCCGAAATATCCTGAGATCAACCCGACGCTGGTGCCGATGACGGTAACGATGGTGACGACACTGAGCGCGATGGCAAGCGAGATGCGCGAGCCATAAATGGCGCGTGACAGCACATCGCGTCCGAACTTGTCGGTTCCGAGAAAATGCACCGGCTGCCCGTCCGTGGTGCCGAAGAAGTGCCGGTTTGCCGGGATGAGGCCGAACAGCCGATATTCCGCGCCTTTCACGAAAAAGCCGAGATAAAGCGGATTGTCGTAATCCGGGCCGACGATAGGCTGGAAGGTCACCGGATCGAGCTCATCCGTTTCAGCGGTAGCATAGACCCGAGGGAACAGGCTGATATTGCCGTCCTTGTCGGAGAACCGCACCACCTGCGGCGGGGAGAAACTGTCATTGGTTTCAAGCGGGTTCATCGGCGCGAAGAAATCGGCGAAGACTGAGATCGTGATCAACAGCACCACCAGCACCAGCCCCACCATGCCGGTGAAAGAGCGTCTGAGGCGCCGCCACACCAGAGCGAGATAGGTCTCGTTACCCTGAACAACCCGCTCGGGCTTCGCTGCGGCAGCCGATTCATTCTTGAGTTCGTCAACGGCCACCATCTCAAGCCCTCCCGAATTCGCGCACACGCGGGTCGAGCATGGCGAGCAGCATGTCGGCGATGATGTTGCCGATGATGAGCGTGGCGGCCAGCACCATCATGAAGGTTGCGGTAACGTAGACATCGCCGACCGCCATGGACCCGACGATGGCGGGACCGACGGTCGGCAGCGCAAAGATGATCGCAGTTTCGATTTCGCCGCTCAGCATATAGGGCAGCACGACGCCCTGATACATAATGAGCGGATGCACGGCGTTCGGCACGGCGTGGCGCATGATGACCGCGCCTTCCGAAAGGCCCTTGGCGCGCGCCGTCTCCACATATTGGGCGTTCAGCGTATCCAGCAGATTGCCGCGCATCACCCGCATATTATAGGCAAGTCCACCGAAAACGGCGATGGCAACCACCGGCCAGACATGGCTGACGAGATCGACGAACTTCCCCCATGACCATGGCGCACCGCCATATTGCGGCGAAAAGAAGCTGCCGATTTCCGACACGTCGAAATGAAACACCATCAGGTAGACGAGGATCAGCGCCATCAGGAAGCGCGGAATGGTCATGCCGAGGAAGGCGACGGTCGAAAGCAGATTATCGATCCAGGAATATTGTCTGGTGGCAGCCCAGATGCCGAAACCGATGCCGAGAAGCGATGAAAGAATGTGGCAGACAAGGGCGAGTGCGATGGTGCGCGGCAGGCGTTCGCCGACCACATCGGCAACCGGCTTGTTGTAATAGAAGCTGTAGCCGAAATCGCCGCGTGTGATGATACCGCCGATCCAGTTGAAATATTGCACGACGATCGGCTTATCGAGACCGTGTTCGATGCGGTAGGCCTGCGCCTGCGCTTCCGCCTGCTCGAAGGACGCACCGCCCTGGTTCATCAATTGCGAGCGGATGTAGTCAGCATAGTCGCCGGGTGGCGCCTGAATGATGGCGAATGTCACCACGCTCAGGATAAGCAGCACCGGAATGGCGGAGCCTATGCGTATTGTCAGGAATCTCAGCATCGAACGGGTATCCTCCGCTTGGCTAGTCCGTGTGTCTCCGGCCGCGCTTCACGCGCGACCGGTACCGGGTTTTCTCCGGGAGGAGTTCTAGTTGATCGGGCCGCCCTCACCCGGCTTGCCGGGAAGCTGCTCGGGGAAAAGCTCGTATTTGCCCTGCTTGTCGGCCGCGACCCAAACGCGTTCGCGGATGATGGCGTCTTCAGCCCAGTTGAACATGAAGATCGGCGTGCCCTGCGGCACATTCGAGAACCGCTTGTTGACGATGAGCGCGCCGGGATATTCGGTAAGCCCTATCGTGTAGAGGTTCTGCGTGTAGACCTTCTGATATTGCTTCATCAGTTCCGCCCGCTCGGCATTGTCCTGCGAGGAGATGAATTTGCGCACGATATCGGCCATCTCCTTTTCGAACGGCATCAGATCCAGTTCCTTGCCTTCAGGTGCGCGATGGTTCCAGCTGGTGCGCGGGCCAACGGGTGCCAACTGCTCGGTATTCTGCACCACGGACGAAAGCTCGGTGGAGTTGCGGCGCACCAGCCAGTCGAACTGACCGCCATAATGGGCCGCATCGCGCTGGTTGGAATCAAGGCTGTTGATGACGAGGCGAAGGCCAAGTTTCGCCATTTGCCCGACAAGGCCTTCCGCGATGCTCTTGTCCGTTGTGTAGCCGTTATTGACCAGAAGAATGATCTCGACGTTTCGTCCGCCCAGTGTCTCATTCGGGAAGTTCAAGAAGCCGTCGCCATCGGTGTCCTTCAGGCCGATTGATGCAAGGGCGGCTTTCGCTTCCTTAAGGTTGAAGGGGTAATAGACCGTGGAATTGCGATCGTAAAAACCGGTGCCCGAGGAAATGCCACCCGGATAGATCGCCGTGAATGGGCCCTTGACGAGCGAGTCGCCGATTGCCTTGCGATCGAGGGCCGAGGTCACCGCCTGACGGAACACCTCGTTGCGGTTCAGCTCGCGAATGGCCTGCCCGCGCTCGTCCGGATTGCCCCAGCCATTGGCGGAAAAGTTCATCTGCAGATTATAGCCGATCAGGCGTGGTCCGAAGGCAAGGCGAGCCGGCGCATTCGGGTCAGCTGCGCGTTTCAGCGAAGCGACGAAATTTTCCGGCTGTTCGAGATTGGAGAAATCGCCCGATCCCGCCACAGCCTGCACATCGCGATCGGCCCAGGTGGAGAGCTTGTAATGAAGCTCGTTGAGATAAGGCAGCTGCTGGCCCTTCTCGTCGACCTTCCAGTAGTATGGATTGCGCCTGAGCACGATGATGTCGTCGGGGCGATATTCCACCGGCACCCAACCACCCATGACAGGCATGTTCATATATTCCGGCGGAAAGGCGTTCTTGAACTGGTTATAGGTGTTCTTGGAATATTTCGGGTGCTGTGGTTTCAGAATATGCGCCGGTCCGGGGCAGAAGCTCGGATAAGCCATGGTATAGAGATATTGCTTCGGGAAAGCGGTCTTGAAAGTCCACTCCACCGTATAGTCATCGATCTTTTTGAGCGTGGTGCCTTCGCCGAAGGCTTCAGGCGACGCGCCGCCGCCGAGCGGCGACACGTTGGGATCGAGAACCGCGTCTTCCCAGTAGAACATGACGTCATCGGCGTTGAACGGCACACCGTCAGACCATTTGGCACCCTCGACCAGATGCATCGTCAGCTTGTGGCCATCCTGCGACCATTCCCAGCCTTTGGCGAGATTGGGCAGCGGTTCGGTGTCCTTGGCATTCACCTGAAACAGCGGCGCTGTGCGCGTCAGGCATTCGGAAAGCGCAATATCGATGCCGCCCCAGCCCTGGCTCTGGCCGGCAATGTAGTTCCAGCCCTCGGGCCGTCCGCCGATCACATGGCGCATCGTATCGCCATAAACGCCGATGCCATCCACCATGTTGCCGGTCTTGTAGACCAGCGGCTCCTCAGGCAAGCGTTCCTTCAAGGGCGGCAGCTTGCCTGTCTTCTCGAATTTTTCGGTGATCCAGTCCGGCTCGCTGTAATCAGGCAGGGCCTTGAATTCGAGGATCGAGTCGCGCGCCACATAATTGATCTTGCCTTCCGCCGGAAACTGCGGCGGCTCCGGCGGCGTGGTGGTTTCGAAGGCGTTCGCACTGAGTGCGATCATCGAAACACCAAGACCCAATGCCGAGATGATACCGATCTTGCGTTGAAGTTGCATCGTCATTCCTCCCAAATGGCAGCTCTTCGACCGCCCACCCTCTGTTGTCGCGATAGCCACGGCGGCGAACTCCCTTTTCACCACCGGCCTGTTCCCATGCCTTTTCCTTCAAACGGCCTTTTTCAGCGCCGATTTCTCGGCCCGTAGTTCCTCGATTGAGCGCACATTGCGGCGCGCCGCACCCGCCCAGTCGCGGGTCTTGACGGTGGATTTCGCAAGCCGCTCCTTGGCATCAGGCACGGCATCCGCATATTGCGGCAGCCAGCGCGCCTGTGCGACAACCATCTCGTCCACCATCTGCCAGACCTCCTCCGGAGTGGCGACGGCGCCGACTAGCGGGTCATGCAGCACGGCAAGCTTCAGAAGATCGATATCGCCGCTGACCGCCGCATGTACCGACATGCGCTGCACGTTGATAGACGCCATGCAGGTCGCCGCGCAGGCTTCCGGCAGCGTGATACCCGAGACCATGTTGATGCCGAAACGATCCACGAAACCGGGTGACTCAATGATCGCATCAGAAGGAAGGTTGGTTATGACGCCATTGTTCTTGACGTTGAAGTGGCCGCGATAGACACGCCCGGTTTCAAGCGCTTCCAGAATGTGGCTCGCATGTTCGTTGGAGCGCTTCTCCGGTTCGATGGGCTTGGCGGCGGACGCCAGGAACTGCGGGAATTCCGTTTCGAACCAGTTCCGCGTCTCGGTGGAGTGGCGCAGATAACCGCCGGTTTCGCCGTGAATCCAGTCCGACATATCGATCCAGCGGGCGATTTCATCCGGGCGCTTGCGGTACCACGGCAGATATTCGGACAGATGGCCGTTGCTCTCCGTCGAATAGACACCGAAGCGCTTAAGCACGTCGATGCGCAGCTTTTCCTGCTGTGAGAAAACCGGATGCGCCTCGAAAGCGGCGACCAGCTCTTCTTTGCCGATCTTGCGGCCATTCAGCCTTAGATCGATGAACCATGTCTGGTGGTTGATGCCCGAGCAGATGTAATCAAGTTCGGACGGGGATTTTGCGCCGAGAATTTCAGCGATCTGCTCCGCACCGTGCTGCACACCGTGGCAAAGACCAACCGTATCCACCTTGCCGTATTCGATGGCTGCCCATGTATTCATGGCCATGGGGTTGGCGTAATTCAGGAACTTGGCACCGGGTGCGGCGACCTCGCGGATATCCTTGCAGAAATCCAGAATGACCGGAATGTTACGCTGGCCATAGAGAATGCCGCCGGCGCAGATGGTGTCACCGACGCACTGGTCGATCCCGTATTTCAGCGGAATACGGATGTCGTCCGCATAGGCTTCCAGACCGCCGACCCGCACACAGCTTATGATGTATTTCGCACCCTCGAGCGCGCGACGGCGATCGGTATGCGCTGTCACTTTCACCGGAAAACCGTTGGCCTCCACGACCTTGTCGAGGATCGCCCTGATCATATCCAGATTGTGCTGGCTGATATCCGTCAGCGCGACCTCGATGTCGCGAAACTCCGGCACGCACAAAAGATCGGTGAACAGTTTTTTCGTGAATCCGACGCTTCCGGCGCCGATTATAGCGATTTTGAAACTCATAACGCCACCTCTGTTGCAAATCGAACGGGTGAAACGGGCCAAACGATCATAATAAGGCGATGCGAGAATATACCTGTAAGAACCCCGGAAAACCGGCACTCCTGAAAAATTCTCCGCAACAATATCGCGCTGGCTGTCTCCTCGGTTCGGGATTATGCGTATAATGACGAGCGGAACCAGAGAAGGATTATGCTTTCATGGGTAATTTTGTGCTGCGCGATTTGATCGATCAGGGGCCGGGGATGCGGACCGTCTCGCTGCCCCGCGGCCGCCAGACCCTGCACACAATGCCCACCAGCAGCGGCTATGAAATCCGCAGCAGTGGCAATTATGACTGGGACGGACGAAAGCGCGGACAGACACCATTCACTGTGCTGCAATATTGCATTGGCGGACAGGGAAACCTTCGTTACGAAAACCGTCATTACGTGGTGAAGCCGGGCGAAACCCTTCTGCTGCTCATCCCGCACAATCATCGCTACTGGCTGGAAGCGGGAAAGCAATGGGAGTTCTTCTGGATCTCCATGAATGGCGAGGAGGCCTTGCGCATTCACCGCAATATTCTTGCCGTCACCGGGCCTATCCTCAAGCTGCAACAGGAAACCGTCGATCATCTCGCCCATTGTTGCTCGCGCCTCGTCAACGGCGCGGAAACACCAGGGGCGGCCTCCGCCGTCGCCTATGAAGCGGCGATGACGCTTTATGACGACGTGTTCGGCTCGCATCCCTCCTTTGGCGGTGAATATCGCACCATGCAGCAGGTGCTGAGCTATATAGACGGGCATCTCGGAGAGCGTCTTTCCGTCAGCGATCTTGCCGCCGTCGCCGGCCTCAGCCGTGCGCATTTTTCCCGCATCTTCACGGCAAGCGAAGGCCTGCCACCGGCCGAATTTGTATTGCAGCGACGGTTGAGGCGGGCAGCCAAGCTTCTCACCACAGCCGAAAACATCCCCATCAAGGAGGTATCCGTGCTATGCGGCTTCGAAGACCCGAACTATTTCTCGAAGGTCTTCCGCAGGCTATATGGCATCAATCCAAGCGAATTCCGCACCACCGGCATGTATGCGAGCGTTCAGCAGAGCAGATCGTAAAAAACAACTTCGTTTTGCCACGTTTCAGGCGATTAAGAATTGGCCATACAGCCCCTTTTGGAGACCGAATGAGGTGAACAACAAAATCAGGAAGATCCTCATCTTTCCGCTTCGGGCAATCATCGTGTTTGCCCTGATCCTCGACGGCATTTTTCGCCCGCTTTATCGGCCGATCATCAAGGCGATATCCAGACTGACATTCATCAGGAAACTGGAAAGCCGGATTGGCGGATTACCGCGTCTTGCCATTCTTCTTTTGCTGGCTGTGCCATTTGCCATCGCCGAACCGATGAAAATCATCGGCCTGCTCCTCATCGCGCACGGCACCGTCAAAACGGGAATTGCGCTGACGATCCTCGCTCACCTCGCCACATTCCTGATTGTCGAGCGCATTTACCACGCCGGTAGGGAGAAGCTCCTCACCTACGCCTGGTTCGCATGGATCATGCGATATGTGCGGTTTGCCCGTTCGTTTTACGATCGCTTCAAGCGCGCGACACTGGGCTGGATCCGGCTGAGCGTTCTGGCGCGTCAAAGATAAAAGCGGCACCTTTCACCGCCGGCCGCGCAACTTCTTCAAAAGATATTCCGCAAAGGCGGTTGCCTGCAAGGAGACGAGAATGATGGCAATGCCAAGAACAACACGGGCTTCGGGCACCTCGTCAAACAGGAAGTATCCCACAGCGGTCACGAACAATATCGACAGATATCCGACGGGCGCCAGAACACTGGCGTCAGCGATGCGATAGGCCCGCAGGAAGCAATATTGCCCCATTTGCGCAAGCAGGCCGATGGCGAGCAGCGCCCCCCAGTCGAGCGGCATGACCGGTTTCCACGTCCAGATCGCCGGAACGGCGGTAATGACGGCAAGACCCACCGTGTAGAACACCATCATGACAGTGGTGTTTTCCTGCCGCAGCGCCCGGGTCTGGATCACCGCAAGCGCGCCGAACACCACCGAAACGAGGACGACGAGCACGCCTGCGTTAATCTCCGCGTCGCCCGGCCCGATGACTACAAGAACGCCAACAAATGCGAGGCAAGCGCCGACCCAGCGATATCGGCTCACCTTTTCACCGAGAAAGACAACCGCCATGGCCATCGTCACCAGCGGGCGTGAGAAGCCGACAGCATTGACGGTGGCGAGCGGCAAGAGGGTGATGGCGACGAAGTTGCTGGTGAGTGCAATGGCGTTGCAGCAGATTCGGAAAAGGTTGCGCCAGGGATATTTGACGCGCGCCATTTCCCCCCGGTGTCGCCAGATAAGCGGCAGGATGAAGATCAGGCCGATCATCGCCCTTATGAAGACGAGCTGGAATGCCGGATAGGTCACACCCTGCGCCTTGACGAGGGCTGTCATTCCACCCGAAACCAGGGCCATATCCATGAGCAGCCAGCCGATGCCCGCGCGAGCATCGTTTTCGCGCGGGTTTTCCTGTTTTTCACTCTGGTCCTGGCCATTCACGCGGGTTGCACAAGGTTTGCCATGAGGCGGAATGCCCCCGGCACCAGCTTGTCCATCTGGTGGTGCAGCACGAGGCTTGTATGCGTATGCCGGCCCTTGCCAATGGCTGCCGAGACCAGCGCCCCTTTCAGAGGCTGTTCATCGACATCGTGCATGGCGAGCAGGGGTTCATAAGCATCATCCCAGCGCGCAGCGAAATAGAGCCCTCTCTCCTTGTCCCAGCCCGTCCAGTCGGCAGCACCGATCGTGTTGGGCCCGACAAGCAATGGGTGATCGGGCAATAGCACCGTCACCTCCGCATTTGGGTCCGTCACCCGCCAACGCAGGGAAGGCTTACCGATCTCAAGCCGCCTGACGGGCGTCGTCTCGGGATTCCATCCGTCGGTTGGACGGTGATAGAGCGTGACAAGATGGCCGCCTTCTTCGACGAAGCGGTGAAGCCTTTCGGTTGCCGCAGCTAGATCCTTGCGAATGCCGAAGGCAAAGATGCCGACAACAATCGTCGTGAAGGACGAGAGATCACCGCCAAGCGCCTGCGCATCGAGTTCGGTGACATCAAGACCCATGCGCGAAAGCCATGACCCGACCCGGTCGGCACCGCCGCCGACATAACCGACGCTCGCGCCCTCGGGCAGCTTGAGATCGAGCGAGAGGATTTTCAGAGCGGAGGGTGCCAGAAACCGCGCCCGGCCTATATGCGGATATGCGATGGGCGTGATCTGGAAGGCAGGTTGCGAATCGACAAGCGCTTCGATCTGGGCAAGGCCGACCGCCGCCTCACCGGTACGCTCGGCAATCCAGTCATTGCCGGTCTTGCGCAGGTTCCAGCCACCCGTACTCCTGAACGACAGCGGTGCATCGGCACCCTTTATGTGTGCCTGAAAAACATGGGAATCCTGCCCCTGTCCAAGTGGAACCAGAAGCGCATCGGGCGAAATCGTCAGCGACTGCGCCGGCGTCACGAAAAACGGCTCCTCCAGATCGAAAGCGGCCGAAACCTCCCTGCCTCCAATCCTTACGGACAGGCGCACCGAGGCATGACCATTACCGCCTGAGGCTTTCCAGTCGGGCTGGTAAAGCCCGGAAACGGCCGCGTCCTGATCGGCGGCAAGTGAGAAGACCATTGTCTGACCACGCGACTGAACCGAAGACGATACGCCAGCCGGAAGGACCGGGGTAACCTCGACGTCAAATTCAGCCGCCTTTCCCGCGAGTTCCACATGGAAAGATGACGTCCCGCCCGGAACGATCTCGGCCGGCTCGGCATAGGCCCGCTCGAAAAGATCGAGCGCCGTCAGGATAGCGGCATCGACCTGCGCCCGTTTGCGCGCGATCCGGTGCCCATGCAACTCCCTGAAGTCCGGCGCTGCGGCCTCGTCGACCTCTTGCAAAAGGGCTGCCGCCGTCAGAAGTGAGGCCGTGATCCGCTGCGTGTCGGGAAAGGCATCGATTGCGTCAGTGATTGCCTGTTCGGCTGCAACCAGCGCCTTTGCCAAATCGGCGGTAAGACCCGGAAAAGCCGAGAGATCAGCCAGCGATGACGGCAGGCTGTCGAGGATCGAGCTTTCCTCACCGCCCGCGACGTTGGAGAGCTCGAGATGCAGTGGCCATGCTTCCTGCGCCCGCTTCGGCCAATGTCCCATTCCCTGTGAGGCATGATAATAACGCGACCATTCGCCGATGCGGTCATATTGCGCGCCGGTTGCCCGCTCCTTGCCCACCGCATTGACTGTCAGCGTCGTTTCCGGCGGAGGCACCTCGTCATCATAGGTGTCACCACCACCAGACCATGCAGGAAGATAATATTTGGCCACCTTCCACGGTTTCAGCCCCTCGGAGAAATGCTCGGGATAGGCGGCAGGATCAGCCGCCAGCGCGATTGCGCTTTTCGCCGCGCGCGTCATGGCGCGGTGGTGCCCGTGTTGTCCCGGCACGTCGAGAAATGTCGGAATGACGATATCGGGCCGTTCCTTGCGATAGGCGCGCACCAGCCGCTCGACGATGCGCTGCTGCCCCCATCGACCAAAGGTCTGGTCGCCATCCTTGGAGAAGCCGAAGTCGTGGATGATATCCGCCGGGCCATGGCCGAGCCAGCTTATGTCCGCATCGATGATGCGGGCCGCCTCCTCCAGCTCCCGCGACCGGATGACACCAAGCGCGCCCAGCCGCTCCGGCCCAAGCGCATTCTGCCCGCCTTCACCGCGCGTCGAGCAGGCGATGATGATCCGCATGCCCAGTTCCATCCGGAAATAGGCAAGAAGACCGTTCTGCTCGTCGTCCGGATGTGCACCGGTGTGCATGACGGTGACAGTGGATTTCAGTGCGCTCAGTTTACGGTGCAGACGCACGAGCCATGGATCGGCCATCTGCCGTTCGATGCGCTCCCGGGGGTTAAGCATGGGCGGTCTCCTCCAATATTCAGCCGGGCACCTGCGCTGCGGCGCCCAGGGACGTCTCAAGTTTTGGTGTGACAATGTCGAACAGCGGCAAGGCGGCAGCACCAAGCGCCGCCGTCAACTGTCCGGACTTGCCGTGGATGACGCGCGGCAACTCTCTTTGCCGCCGGCTTGCAACCGAAGTCGGCAGATGCCCCATCCGCGCAATGATCTCGCTGATGATGTTTTCAGGCAGCGCACCGCCGAGAATGACCGTCTGCGGATCGAGAATGTTCTCGAGCATCGCCACCATGGGCGCCAGATGGACGGCTGCCTCGTCGATCCATTCCATCACGACCGGATTGCCCGCGCTGAACAGGGCTTCAAGATCATCAAGCTCCGTGTCCGCAACACCGGCGCAGACGAGCTTTTCCTTGAGCACATAGACGGAAGCATAGGCCTCCAGGCAACCTCTTTGCCCGCAAGACGGGCAAGGCCTTCCCTTGGGCGAGACCGTCACATGGCCGATTTCGCCGGCGTTGCCGAAAGCGCCGCGATAGGGCGAACCATCCTGGATGATGCCGAGACCGATGCCGACGCCGAAATAGATCATGCAAAAATTCGGGATAGCCAGCCCTGCGCCGAACAGGCGCTCGCCGACAGCAGCGGCCGTCGCATCGTTTTCCACCACGACCTGTTGGCCGCAGGCATCGCTCAGCATCTGGCGGGCATCGACACCCACCCAGCCGGAAAGCGTCGTCGGACCGACAGAGGTCATGCCGTCAATCTCGAAAGGTCCGGGCATGACGACGCCGGTGCCAAGCAGCCTGCACCCGACATTCTTCGCAATCGCTGCATGTTCCGCCGCAAAGGTTTTGAGTATGGCGTCCGGCGTGGTGTCCTTGAGCGGGGTAACGCGCTGCGTGCGCAACACGCCGGCCAGATCAAGACCGACGGTGACCATATGGTCTGCGGCAATCTCAACCCCGATCGTTGCGCCACCATCCGGGTTGACAGCAAACTGTATCGGCGGCTGCCCCCTGCCGGTGCGCCGGCGACCAAGCTCTTTCAGGAGTCCCTCGCCCACCAGTTCATCGACGATATTGGCGACCGCCTGGGGTGTGAGATGCGTGATCTTGGCTAACTGGGCGCGACCGAGCGAGCCGTGCCGCCTGACGATGTCGAGTACGACTCGCCTGTTGTGTTCGCGGCTGCGCTCAGGATTTTTTCCGATTGCTACGGGATAGGTATCCACCGTGTGCACCGTCATCTCTTCAACTTCCCGTCCGTTAGAAAATTCATAGCGTCGAAGCGAGGATAAGCGCAATATAATAATTCAAGTAAATTATGTTATTGACAAATGCTCGCCTTCAGAGAACCGTAGAGAGCGACCGGGGGTCAGAATTGCAAGGGGCGGAACGCGTAAAATCCCGCTGCCGGCAAATCGATGAGCGCGCGCGAAAGCGCGGATAAAGGGAACGATCACTCCGCATCCGGAAGACCGGGCGGAGAAAATGGAGGCTTACATGCGCAGGGCAACTTTGTTCGCCGGCTTGGTCGCCGGTTTCAGCACATTTGCATTCAACGCCGCGCAGGCGGTTGAAATCGAATATTGGCAATATGTCTTCGACACACGCGTCAAAGCGATGGACGAGCTTATCGCCGAGTTTCAGAAGGCCAATCCGGATATCACCATCAAACAGGTGACCTTCCCTTATGCCGACTACCAGACGCGAGTGATTGCCGCCAACATGTCCGGTAAAGGCCCTGACGTGATGCAGCTCTTCTACGGCTGGCTCGACAAGTTTGCAGCCGGCGGTATCTTGCAGCCGCTGCCGACCGACGCTTTCCCGCATGACAAGATCGAAAGCGAATTTTTCCCCATCGTCGGCGCCATGAAGCGAGGCGACGATTATTACGGCTTGCCGACGGCGGTTCGCTCGCTCGCACTTTTCTACAACAAGAAGCTCTTCACGGAAGCCGGTCTTGACGCCGCCAATCCGCCGAAGACGCTGGACGAATTTGTTGCCGCGGCGGAAAAGATCGCCAAGCACGATGCCGCTGGAAACCTGACCGTTGCAGGCTCCACGCTCGATATGGGCGGTCAGGACCACCAATGGTGGCGCGAAGTTCTTATCCGCCAATATGGCGGCGAGCCCTACACCGACAACGACCAGAAAGTCACCTATGACAGCGAGGCGGGCATCCAGGCGCTGAAGTTCTATACGAGCCTGCAGCTTGAAAAGAAGATCGGTCAGGTGGGCTTCATGGACGAAGGCCAGGCTGCCTTCCGTGCGGGCAAGGCAGGCATGACCATCGACGGCACGTTCAGGCTTGGATCTTTCAGAACCATCAAGGACTTCGAGTGGGGCGTGACCGAGCTTCCCACCAACGACAAGAATATCCGCTCCAACTATGCCAGCTATTTCGCCAATGGCATCAGCGCCAAGACAACCGGTGAAGAACTGGAAGCCTCGAAGAAATTCCTCGCCTACATCTCCTCACCGGAAGCCATGGCGATCTGGCTGAAGACGGTTGGCGAGTTGCCGGCGCGGCGATCTGCGGCGTTGACCGAGGAGAACCTGAAAGACCCGATCTATGCACCGTTCCTGAAGGGTCTCGAATACGCCCATACGACACGGTTCATGGATGAGGCAGCCCAGCGGCAGAACGCCATCGACATGACGAACCGGATTTTGCTCGAGGGTCAATCCGTCGAGGAGTCCATCAAGCAGGCCGCCAGCGCCGAGCAGGAAATCATCGACGCGGCCAAACCGTAAAACCGCAGGTCCAATCATGACAGCGATCGATCAACAGGGGGCGGCATCCGGCCGCCCCGGCGGCTCCTTCGGGGATCGCTTTTCCATGCGCACGAAGCGGCTTGTGTGGATCTGGAGCTTTCTGGCTATCCCGATCCTGTTTTACAGCATCATCCGTTTTTACCCGACGTTGCAGGCCTTCTGGTTGTCCTTCACCAACTGGGACCTGCTGCGCCCGGCAAAGTTCATCGGCGTTGCCAATTACGTCAAGCTGTTCAAGGATCCGCAATTCTGGAAGGTTTTCAAGAACACCTTCACCTATCTCATCGTCGGCACGCCCATCAGTCTGGTTCTGGCTTTCGTCATCGCCTTTTATCTGGATCGGGTGCGCATCCTGCACGGTTTCATCCGCGCGCTTTATTTCCTGCCCTATCTGACAACGGCAGCGGCAATGGCATGGGTCTGGCGCTGGTTCTATCAGCCGCCGCCGATCGGCATCATCAACGACGTGCTTGGCATGATCGGAATTCCGCAGCAGCCATTCATCCGTTCCACCGATCAGGCGCTTTATTCGGTCATGGTGACGTCCATCTGGGCCGGGCTTGGTTTCCAGATCATCATCTTCATGGCGGGCCTGCGCTCCATTCCGACGACATTTTATGAGGCCGCGCGCATCGACGGACTTGGCGAATGGGCGATCCTTCGAAAGATCACGCTGCCGCTCCTGAAACCAACCACCGTTTTCCTGGTCGTCTTCTCCTCAATCGGCTTCCTGCGCATTTTCGATCAGGTCTACAACATGACCACCAACGATCCGGGCGGACCGCTCGGCTCAACCAAACCGCTGGTGCTGATGATCTACCAGACCGCGTTCAACTCCTATGCGATGGGTTATGCCGCCGCGCAGACCGTTGTCCTGTTCACCATTCTTCTTGTCGTGTCGCTGGTCCAGCTCTGGGTTCTGAGGGAAAAGAAATGAGCGAAGCGTTGCCACTCTCCCACGCCCGCGTCCGCCCCGGCCGCATCCTTGCCTGGACGCTGCTGTTCATCGGCGGCCTGATCATGATTTCGCCACTGCTCTTCATGTTTTCGACCTCGTTCAAGACCGCGGATCAGGTCTATGATCTCAGGCTCATTCCCGCAGCACCGACGCTTGCGAATTACATGACTGTCTTGGCCGACGGCCGTTTCCTCCGCTGGTTCTTCAACTCGATGTTCGTTGCGGTCATCGTCACCGTCTCCAACTGCTTCTTCGACAGTCTGGTCGGTTATACGCTGGCCAAATTCGAGTTTCGCGGTCGCTACTTCATCTTCCTCGCGATCCTTTCCACGCTGATGATTCCGACCGAAATGCTTGTTATCCCCTGGTATCTGATGTCCAGCCAGCTTGGCTGGCTCGACAGCTACTGGGGCATCATGTTCCCGGGAATGATGACGGCCTTCGGCACCTTCCTGATGAAGCAGTTCTTCGAGACGGTTCCGAACGACTTCCTGGAGGCAGCGCGTGTCGACGGGCTGAACGAATTCCAGATCTGGTGGAAGGTAGCCCTGCCGCTGGTGACGCCTGCCCTTTCGGCGCTTGCAATCTTCACCTTCCTCGGCAACTGGACAGCATTCTTCTGGCCCCTGATCGTGACTACCAGCAAGGAGCTGTACACGCTGCCCGTCGGCCTATCGAGCTTTGCGGTGGAACAGCAGATCCAGTGGGAAATGATCATGACCGGCGCTGCCATTGCGACCATCCCAACCCTTATCGTCTTCATCGTCCTGCAACGCTACATCGTTCGCGGTGTGATGCTGGCAGGCCTGAAAGGATAACACCATGGCCGATATGAACCCGCGCCTGTCGGATACCAGCAAGTTTCCCGACCCAGTTTACAAGGAAACCGTGCTGCGTCCGCTTTTCGATGGCGCCAAGAACCACCATGTCGACGGTTTCCGCCGCATCGACCGCGCCCATCTGGTCATGCTGCGCGAGACCGGCATTCTCGATGCGGACACGGCAGCAAAAATCGCCGGAGCGCTTGATGACATCGACAGGACCATCAATCCGTCGGAGCTGGTCTATACCGGCGAGGTCGAGGATTTCTTCTTCCTGATCGAAAAGGAGCTGAAAGCCCGCATCGGTGTCGATGTGGCAGGCCGCCTGCACACGGCACGCTCGCGCAACGACATCGATCACACGCTTTTCAAAATCGGCCTGAAAGACAAGATCGACACGCTCACTGCCAAGGCGCGGCTTCTGCTGGCCGCCCTGATCGACGCCGCCGAGCGCAATGAGAAGACGTTGATCGTCGCCTATACGCACGGACAACCGGCCCAGCCCACCACCTTCGGCCACTATCTTTCCGCCGCCATCGAAGTGCTGATCCGGGATATTGACCGCTTCACTGAGGCCCGGCGCATCGTCGATCTCTCACCCATGGGCGCTGCGGCCATCACCACGTCTGGCTTTCCCATCGACCGGGCACGTGTCGCCGAACTTCTCGGCTTTGCGGCACCCTTGCGCAATTCCTATTCCTGCATCGCCGCCGTCGACTATACAACAGCGACCTATGGCGCCATCGAATTGATGTTCCTGCATCTCGGCAGGCTCATTCAGGACTTCCAGTTCTGGACGAGCTTCGAAGTCGGGCAGATCTACGTACCGAATTCGCTGGTGCAGATTTCGTCGATCATGCCGCAGAAACGAAACCCGGTCCCGATCGAACATCTGCGCCACCTCGCTAGCCAGACATTCGGGCGGGCACGGACCATGCTCGACGTGATGCACAACACGCCCTTCACCGACATGAACGACAGCGAGGGCGAAACCCAGGGCATGGGTTACGAAGCCTTCGCCTCTGCCGGCCGGGTGCTCGATCTCCTTGCCAGCCTCGTCGGCAAGATCAGTATCGATCCGGAAAGGGTCGACCAGAATATTCGCCGTTCCTGCATCACCATCACGGAACTGGCAGATTCTCTTGTCCGCATCGAAGACCTGTCATTCCGCCAGGCCCATGAAATTGCCGCAACCGTCGCCAAAAGCGTTGTCGCGCTGAAGGGCGACCTGCCGAACGACGGTTACCAGCCGTTCCGCAGGGCGTTCGAGGAACTGGCAGGACGCGAGACCAGTGTCGATGAGGAAAAGTTTAGGCAGATCGTCTCGCCTGAGCACTTTGTCGCCGTGCGCAGCCGCTTCGGCGGCCCTGCCCCGGAGCCGATGCGCGAGGCGATTGCGGCCTATCGCGACAAACTTGCTGCGTTTGAAGCAGAAGCACAGCGATCCACCGACTACGAAGCGGCAAAAGCTGCTGAGCTTGCAGAGAAATTTACCGCCCTGACGGGAGCGCGATAATGGCGACAATCGAACTCAATCAACTCGTAAAGCGCTACGGCAAGGTGGAGGCAGTCAAAGGCATCGACCTTGCCATTGAAGACGGCGAATTCGTCGTATTCGTCGGCCCTTCCGGCTGCGGCAAATCCACGACACTCAGAATGATCGCGGGTCTGGAAGAGATTTCGGGCGGAACGCTGAAAATTGCCGGAAACGTCGTCAACGAGAAAGAACCGAAACAGCGCAACATCGCCATGGTCTTCCAGAACTATGCGATCTACCCGCATATGACGGTTCGCCAGAACATCGGCTTCGGGCTCTATACCTCAAAGCTCGACAAGGCGGAAAAGAACCGGCGTATCGAAGAGGCCGGTCGGGTGCTCGGACTTGAGGCATTGCTCGACCGTCGGCCCGCGGCTCTGTCAGGCGGACAGAGGCAGCGCGTCGCCATCGGCCGCGCCATGGTGCGCGATCCCTCAGCCTTCCTTTTCGATGAGCCGCTGTCCAATCTCGACGCCCAGTTGAGATCGCAGATGCGCATTGAAATCAAGCGCTTGCACCAACGTCTTAAGACAACCACCGTCTACGTCACTCACGATCAGGTGGAAGCCATGACGATGGCCGACCGGATTGTCGTGATGAAGGACGGCCATATCCTCCAGGTCGGCACGCCCTCGGAACTTTACGAGACGCCGGTGGACGTCTTCACTGCGCGTTTCATCGGCAGCCCATCGATGAACCTGCTGCGGGGCAAAAGAACGACGAACAGCGTTACACAGTCTGCCGATGGCGATCTGCTGATTGGCATTCGCCCCCATGATCTGCTGGTTGGAGAAGGCGAGGCAACTCAAGGGTCTTTCTCGCTGGAGGGAACAGTGACAGCCGTGGAGCCGCTCGGCCCGGAAACGCTGGTTCATCTGGACACGCCCACGACCTCGGTCATCGCGACAGCAAGGGGCAAGGCCATTCCCCAGGTGGGTAGCCGCTTGCAATGCGAGACGCAGGCAGGCGCGCTCTATCTTTTCGATGCCAAGACGGAAGAGCTTCTGGGCCGCGCATGATGAGGACAGACACGGAAAAGTCAGCGGTCATCAGTATCGGCCGAATCTATTGCGACCTCATTTTCACCGGGCTTGACGAATTGCCGGTGCTCGGACGGGAGCTGTTTGCCAGCGACATGGAAATCGCCGCCGGTGGCGGGGCTTTCATTGCGGCTGCGCATTTCGCCCATATCGGCCGCACGGCCACACTGCTGGCAAGGCTCGGCACCGACACCTTCTCACGTGCCATCGGCGAGAAAATGCAGCAAAGCGGTGTAGACCTGCAATTTCTGGAACACTCGGCAGATGCGGGCCCGCAGGTCACCGTCGCGACGGTGGTTGGCCATGACAGGGCGTTTTTGACGCGGCGCGCCGGTATCGCCCGGCCATCGACCCTTGATGCCGCCTTTTCGTGGAACGGGGCCTGCCATCTGCACATCGCGGAATTCGCCACGCTGCACGAAATCCCCGATCTCGTCGCCCGCGCCAGGGACAGCGGACTGTCCGTCTCGCTCGATCCCAGCTGGGATGCCTCGCTGATTTACGACAAGGGCCTGCTCAAGGCGTGTGATGGCGTCGACGTGTTTTTGCCCAACCTCGAAGAAGCCGAGGCGATCACAGGCCATTCTGACCCTGAGGCGGCGGCCAGGGCCTTGTCGGGGTCGTTTCCTGTCGTCGCCCTGAAAGGCGGCGCAGAGGGCGCCTGGGTGTCCTCGCAAACAGGCCTACACCATGCGGCGGCGAAGAAGGTACCCGTCGTCGACACGACAGGCGCGGGTGATGCCTTCAATGCCGGTTTCATCGATGCGTGGCTTCGGCGGGCGGACGAGAAGCTATGCCTTGAGGCAGGCGTCGCGGCGGGTAGCCTTGCCGTGCAGGCCACGGGCGGCGCGCCGAGAACGACCGCCGCCGCATAATCCCTGCCAGCGTTATTCCCCGCGTGGAAAACGCTGGTTTTCCTCCAGCACGTTCAAGTCCATGTGGTTGCGCATGTAGCGTTCCGAGGCTTTCTGCAACGGCTGATAATCCCACGGGAAATAGGCGCCGTTTCGCAGCGCCTTGTAGACCACCCAGCGCCGCGCCTGACTTTCCCGCACCGATGCGTCGAAAACGGGCAGCTGCCAGCGTCGGCCGATTTCAGCCGAAAGCGATGATAGCACATCAGCGAATTCAGGATTGCCGGCAAGGTTTATCTGCTCTTCAGGATCCGTCTCGAGGTCGTAGAGCAACGGCGGATCCGCTTCGCAGACTGAGAGCTTGTAACGGCCATCCCTGATGGCGACGAGTGGCGCAATCGAACCTTCGGCGGCATATTCCATCGGCACCGGCCCGCGCTCGCCTGTTCCCGCAGCCAAAGCCGCAAGGTCTTCGCCATCCGTCCAGCGTTTCAGTGAGGTAATATCGAGGCCTGCCAGACCGCATAGCGTCGGTGTGACATCCAGCGTCGAAACCGGCGCGTCGATAAGCGCCGGTCGCCAGCCGGGTGCCGCGATCATCAAGGGCACACGGGCCGAGCCCTCGAAAAAGCACATCTTGAACCACAGGCCGCGCTCGCCCAGCATGTCGCCATGATCGGAGAGGAACAGGATGATCGTGTCCTCCTCCATCCGCGTCGCCTTCAATACGTCGAGAATTTCGCCGACCTTCTCATCGATATAGGAGATATTGGCGAAATAACCGCGCCGCGCCCGGCGTATCTCGTCGGGTGAAATATCGAAGGCCTGATGATCACAGGCTTCCAGCAACCGTTTTGAATGCGGATCCTGCTGCTGGAAGGGAAGCGCCCCTATCTGCGGATCGAGCGCCGGGCAATCCTCATAGAGATCCCAGAATTTCCGCCGTGCCACATACGGGTCATGCGGATGGGTGAAGCTGACGGTCAGGCACCATGGGCGGTCATCGAGCCGGCGCGACAGATCGTAGAGCTTGCGGGTTGCGTGATAGGCAACCTCATCGTCATATTCCATCTGATTGGTGATTTCGGCAACGCCCGCGCCGGTGACCGAACCGAGATTGTGATACCACCAGTCGATCCGCTCGCCCGGCTTGGTATAATCAGGCGTCCAGCCAAAATCCGCTGGATAAATATCCGTCGTCAGACGCTCTTCGAAGCCGTGCAGCTGGTCCGGTCCGACAAAATGCATCTTTCCGGAAAGGCCGGTGTAATAACCAGCTGCCCGCAGGTGATGCGCATAGGTCGGAATATCCGACGCGAATTCGGCGGCATTATCGTAAACCCGCGTCCGGCTGGGCAATTGACCGGACATGAACGAAGCCCGGGCCGGCGCGCAAAGCGGGCTTGCCGTATAGGTATTAGCGAAACGGACAGACCGCTCCGCCAACGCTTTCAGATGTGGCGCGTGGAGAAAATCGGCCGGGCCATCGGGAAAAAACGTCCCGTTGAACTGGTCGGCCATCAGGATAAGGATATTGGGACGCGGCATTTCACCCTACAGTCTCAGAGGCCAAGCTTGCCTTTGACGGCATCCGCACCCGGCTTGCCATCCAGCGTGGTAACGCCCTGCAGCCAGCCATCCAGCGATGTCGGATTGGCCTTCAGCCACGTCGCTGCCGCCGCCTTGGAATCCTCGCCACCGAGAATGGAACCCATCAGGGCATTTTCCATGCCGATATCGAATTTGAGGTTCTTGAAAAGCGTCGCCGCATTCGGGCATTGCTGCGGCCAGCCGGTACGGGCAAGCGTATAGACCTCGGCGCCACCGAAATTCGGGCCGAAATAGGCGTCACCGCCGGAGAGATAGGCGATATCGATCTTCTCGTTCATCGGGTGCGGCGCCCATGCTAGGAAGACGACCGCCTTTTTGTCTTTTCCGGCCCGTTCCACCTGCGCCAGCATCGCCTGCTCGCCGGATTCGACAAGCTGCCAGCCCTTCAGGCCGAAATCATTGGCATCGATAATCTTCTGAATGTTCTGGTTGGCGGGTGCGCCCGGCTCGATGCCGTAAATCTTGCTTTCAAATTCGTCAGCGTGTTTGGCAAGATCCGAAAAATCCTTCACGCCCTTTTCGGCCATATAGGAAGGCACTGCCAGGGTGAACTTGGCGCCTTCGAGGTTTTTCGTCATCACGTCGGCCGCCTTGGCGGCATTGAGGTCGTCAACGAAGGATTTCTGGGCGGGCATCCAGTTGCCGAGAAAGACGTCGATCTCGCCGTTTTTCATGGCCTGATAACCGATCGGCACCGACAACGTCTTGACGTCGGCCTCATACCCTAAAGCGTCGAGCAGAACCGAGGCGACGCCATTGGTGGCGGTGATGTCGGTCCAGCCGGGATCGCTGAGGCGAATGGTCTTGCAGGCCGCATCATCGGCGGCATAAAGCGGGGTGGAGAAGGCCGCCACGGACAAAAACAGACCGGCGGCGATGCGGTGCATGCGAGAAACGGTTTTCATTGCGGCTCCCCTTTTATTAGTCCAGTTTATTGAACACCACATTGTTTTTGCCTGTGAAGCGGGTATTTTTCGATGACTGATATAAGGAATTTCTATGACAGAGCGGCCGCTCGATCTTGGATGGATGCGCATTTTTACCGAGGTCGCCCGTCGCGGCAGCCTGACGGCAGCGGCGGCGTCCCTGCGGCTGACCCAGCCAGCCGTCAGCTATCAGATCCGCCGGCTGGAAGACGATCTGGGCGTTGCACTGGTGCGGCGTAAACATCGCGGCATCGAGTTGACGGCCGAGGGGCTAAAGCTGTTCGAGATCGTCTCGCGCAATGTCGATGCCATCGACCTTCTGGCCCAGCAACTTCGCAGAACGGAGGAGCGGCAGACAATCCGCCTGCACACGGATTATGCCTTCTCCTCTCTCTGGCTCATCCCACGCATGCATGGTTTTCGCGCGCTCAATCCTGACATCAACATCCAGATCGTCGCCACGCAGGATCCGCTCGGACAGGGCAAACACGACAGCGACGTGATGATCATCTTCGGCACGCGGCAGGATGCCGGCGACGGCGCGGTGCTGCTGCTTTCGGAGAAGGTCACGCCCGTCTGCTCGCCGGCGCTTTTGGCGGAGCAGTCGGCGCCAGAAACCGTGGCTGATTTTTCGCGGCTGAAACTCATCCACCTCGAAAATACCTCACAGGCGCACTGGTTCGACTGGGCGTCCTATTTCAAGCATTTCGGCGTGCTGAGAGGCGCGGAAAACGAAAGCGGAGACATCAGTTTCAACAATTACACCATGGTGGTTCAGGCAACGATCGGCGAACAGGGTTTTGCCCTCGGTTGGGCGGGACTGGTCGATCCGCTGGTCGAGGCAGGCGTGCTGGTGACCGCAGGCCCGAGTCTGGATGCGCCGGGTCGCGGCTACTGGTTGCTGAGGCCGAAAAGCAGCGACAGTGCGGTCAGAAAACTCACCGGCTGGCTGATCGACGAGAAGCGTTGACGTGACCAGCCAGCCGGTGATGCTTCCGGCTTAAATCGGGTAATGCAACGGTCCGTCCTGCAGCGTAACCCATCGCAGTTCGGTGAATTCCGCAATGCCCGCCGTGCCGCCGAAACGGCCGTAACCGGAGGCCTTCACCCCACCGAACGGCATCTGCGCCTCGTCGTGAACGGTGGGTCCGTTGATGTGGCAAATGCCGCTTTCGATGCGTCCGGCTACCGCGAGTGCTTTTGCCTGATCCCTGCCGAAAACAGCAGCGGAAAGACCAAACTCGGTTTCGTTGGCGATACTGACCGCCTCATCGACGCTGCCGGCGCGAATGATGGAAACGACTGGGCCGAAGCTTTCTTCGGAATAGAGCCGCATCGCAGAGGTCACGCCATCGACGGCAAGCGCATCCAGCATGGTACCATTGCCGCCTCCGCCGGCCACGAGGCGTGCGCCTTTGGCAACGGCGTCATCCACCAGCGCCCGGATGCGGGACGCGGCCTCGGCGCTGACCAAGGAGCCAAGCGGCATTTTTCCCTCGCGAGGGTCTCCAGCCTTCAGGCTCGCCGCTTTTTTGGCAAAGGCCTCGACAAAGGTGTCGGCAACGCTGTCGAGTACGATGATGCGTTCCGTCGACATGCAGATCTGGCCCTGGTTCATGTAAGCGCCAAAGGCGGCCGCAGCCACTGCCGCATCGATATCGGCATCATCAAGCACAATGAAGGGTGCCTTGCCGCCAAGCTCCAGAAGCGCTGGCTTCAGGTAACGGCCCGCCGTTTCCGCAATGACACGACCGACGCGGGTCGAACCGGTGAAATTCACCCTTCTGACAGCCGGATGGGCGATCAGTGTTTCAACGATTTTCGCCGCATCTTCCGGCGCATTGGAGACGGCATTCAGCACCCCTTTCGGCAGACCTGCCGAAGCGACGGCCTCGATGATCAGCGCATGGGTGCGCGGGCAAAGCTCCGAGGTCTTCATCACCACGGTGTTGCCACAGGCAAGTGGCGTGGCGATGGAGCGTACGCCGAGAATGACCGGTGCATTCCACGGCGCGATGGACAGAACCACGCCTGCCGGCTGGCGAAGTGCCATCGCCGTGGTTCCCGGGCGGTTGGAGGGAATGATTTCGCCCTTTATCTGGGTCGTCAGGCTGGCCGCCTCGACCAGCATGTCGCTGGCCAGCATCACGTTGAAACCGGCCCAGGCATCCGTCGCGCCAATCTCCTCTTTCATCGCCAGCGTAATCTGCGGCCCGGCATCGCGGAGCGCCTGCGCCGCGGCAAGAAGCAGGCGACGGCGTTCGCCGGGCGGCGTTGCCGACCAGACGGGAAAGGCTGCGGCTGCGGCATCGGCCGCACGTGTGGCATCCTCAGGCGTTGCCGCCGCCGCACTGGTTGCCAGGTCCCCGGTAATTGGATTGTTGCGCTCGAAACGCTTGCCGTTTGCGGCTGGGCAATGGTCGCCACCGATGAAAAGATTGACAGTCTGCATGGTCTTCCTCCTGAATTCAGAAAATAGTGGCGGCGGCACCGCCGAAAAACGCCCGTTGCACGGTGGGACGGGAGGAAAGGGCTGCTGCCGTCCCCGCCCCTGCGATCCTTCCGGCTTCCAGCAGATAATCGCGATCGACAAGGGCAGAGCTTCCGCGAACAACCTGTTGCGCCAGCGCAAGGCAGAACAGCGTTCTGCGTTTCATACCATTCATGATTTTCCTCCAACGGCGCAGTAGCGGGATTGCCGTTCTCCTCAAGGCTTCCCTGCGCTGATGGAAGTTTAGCAACGACAGGCGCATATAAAATGCACTAATGTAGTGCATTATTGTACTTTTGGAGGGTGAATGCCGCATCACGGCCAGATAGCTGCTAACAGGATCGAAACGACGGCGCGCATGCTGACGTCGTCCCTGCGCATGTCGGAGTTCAAGCTGGAACAGGGCGCAGCCCATTTTGTCCTCGTCTCAGCCGGTGAAGCGGAGATCATTCAGGGCGAAAAGACACTTGTGGTTACCGCGCCGGGGCTGGCCTGGCTGCCTGCCTCCGGCCCCGTCGGCCGCCTGCGGCTGAATGCCGGAAGCCGCGGATCACTGCTGAAAACGACTGAAATCGGCCTTGCGCATGCCATGCCAACCGGAACGAGCGCAATCATGGTGCGCAGCACATTGCAGCGCGTTCTGACGCGGACGCTGGCTGAAAAGGACAGCCAGGAACTGGCGGGTTATCTCGACACCATCGCGGATGAGAATTTCCGGTCATCGACAGGATCGGATACGATCATCGCCAGCCTGTTATCCGTCACCCTTATCCGCATCTGCCAGCATGCCATGGCCGACGTCGCGGGCGCGGCTTCCACCGCAGGCAGCCTTACCGAGCGGTTTGTGCTACTGGTCAGTCAGCACAAACGCGACCAATGGGGCGTGGAAGACTATGCGGGTCAACTCGGCGTCAACCGTGAACGTCTTGGATTTGTGGTGCGCAAGGCAACGGGGCTTTCACCACAGGCCTATATTCACCGCGAACTGCTTTCCGAAGCGCGTGACCTTCTTCTTAACTCTTCACTGCAAGTCGCTGAAATTGCGTTTCGATTGGGATTTCAGGATCCTGGGTATTTCAACCGCTTCTTCACCCGCAATGAAGGCACGTCTCCCGGCCGTTTCCGGCGAATGGCGGTGCGCATACAGAACGTAGCACCGCCGTCCTATGCCGCATGGCCTTGAGTTCTGCCCGGCAGGTGCAAATCAGGAGCGGCAGAAGAGACAACGGAGCGAAGTGCCGGCCTGTTTGCCCGGCACTCCAACTGGGCGTTAGCGGGCGCTGTCGATAATCTGGCCGCCGTCGGGGGTCAGGCTCGAGCCTGTAATGAACCTCGAATCGCTGCTTGCGAGGAAAAGAGCGACCGGAGCGACATCCTCTTCAGGGGAACCGTAACGACCAAGGGCATTCGTGGGAGCAGGAGCGTCGACGCCCGCACCCCAGGTGTCGGCAACGGGAAGCAGGTTGTTCACGGTGATATTGTCAGGACCCCATTCGCGCGCAGCAGATCTCGTCAGGGCGCGCACGGCCTCCTTTGCAAGGTTGTAAGGTCCATACGGCGACATGCCGAGAATACCGGCCAGCGACGCGAAATTAATGATCCGGCCCTCGCCACTGGCCTTCAAGTACGGATAACAAGCCTGCATCATGCGAAGATAGGCGATCGGCCCCATGTCGAGGTTTCGTTGCAGTTGCTCGACTGTCAGCTCGAGGATCGGGGAGTGGACGACAGTCGGGTCGAACGCGACATTCACGAGAATGTCGATGCCGCCAAATACCTCCGCTGCCTCAGCCACAGCCCGGGTGATCTGTTGGCCATCGCCAAGATCACAGACGATGCCGAGCGCGGTGCCACCACTGGATTGTATCTGACTGACGACCGCGTTCACATTTGCAGGCGTCAAGGACAATACCACGACCTTGGCGCCCTCCCTTGCAAAGAGTTCTGCCGTCGCACGGCCAATCCCTCTGCCTGCGCCCGCCACGATGGCTACTTTTCCGGTCAGTTTTCCCATTTTGATTTCCTTTCGTGATGAATGCGTCAGAGCTGCCGTGCAAGGGCATAGGGGGATGGGACTTCGCGTGCAGCGTTCTGCATGGCGAAGGAAACGACGAGCAGCCCGAGCCCGATGGCGGCAGGCAGTGCGCCGGCAGGTTTGCGGACGCCGATATGTGCAAGGCCGGACAGCAGCAGGTGAAACAGTACCCCCGCATACGCCAGATCGCTGATGGCGACGTTGAACCGCGCAAGGATGGCGATGACGGCGGCGATCTTCACCGCCGTCAGAAGAGGCACAAGGTATGCAGGGTAACCGAAGCCGGTTATCGTCTCCCTCACCCAGTCGGATTTGACGACGTAGGTGACTGCCGACGCCAGATAGAGCAGGACGAGAAGGGTTGTTGCGACCCAGTAGATGTAGAATGAAGACATGGGATATCCATTGCCGCCGAATGTCTTCGGCAGCTTGATTTGTTCAATATTTTCGTTGTTCCGGAACAGCTTGGGGCTCATGATCCGGCGTTCACATGGAAAATGTGATATTGAATGAATATGCGCAAGTAGGATGAATTTGGCGTGGTAAGTATGGAAAACCAGACTAATGGCGGTGGAGCCATTAACATGCACGAGGAAATGCGTCGCGCTTTCGCGCTGCTTTCCGGCAAGTGGAAGCTCGAAATCATGTGGCTTCTCAACCAGCGGATCTATCGTTTCAACGAGCTGCGCAAAGCCATTCCCGGCATCACACAGCACATGTTGACCTCTCAATTGCGTGAGCTCGAGGCTGATGGACTGGTCTCTCGCACCGTCTTTGCAGAGGTTCCGCCACGCGTGGAATATGAAATTACGGCAAAGGCGAAAGGACTTGGCCCGACCATGGAGGCATTGATGGCATGGTGGAACGAGTACGGCGCGAGCGTTCCGGTTAAAACCACCACCCGTGGACGCAGACGGTCACCGCAAAAATAGATGGATTATTGCGGCCGTTGCGCCGCCGTCCTGTGCCGCCCGATCGGCAGCATCATTGGTTTGCCAGACGTCGGGTCTTCGATGACACGGCTTTCTATGCCGAAGACGTGCCGCACGTTTTCTTCCGTCAGCACCTCCTCCGGCGTGCCGCAGATATGTAGCTTTCCACCGGTCATGGCGACCAGATGATCAGCGTAGCGCGCCGCGAGATTGAGATCGTGCAGCACCATGACGATGGTGGTCTGACGGGCATGGTTGAGGTCCGTCAGAAGATCCAGCACTTCCACCTGATGGCTGATGTCGAGGAAGGTGGTGGGTTCGTCGAGCAGCAATATCTCGGTCTCCTGGGCGAGCGCCATGGCGATCCATACGCGTTGCCGTTGCCCGCCAGAGAGTTCGTCCACCGGCCGCTCGGCAAGTTCGACCGTATCGGTGGCGACGAGGGCTGCGGCCACGGCCTCATCATCCTGGCGCGACCACCGCGCGAAAAGGCCGTGATGGGGATGCCGGCCGCGGCTGACCAGATCGGCAACGACGATGCCCTCGGGCGCAATCGGTGACTGCGGCAAAAGACCCATCCGTCTTGCAAGTTCGCGCGAGGGAAGACGGTGGATCGACTTTCCGTCGAGCAGGACCTGACCGGCGCGGGGAGAGATAAGCCGCGACATGCTGCGAAGAAGCGTGGACTTGCCGCAGGCATTGGCGCCGACGATGACGGTTATCTGGCCGCGCGGAACGACAAGATCCAGCCCTTCGATGATGAGGCTATCACCGTATCCGGCCGAAAGACGGTTCACGGAAAGGGAGTGGCTGGTCATAACGAGCCTCCGCTGCGGTTTACCCGCACGATAAGGTAGATCAGATAGGGCGCGCCGAGCGCGCCGGTGACGACGCCGACCGGGTAACGGCCCGGCAGCAGGAACTGGCCGCAATAATCGCCCACCAGCACCAAGGCTGCCCCAACGAGCGCAGCCGGAATGAGCAGCGACCCATTGCTGCCAACGATGCGCGCGGCAATCGGCCCGGACAGAAAGGCGACGAAAGCAATTGGCCCCGACACTGCCGTGGCAAAGGAGATCATGCCGACGGCGGCGATAATCACGATGATGCGCGTTCTCCCCACCTGGACCCCAAGCGCCGCGGCCGTATCATCGCCAAGCCTCAATGCCTCGAGATCGCGCGCGCGACTGAGCAGCAGGCCGCCAAAGAGGATGAGCGCGACGAAGAGCGGCAGCGTCTGGGCAAGTTTTGCGCCGTTGACGCTGCCCGTCAGCCAGCGCATCGCCTCCTGCAGCGTCCAGGCCGGTGCAACGGACAGGATATAGGCGATGAAACTTTCGAGCATGGCCGAAACGCCGATGCCGACAAGGATCAGCCGCGTTCCGGCAACCCCGTTGCGGAAGGACAGCAGATAGACCAGCAATGCGACGCCAAGCCCGGCGACGACGGCGAAAACAGAAACAAGCGGTCCACTCAGATTCAGGACGACGATGGCAAACACCGCTGCCACGCTTGCGCCGGAACTGATGCCGATAATGTCAGGGCTCGCAAGCGGGTTGCGCAGCATGATCTGGAAGGCGACACCACCCAGCCCGAAGCTCAGACCCGCGAGAACGGAGAGCAACGCGCGTGGCAGGCGCAACTGCCCGACCGTGAAAGTGACCCCGGCAATGTCCTCTCCGAGCAGCACCCGCAGGACGTCACCGGGCGGCGTGAAGGATTGTCCCAGCATCAGCGTCAATGCGAAAACCGCGATCAAAAGAGCTGAAAGGGCTGCAATGACAAGGCGACGCCGGCGCTGGCGGGCGTGACGGTTGGAAACCAATGTTTCCATGACGGACGTGTGCATGTTCACAGTTCGCGTACCCGCTGACGTCTGACGATCCAGATGAAGAAAGGTGCGCCGACAAGGGCGGTGACGATACCGACATCGAGTTCAGACGGCCGCGCCACGATGCGCCCGACAATATCGGCCGCAAGCAGCAGACAGGCGCCGCCGAGCGCGGAAAATGGCAGAAGCCAGCGATTGTCGACGCCAACGAGCAGGCGGCAGAGGTGCGGAACGACCAGCCCAACGAAACCGATTGGCCCGCAGATGGCAGTCGCCGCACCGCAGAGGAGGATAGCTCCAAAGGATGCGATGGCTCTCGCGACCACGACATTCTCGCCAAGACCGGCAGCCAACTCATCACCAAGCGCCAGAGAATTCAGCTTGCGTGCCGAAAGAAGGCTGATGGCAAAACCGGCGGCGAGAAACGGCAGCACGGTCTCAATCCGGTCAAAGGTCGCACCACCGACACCGCCGATCTGCCAGGAACGGATGCCGCCGGCAATATCGCTGCGCGGCAGCACGACGGCAATGACGAGTGAGGAGAAGGCGACAGAGGTGGCGGCACCGGCCAGAGCGAGTTTCAGCGGCGTTGCCCCACCCCGTCCGAGCGAGCCGACGACATAAACGAAAACTGCAGCCGCACCTGCCCCGACAATCGCCGTGATGATAAAGGCCTGCGCCGAGGCAATGCCGAACCAGACGATGGCGATAACGACGGCAAGTGATGCGCCCATATTGACGCCAAGAATACCGGGATCGGCAAGCGGATTGCGCGTAACGCCCTGCATGATGGCGCCAGCGAGCCCGAGCGCTGCCCCGGACAGCAGGGCAAGCAGCGTTCGCGGCAGGCGAACCGCCACAGCCGCTTCCGCCACCGTCTCCACGCGACCGGCAAGCGCTGCCGTGATGTCAGCGAACGTGACGTCACGGGTGCCAATCGCCACGGAAAGCGCACATAGCAGCGCCAGAAGCGCCAGCACGGCGCTGAGCCATGCGGTCCGCATGCGGTTGGAGCGGCCACCTTGCAGTACGGCCGGACCTTTGGCAGGCCCTTCCATTGTCATTTCGCTTTACCAGAGGACTTATCCGCTGCTTTCGCCAGAAGATCGGCGTAATCCTTCAAAACCCAGGAAATCGACAGCGGTGTGGGATTGGATGCGGTGCCGAGCGGATCACGCCCCAGCATGACGATGGCGTCATGGGCAACGGCGGGCATGCGGGCAAGAAGCGGATCGGCCCGCATCGCCTTGAGCAATGGCTGGCTGCCATAGGTCACGACGATATCGACATCGTCGAAGGCATCGACTCGCTCGGCGCTGACGCCGGCGGCAAATTGCCCCGGTTTCGTCGCCTCCGCCACGCTCTTCGGCGAGGTAAGCCCAAGATCGGTGAAAAATTTCACCCGGCTGTCATTGGCGGTATAAAAATTGACGACACTGAGATTGGTGGCGTCGAGATGGGTGACGAACATCGCAGACTTGCCTTTCAGCTGCGGATGGCCGGCAACCACCTGCGCGATCTCACCCTCGATGCGTTTGATCAGCGCCTCACCTTCCGCCGCCATGCCAAGCCCGGCACTGTTCAGCCGGATCATCTCGCGCCAGTCGGTTGCCCACGGTGACACGGGATAGGCAACGACCGGTGCGATCTGGCTTAGCGTATCGTAGTCGGACTGGCTGAGGCCGGAATAGGCGGCGAGGATGACATCCGGCTGCGTTGCCGCCACGGCCTCGAAATCGATACCATCACCCTCGTCGAACAGAACAGGCTTTGCAGCACCCATTTCAGAAAGCTGCTTCGCCACCCACGGCAGCAATCCATCACCGTCATCATCGCCGAAATTGGCAGCGGCAAAACCGACGGGCACGATGCCGAGCGCCAGCGGCACCTCGTGGTTTGCCCAGGCGACGGTCGCGACACGCTGAGGCTTCCTCGCAATCGTGGTCGTACCGAAGGCGTGTTTGATGACGACGGGATAGCGCGTCGCCTCTTCCGCCGAGGCAATGGTCGGCGCGATCATCGACAGGAAAAACACGAATGCCGGCGTGAGGCAGCGAAACAGGAAAAGCATGGGCGAAGCTCTCAACGGTTCAAAAGTGGACTTGAACTCTCAGCTTCACATGTCCCCGTCAACCCCGGTGAGGAAATGCCGCCACAACAGGGGTGAAATTTCCGGGGTTTTGTACAAAACCGCAAAAAGTTACAATACCGGACAAACTTTCTCAAGTTATTGGGCGCTTCGAGAGCGGGCCGTGGAAGCGGCGATTGGGGCATCAACTTCTGGAATTTAGCAATGAACACTGAAATAATTGGCGTCAACGGCAGGACCGCGCGACTGCGCTACGGGCAGGCAGCCCTTCTTGCCTGCACGGCGCTCGTGACGGTACTGCCCGCTCGTTCGCTGGCGCAGGAGGCAGCCAATACGGGCGGTAGCACGGTTCTCGAGCGCATCACCATCGACAGCGGTGACAATGACCAGAAGTCGATCGTCGCCACCCGCACCACAATCGGAAGCAAGATGGCAACCGACATTCTCGATACGCCGGCCGCCGTTTCGGTCATCACCGCCAAGGAAATGCAGCAGCGTGGCGTGCAGACCGTGGAAGAAGCCTTGCAATACACGGCAGGTGTGACCACGGATTTCTACGGCTCGGACGACCGTTTCGACTATTTCAAGATTCGCGGTTTCGACGCCTACACCTATCGCGACGGGCTGACGCTCGGCCGTCCCTTCGGCGCGCTGCGCGAAGAGACCTATGCCTATGAACGCGTGGAAGTCCTGAAGGGCGGCAATTCCACGACCTTTGGCGTATCCGATCCCGGCGGTTCGGTGAACTACTCGACCAAGGTTCCCAAAAGCAGCCGCTTTGGTGAGGCCTATGTGACGGGCGGTTCCTATAGCCGCGCTGAAACCGGCTTCGATTTCGGCGACAACATCACCAGCGACGACACCCTGTCATACCGACTGACCGGCAAGCTCAGAAATGCCGACGCGGAATATGACTATTCCCGCGACGATGAAAAATTCTTCATGGGCGGCCTGACATGGCGGCCCACCGATGCCACCAGCCTCACCGTCGTATACGATCATCTCAACAAGGACGGCGTTCCCGGCGGCGGCGGCCATCCGGTCGGCTCGCATTTCGACAGAAGCCGTTTCTTCGGTGAACCGGACTATAATTACCGCGGCACCAACCGCAATTCGCTGAGCGTGATGTTCGACCATGATTTCGGCTCTGGCCTGACGTTGAGTTCGAACGCGCGCTACAGCAAGGCAAATACCGATTTCGGTTACGCGTATATCTCGTCCACACCGACCAATGGCTCGACCATCGCCAACCGTTCCTATTTCGGCAACGAGACCGAAACCGAGAATTTCCTGATCGACACACGGCTGCAATATGACACGACGTTCGAAAGCGTCGAAAGCCGCAGCCTTGTCGGCGTTTTTTATAACGACTACTCGTCCGGCAGCAAAAGCTACTTCGGTTCTGCGCCAGGCATCAACTGGCTGAACCCGGTCTATACCGGTGCACCAGCCTCAGTGCCGCTCTACGCCAGCTCGCTGACCGATCAAAAGACAAGGGCACTCTACCTCCAGCAGGACCTGACCTTCTTCGACAGGCTTACCGTCAGCGCCGGTCTGCGCAATGACTGGATCGACACCGACCAGACCAACAGGCTGAACGGCACGACGGCAAGCGGCGATATCAGCGAACTGACAAAGCGCATCGGCGTGTCTTACAAGGTCACGAACGAGATCGCGCCCTATATCAGCTACGCCGAATCCGTAGTGCCGGCCTCGGGCCTGACCGTCGAGCCCGAACGCGGCGAGCAGATCGAGCTTGGCGTGAAGTATCGCCCGGATGCCTTCCCTGCCCTGTTCACGGCATCGATCTACGACCTCAAGAAAAACAATATTACCGTCACCAGCCCGATCACCAGCCTGCCCACCACCATCGGCGAGGTGCGCGTGCGTGGTCTCGACCTCGAGGCCAAGGCGGAGGTTACCGACGAGCTGAGCCTGACGGCGGCCTATTCCTATCTCAACGCGGAAATCACCGAAAACGGCATCGCTGGCAATGTCGGCAACCGCCCGCAATTCGTGCCTGAACATCAGGCCTCGCTTTGGGTAAACTACACGCTGGCCGGCAACGACAAACGCGGCGACATGACCTTCGGGCTCGGCGGACGCTTCACCGGTGCGTATTATTTTGATGATGCGAACAAGGTTTCGACCGGCAGCAGCGTGACCATGGACGCAGCGTTCAGCTACAAAATCCAGGAAACCACCTCGCTGGAGGTGAATGTTTCCAACCTCTTCAACGAGAAGCACGTCTCTTACGGCGGTTTCGGCGCAGACTTCTACAACCCCGGCCTAGCGTTCTCGGCTACGCTGCGCAAGACGTGGTGAGGATAAGTATATCCATACTTTTCAACATACTACGTAACCATCCTAACGTTCCACGTCATCCCCTGGGGTGACGTGGAACGAAGCTCAAGGCATGCGCCGAACCCGCTCCGCGCGCACGGCAAGGCGACCATTCAAAGCAGCCTGTGCATGCGCCGCCAGGCGGCTGGCGTATTGCCCACGGACTGGCGGAAGGCTTTGGTCAAATGGGCCTGATCGGAAAAGCCTAGCTGGGCGGCAATATCGGCCACCGTCAGATCGCCTTCGAGCAACAGTTTCTGGGCAAGGCTTATCCGCCGCTCCAGTTGCCATTGCAGCGGCGTCTTGCCCGTTGTCTGGCGGAACACGGTTGCGAACCAGCTTTCCGAAAGCCCGACGATGTCGGCCATTTCTGCAACCGTCATGCGGTCGTCACCGCGGCTTTCCACACGGGCAAGCAACTTGTTCATCTGCGCCTGCGTCAGCCTGCCATTTACCTGTTCCGGCGAAGATCCGGGAATATCGAGAAGACCGGCAACGATGCTGCCAACAAGGCTTTCCGCATAGACCGCATGTTTCGAAGGCTCGGCGAGTTCATCGACGAGCAGTCCAGCCAGTGTTTCGACAGAGCCGATATCCTGTATCTCGACCGGGCGGCGCAAGGCAGTCATCGCCGCCGAACTGCCGACCGATGGCGACAGGAAACGCAGCAGGCGGTCCTTGTGGATATGCAGATTGAGATGCGAAAACCTGTGCGTAGCATTGCTGCTCGTCCACATCGGAACACCGGCCGGCACATAGACCGCCCGCGTCATGGGGCGGGAATGCTGCGTGAACTCGCCGTCGCGGTTGGAAATGCTGATGCGCGACGAGACATCGTTGAAAAATATCATGATACGCGGATCGGCGGCCAGGTAATAACCCTTCGCGCCCATCTGGCTCTCTGCCTCCCAGAAAGCGCTGACGAGCCCGTCCAGCTGGCGCCATTTGACCGGCGCAGTGACGCTGATCCCTTCCGTGTGCCAGGTCATGGAGTGCCAGAAACTCAATGCGGGTACCGTTCAGTTGTCGAGCCGAGGTTGTAAGACATGCGCGTCACGATAACGGCGCCGCACGCTCCACCATATGAGGCCGCAATAACATGACTTATCAATTCATGTTAATAGCAAAGATGGTTGTAATGCAAAACATTGCTGTGCTGCCAGTCGATCCCGCTCCAATGTGAGCCTTGGAACCTCTGCCCCGACCAGCCGTTTGATCTCCAGACAAATGAAATCACGAAGGGAGATCACTATGAACGACAAAAAGGAACCCGGCGATTTCGCCGACAAGAAGCGCGAAGAGCAGGGCCGCGGCGTCATCGTCGCTGGGCCGGATGCGCATGAGAATGAAAAGGGCGGCAAGGCGCCGGCGGATAGTGGCGAAAAGCCATCGCCCGGAAAACCGGTTCCATCGTCCGACCGCAGATAGAAAATTGCCCCTCCCTGATCGCTCAGGGAGTGGCTTTTTTTGGACTAGTCAGCCTTATCAGACAAGGTCGAAACGGTCGGCGTTCATGACCTTCGTCCAGGCGGCGACGAAATCACGCACGAACTTTTCCTTGTTGTCGTCCTGCGCATAAACTTCCGCGTAGGCACGCAGGATGGAGTTGGAGCCGATAACGAGGTCCACGCGGGTCGCCGTATATCGGGTTGCTCCGGACTTGCGATCGCGAATCTCATAGAGATTGCCGCCGGTCGGAACCCAGGAATAGGCCATATCCGTCAGCGTTGTGAAGAAATCTGTGGTCAGAGCACCTGGAGTCTGCGTGAACACACCATGCGCTGCGCCGCCGTAATTGGCGCCAATGACGCGCAGGCCACCGATGAGAACGGTCAGTTCCGGCGCCGTGAGGCCCAGAAGCTGAGCGCGGTCCAGCAGCAGTTCTTCAGGGCTGACGACATAGTCCTTCTTCACCCAGTTGCGGAAACCATCCGCCAGCGGCTCGAGTGGGGCAAAGCTGTCTGCATCAGTCTGCTCGGCTGAGGCATCGCCACGACCGGGTGCAAAAGGCACGGCGACATCGAAGCCGGCTGATTTCGCCGCCTGCTCAACACCGTAGTTGCCGGCGAGAACTATGACATCAGCGATGCTGGCGCCAGTCTCACGGGCAATCGGCTCCAGCACCGAAAGCACATGGGCCAAACGGGCGGGCTCGTTGCCTTCCCAGTCCTTCTGCGGCGCAAGGCGGATGCGCGCACCATTGGCGCCGCCGCGCTTGTCCGAACCACGGAAGGTACGGGCGCTGTCCCATGCGGTCGAGACCAGATCGGCGACCGCCAGACCGGAAGCGGCGATCTTTGCCTTTACGGCAGCGACATCGTAGCTCGTGGAACCTGCCGGGATGGGATCCTGCCAGATCAGGTCTTCTGCGGGAACATCCGGGCCGAAGTAGCGGGACTTCGGGCCCATGTCGCGGTGGGTCAGCTTGAACCATGCGCGGGCAAAGACCTCGGAGAAGTGGTCCTGGTCATCCTTGAACTTCAGCGAAATCTCGCGGTAGATCGGATCGACCTTCAGGGCCATGTCGGCATCGGTCATCATCGGGATGGTGCGGATCGAGGGATCCTCGACGTCAACAGGCTTGTCCTCTTCGGCAATGGTGATCGGCGCCCACTGGGACGCGCCAGCCGGGCTGTGCGTCAATGTCCACTCATGCTTGAACAGCATGTCGAAGAAGCCGTTGTCCCACTTGGTCGGTTCGCTTGTCCAGGCACCTTCAATACCGGACACCACGGTGTCACGGCCGATGCCGCGACCCTTGGTGTTGATCCAGCCGAGACCCTGATATTCGGGGCCTGCTGCTTCCGGATCGGGGCTGAGGTTGGCGGCGCTGCCATTGCCGTGCGACTTGCCGATGGTGTGGCCGCCTGCGGTGAGCGCGACGGTTTCTTCGTCATCCATGCCCATGCGGGCAAAGGTTTCGCGCATCTGCGCGGCTGTCGCAAGCGGATCGGACTTGCCGTTGACGCCTTCTGGATTGACGTAGATGAGACCCATCTGCACGGCGGCAAGCGGATTTTCCAGCGTCTCGGGCTTGGTTACGTCACCGTAACGACCATCGCTCGGTGCCAGCCATTCCTTTTCGTCACCCCAATAGGTGTCTTTTTCGGGAGCCCAGATATCCTCGCGGCCGAAGGCGAAACCGAACGTCTTCAGACCCGCGACATCATAAGCGATCGTTCCGGCAAGCGCGATGAGATCGGCCCAGGAAATCTTGTTGCCGTATTTCTTCTTGATCGGCCACAGCAGGCGGCGGCCCTTGTCGGTGTTCACATTATCAGGCCAGGAATTGAGCGGTGCAAAGCGCTGGTTGCCGGTGTTGGCACCGCCGCGTCCGTCCGTTACGCGGTAGGAACCGGCTGCATGCCAGGTCACGCGGGCCATCATGCCGACATAGCTGCCCCAGTCGGCCGGCCACCAGTCCTGGCTTTCCGTCATCAGGGCGCGCAGATCGGCCTTCAGGGCTTCCACGTCGAGCGTCTTTAGCGCTTCGCGGTAATTGAAGGAGGTGCCGAGCGGATTGGTCTTGGTGTCGTGCTGATGCAGGATATCGAGGTTCAGCGCGTTCGGCCACCATTCGGTAACCGATTTACCGGAGGCCGTATTGCCTCCATGCATGACGGGACACTTGCCAGCCGGTTTTGAAGTTGCGTCCATTTCGCCCTCCGATGGGTTTAGTAATTAAACGACATAGTCAATTCGACATGCGCAGCATGTTGGAACCACAGCCCACAGCAGGTCATTCTTACGGAAACCGCGCAGTGACGCTGGTGATACCGAACAGCTACATCCTCTTTCTGTCATGACGATGACTAACAGCCGGGTTCCATAATTTCCAATTGTATATTCTAAAGGCTGCGATATGCTCAGCTTATGATTGGACTATCGATGAAACACCTGCGTTATTTCGACGCCTTGGCGAAGATCGGCCATTTCGGGCGGGCAGCGGAGGCGTGCTCCATTTCCCAGCCAGCACTTTCGCTACAGATCAGGGAACTGGAAGAGCTGATCGGCGCGCCGCTCGTCGAACGGGGCAGCCGCCAGATCAGGCTGACCGCTCTCGGCGATGAATTCGCCGAACGCACCCGCCTGATCCTGCGTTCAGTGGATGAATTGCAGGATTTGGCGAGGGCAAGGCACGGCCCGCTCAGCGGCCGCCTGCGCATCGGCGTCATTCCAACGGTCGCGCCCTATCTTTTACCGCAGGTCATCAAGACGCTCACCCGGCATTATCCGGGACTGGAAACGCGTCCGCGCGAAGCGGTGACACAGAAACTGATCGAGGACCTCCTGGAAGCCCGGCTGGACATGGCAATCGTGGCGCTTCCGGTGTCTGAAGCGTCGCTGGAAGAGGTTCCGCTGTTTTCCGAGGAATTCATTCTGGTCCGGCCGATGGAGGATGCGGGGATGCCGGTGCCGAGCGCTGGCAAGCTCGGTGAAATGCGCCTGCTGCTGCTCGAGGAAGGCCATTGTTTCCGCAATCAGGCACTGTCTTTCTGCAGTACAACGAACGCGCCGCCGCGCGTGCTTATGGAGGGCAGTTCGCTCTCGACGCTGGTCCAGATGGTCGGCGCCGGCATCGGCGTCACGCTCATTCCGCAGATGGCTGTCGATATGGAAACGCGGCAATCCACCGTCTCAGTATTTCGGCTGGCAGAGCCAAGACCATCCCGCACCATCGGCATGGTGTGGCGCAAGAGCAATCCGCTCTCGGCGCAGTTTACCCACATTGCCGAGATCGTCCGCGAATGCGGCCTGCAAAAACTCGGCCGCGTTGCTGATGCAGCGGCATGACGGTGTCGAGGGCCAACTCGGATCTGCGGCCTCAACTCTTCGCAGCACTCCCAGCTTTACCCTCGCAAAGCCGGGCTGCCATGGCAAAGAAGGCAAGCTTCATCTTGCTGCGTTTGTCCGCGCCCTCGAGGCTTGAAACCGGCACCTGAAAACCGAACACGTCGTCCGGCTCGGCGGAACGTTCCCGCCAGAATGCATCTATGTCGGAAAGCAACATTTTCTGCCGCCGCGCGCGCCGGTAATTGATCGGATGTCTGGCGTGGGAGACTGCGAAATAGGAACCCGCTTCCGTCTCGATTAGGCCTTGCAGCAGCATCAAAACGGCATCCTTCGGGCGAAGACCCGCAAGGTCGCGCGTTACTGCCACCATCTCCTGCTTCGCGGCGCGTGGCCCCTGCATGCCGCCAACGGCAATCGTCCTGTACCCGCCCCCATCCTGCGTCACGAAGATAAACTTCGTCGTCCACAAGGTGACGTCGTCACGGGTTCTGATCAGCCGAACCGCGAGAGCGCCTTCGTGGCGGCCGCCACATAAATCCGCAAGAGCAAGCGTGCAGCGATATTCGTCAGCACGGCCGCCTATGGTGCCGATTTCGATCGTTTTTCCACTCCAGAGCGCAGCCATAACCTCTCTGGAAAAACAACCGCTGGCGATGACGAAATTCTTCATGAGAAAATCCAGCCGTCTTCCATAGGAGATTTTGCCGACGAGGAATTTCGACAGGGGTTTCTGAAGAAGCTCGTCATGCGGCGGTGGCAGTTTTTGCGTCGCCGAGAATCGGGACAGAAACCGCCACCACCGCAGGGTTACAAGCGGATGAGCCAAAAAACGCATCCAGAAAAGGAAACCCCGTTTCCAGTGGGCGCGCATAACGAAGGTCACAACGCTCCAGGCCAGGGGAAAACGGAGGAGTTCCATCCCATCGCCAGTCATGGTTTGCGCAGCGATGACCGGCTCGGGTTTCGCCGAGTTTTTTTCCGCAGCGAATGCGGCAATTTCAGTATGCGACATCGTAAAATTCCGGGGAGTATGACTGTTTGGACTGGGGCGTGGAGTGATTTGGCCGGGACTGTGCGCGCCCAGGATGAACCGAATATGAAATCGGATTGGTGCTCTGCTGCGATCATTGGCGCTACGGCATTGCCCGAGGTTCCGGGCCGGCGACGCGCTTTCTACGTGCCGTCTTCTCGCCGGCAATCCGGAAGAAAACGATCCGGTGGGTGTGTCACTGTGTGTACTCCGGTTGGCACGGTTGATCCCGTGCCCACACATTATGACCGCGAACGTTGCGGCAGCATTACAATCGCCGCGACCGGTCTACAGCGCGCAAAGCGCAATCAGAATCGAACCCGGAACGTGCTTCCAGAGGGGTTGCTTTCCAGCACGATACGGCCGTTATGATTGGCGACGATCTTCTTGACGAGGCTGAGGCCAAGTCCGGCACCCGTGCTTTTCGGCGTGACCCGATAGAAAGGTTCAAATATCCGCTCCTGCTGCTCTTCGGGTATGCCCTGCCCCTCGTCGGAAATCGCGATTTCGCCGTTTGCGAGAACCGAGACATGGATCAGCCCCTTGTTTCCACCATGGTCGATGGCGTTGCGCACGATATTGCTGATGGCGCGCGGCAGGGCGAAGGGGTTGCCTTGCATGTCGTATTTTTCGATCTGCGTTTCGAAGGAGATGTCGTAACCTGCCGAAAGCGCAAGCGGCGCTAGCTCTGCCACCACCGTGCGGGCGATATCGACCAGGTCCACCACCTCGCGCCGGTCGTTTACCTGATCGTTTCGCTCAAAGGCCAGAAGCTGTTCGGCGGTTTCACCGAGCCGCGCGACATCCCCCATCAGGCGCTGTTGGTCCGGTCCGGGCAGGCCCTCTATCCGGGTCTGCATGATTGCAATCGGCGTCCTCAATTCGTGCGCGGCATCGATCAGAAAACGTTGCCGCGCCTGGAACTGCTCTTCGAGCCGCTCGAGAACGCTGTTGAAGGAAACGATCAACGGAACGACTTCGCGCGGCACATCTTCGACGGGAAGCTTCGAACCCGGTCGTCGCGGGTCGATCTCCGGTGCTTTTTTGACGACGGAACTCAGGCCAGCAAGCGCCCGGCGCACGATGTGTGGCACGGAGAAAAATACCGCAGGCAAAAGAACCGCCAGCAGGGGGACATAAATCGGATAGGTGCCGGCAAGAAGCGTCAGAAACGACGCTCGTGCATTAGAGGTTCCGCCGAACATGATCCTGACGGGTCCCGACGTCGTCTCGATACTCTCAGCCGAAGCAACCTCGGATATGCCGCTGCCGCCGCGAATATCGGCGTCCGTCATCAGATGAACGTAGCGTGCCAGTTCGGCGTAGACAGCCGGGACGGTTCCGAAGGTCGCCGCGTGACCGTCAGGCGTCGAGACCACGAACCACAACGTCTCATTCTTCGCTTTCAAGGCGCGTAATGCCGGCCCCTCGGTAACGACCAGACCCTTTTGCGGATCAAGCGAAAGCGACTCGTCAAGCGTCGCCGACAAATCGTTCCAGAGCCCGATATTGGGCGAGAGCTTCATCACCCCGTAAACGCAGAGCCCGACGATGACGACAGCGATCATGGAGGAGACGACAATGCTGAGCTGCCAGCTCAATTGCCACCACAAGGACGGATTGGACTTGCCCTGCGCCTTCATGTGTCTTCCCTGAGCAGATAACCGATGCCGCGAATATTATGCACGCTGACCCCGGCGGAAGCGTCGAGCAGGCGTTTGCGCAGTCGCGATATATGCGCATCGAGCGCATTGGACTGGATTTCCTCCTCGTAATTGTAGACGGCGGCCTCAAGCGTCGAGCGCAGCACGGATTTGCCCTTTCGTTTCGCCAGCGTGATGAGGACCATCAGCTCGCGCCTTGGCAGATCAAAGGGAAGCGAGTTGATCGTGACGCTGAGATGAAGCGGATCGATCACGATGCGGCCTGCAGCGATCTGCGACGGAGCGATGCTTGCCGGCCTTCTCAAAACCGCGCGCAGCCGCGCCAGCAGTTCGCCGACGAGAAACGGCTTGCCGAGATAGTCGTCGGCGCCGCCATTCAGCCCCTCGATCCGCTCCTCCGGTTCGTTCATCGCCGTCAATAAAATGATCGGCGTATCGATACCGGCGCGGCGCAGCTTTGGAATGAAGGTAAGTCCCTCCCCGTCCGGCAGACGACGGTCGAGCAGAATGGCATCATAGACATGCTGGCGCGCCAGCTCCATCGCATCGCCGAGCCGCATCGTATGATCGATGACGATCCCCTGCTTGCCGAGCGTCGTCGACAGCGCATCCGCCATTTCCTTTTCGTCCTCAATCAACAGAAGTCTCATTTGCCACCGTCCCTTCGCCCCCTCCTTGTCTGCCAGAAAGGTTGCGGCAGTATTGCGGCGCAGAAGATGCGGGCGGGTAATGCTGCTGCAATTATCAACACTTATCCAGAAGCCATCAGCCTGGAAGACAGGCGACATGACCGCTCGATCGGCGGTCACAGGATGAGTTTTGCCTGGAAGGATTATGTTATGTGGGTGAAAAGAACGATCAAGGCGGGGATCGCGCTTGCGGGCTGCGCTCTCGTCGTCACGGCTCTTGATCCGGCGCGCGGAAGCGTCGATGCGAACGAGCGCGTGAAGGGGATCGTGGCGTCAACCTCGATGAGCCCGGCCGGTATCCCGTTCGAACTGACGGCTGCGGAAATCGCAAGGATCGGCACACGAGCGATGGCGGAGCGGCTCAGCGTCAGTGGCGAACTTCAGCCGGTCAGCCGAGTCGTGATCCGCGCCCGCGAGGCTGGAAAAATTCTGGATATGAATGTCCGGGACGGACAGGCGGTGCGGGCGGGCGACCTGCTGGTACGGTTCGAAACCGAGGAACTGCAATCGACTCTCCTGCTGCGGCAGAGCGACCGGGATGCGGCCGAGGCCGAACTGACACTGGCGATGCAGGCCCTCACCCGAACCGAACAGCTAGCGTCAAAAAACATCGCATCGGCTGAACAGCTCGACAAGGCGAAGAGCGATGTCGTTGTGAAAACGGCAAGGCTTCAGAGCCTTTCGGCGCAGGTGGATATCGCCCGCCTTGCCCTTCGCAATGCCGAAATCCGCGCGCCTTTTGATGGCACCATTACTCGCCGGCAGGCAGAAACCGGCTCCCGCGTCAGTGCCGATGGTGAACTCATGACGCTGGTCGATACAAGTATGCTTGAGGCGAAGGTTCTCGTTGCCACGCGCGACATCCCACGTGTCGCCGTTGGCCAGACCGCCGAACTCGATATTGACGGCATCGGCGGCCAGCCTCTCAGAAGCACCGTTGAGCGCATCAGCCCGGTTGCCGAAGACGGGACGCGCTTTGTCGCCGTCTATCTGCGGCTTGCCAACCGCGACGGCCGGCTGTGGGGAGGAATGTTCGCCAGCGGGTCCATCCTCGTGCGCGAAAAAAACGATGCGCTTGTCGTTCCTGCAATCGCGCTTCGCAAAGACGAAACCGGCTACCATGTCCTTAAAGTCCTGAACGGCCATCTTCGCCGCCAGACGGTGGCGGTGGGATCGCGCTGGAACGATGGCAGCCTGATCGAGATCGGCGCCGGTCTACAGGGCGGTGAGACGATCCTGACCGTACCGCTTCCCGAATTGCAGCCCGACATGGCCGTTACCGTCGACAAGGCAGGCTGAGATGTTTCTGACCCGCATATCCGTCTCCCACCCTGTTTTCGCCACCATGATGATGGTGGCGCTTCTGGTCATGGGTCTTTTCTCGTTGCAGCGGCTGGGGCTCGACCTCTACCCCAATGTCGACGTTCCGGTCGTTGTGGTGTCCACAGCTTATCCGGGCGCCACGCCGGAAACGGTGGAGACAGAATTGACGCGCCCGGTCGAGGATGCGCTGAACGCCATCGGCGGTCTGGACGAGATCACGTCAACCTCCTACGAGGGACGCTCTGTCGTCGTCGCAAAATTCAAGCTCGAGGTTAAGAGCGCGACCGCGGCACAGGACGTGCGCGACAAGATCGCCGCCATCGACGCGAATTTCCCGCAAGAGGCCAAAAAGCCGGTCATATCCCGGTTCGATCCCGCCGCCGAGCCTATCCTGTCGGTGGCGATAAGCTCGACGTCGCTCGACATACCCGCACTCACCGCCCTTGCCGACCAGAAGGTGCTGCGGCAACTGACGACTGTTCCCGGCGTGGGGCAGGCAACGCTGGTCGGCGCCCGCAAGCGGCAGATCGACATCACGATCGACGACACCCGCATGCGCGCGCTTGGGATCGGCATCAACGAGGTGGTAAGCGCGCTACGCACCGGCAACAGCAACAGCCCGGCTGGAAGCCTTGTCGATACCGTTTCCGAACGCACGATCCAGGTGCAGGGCCGCATCGCCGAACCGCAGGCGCTGCTGGACATGGTCGTCGCCCGACGCGGTGGCGCAGCCATTTATCTTCGCGACATCGCCGCACTCTCCGAAGGGGCTGCCGACGCCGAAAACCGTGCCCTCTATAATGGCCAGACTGCGCTGGCGATCGACATCGTCAAGGTTCAGGATGCCAACACGGTTCAGGTTGTCGCGGATGTGAGAAAGCGCCTGGACGCCCTCAATGCCGACCTTGTTCCGCAAAACGTGCAATTGCGAGTCATTACGGACACATCCATTCCCATCCGGGAATCCGTCACCCAAGTGCAGACGACGTTGATAGAAGGGGCGGCACTTGCCGTGGCCATCGTCTTCCTGTTCCTCAATTCCTGGCGCAGCACCGTCATCACCGGACTGACACTGCCGATTGCGATCATCGGCACGCTGGCGGTCATTGATGTTATGGGCTTCACGCTCAATACACTGAGCCTCCTGGCGCTGACGCTTTCCATCGGCATTCTGGTGGATGACGCCATCGTCGTGCGCGAAAACATCACCCGTCACCTTCACATGGGGAAATCCCATATCCGCGCAGCACTCGACGGCACGAACGAAATAGGACTTGCGGTTATCGCGACAACGGCGACAATCGTGGCGGTTTTCCTGCCCGTCGCTTTCATGGACGGCATCGTCGGTCGGTTCTTCTATGAATTCGGCATCACCGTTTCAGCTACCGTGCTGATCTCGCTTTTCGTCGCGTTCACGCTCGATCCGATGCTGTCGAGCGTCTGGTACGATCCGGATGCGCAACCCAACGCCCGGCGTGGGCCGGTGGGCCGGCTGATCGCCCGTTTCGATCACGGCTTCGAATGGCTCGCCGATCAATATCGGCACGTGATCGGCTGGACATTGCACCACCGGCTCGTCACCCTGCTCGTCACATCAGGCATTTTTGTCGGCAGCCTGCTCATGGTGCCGTTGGTCGGTGCGGAATTCGTCCCGAATACGGATGAAGGCCGCTTCCAGATCAACGTCACGGCACCGGTCGGCTCCTCGCTGGATTACACCACGGCGAAGGTTCGGCAGGTCGAGAAGGCACTCCAGGAATTCCCGGAAGTCGAGATGCTCTATTCCACCGTCAATACCGGCGGCACCGTCGGTAAACATCGCGCCGCCGTTCTGGTGGGACTGGTGCCGCTGGAGATGCGCACCCGAACTCCTGTCACGCTGGCCGATCCGATCCGCAAACGCCTGTCGGCCATATCGGGCATAGAGGTCGCGATCCTGCAAAACGGCCTCGGCGGTGGCGAAAGCCCCGTCCAGCTCAGCATTCTTGGCGACGACCGGGCGGTCCTCGAAAAGATCGCCGACGGCCTGATGGAAGACATGAAAAAGATCCCCGGCCTCGTGGATGTGACCTCAAGCACCCGCGACGTGACCTCCATCCTTTCGGTACGCCTGAAACGCGAGGCGGCAAGCGATCTCGGCATTTCCCGATCCGATCTTGCCGCAGCGCTCTCGCCGCTCATCGCCGGTGAGGACGTGTCGAAATGGACGGATGCGGGTGGTAACAGCTACGACATCGTCGTGCGCCTGCCCGGCGAGCGGCGTGCCGACACGACGAGGATCAGCGAGTTGATGATCGCCACCAGCCGCACGGCATCCAACGGCTCGCCCCTGATGGTACGTCTGGATCAGGTCGCCGATATCACCACCGTGGAAGCACCCGCCGAAATCCGCCGCATCGACAATCGCCGCGAGGTGCTGGTTTCGGCCAACATATCCGGACGAGCGCTTGGCGAAGTGACAGATGTGTTGAAAACACTTACCGCCGCCCGCGACCTGCCGGACGGCTACCGTATCCGCTTCGGCGGCGACGCCGAAACCATGGAGGAGACGGTTGGCCACATGGTAACCGCGCTCGCAATGGCGGTCATCTTCAACTACATCGTGCTCGCCTCGCAATTCGGCAGTTTCCTGCAACCGCTCGCCATCATGGCGTCGCTGCCGCTATCTCTCATCGGCGTCCTCGTCGGGCTCTTGGTTGCCGGCAGCACGATCAACATGTTCTCGCTGATCGGCTTCATCATGCTGATGGGCCTCGTTACAAAGAACGGCATCCTGCTTGTCGATTTCGCCAACCGCGAAAGGAAGCGTGGACTTTCGCTCAACGAAGCGCTGGCGAGCGCCGGCATCATCCGCTTCCGCCCGATCATCATGACGACGCTTGCAATGATCTTCGGCATGATTCCGCTCGGTCTGGCTGTTGGCGGTGGCGGGGCGCAGCGCGCGCCGATGGCGCACGCAGTAATCGGCGGCCTCATCAGCTCCACCCTGCTCACCCTGATCGTCGTGCCGACAATCCTGTCTTACATCGACAGCATCACCCGGCGTTTCGCCCGCCTGCTACCGAAGGCACCGGACGAGATGGGGGAGACCGGATCGGTCGAACGAACAGCATCACCATCCTAGGTTCGCTGGTGACGTCTGCCGTCAGGACTTTTCTTCGGTCAGGCGTTTCCTCTTCCCCCTCGGGCGGAAGTCGACCAGAAGCGATTTCAGTTCGATTTCCCGGACGCGCCTTGCTGCCTCGTCCGGGCGAACCCATTCCAGAAGGCGTTCGCCGCGCTCCTTGAAACTCGTTTCCTCCCCTGTGATCTCGATCTGGAAGACATCGACAACGCAGGGAACGACATCGCCATTGTCGAGCATCTTGAGATAGGTGTAGCGGCCAACGGCGTCCTTCCTCACGCGGCCACGAACGCCCGCTTCCTCCCACGCCTCGATCGCGGCAGCCTCATGCGGCTTCTTGCGTTTCATCGGCCAGCCGCGCGGAATGATCCAGCGTGCGCTGGTGCGGGAGGTGACGACGAGGATTTCGATCTCTTCGCCGCTTCCGGTATAACGGAAGCATAAGGCGGCATATTGCTGCCGGAAAGAGCCGGTGAACAGCTTTTCAGGAACAGCAGCAAGTTGCTGGAGCAATGTCAGGGAACGCGCCGGACGGGCTTTCCGGCTTTTCTTCGTGGATTTCATATCCGTTGATACTGCCGATTTTCCGGGTTGCATCAATGCCCCGCGTGCATTTATGACAGTTTTATGACAATCACCCCCCACAACTAATAAAGCGCCATTGAGGGCCAATTCGCATGATGAGCATTTTTCGCAAGCTGATGCCGCGCGAGGACCGTTTCTTCGACATGTTTAGCAAACATTCGGAAACGGTCGTCAAAGCCGCCGCAGCTCTGGACCAACTTCTCAGCGGCGTCGACGTCGAGAAAAACTGCGACCTTATCGTCGCCCTCGAAGACCAGGCGGATGATATTACCCGCGACGTTCTGCTTGCGGTGCGCCGCAGCTTCATAACGCCCTTTGATCGTGGCGATATCAAGGACCTCATCCAGTCCATGGATGACGCCATCGACATGATGCACAAGACCGTCAAGACGATCCGGCTGTTCGAGCAAACCGAATTCGACCCGCTGATGCGCGAGATGGGCCACGAGATCGTGCGTGCGGCAAGCCTCATCGCCGAAGCCATCCCGCTTCTGGAAAAGGTCGGCACCAATGCCCAGCGCCTGTCGGTGATTGCCGAAGAGGTTACCCGCGTCGAAGGGCGCTCCGACGAGCTTCATGACCAGGGCCTGAAGGACCTCTTCCGGCGCCATGGTGCGACCGGCAATGCCATGGCCTATATGATCGGCAGCGAGATCTACGGCGAACTCGAAAAGGTCGTCGACCGCTTCGAGGACGTGGCGAACGAGATCAGCGGCATCGTTATCGAGAACGTCTGATGGATGTCGCGCTTGCACTGCCGCTGCTTGTCGGCCTTATCGCCATCGCGCTGTTCTTCGATTTTCTGAACGGTCTCCACGACGCCGCAAATTCCATCGCCACCATCGTCTCCACCCGTGTATTGCGCCCGCAATATGCGGTGGCATGGGCGGCCTTCTTCAATTTCATCGCCTTCCTGTTCTTCGGCCTGCATGTGGCCGAAACGCTCGGCACCGGCATCATCGATCCTGTCATCGTCTCCCCGCAGGTCGTCTTCGCGGCATTGATGGGCGCCATCGTCTGGAATATCGTCACCTGGATTTTCGGCATTCCCTCCAGCTCGTCACATGCCTTGATCGGCGGTCTCGTCGGCGCGGGCTTTGCGAAGGTCGGTTTCAATTCCATCGTCTGGTCGGGTCTTCTGAAAACCGTGGGCGCGATCTTCATGTCGCCGGCCATCGGCTTTTTCCTGGCACTGCTGCTGGTGCTTGCCGTCTCCTGGCTGTTCGTCCGCCAGACGCCCTTCGCCGTGGATCGTACCTTCCGCATCATGCAGTTCATTTCCGCCTCGCTCTATTCGCTCGGCCACGGCGGCAATGACGCACAGAAGACCATGGGCATCATCGCTGTGCTGCTGTTCAGCCAGGGGCATCTTGGAGAGAGCTTCTACGTGCCGTTCTGGGTGGTGATCTCGTGCCAGTCGGCCATGGCGCTCGGCACACTGTTCGGCGGCTGGCGCATCGTGCACACCATGGGGTCGAAAATCACCAGGCTGAGCCCGATGCAGGGGTTCTGCGCCGAAACCGGCGGTGCGCTGACACTTTTCGGCGCGACGTGGCTCGGCATTCCGGTGTCCACCACCCATACGATCACCGGCGCCATCATCGGCGTCGGTGCCGCGCGTCGCGTCTCGGCGGTGCGTTGGGGCCTTGCGGGCAATATCGTCATTGCCTGGGTCGTGACCATGCCGGCCGCTGCCCTGATATCCGCATCTGTCTATGGTCTTACATCGTTGTTCGGCTGAGACAGAGTCCCGCCCTCTCTGCCAAAGCTCCCGGAACAAAAGCCACCCTGTGGTTGTTGATCCGGGAGACAACAGGCGACAAGGCGGATCGCGGATCATGGCACGGCAGGTTTTCTGGAAGGGCTATCTGAAGCTGTCGCTGGTGACGGCCGCAGTTTCGCTGACGCCTGCCACAACCGAAAGCAACAAATACCGCTTCCACGTTCTCAACCGCAAAACCGGCAATCGCGTCGAAAGCCGCTATGTCGACAGCGTTACCCACAAGCCGGTGGCCGCAAAGAACCAGGTGAAGGGGTTTCCCCGCGCCGAAGACAATTATGTGTTGCTGGAGGATGACGAGATCGATGCGGTCGCGCTCGAAAGCACCCGCACCATCGACATCCAGACCTTCGTGCCCACAGGCTCTATCGACTGGATATGGTACGACCGGCCGCACTTCCTGCGCCCGGAAGACAAGATTGGCACGGAAGCCTTCAGCGTGATCCGGGAAGCCATGCGGGCAAACGGCGTTGTCGGCATTGCGCGGCTTGTTCTCTATCGCCGCGAAAGAGCGGTTCTGCTGGAACCGTCAGGCAAGGGCATCATTCTGTGGACCCTGCACTATGGCGAGGAAGTGCGCGAGAGCATCGACGCGCTGGATCCGAAGATGAAATTCGAAAAGCCGCTGCTGGACGCGATGGAAAAACGCATCGGCAAACAGATGACGGGATGGAAACCGGCGCTGGTTCAGGATCCGATCCAGAAAAAGATCAGCGCTTTGCTGAAAACCAAGAGCAAGACCGTCTCTTCCCCGGAAAAGAAGACCGGCACGAAAACCCGGACCGGCGGCAACGTCATCAACATCATGGATGCCTTGAAGAAAAGCCTTGCCTCGGACAAGAAAGGCTGACGCTCATCGGGCCTTTTTCGGCAGGGGTCGCGCGGCAGCGAAAAAGCCGTCCCATGGATCCTTCTTCAGGGCAGAAAGGCGCGCGCCGATATTGCTGACCGTGAAGTGTGCCGGACCTATCTCATCTGAGAGTTCCGCCCATTCGATTGGCGCTGAAATGGCGGCTCCCGGTCGGGCACGTGTCGAATAGGGCGCAACAGCCGTATTGCCCCTGCCATTACGCAGATAGTCGAGGAAGATGCGGCCCTGGCGTTTCGCTTTGGTTGCCACCGCAAGATATTTCTCCGGCTCCGCCTTGGCCATGTCATCCGCCATGGTCTTTGCAAAGGCCTTCAAGGCCGGCCATCCCGCTTCCGGTTTCAAAGGTGCCACGACATGCAACCCCTTGCCGCCGGAGGTTTTCACGAAAGCGGCCAGACCGGCATCTTCGAAACGCCGCTTCAGTTCCAGTGCCGCATCGATTACCTCCTGCCATGACACGTCCTCGCCGGGGTCTATATCCATGGTGATCATGTCAGGCTTTTCCCAGTTCGCGGTTGTCGCCCCCCATGGGTGAATTTCAAGCGCAGCGGACTGGACCAGGGCCATCATGCCATCGAAATCCGTAATCCTGATAAGCGGTTCGCCGCCCTTGTCCTTCGGATCCTTGATCTGTTCTATCGCCTTGTTCACACCGCGCCAGGCGTGTTTCTGGAAGAAACGCTGACCATCGATCCCTTCCGGACAACGCAGCAGCGCCAGAGGCCGGTTAACGACAAAGGGGGCCATATAGCGCCAGACCTGGACGTAATAATCGGCAAGCCCTTCCTTGGTCACGCCATCGTCCGGCCAATAAAGTCGTTCCGGATGGGTGAACTTGATCTTTGACTGCGGCGTCCCTTGTTCCGACACGGCTTTATCCTCGCGTTCGATTTCGCCCGCCGGCTTGTCTTCCCGCAAGCCGCGGAATGACGCATGGCGCAGATTGCCATCTCCGGACCAGGCACGAAACTCCACTTCTGCAACCAGTTCCGGCTTGACGAAATAGAGGTCGCGGCGCGCAAGTGCCGTGAGCTTTTCGCCGAAAGGGCTGTCATCGATGCCCAGCGGCTTCAGGCGGCCAAGCAGCATTTCGGCAATGTCAGCGGTATAGCCGGTGCCGACGCGGCCGACATGACGCAGCTTGCCTTCCTCATAAACGCCGAGCGCCAGCGAGCCAATGGCATTGTCCGACGCGGAGGAAAGCGTATAGCCGCCGATGACGAATTCCTGCCGCATCGAGCACTTGGATTTCACCCAGTTACCCTTGCGGCCAGAGACGTATTTGCTGTCCTTGACCTTGGAGATAACGCCCTCGAGGCTGAGGCGGCAGGCATGATCGAGAACAAGCCCGCCGCTTTCCTCGAAATGTTCGCTGTAGCGAAGATGCGGGTTGCTGGCGGGCAGCAGCTTTTCCAGTAGCGCCTTCCGGTCCGTCAGCGCCGCCCCGCGCAAATCCGTGCCATCCAGATACAGGAGATCGAAGGCATAAAAAACGAAGCGGTCGCTGCGCCCTTCGCTCAGGTCCTGTTGCAAGGCTGAGAAATCCGAGGCGCCGCTGTCCCGTTCCACCACGATTTCGCCGTCGATCATCAGCGTTTCGGCCGGCAGCGACTTGAGCGCTCCCGCCACGGCATCGCCGAACTTTTCGGTCCAGTCCAGTCCGCTACGGGTCAGAAGCTGGAGTTTGCCGTGGTCGATACGGACCTGCAGGCGATAGCCGTCGAACTTGATCTCATGCAGCCAGCGGGAGCCTTCCGGTGGCTTGGGTTTCAACGTTGCAAGTGCCGGCGGCACGAAGGATGGCAGCGCCTGTTTGCGGGCACCTTTCGGCAGGGCATGCGCCTGTTTTTTGCCCGAGGAAGAACTAACGGTCTTTTTCGACACGGGCTTCGAATTCCAGGTGTCCTTCGGCTTGGCGGCAACTTCTTCAACACTTCGGCCAGTCTTCACGGATTCCGGCCGCTCCTCCAGAATATCGGCGCCGCCATCATGCCTTGCCTCTTCGTCGTCGCCCTTGATCAGCAGCCAGTTTTCACGGCTTTCACCGGGCTTTCCATGCATACGTACAAGATGCCAGCGGCCTTTAAGCTTTTCGCCCTCCAGTTCGAATTCGAGATGGCCTTTGCGGTAGCCTTTCTTGGCGTCGCCAATCGGGCGCCAGACACCACGATCCCAAAGAATGACAGTGCCGCCGCCATATTGACCTTTCGGGATTACGCCTTCGAAGTCGCCGTAGCTTAGAGGGTGGTCCTCGACGTGGACCGCAAGGCGCTTGTCCTCAGGGTCAAGGCTCGGCCCGCGGGTTACAGCCCAGCTTTTAAGGACGCCGTCCATCTCCAGCCGGAAATCGTAATGCAGCCGGCGGGCATCGTGCTTCTGTATGACGAAACTGGATCCCTGCGCATCGACCTTGTCGCCCTTCGGCTCCGGCGTCTTGTCGAAACTGCGCTTGGCGTTATAGCTCTGCAAACCCATGGATCAGCTCGCTTTCCGGGAGGATTTGCGCCCCGCACCAGCGGTAGATTTTCCGCTTTCGCCGTCACCGGCGCTGCGGCGCAAAGCCTCCTTCAAGTCGATGATGTTATCTTGCTTGCGCGGCGGCTGTTTACTGATTTCCCTGCCCTCGATCTTCGCCTTCACCAGTTCCGCCAGCGCATCATTGTAACGATCGGTATATTCCGCCGGATCGAATGTGCCTGCCCGTTTCCCGATGATGTGACCGGCGAGTTCAAGCATCTCTTCATCGAACTGAATATCTGGAATGGACTTGAAAACGGTGGTTTGCGAGCGAACCTCGTAGCCGAAATTCAAGGTCGTCGCCACGAGCGCCTTGCCGCTTGGACGGATCAACAGCACGCGGTTTCGGCGAAAGAGTACCGCTTCGCCAAGTGCCGAAACCTTTTCGTCGTCCATGGCTTTTGCCAGCAGCGTCAAAGCCTCTTCGCCACCTTCCTGCGTCGGCGCCAGATAATAGGATTTATCGAAATAGAGCTTGTCGATCTCGTCGTGGCTCAGAAAATGCCTGATGCGGATGACCTTGTCGTTTTCCGGCATCAGCGTTGCGATCTCATCTCCCTCGATGACGATATGGTCGCCATTGTCGAGTTCATATCCCTTGACCTGATCCTCGCGGTCGACAGCGTCGCCGGTATCGCTATCGACATATTGCCTTTCGACGCGATGGCCGGTCTTTCGGTTGACGATGTTGAAGGAGATCTTTTCCGATGAAGTGAGCGCGGAATAGAGACCGATTTCACAGGTGAAATCGCCGAATGTCAGATGACCCTTCCAGCTCGCTCTCCGGTTCATGATCGCCGCCCACGGTCGTCTTGAGAGGATTGGCCTCTGCCCCGGTCCGCAGCAAGGATGCGCTCGATAGCGGGAACGTCTGCCTCCGCCAACACCGGCACAGGGTCGGATGCCATTGCCTCCAGGACCTCTGGCGAAAGCCCGCCATTGCGGATGACCCATTCCATGGCCTCGCGCGTTTGTCGCTCGGCCTTCAGCTGCGCATAAAGCGCCAGTATCAGCCGGTCGCGGACATCGAAGGGCTTCACATCTCTGTCTGAACGTTCTGTCTGTCGTTTCATGTCAAGTCCTCAAAGCCGATCAGGCAACGCCCCGGCCTCCGGTCACACCATAGACCTCGCCATTGATGAAGCTGCCATCCTGCGAAGCCAGCAGCACATAGACCGGCGCCAGTTCCACAGGCTGGCCTGGACGGCCAAAATCGCTGTCCTTACCGAAATTCCTGACCTTTTCGTCCGGCTGCCCGCCGCTTGGCTGCAAAACCGTCCAGAAGGGACCAGGCGCGACGACATTTGCCCGAACGCCCTTTTCGATAAGCTGTTTGGCGAGCGCTTTCGTATAGGCAACGATGCCGGCTTTCGTAGTTGCATAATCAAGAAGAATGGGAGACGGCTCATAGGCCTGTATAGATGCGGTGGTAATCACCGACGATCCGGGCTCTAGATAAGGAACGGCGGCCTGCGCAATCCAGTGCAGCGCGTAGAGATTGGTCTTCATCGTGCGGTCGAAATCTTCAGTCGACAGCTCGGCGATACCCTCGCGATATTGTTGTCTTGCGGCATTGATCACCAGAATATCGAGGCCGTTGAGATCACCTACCGCTTTTTCAACCAGTTCGCGGCACCATGCCTCGTCGGTAATATCTCCGGGTAAGGCGACCGCCACGCGGCCTTCCGCTTCGATAAGTGCTACCACCTCTTCGGCGTCCGATTCTTCCTCCGGCAGATAGGATATCGCGATATCTGCACCCTCTCGCGCAAAGGCGATTGCCACGGCGCGACCGATGCCGGAATCACCGCCGGTTATAAGCGCCTTGCGCCCGGCAAGCTTGCCGCTCCCGCGATAGGTCTTTTCACCATGATCAGGGAAAGGCATCATGTTCGTGACCAGCCCCGGCATTTCCTGAGTCGGCGTTGAAAAGGGCGGGCGCGGATACTGGTTGCGCGGGTCCTGCGGCTCAAGGCGGTCTGTCATTGGTTTCTCCCAGAGATAGAATTCCATCCTTGGTGCGTCTCATGACCAGCGAATTCATCATCGGAAGGTCAGGGCTGTCGTATGCCGCCGGCTGCGGCGGTGGCGACACGGACGCACCACACACAATCCTAACGATCTGCGTTCGCTCTCGTTCCATCGGCGTAGGAGAATGGAATTACGACGGCATCACGCCGCCGCACTCCTCTTTCAGACGGAATGTTTCTTCCGCTTGCCAGTGCTTGCCGCCGCGGCAGGAGCCACATCCGGCCTGCCGAAGAGATAACCCTGCGCCTGCGCGCAACCTTCATCGACAACCATGCGATATTGCGCGTCGGTTTCGATACCCTCCGCCGTCACTGGCAGATCGAGGCTGCGACCGAGGCCGATCACCGCGCGCACGATGGCGCGGGCATTATCATCCTCGCTCATGGCGGCGATGAAGCTGCGGTCGATCTTGATCTTGTCGAAGGGGAAGCTCTGCAAGTTGCTAAGCGATGAGTAACCGGTGCCGAAATCATCCATGACGATGGCCACACCCAGCGCCTTCAACTGGTTGAGGATGATCAGCGTCGCCTTGCGGTCCTTCAGCAACGCGGCTTCGGTGATCTCGAGTTCCAGCCGGTTCGGCGAAAGGCCGGACTGCATGAGAACCGTGCAGACGACATGGCCGAGATTTGCGAGCGAAAACTGCAAGGGTGAAACATTGACAGCGATTTTCAGGTGCGGCGCCCAGGTGCTCGCCTGGCGGCAGGCCTCGCGCAGCACCCATTCGCCGAGCGAGATGATGATCCCGCTTTCCTCTGCAATCGGAATGAAGACATCCGGAGGTACGACACCCCTTGTCGGATGCTGCCAGCGTACCAGCGCCTCATAACCGACGACCTGACCACATTCGACGGAAAGGACAGGTTGATAGTTCAACACCAATTCGTTGCGGTTGATGGCGAGCCGCAGATCCGTTTCGAGCTGGCGGCGCTCGCGGGCCTCCTGATCCATCAGGGGATCATAAAAGGACAATATTCCGCGCCCACCCATCTTGGCGCGGTAAAGCGCCAGATCAGCGGCGTGCAAGATGCTTTCGTTGCTGTTCCCGTCCCGCGGAAAGACGGCGATGCCGATGCTGACGCCGACAGCGGTCGGGTCGTTGGCCGCATTCATTTTCAACCCGAACATGGCAAGGATTGTCTCGGCAAGAAGACGTGCCTCCTCCGATTTGGTGTGCCGGGCAGTCAGGATAACGAATTCGTCGCCGCCGAGACGGGCGACGATATCTCCCGGCCTTGCGCATTCATCGAGGATGGTCGCAACTTTTTTCAGCACCCGGTCGCCCTCGGCATGGCCGAAAATGTCGTTGACCGCCTTGAACCGGTCGAGATCGAGCGCCAGCAAGGCAAACTCATCCTCCGCGTCGCAATGTTCGATCTGCTGGTGCAGCCGCGTCTGGAACATGGTGCGGTTCGAAAGGCCGGTCAGCACATCGTGGCGGGCCAGATATTCGATCTCCCTTTGCGCCTCCCGCTTTTCCGTCAGGTCGCGGATGGCCAGCACTTCGCAAGGATGGCCGCGATACTCGATGGTGCGCACGGCAAGCTCGAACACCTGCGGCCGGTCGGTGCGTTCGCGGATTGCCTCAACCGGCGCGAGGCGCGGCAGATAGGTGGGCTGTCCGTCCATGGCCTTGAAGAGATCATCTGGATTTTTACCCATCAGCGATGCCTCATCGCTGCCGACAAGCCCGGCAAAACGGGTATTCAGCTCAACAATGCGGCCATCACGGACCACGGCAAGACCATCCAGCGTCGCATCCACAAGCCCCTTGAGATCGACAAGGTAACGGTCAACGAGAGCGGCGGTGGCAGTGGCTGCGAGGACCAGGAAAGTCACGCCCGAAACGGCAGCAATCATGATCACTCTGGCGAGATTGTCGGGATCCGGGCCAGCAACGGACGGATCCGGCGACAGGATCGTGGCCGACATGGCGGTGAAATGCAAAGCGCAGATTGCCAAGATCGAACATCCGGCCGGAATGACGATGCGTTTCCATGCGGCGGAGCGAAGGAACAGGAAAAAGGCCAGCAGAAAAAATACCCAGGCAACGGCAAAGCCACCCAAAACGGGGGCCCAGCGATAGCTGATCGTGGCGGCCACATCCATGCCCGCCATGCCGACGAAATGCATGACGGCAACCGAAAGGGTAACCAGCGTTCCGACGATAACGGGACTGTAGCTCGCCTTCGAGCGCGCCCTGAGCGCCAGCCAGAACCCCAGAACGGCCAGAACCGCCGACAGCGCCGTGAACTGGAAATCAAAGCCGATCGGGACTGAACCCTTATAAGCAAGCATGGCAACGAAATGCGTGGCCCAGACGCTGAGCCCCGCTGCAAAGGCGGCAACCAGCACCCAATAGGGCTTGCGGCCAGCCGGGCTTTCTTCCGCACGCAACAACAAATGGAAAAAAGCATGCATGCCAAGCAGGCAAATAACCGCTGCAAGCAGTACGATCGCATGATCGTGTTGTACCGCAACGCATTCCAGAACCGTGAACATGATGCACTCTCCCAGCCTCGAGAACCGCCCACGATCGCACTATGGAGTTGGTTTATTTATAAATCTCTAATGCAACTTTGGATAATTGATCGATCTCATCGACAAAGAGCCAGGAGACGCCGGGCCGACGCGCCAGGGCATAAAGCTCTTGCGACCGGCCCAATAAACGCCAAGAGAGAAAGCCTTTATTTCCAGCTTCGAAAATCGTCCCCGGCACAACCGAAAGGTGCCGGACCATCAGCAAAACGCTCCTGCAGACGCGCGCAGCCCCACTCGTTGAGCGCCGCGGGCATCATGTTGTTGAGATCCATGCCCGGAGAGTTGAATTGCGAAGGCGCGCTGGTGACGTACCACAGCCAGTACCCCAAGGTTGCAACGACGATAAAGGCGACAATTGCAACGAACGTTGCCAGCCGTCGCGCAAGGCTCGGGGCTTTTGTCACCGCCGCGCCGGGGGCGGGTACACCCTCCTGCCCACGGTTCGCAAGCACCGGTTCGAGCGAAGCAAGTGCTTCCGCTCTTTCCTGTTCCGATAGGTCAATTCGCTCCAGCTGATCGTCAAGCAGAACAGGCAGCGGGGTTTCATCGTGCCAGACCGCCAGTGCGACATCGTGTTTGCCGGTGTGGCCGACGACGACCGGGATTCGCCCTCTCTCCAGGTAGGTAAAGGATTGCCTCTTCGTCTTCCCTTCCCTAACCGTATCGGCATAGGTCACGAAAAGACGGCTGCGTTTTTCGGCGACCGCCGTCAGCGCCACCGAAATAACAGTCAATGGCGCCGGGTGCCGCAGACGCAGACGAGCCCGCAAGGTGCGGATAAGTGCAAGCAGCAGTGCGAAACAGCCGAAACCGAGCAGGGCAACGAACACGCCCAGGGTTATGATCCGGTTCCAGAGCATATCGAGGCCAAGTGAAATCGTTGCAAGTTCTGGATTCTTCGCCGAAATGACCAGACCGGTTTCATAGTCGCCGGAATGGAAATCGACGAACATGACCTCGACATCCTTCTTGTAGCTCACACCGCCATGCTCGTAGGAAAGCTCAGCTTCGCAATTCGTGAAGATCGCCTTGCGGGTCTTGCAACTGCCGTTGATATCGCCGCTTTCGATCTCCAGCGGGTCGCGGCTGATCTGATAGTCGCGCAACACACCCGGGCCTTCGGCCACGAGCAGGACGACTGTAATCACCAGCAGCACGGGAATGGAGAAATAATAGGCCGCCGGTACCGAAATGACACCGCGCTTCAAACTGAGCGGCCTTGCGGGAAGTTTTATCTGTGGGAAGCTCATGGTGCCAACGCATTTAATGGAATGTGAGCGAGCGGGGTTTGGGAATCCCGCTCTGGGAAAGAGTCGATCGCTGCACGGTCTAACCCGCTAGAGCCATCGCGAAAACCCCAAGAATTCAAGGATGCGGGCGTAATAGTTCGCACGGCGGCCCTGTCTTAATTGGCCAGCAAGCAGTCGAGGGACCCACAAAAAAACGGGCGGTAAAGTCACCGCCCGTCACATGTTTTCCGTCTAGTGGTTTGCAGTCACTGCTTCGTCACGTTTTCCAGTCGCGTCGTCTGGCTTGGGTGACCGACATAATCCTTGACGCGCGACGTCAAAACGATCGGCTCGTATCTCTCGAAGAGAGGCAGAACCGCTGGCTTCTGCGCGACGAACATTTCCTGCATCTGGGTGTAGATTTCCCCACGTTTCTTGGCATCGGGCTCAAGGGAAGCCTTTGCGGTCAGAGCCGTCAGTTCCGGAATGTCCCAGGCAGAGCGCCAGACGAAATTGCCGGCATTGTTGGCAGCAAGCGAGTTGTCGGGGTTACTGGAGAACTGCTCCATCGAGCCGAGGACGTTGGGCATATAGGCGCCCGTCTGCGGAATAAGCAGATCGAAGTCCCGCGCACGGTGAGCGGCAATCACGTCCGAACCGTTACCCTGCTGAATGTTCACCTTGATACCGACCTGGCTGAGCGATGCCTGGATGGCCGTAGCAAGATCGATGCGCGGCGTTTGGGCAATTGTCTTCAGATTAAGCGTGAAGCCATTCTCATAACCGGCTTCCTTCAGAAGAGATTTCGCTTTCTCGACATCAAGCTTCCAGTCGGGGCTTGGAATGGCATATTCGAAATTCTCCGGAACCGGCACCGTGCGCGCCCTGCCATAGGGGCCCATGATGGTCTTTTCCATTCCCTTGTAGTCGATGCCGTAAGCAATCGCTTCGCGAACCTTGGGGTTGGAAAGAGGCTCCTTGCCGGCATTCATGGACAGGACGTAGAAACCACCCGTCGGCACGCGCTGGATCTGAAAACCTTCCTTGTTGTTGAAGGTCGCAAGGTCGGATGCCGTCAGCGCGCTGGCAATATCGATGTCGCCTCGCTCCAGCATCAGGCGCTCCACCTGGCTTTCCGGTACATGCCGGACGATCACGCGACGCATTTTCGGGCTGCCAGCCACATAGTCCTTGTTGGCCTCAAGAATGATGATTTCGTTCGGCGACCAGCGATTGAGGGTGAAGGGTCCTGAACCGGCGGAATTTGTTCTCAGCCACGCATTGCCCCAGTCGCCATCAACTTCATGGGACTTGAGCTCCTTGCTGTCGACGACACTGGCAATGACCATCGCCAGACGATAGAGCAGCAGCTCGGAGGTCGTTTGCCCTGACAGTTCGATACGGACCGTCTTCTCGTCCGGGGCGCTCACCAGCTTGTCGACATTTTCCGCGTTGTAACCGACGCGCTTGAGGTTGGCGGCCGCCGCCTGATTCATCTTCAAAAGGCGGCTGAACGAATAAACCACATCTGCGGAGGTAACGGGATTGCCCGACGCAAAGTTGGCGGCGCGAAGATGAAACGTGATGCCCTTGTCATCTGTCTCCCAGCGCTCTGCCAGCTGCGGCGAAACCTTCCCCGAGCCATCGACCGAGATCAGCCGATCGTAAAGATTGGCCATGATTTCGTTGGCTTTCGCTTCGGTGGCCTGATGCGGGTCTAGCGACAGCACCTGGGCAAGCGATGTCCCGACGACGAGCTGGTCGTTGGGGGTCTTGGCCGCCACCGGCGACGCCTGCACCAACATGGCTCCCAGAACGGTGGTGAATGCGAGACGGATCATTGATTTTTTCATACCTGCTCCTCCTACAGATCGGTAATTGCAAGCCGGCAGCACCACGCGCCAACCGGCCTGAAACAGTCAAAGATGGTTGTTATTAAGCGCCTCGATGAGCGCGGCGATGTAGCCGTAGCAAAACGCAAAGGCGACACCGACGGGATCGCGGCCCGCAATCGTCGGCACATGATCGGGCATGATCATGTAGCGGTAGCCGAGTTCATGGTAGAGCTTCAGCGAACGGACCATGTCCATGTCACCCTCGTCGGGGAACGTTTCCATGAACGACAGCTTGCCGCCGCTGATGTTGCGGAAATGGACATTGAATATCTTGTCGCGGCTGCCAAACCAGCGGATGATCTCGTCGATCTCCTCGCGCGGATTGTCGAGCATCTCGCCGATCGATCCCTGGCAGAAGTTCAGGCCGTGATAGGGGCTTTCCCGCATTTGCACGAATTTCTTCAGGCCCTCGACGGTACCGAGCACCCGGGTGACACCCTTGTAGCCGGGCGGGGTGTAGGGGTCATGCGGATGGCAGGCAAGCCGCACCTTGTTGCTTTCGGCAACCGGCACCACGCGTTCGAGGAAATAGTCGATGCGTTCCCAATTTTCGTCCTCGGATAGAACACCGGCAAGGCCCGGAGCCGCGTCATGGTCCGCCTTGTCCCATCGCCAGGCTTCATTGAGCGAACCACCACGCCCACGCTCCATTTCAGTGCGCGGGATGCCGATGAGATTGAGGTTGTATTTCGCCGCCGGGATGCCGGCCCTGGCGATATCCTCAATCATTCTGCAGACGGCATCGATCTGCCGGTCGCGTCCTGGCCCGGCAAGCAGGATATCGGGAAACGATGCCTGTTCGATCGGCCTTGATGGCAACGGCAATTGCACCATGTCGAGCACGAGGCCAAAGCTCTCGACCTTGTCACGGTGGCGCTCAAAATCCTCAAAGGTCCAGCTTGCGGGTGCACCAGGCGGATCTGCGTTGATATTCTTGACGCCAAGCTGCGCCCAAACCTTGAAATCCTCGTCATCGCGCGCTGTCACCTGGGTGCCGACATACATCGATTCTCTCCTCACTCCATGCTAGTCATCATATGACATCGCACGAAATAAGATGAGTGTCGAGATGCTATTGCGCCTCGGAAAGCAACCTGTATCGACGCTGGCTCGCAAGCATATGATCGCGCATGGCTTTCCGCGCGGCATCCGGATCCTGCTCTACGATGGCGCGCAGGATTGCCTCATGTTCGGCCTGCACTTTGCGCAGATAATCCGCGTCGCCCGTCTCCGGCAGGGTTGGAAACTGACCGCGCGGTATCGAACGTGACCCGAACTGGCGCAGTGCCTCGAGATAGAACCGGTTGTTGGTCGCTATCGCAATGGCCGTGTGAAACTCGTAATCGGCACTGACGGTGCTTTCGCCCGCATCGATGGCCCGGCCCATTTTCCGATGGGCTGCGGAAATCGCCGCTTCCTGCTGGGCTGTGCGGCGATAGGCGGCAATTGCCGCTGCTTCGCCTTCGGTTGCGAGCCGAAACTCAAGCATTTCCAGCGTTTCTGCAATTGTGCCAACTTCGGATTGCGTCAGCTTCACACCCGCCCACTCGCTGACATTGCTGACGAACACGCCCTTGCCATGGATGGGAATGACATAGCCGGAAGAGCGCAGATCCGCGATCGCCTCGCGAACCACTGTGCGGCTCACGCCGTAGGTGCGCTCAAGCTGCGGTTCCGTGGGAAGCTGATCGCCGTTCTTCAGTTTTCCACTGCGAATTTCTGCACTGAGATTATCGATGATCTGTTGTGCCCGCCGCTCCCGCGGCTTTTCCCTATCGCCCATCATGCCACTCTTCCCTCTTGCAGAAAACGAATCCCTTCGTTACTCATATGATGACGTGGCGTTACGTCATATGTTTTCATGTTAGCTCAGGGAGGAGTTGGGATGAAGTACCATCAAAAGTTTTTGCAGGGTAGAATTGCTCGTCTGCGGCGAGCCGTTCAAAAAGTGGCATCGCTGACAGCGTTTTCTCGTGGAAGTGCGATTTGCGATGACTGAAATTTCATTGCGCGGGCTTGGACATCGCTTCCTGCAACTTGTCGTTAGCCTCTTCATCCTGCTCTGCATCACCTTCATCATTGGCCGGGTGATGCCGACCGATCCGGTCGGGGCAATCGTCGGTGAGCTTGCAGATCCCAAGGCCTATGAAGCCATGCGGGCTCGGCTTGGGCTTGATCTCCCTCTCTACCAGCAGTTTTTCATCTATCTCCGCGGCCTGCTGCACGGCGATTTCGGTATAGCTATTCTGACCGGAAACCCGGTAACGCGGGACCTGGCGCAAGCCTTCCCGGCGACGCTTGAGCTTGCAACGCTGGCCATCATCATCTCCACCGTCATCGGCGTCCCGCTCGGTCTCGCCGCGGCCCTGTTTCGCGACACGTTCATCGACAAGTTCGCACGTGTCTTTGCGCTGGTGGGGCATTCGATACCCGTATTCTGGTTCGGTATCGTCGGGCTCGTGATTTTTTATGCGAATCTCAACCTTGTCGCCGGGCCCGGTCGCGTGGACGTCTTTTACGAAGGCCTCGTGGAGCCGAGAACAGGGCTGATGCTGGTCGACACTCTTCTCGCAGGTGAGACAGAGATTTTCTGGAATGCGCTCGCGCATATCATGCTGCCGGCGATCATCCTTGCCTATATGGCAATGGCCTACATTACCCGCATGACCCGCGCCTTCACGCTCGAACAGCTCAGCCAGGATTACGTGATTGCGGCGCGTGCGAAAGGCGTCAGCCCGGCGCGCACCGTAACCCGCCATGTACTGCCGAATATCGCGGTGCAGCTGATCACTGTTCTCGCCATCTCCTATGGCAATCTGCTGGAAGGCGCCGTTGTGACCGAAATCGTCTTTTCCTGGCCCGGCATCGGACAATACATGACGAACGCACTGCTTATCGGTGACATGAATGCGATCCTCGCAGCCACGATCGTCATCGGCTTCATCTTCATGATGCTCAACTTCCTCGCAGACGTGGCCTACACCACGCTTGACCCGCGGACACGGGAGGTCGCTCGATGACCGATATAACTCAGAACACTCCCGTGCGGAGCCGCAGCGCGTTGTCTCGGATATCCACAACGACGGCGCGGACGCTGCGGAAGCTTGGCGACGAACCGCTTGGAATGTTCGGTTTTGCCATTCTCGCCATTCTGGTCGTGGTTGCCATTTTCGCTCCCCTGATTGCGCCATATGATCCGGTGCGCCAGGTGCTCGACAATGCGCTCCAGCCTCCCAGCTGGGCGCATCTGGCGGGAACCGACGAATTTGGCCGAGACATTTTCAGCCGCCTCGTCTATGGCACCCGCATCACGATCCAGACCGTCTTGTCGGTCTCGGTCATCGTCGGCCCTATCGGCCTTGCAATCGGTGTCATGGCCGGTTTCTTCGGCGGCAGAACCGACGCCATTCTGATGCGCGCGACCGATATTGTCCTTTCCTTCCCTTCGCTCGTTCTGGCACTTGCCTTTGCTGCTGCAATGGGAGCCGGTCTCGGCACCGCAATCATCGCGATCTCGCTGACCGCCTGGCCGCCCATCGCGCGTCTGGCGCGGGCCGAAGCGCTGGTCGTGCGCAACACCGACTATGTTGCGGCCGCACGCCTCTATGGGGCCTCGCCGATGCGCATCCTGTTTCTTTATATCGCGCCGATGTGCATTCCTTCGGTCATCGTCAGGCTGACATTGAATATGGCCGGCATCATCCTGACGGCCGCCTCGCTTGGCTTCCTCGGTCTTGGCGCGCAGCCGCCGCTTCCCGAATGGGGGGCGATGATTTCCAGCGGCCGTAAATTCATGCTCGATTACTGGTGGGTCGCCGTCATGCCCGGCATCGCGATCCTTTTGACGAGCCTTGCCTTCAACATCGCTGGCGATACGCTGCGCGACCTACTGGATCCGCGTCATGCCCGTTCCTGATAGCTCCCCCATTCTTTCGGTCCGCGATCTTAACGTTCGCTTTGGCCGCAACGCCATCCCCGCCGTCTCCAATGTCAACTTCGACGTCGGACGCGAGCGTGTCGGTATCGTCGGCGAATCCGGGTCCGGAAAGTCCACGACCGGCCGTGCCGCCATGCGCCTTCTGCCCAAGAGTGCCACGGTGACGGCAGAACGGATGGATTTCCTCTCCGAACCCCTGCTTGAAAAATCCGAGCGCCAGATGGGTGCGATCCGCGGCAGCGAGATGGCGCTCATCATGCAGGATCCGCGTTATTCCCTCAATCCGGTCCTGCCGATCGGAAAGCAGGTGGCGGAAGCGGCCGAGCTGCATCTGGCCCTCAAGGGCAAGGCCGCCAGAAATGCCGCGCGCGACATGCTGCTGCGCGTGCGCATCAACGATCCTGACCGCGTTATGGGGCTTTATCCCCACCAGATTTCAGGCGGCATGGGACAGCGCGTGATGATCGCCATGATGCTGCTTGCCAAACCCAAGCTGGTCATCGCCGACGAACCGACCTCAGCACTCGATGTCAGCGTCCGCAAGGATGTCCTTCTGCTTCTGGACGAGATGGTGCGCGAAAACAATTCGGGCCTCATCCTCATCAGTCACGATATCCGCATGGTTGCGGCCTTTTGCGAACGCGTGCTGGTCATGTATGGCGGACGCGTCGTGGAGACGCTTTCCAAGCTCGAAGATGCGCAACACCCCTATACGCGGGGCCTGATCGCGGCCATGCCCGATCCCCGCAATCCGGTCCGGCGCCTCAAGGTGCTGGATCGCCAGGCAATCGATGCGGAGGTGACGCGATGATCACGGTAGACAAGCTGGATGTCGTCTACGGCACGAAGGAAACCCGCAATCACGTCGTGCGCGACGTCAGCTTTCGGGTCAACCGAGGCGAGACACTCGGCATCGTTGGCGAAAGCGGTTGCGGCAAGTCGACATTGCTGCGGTCGCTTGCCGGCCTGGAATCCGGCTGGACCGGATCGATCTCTTTCGAAGGCAAGCCTGTGGGTAAAGTGCGTAGCCGCGACGAGCTAAAGCTGGCGCAGATGGTGTTCCAGGACCCCTATGGTTCCCTGCACCCACGCCACCGCATCGGCCGGGCTCTTGCCGAACCGATCCGCTCCATGGGGCTTGGTGACGGCTGGTCGAAGGTTCCGGCCGCGCTGCAGCAGGTTGGCCTGCCCGCGCATTTTGCCGAGCGCTTCCCGCACGAACTGTCCGGAGGCCAGCGTCAGCGTGTTGCGATCGCCCGCGCGCTTATCCTCGAGCCGCCGATCCTGCTTCTCGATGAGCCGACATCCGCTCTCGACGTCTCCATTCAGGCGGAAATCCTGAACCTGCTGGCCGATCAGCGCGACGAGCAGAACCTCACCTTCGTTCTCGTCAGCCACGACCTGTCGGTTATAGCCCATATGTGCGACCGCGTTCTGGTCATGCAGAATGGTGTTTTTGTCGATGAGTTGACCAAGGCCGATCTTGAAGCGGGCATCACCCACGCCGCCTATTCAGGCGAACTATTCGAGAGCAGCTTCCTCTGAAAGCAGTCATGGGGTGAGCCATTGGAACAGCTGGACTGCGAGGTTTTCCCTGGCAGTCCAGTATCTGATCAGGCCTTCGGCCGGCGCAAGAGGCAGATGGCCTCGTGATCAGTTCAGCCCTGCTCCGTCTTCACTCGAAAACAGATGGACGCAGTTAAGCGTCGGCGAGACCATGATGCTGTCGCCGACTGCCTGCCCTATACGTTCCCGAAAGACGCCGAGTACCTTGGTATCGCCGAGTTTCATGGTGACCTGCGTTTCCGATCCTAATGGTTCAACCAGCATTATCTCGGCAGGTACGCCGCCGGCATCAAGCAGGAAGTGTTCCGGGCGGATGCCGTAAACGGCCTGTTTGCCGGCAAAGCCGGCCGCGGAAACTGGCAAGGGCAACACGATACCTGCGGTTTCAAAACCTCTTTCAGTTATCGCGCCGCTCAGGAAGTTCATCGATGGCGAACCGATGAAGCCTGCAACGAACTGATTTGCCGGGCGGTCGTAAAGTTCGAGCGGCGTGCCGATCTGCTCGACCCTGCCGCCATTGAGAACCACGACCCTGTCGGCCATCGTCATCGCCTCGACCTGGTCGTGCGTCACATAGATCGTGGTGGTCTTCAGCTTCTGGTGCAGTGCCTTGATCTCGCCGCGCATGACGACGCGCAACTTCGCATCAAGGTTTGACAGGGGCTCATCGAACAGGAACACCTGCGGATTGCGAACAATGGCGCGGCCCATCGCGACGCGCTGGCGCTGGCCGCCGGAGAGCTGGCGGGGATAACGGTCGAGCAGCTGCGCAAGGCCAAGAATATCCGCTGCCCAGTTCACCTTTTCAGCAATTTCCTGCTTGCTCGAGCCCCGATGCTCCAGCGAAAAGCCCATATTGCTGGCCACCGTCATATGCGGATATAGGGCATAAGACTGGAACACCATGGCAATATCGCGATCCTTGGGATCGAGATCGTTGACGACCCGTTCGCCGATCCTGAGCTCTCCGCCGGTAATCGTTTCGAGCCCCGCTATCATCCGCAGCAGGGTCGACTTGCCGCAGCCGGAAGGCCCGACAAGCACAACAAACTCGCCGTCCTTAATGGCGAGATCGATGCCGTGAATGGTTTTCACCGCGCCATAGCTTTTGCGGATGTCGGAGAGAGTAACGTGAGCCATCAATCGGTTTCCGGTTCTTCAGCCCTTGAGGCCGGTATGGGCGAGGCCTTCGACAAACTGCTTCTGGGCAATCACGAAGACGATGAGCACGGGCAGCGCAGTCAGCGTCGCTGCGGCAAGCTGGATGTTCCACATCGGCCCGCCATAGGCGTCGGTATATTGCGTCAGCGCCTGCGGCAGCGTGAACATCTCGGCGCTGGAGAGAAAGACGATGGGTTCGAGGAACAGGTTCCAGGAATGCAGGAACGTAAAGATCGCGACCGAAGCAAGCGCCGGCTTTGCCAGGGGCAAGGCAATCTTGCGAAATATCTTGAAACGTCCAAGACCGTCGACGCGTGCGGCCTCCTCCAGCTCCCCCGGCAGTGTCACAAAAAACTGCCGCATGACGAAGGTGGCAAACACGCTTGGCGCCCCGAAAATCGGCACGAGGATCAGCGGCCAGTGGGTGTTGACCATGCCTGCCTTCAGGAACATCTGGAAGAGCGGCACGATCGTCACTTCGGACGGGATCAGCAGGCCAAGCAGCACGATCATGAAGATCACATTGGCGCCCGGAAACCGGATCCGTGCGAAGGCATAGCCTGCCATTGAGGAGATGATCATCGTGCCGATCGTCACCACAGCGGCAATGTAGGCGGAGTTCCAATATTGCCGCACGAAGGGCTGCAACTCGAACACCTTCGCATAGGTCGTCCAGTCGTGGCTCTGCGGGATGAGCTGCGGTGGGAAGGCGAAGATGTCGCTTATGGGCTTGATGGAGGAGGTAACCATCCACCAGGTCGGAAAGACGAAGGGGATAAGCAGCACGCACAGCAACCCGTAGAGCGCCACCTGCATGCGGGGGGAAAGGTCAGCTTTCATAAAAGACGATCCTCTTGCGCATCTGCCACTGGGCAAAGGTCAGCACGGCAACGATCAGAAACAGCAGGATGGACAGGGTCGAGCCGTAACCGAAGAAATGGAACTGGAAGGCCTGCTGATAGAGGTAGTAGACCAGCACCGTGGTCGACAGACCCGGCCCGCCCTGGGTCAAAACCGCAATCTGAGCAAAAACCTGTAACGAGCCGACAATGGTGATGATCGAGGTCAACAGGATCGTCGGGCTGATCAGCGGCAGGGTGATGCGACGGAACTGTTTGAAGGCTGGCGCGCCGTCGATGCGGGCGGCCTCGTAGAGTTCCTTCGGCACGCCCTGAAGTGCCGCCAGAAACAGGATCATGTTGAGCCCGACATTCTTGAAGACCTGCACGACGATGACCGAAATCATCGCTGTCGTCTCCTCGCGCAACCAGTTGGGGCCTTCGATGCCGACCATCAGCAACATGCCGTTGATGCCGCCGTTCTTCTGCAGCAGGAAACCCCAGACGATCGTCCAGGCAACCAGAGACACGACGACGGGCGAGAAGAACAGCGTTCTGAATATCGCTATGCCGGCAAGCTTCTGGTTGAGCAGCACGGCAAGCAGCAGCGCCAGCGACAGGTTGAACACGACGAGGCCGGCGGAGAATATCCCGGTCGCGCCCAGCACCTCCAGAAGATTGCCGTCTTCGATGAGCATCCGGTAGTTCTGCGCACCGGTATAGGTGAAGGTATTGGCGAGCACGTTCCACTCATGCAGCGAATACCAGAACACCAGCCCGAGCGGGATCAGCACGAAGATGATGATCCCGATCAGTTGCGGGGCGATGAACAGAAAGCCAGCAAGACTGTCGCGCCGCGCGATGGTCCAGAACGCCGATGCAGGGCGATGCCGGGGACGGGTAATCTCCTGCGCGACAGCCATGGCTTTCTCCTCAGCGCTTCAGGAGCGGCGCGATCTGGCCGCAGATTTTTTGAAGCGCTCCCGCGACATCGGCCTCCGGCCGCCAGACCGCATCGAGGTTTGAGCGCACGATCTGCTGTATCTGCGCAAAGCCGGTGTGGCCGGGCATGACCTTGCCCGTGGCGATGCCTGATATGACGACCTTTTCGATCTGTTCCTGGCTGAGCAGCGGATTGGTTTTTTTCAAAACCTCCGCATTCAACAGCGACTTGCGTGCCGAGGGGAAGAACTGGCTGAGCTTTGCCGAATTGTCCGGATTGGTCATGTAAGCAACGAATTCGGCCGCCGTCTGCGCATTCTTTCCGGACTGCATGACGCCGATGCCGGCCTGCCCGATCAGTGCGTATTCACCGGCCGGTCCTTTCGGCAGCGGCACGAGGTCCCAGCCGAAAGGCTTGTCCTTCGGCAAAAGCGAGGCCCGGCTGATCTGGGTAATGGTCATCGCGGCATTACCGGCGAAGAAATCGACCGTCTCGCCGGGGCCGGGCATGGCCTTCTTGCTGAAGATGGCATCATGGATGAACGATAGAGCATCCGCCATCGGCTTTTCCGCCATGGTGCACGTTGCGCCATCCGCGCTCCAGGGCGATGCGCCCCAGCCGTTCCACACGGAGGTCAGATATTGCCAGCTCTGGTAATTGAAGTCGCGGACGACAAGCCCGCCCTTGCCGGATTTTGCGACCGCCGAGGCGGTCGCGATGGCGTTTTCCCAGGTCCATTCGCCGGCAGCGATCATCTCCGCCGGCGTCTTTGCACCTGCGGCCTTGATGAGATCATTGTTGACGAAGACCGCAAAGGGCGAGGTCGAGAACGGATAGGCGAAGAGCTTTCCGTCCTGCGACCAGCGTTCCGTGGCCCCGGCGCTGACTTCGTCGAGATTGTAACCCTGCGCGGCCTTCAGCGTGTCGGTGAGCGGATAGAGCGCGCCTGATTTGACGAAATCATAGGCCGAGGTCTCGAAAATCCAGGCCATGTCAGGGGCGTTGCCACCGGCGATCTGGGTCGTCAACGCAGTGGTATAGGTGTCGAAAGGCAGGGACTCATAGGTCACGCTGACATTTGGATGGTCCTTTTTGAAGCCGGCTGCAATGTCGTTGAACAGCTTTAGATGCGCCTCGTTGGCACTCCAGATCGTCATGCGCAGCTTGACCGCATCCTGCGCCGCCGCTGCCCCTGCCAGCGCAACCGAGCCGATAAGGGCTAGCGCGCAGGCCGTGGTTTGCATTTTCCAATGACTATTCATTCCCAGTCCTCCTCCAAAGATGGGTTAGATCGAACGGCAGTCCGCCGTCCTAATAGGCCGCGATATCCGGCCAGCGTATTTCGATGCCCTCGCGGGTCAGCGCCGTCTGGAAGACATGAAGATGGTCATCGTCTTCCTGCACCTGATGCGGTGTGAGACCTTTTTCCAGGCAATAGGCCGCCAGCATTCCAGCCACTTCGCCGATATTCCATTCGACTGGATGCAGGCGGTAGCAGCCATTGGTGATATGCGTCGTGCCGATGTTCTTGCCCGCCGGAATAAGGTTCTTCACGCGCTCGGGTATGAGTGCGCCAAGCGGGATCTCGAACGGGCAGGAAGGCACATCGATATAGTTGTCGCCACCGGTCGATGGGTGCAGATCGATGCGGTACATGCCGATGCCGATGCTGTCGCGATAGCGGACAGCCCCCCTGTCACCGCGAACCGTGTAGGAAAGATCCTGTTCGACGATGCGCGTGACCGGCTTGATGCGGCGGCTTTCCCGGATATAGGGCGCCATGGCAAGGCCGTGTTCGGTGCCGGTAATATCGCCTCTGAGACGCAGGCCGCGAAAGCCCTGTCCGCCATCAAGGCGCGGCGCTTCGGTCTGCAACCAGTAAAACACCGAATAGGAAAGTTCGGCCGCCGCCTTCAGATGCCGCGCCTTTTCTTCTTCCGACACATCGATGATGGTGCCGTCCATGTAGTCGATCATCGGCCAGTTCACGAGGCAGATGTCGGATTTATAAAAACCTGGCGCAAAGTTCTTGCGTGCCGCGATGCGACGGAAAATCCAGAGGTTTTCATCGCCACCGCCCTTGCGCTGGTCGGCATCAACCAGCAACGGATCGTCGTCCGGATTGGGCGTGAAGGAGCGGGTCGTGTGTTCCAGCGTGCGCGGATGCGGCGCGGTGAAACCGAGCATCGGCCCACCCCAGAAATGCGGCTGGTACTTGCGCCAGTAGTCGTAATTGTCAGGCTTGTCGATCGTCTGATCGCCGTCGACATGGTCGATGGCAAAGCAGATCGATACGGCCTGCACATTATCAGGCTGGGCGCTGGCCGGCGCGCTGGGCTCCCCCGTGTCCGATTGCGCCTCGAACCCCTTGGCATATTCCGTGCCCGTCATCGGCAACAGATCGCCAAGCTCGGTGGCATCAAGAATGTAGTCGGCGGAAATGACGATCTCCGCTCCGCTGTCGCGATGGCGCACGGTGACCGCGCGGACCCGGTCGCCGTCCACATCGGCAGCAACCGGCCGATAGGGCTTGAGCACCGTCAGCCGGTCGGCACCGATATGGGGCATAAGCATGCTTTCCATCACCGCAAGGCTGACGCGCGGCTCGGCGCAGATGCGGCTGACCCAGCCGCCACCCGGATTGAGGTCACTCCAGGAGCGGGCGCCTTCCGTCAAAGGATAATGGTCGCGGTAATATTGGCGCACGCCGTTGCGTAGTGCGCGATAAGAGCGGGTGATGCCGAACTGCTCGACCCAGCTATGTTCGTCCGATGGCACGGCCTGGCTGGTCAACTGACCGCCGATCCAGTCATATTCCTCGGTCATGATCACGCGCTTTCCGGCGCGTGCGGCACCGAGGGCCGCCGCCACGCCGCCAAGGCCACCACCGACCACAAGAATGTCTGCTTGCATCTCTTTCACGTCGTCTCATCCGTTTTGTTGACTGGGGACTTATCTGGGGAGGCCACTGGAGCCGGCCCCAATGTTTCACCCTTGACGGGTTGGCACTTGAGTAGAATTTGACTTCCCGGGCTGCCGGTCTCGATGCGGTTCACCAGCATTGCAGTCGCCTGCCGGCCCATCTCTTCACGGGGAATTTCATAGGATGTGAAACGCACCGGGCTGCGGCCGGCACGAATATGGCTGCCAAGCACGACCATCGAAAACACGTCGGGCACCCCAATTCCGCGCTCCCGTGCCAAAGTCTCGACGCGCACCGCATCCGCCAATTCTATGAAAAATGCCACCGTCGCGCCGCTTTCGATGATCGCGTCGAGGATCTTTTCGGCAGGCCGGTTTACCGCCTTTATGTGCAAGGCAAGCGTCGCCGCCGTGCCGAGCGCATCACTGAAACCTCGCCAGCGGTCGGCAATCGATTCCGCCGGACCCGCAGGGCCGATATAGGCGAGCTTGGAATGCCCGAGCATCATGGCATCTTCAACAAGCTGCCGTGTGCCCGCGCCATAGTCGCCGCCAACATAGGGCACGGGCCCGCCAGCATCGTCGCGTCGGCCGATCGCCACGAATGGATAATCTTCCGAGACCAGCCGGGTAAGCTCCTTGCGGTCGAATTCACGGCCCAGTACCAGGCAGCCATCGGCGATCCGGAGCCTGTTGCCCTCGGAAAAAATCTTGCGGTTGTTGCCGACGCCGGCACTGGTCAGCAGCAGAAGATCGTACGCCTGCTGTTGCGCCTCTTCCTCGATGCCCAACAGGAACGGCGTGAAGAAGTCCGCCTGTGCGCTTGGAAAAGCAGGCTCGTAGGTGAAGACGCCGAGGATGCGATTAAGCCCCTTGGCCATGCGGCGCGCGATCGGGTCCGCGACATAACCCGTCTTGCGAATGACCGCCTGTACGCGTTCGCGTGTTTCAGCCGGGATACGCGCAATCGCGGTCGGCGCGCCGTTCAGAACAAGCGATACTGTTGCCTGACTGACGCCGGCAAGCTTCGCAATATCGTTCTGAGTAAGGCGTTTATGGCTGGTCACGCAATGCCCTCCCCGACAGTCGTTGACTGCTAATACGTATTAGCTGTTAATGCGTATTAGCACGACTTCTCTACTCTGTGTCAAGAGGCGAAAGACACGCTTGCGGAGAGATGTTTTGACGAAAGCTTATGAGGCGGCCAGCCCGGCCTTATGACGGCCGCGCTGGGTTATGGGCTTCCATACCAGCGGTAAAACGGTGCCCGCTGCGGGTTCAGGGTACCGAAGGCGTCTTTGCGTCTGCAAGCTTTTGCTGGAGAAGCCAGGTCCACATCGCCTCATCGCCGAGCACTTTTGCCTCCACCTCTTCATGGTTCGTATCTTCAAAAACCGTCAGCCGCACATTACGTTTCAGTTCCTGGAGACGCTGAACGAGGACAACAGTATCGGACAAAGGAATCACCTCGTCCCTTGAGCCGTGAAAGGCCCAGAATGCTGTCTTTTCATTGGTGCGGTTGAGGTAATGGCGGATGCCGCCACCGGCAATTGGGACGACCGCAGCAAAAGTTTGCGGAAACTGCTCGGCCATTGACCAGGCGCCGAACCCTCCCCGGCTATATCCGATCAGATAGATACGGCTGCGGTCCACTCGATGATCCGCCACAACGGAAGCCAGGACGCTTGCGACACGTTCGATCGGATAAAGCAGTTCCTCGCTCGGATTTTGTGGCGAAAACACCATGAAAGGAAAATCACGGCCCCCTTCGATCAATTTTGGCAGACCGCTGCGGCGCAGCTTTTCGACGTCGCTCCCGCCCTGATCGCCGCCATGCAGCCAGACCACGAGAGGATAGGTCTTGTCCGAACCGGCATAGTCTTTGGGCGTATAAAGCAGATAATTGATATCCGACGCGATCGTGGCGTCAGACCTCATGGCCTTCTGCTCGGCAAACGCAAATGTCGATGTGGCCAGTGCTGCAACAGCGATCAGGCATAGTTTCAGATGCTTCATGCTTTTGTCCTCCCAACAAACACGTCTTCCAAGACGCGACTGGTGAACTCATCAGCCGCCGGGTTGGTTCAGTGGTTTGAAAAGCATGCCGCTCGACACGCCATGCGGAACCCGATTGAGGCTGCGAATATCGATCAACCAGGTTTGTCCACCGCAGTGTGGAGGACAGAGACATGCGTTCATTATTTGTTCTGGCCTGCTGTTTGAGTTTTTGCTAATCATTGCAACAAGAGTGCTTTTGAAAAATGCCGTCGTCGTGCGGATAGGCAAATATCAAGGATGCAGGCATGGCGGTTGCCTATCTGGACAAACTGAACGAGCAGCAACGCAAGGCCGTGGAACATGGCGTTGGGCCTTCAGGCGGATACACGGCTGGACCGTTGCTGATTATCGCCGGTGCCGGTTCCGGCAAGACCAATACGCTGGCGCACCGGGTGGCGCATCTGATCGTCAATGGCGCCGATCCTCGCCGCATCCTGCTGATGACGTTTTCACGGCGTGCCGCTTCCGAAATGGCGCGTCGTGTCGAGCGTATCTGCAAGCAGGTCATCGGCGCTAACGCCGGAGCCCTCACGGATGCGATGGCCTGGTCCGGCACGTTTCACGGGATCGGCGCGCGCCTCTTGCGAATCTATGCGGAACAGATTGGACTGGACGTGGATTTCACGATCCACGACCGCGAAGACAGCGCTGATCTGATGAACCTTGCCCGACACGAACTGGGTTTCTCCAAGACCGAGAGCCGTTTTCCGACAAAGGGCACCTGCCTTGCGATCTATTCGCGCGCCGTCAATTCACAAACGCCACTGAAAGAAATCCTGCGCCAGCACTATCCATGGGTGTCCAGCTGGGAAGAAGAGCTCAAGCAACTATTCGCCGCCTATGTCGAGGCCAAGCAGGCCCAGAACGTTCTCGATTACGACGATCTTCTGCTCTACTGGGCCCAGATGGTCAGCGATCCCGACCTTGCAGGCGATATCGGCAATCGTTTCGACCACGTGATGGTCGACGAATATCAGGATACCAACCGGCTGCAGGCCGCGGTGCTGATGGCACTGAAGCCGGGCGGTCGCGGGTTGACCGTGGTGGGTGACGATGCCCAGTCGATCTATTCGTTCCGGGCAGCAACGGTGCGCAATATCCTTGATTTTCCGGCATCTTTCAGCCCGGCTGCCGATATTATCACCCTTGATCGCAACTATCGCTCGACACAGCCGATACTGGCTGCCGCCAATGGTGTCATCGACCTTGCCCGTGAGCGATTCACCAAAAACCTCTGGACCGAACGACAGTCGCTCGAGCGGCCAAAGCTCGTGACAGTAAAAAGCGAAACCGAGCAGGCGAACTTCATTATTGACCAGGTGCTGGCCAATCGTGAGACCGGCATGACGCTGAAGCAACAGGCCGTGCTGTTTCGCACCTCCAGTCACAGCGGGCCGCTTGAAGTTGAACTTACACGCCGCAATATTCCCTTCGTCAAATTTGGCGGCCTGAAGTTTCTCGACAGTGCCCATGTAAAGGACATGCTGGCGGTATTGCGGTTCGCGCAAAACCCGCGTGACCGCGTCGCCGGTTTCAGGCTACTTCAGATGCTGCCGGGTATCGGGCCGAAGAAAGCCGGCAATATTCTCGATACGATTGCGGCAGATCCTGAACCTCTGCTCGCCCTAGCCGAAATTCCGCCGCCACCCAAAACCGGTGATGACTGGGTATCCTTCGTGCAGTTGCTGGCGAACATGCGAAAATTGCACGGCGGCTGGCCATCAGATATCGAGCAGGCGCGGCTCTGGTACGAGCCCCACCTCGAACGCATCCATGAGGATGCCGAGACGCGGAAGGCCGATTTGCTGCAACTCGAGCAGATTGCCGGCGGCTATCCTTCCCGCGAACGCTTCCTCACCGAACTGACGCTCGATCCGCCGGATGCCACCAGCGATCAGGCAGGCGTGCCGCTGCTCGATGAGGATTATCTGACGCTTTCAACCATTCATTCGGCAAAAGGCCAGGAGTGGCGTTCCGTCTTTATCCTGAACGTGGTCGATGGCTGCATACCCTCCGATCTGGGCGTCGGCTCCACGCATGAAGTAGAGGAGGAACGTCGGCTGCTCTATGTCGCCATGACGCGCGCCAAGGACAGTCTGTCACTGATAACCCCGCAACGGTTCTTCACCCATGGCCAGAACGCGCAGGGCGACCGGCATGTCTATGCCGCTAGAACCCGCTTCATACCGGCAACTTTGCTGCAGTTCTTTGAAACCGCCACCTGGCCCCTGGTTTCGGCCGCAGCCTCCGAGCGCAGCGCGCAGCAGATCCGCATCGATGTAGGCGCGCGGATGCGGGCGATGTGGAAATAGGGAAGATCGTACAGGCTGGAACGATGGATAACACGGCTGTTCGAAAGATCATCCATATCGACATGGATGCCTTTTATGCATCGGTGGAGCAACGCGACAACCCCGCACTTCGCGGCCTGCCGGTCGCCGTCGGCGGATCGGCCGCACGAGGCGTGGTGGCTGCGGCAAGTTATGAGGCGAGAACCTTCGGCGTGCATTCCGCCATGCCGTCCGTCACTGCCAAACGGAAATGCCCGGATCTGATCTTCGTACCGCCACGCTTCGAGGTATACCGGCAGGTGTCGCAACAGATACGCGAGATATTTGCCGAATATACCCCTCTGATCGAGCCGCTATCGCTCGACGAAGCCTATCTCGATGTCACCGAAAACCTGAAAGGCATGGAGATCGCCACCGAAATTGCGCTGGAGATCCGCGCAAAAATCAAGGCGGTCACCAGCCTCAATGCATCTGCCGGCATCTCCTACAACAAGTTTCTAGCCAAGATGGCAAGCGACCTGAACAAACCGAATGGCCAGGCCGTCATTACGCCGAAGAATGGGCCTGGCTTTGTTGAAGCCCTGGCCGTCAAGAAATTCCATGGCGTGGGACCCGCCACGGCCGAGCGGATGAAACGGCACGGCATCGAAACAGGGCTCGATCTCAAGTCGAAATCACTCGGTTTTCTGCAACAGCATTTCGGGAAGTCCGGCCCTTACTTCTACAACATCGCCCGCGGTATCGATGAACGGCAGGTCAAGCCCGATCGCATCCGTAAGTCTGTTGGCGCAGAAGACACATTCGTCGAGGATATCGACGATCTCGACTTGGCGAAGGCAGAGCTTGGCCCTCTGGCTCAGAAAGTCTGGCGTTATTGCGAGGCCCACGACATCACGGGAAAGACGGTGACCGTGAAAATCAAATATTCGGATTTCAGCCAGGCGACACGCAGCAAAACAGTGTCGGGAGCCGTGTCTGACCTCGCAACGATCCAAGAGATGTCAGAGAGCCTGCTTGCCTCCGTCTTTCCATTCAAACGTCCGGTAAGGCTGTTGGGGATTACCCTTTCCTCGCTGAGCACCGAAGAGAGTGAAGAGGAAGCGCAGCTCGCGCTTGGCTTGTGATGCCCCTGTCCCGAAAACGAAAAAGCCCGCCGCGGGAGGAGGTGCGGCAGGCTTTCCGAAATTTCGAACAACGGCTGGGAGGAGGAGTGCCATTGTTCACAAGACAACCCTTGGGAGGAGGATAGGGTCATCTCAATCCGAAGCTTTGCGGGAGGAGGTGCATCGCTTCGATGAAAACAAGATACCCGGTTTTGCCGCATATTAAATAGGCTTTAATGCAGCGCAGCCATGCAAGAAACGCACGAGTCTGCTTTCATCAGCAGCGGCAAGACCCAGATGGATTGCTCCGCCTGTACCCTTAGAATTTCACGCTGGCCGTGAGGCTGACGTTGAAGGGCTCGCCGACAGCATTGGCGTAGCTGGTGGAGCCAATGGATGAGGTATAATAGCTTTTGTCGAAGATGTTCTTCAGATTGAGCTGTAGGGTCACCGGTTTCTCCAGCTGAAGCGTATAGGTCGCAAAGGCGTCGAAGACGGCATAACCCGGCAGGTCATAGGAATTGTCGTTGATGCCGGCACGCTGGCCGACGGCCCGCACTCCTCCGCCGATCCGCAGCGTGTTGCCGTTCGGCCCGACCTCACCGACATCATAGGCAAGAAACAGCGAGCCGGTGTGACGCGCGACATTCGGCAGTCGCTTGCCGGCATAGGTGGAATCTTCGAGAACGAGAGCGTCCGTATAGGCATAACTTGCGATTAGATCGAGACTATCGGTAAGGTTGCCGGCAATATCCACCTCCACCCCGCGCGAGCGAACGAGACCGGCGGCCTTCACCGTCGACACACCGCCTACATCCTCCGAATAGGCGACATTGCGCTTGCGGGCATTAAACAAAGCAATATTGGCATTCAAACCGGTGAACAGGTCGAACTTGGCGCCCACCTCATAGGAAATGCCCTCCTCCGGATCAAGCCCGCCATAATAGGCTCCGATCGAGGATTGCGGGCGGAAGGTTTTCGCCACATTGGCATAAAGGGATGCATCCGGCGTGATCTTGTAGACGAGACCGGCATTGGGGATGAGTTCGCCGCCATTGTTCTGGGTGTTGACCACGAAGGGGCGGCCTTTGCCGGCATAGATGTCGTAATACTGGTAGCGCAAACCGCCGACAGCGATCCATTGATCGCCCAGATGCACGGCGTCCTGCATATAGATCGAAGCAGTGGAAAGCTCCTCCGTCTGGTCGCTGTCGACGGCCCTGACCGTCGTGCACGCCGGCAACCTGCCGTAAACGGGATTGTTAATGTTGAAATTCGAGGAATTTGCGCATCGCAACATGTTGGTGCGCAGCGTGTCGCTGTAATCGTAGGACATGCCGAACAGCAGATCGTTGCGCAGGCCACCAATATCAGCCTCACCGGTCAGGTCAGCGCGGGCCGCGTGGTTGTAGATGGTGGAATATTGCGTGGCGTCAGCGCGCCGCGTCACCTGCCCCGTGCGGGAATTGTAACCCATCACGCGGGCCTGGTTGTCGGAATATTCGTTTTGGCTATAGGCGTAGTTCAGCGACAGTTTCCAGTCTTCGGACAATTGGCGGTCTATTGAGATACTCGCCAGATCGGATTTGCCATCGGTGATGTTATAGGCCTCGTCCAGCCTGAGACGTCGGCTGACATTGATTGCCTTTCCTGTCGCCGGATCGAAGATCGTGCCGCGATCGAAGGGCACGCTGTAATCCTCATGCATATAGGAAACCGTAATGTCGGTATCCTCGCCGCTCCATTTTAGCGAGGGTGCGATCAGCCAGTTCTTTTTCTCACCAAAATTGCGCCAGTAGTCGCTGTTCTCCCCCTGACCGATCAGGCGATAGGAAAAATCCGTTCCCGCAATAGGTCCGGTCACATCGAAACCGCCGGATGTACCATACTTGCCCGCCCCAAAGGCTGAGAAGCGCGAATAGGCTTCGGCGGAGAAAGTATCTTCAGGCTCCTTCGTCACGACATTCACCATGCCGCCCGGATCGAGAATGCCGTAGAGCGTGGAGGCTGGCCCTTTCAGCACTTCCACTCGCTCCGCCATATCGTTGAAGGAATGCGGCAATGCGGTCTTTAGCCCGTTGATGAGGATCGAGCCGTCGCGGTTGTCACCAAAACCACGGCGGATAACGGCATCCTGCGTGCCGCCCAGCGTGTTTGACTGGGTAACGCCACTGACATTGGCGAGAGCATCATCCAGCGAGCGCGCCTGCTGGTCGCGAAGCACTTCATCGGTCACGACGTTAACCGATTGCGGAATATCGAGGATCGGCGTCTCGGTGCGCGTCGCAGTGCCCGTGGTTATCGGCTGATAACCGCGCGCGCCTTTTTTGACGTCGGCATTAACGGTTATCGTCTCAAGCACGGTCGTCTCGTCGGCATTTTTCTTCGGTGCCGTATTCTCCTGCGCAAAAGCAGGCAGGGCAACTCCGGCCAGAAGCAACGCCAACAGCGCTCGCGAGCCTACCTGAATGATCATCGAACCGTCATGCATCTGTCTTGTCCCCGGCTGCCCCTTACGTCATCGCGACGATGATGCACCGCTCTTTCAATTGATGAATGTAGTAGTCAACTTTAATTCGGCTTGTCACCGGCGAAACATCTGGCGAATGCGCGCTCCCTCATGCCTCCACAGTTCTGATTCGAGGCACAGATCGTCGCTTTTTGTGCAAATCACCGCGTAAAAACCGGCTTTTCGAAAGCTGTATACTTGACTACTACAGTCATCAATAATTCTGGTGGCGGCTCATTCAAACGGGGAAGATCTTGGACGACGGTGGCAACAATAGACGCGCGGACATACGTCTTGCGGCCAAGGCAATTGAGTTTGCCTATGGCGACACGCCCGTGCTTGCCGACGTGTCCATAGACGTTGCCCCGAACCGATTCACCGTTCTGCTCGGTCCGAACGGGTCGGGAAAATCGACGCTTCTCTCCGCACTTGCCCGCCTGCACCGCCCGGCAAGCGGCTATATCCTTCTCGACGGCCGCGACATATTTCATCATCCCACACGGGAGGTGGCAAAGCGGCTGGGCATGCTGGCACAGCAGAACCACACGCCGGAAGGGCTTTCGGTCTTCGATCTCGTCTCCCGTGGCCGCTACCCGCATCAGGGATTTTTGAAGCAGTGGAGCGAGGAAGACGCGGACGCAGTGGACGAGGCACTTTCTGTGACCGGAATGTCAGGCCTTGCTGAAAGAGCAATCGACAGCCTCTCCGGCGGCCAGCGCCAGCGCGCGTGGATCGCCATGGCGCTCGCGCAGCAGACAGATATCATCCTGCTGGACGAACCGACGACATTTCTGGATCTGCATCACCAGATAGAGGTGCTGGATATGCTGGCTGGCCTCGTCACCCATCACAACCGCACGATAGTTGCCGTGCTGCATGATATCAATCTCGCCCTGCAATATGCCGATCACCTGATTTTTCTGAAGGATGGACGGCTGCGGCACCGGCTGGAAACAGCGACGCTGTGCGATGCCCAAATCATCTCGGACGTTTTCGACATGCCTGTCGCCCAGCTCACGCATCCGGTCACGGCGAGGCCGGTATTTCTTCCCCTGCCCGGACGGACTGGC